>NZ_JBIVMZ010000002.1:0-890337 GCF_044753355.1 Streptomyces sp. NPDC088400 | reverse complement strand
AGTACGCCAAATTCTCCCTGGCCTCAAGGGGCATTTCCCCAATGAGGCCAAAGAGCATTTTCCGGACATCCGGAGGGAAATTGATCTCCTCCACTCAACACTCCCCACCCCACTCGCCGCCGGACGGCGCGCCCACCTTCGTCGCCTGCCACCGAGTCCCGTCAGCCGCGTAGGACCACACGCCTGCGGTCTCGTCAGCTGCTGAGAGCGAGCACCATGTGCGACCGGACCGGGCCATCGAACAGATCAGGCTTCATTGAGCTCATATCAGGTACCAGGAAGGGACGAGTTCGAGAAGCGTGAATACCGCACCCGCCACCATGCCCCTTTCCCTGCCGAAGGGTTACACCACCGGGCATCGGATCCAGGCAGCATCGCGAGACCGGAAAGGCGAGGTCGACATCCGCTGGTCCGCACAACTGACCCTAATGAGTGATCACTTCACGGTCCAACGAATCTCATCGCCACCCGGCGCCGACCTGTGCACTTTCGCCGGATCACGGGTAAGGGTTCATCTCGATGACGGCTGAGGTCCTCCGGAGAGGCCCTCACTCGCCCCCTGGCGCGTCGGCCACTGTGCGGCCCTCATGCCGCACACTCATCTCCAAGCGCAGGTCAGGACCGATCAGCGGCGATACGAGCCCACGCGCCTGCCCTCCGAGCGGCCGCGCTTTCCCCCACCCCGCTCCTGGATGTCCTGGCGAAAACCGTCGGCGAAAAACACGGATGCCGAGCAACCAGCCATGTATCGCATGGTTGTGAAAGTCTGAAAGAAAAAGCGAAGGGAAAAGCACCCGGAGGCCTGCTCCTTGCGACTGATGATCGCAAGGAGCAGGCCCGGGAGACCACGGGGGGGCGGGCGGAATTCAGCGCCAAGGACTGGTGTACCAGGTGTATTTATCGCCACCCACCCAGCGCACTTTGTCCGGGTCGTCGAGGTCGGAGGCCTTGAGGCCGAGCCGATGGACGTGACTCAGTACGTCTTCGATCGAAAATGCCATGCCGACCGGTTCTCCTTCGACCTCTACGAGCCGGAACGGTGGGTTTCCGTCGTGGACTTTCAGAACCACGATGGGTGTGAGCGGCGCTCGCGGAATATCGCTTCCCGTCATCGACGGACCTCTCTCCCTTACGCGTACCGGGCCGCGTCCACATACCCCCACCTGTGGCCGTATATCGTATTTTACGACGATGGGATGCGCTCAGCTTCCTGCCCGGGGACATGCGCCCCGGCCGACCTGTTCCCGGGCCCCACCCGAGCCCCACCCGAGCCCCAGGCCGGACGAGCCTCAGGCGACTTCCGGCCGGAAACGGAGCCGGCAGATGGCGACGTCGGTGTCGCGGCGCATCGCGTGGGCGACGACGGCGCCCCGTTGGTTCTGCAGCAGCCGCAGCCAGAGGTGGGCGGGCTCGGTCTCGGGGATGAGCACGGTGATGCGTGTACGGGGGTGCTGGCCGGCCAGTTCCCGTACGTACGAGGTGAGCGGGCGCCCCAGCGAGCGGGTGGTGGACGGCACGTCGACCAGGGCGACGCCAGGGTTCCACAGCTCCCAGTCACGCCGGAGCGACTCGGCGGCCCGCTTGTCCTCCGGGTCGGAATGGACGACGGTCACCGCCAGCACATCGTCTCCGAGGGAGGCCGCGGCGCCGAGCGCCTCGCGGGTCAGACGGGAGATCCCGGAGACAGGGACGACGACCAGCGAGCGGTCCCGGCGCGGAGCCTCGGGAATCCGGCCCAGGTCGAGGGCCTCACCGATCCGGTCGTACGCGCGGTGGGTCCGCTCGAAGGCGAGGACGAGCAGCGGCAGCGCGATCACGACGAGCCAAGCGCCCTCGGTGAACTTCGTGGCGGTCACCACGATCGCCGCGATGCCGGTGAGCAGCGCGCCGAATCCGTTGAGCGCCGTCTTCCACCGCCAGCCGGGCGTCCGTTCGAGGCGCCAGTGACGGACCATGCCTGCCTGGCAGAGCGTGAACCCGACGAAGACACCGATCGCGAAGAGCGGCACCAGGGTGTTGGTGTCCCCGCCGGACACGGCCAGCATCGCGGCTGACACGGCGGCGAGGGCGAGCACGCCGTGTCGGTGGACCTGGCGGTCGGCCTTGAGGCCGAAGACGTGCGGCAGATAGTTGTCCCGGGCGAGCAGACTCATCAGGACGGGCAGCCCGCCGAACGAGGTGTTGGCCGCCAGCGCGAGCAGCACCATCGTCGCGAACTGCACGACGTAGAAGGCCCAGTTGTGGCCGAGGGAGGCGTCCGCGAGCTGGGCGAGGACGGTCACTCCCTCGACCGGTCGCAGATGAAAGCGGCCGATGAGCACCGACAGCCCGATCAGCATGACGCCGAGCAGCGCGCCCAGAGCGACCTCGGTGCGCTGGGCCCGCCGGGCGGCCGGGGCGCGGAAGGACGGCACGGCATTGGCGACGGCCTCGACCCCGGTCAACGCCGAGCAGCCGGAGGCGAAAGCTTTCAGCAGGAGGAGCGCGCCGACCGTTGTCGCGCCCTGGCCGAGCGCGGAAGCGTGTCCGGCGGCGGTCGCGGTGCTCGCCGGAGCATCACGGAACAGTCCGACGACGATGATGGCGAAGATGCTGCCCACGAAGATCGCGGTGGGGACGATGAAAGCCTTCGCGGAGTCCACGATGCCGCGCAGGTTCACGCACGTGACCAGCGCCAGCACAACCAGGCAGATCCACAGCCGGTCGCCGTACAGCGAGGGGAAGGCCGAGGTCAGGGCGGCGACCCCGGCGGTCACGGAGACGGCCACGTTGAGGACGTAGTCCAGGACCAGCGAGGCCGCGGCGGCCAGCGCGGGGCGCCTGCCCAGATGCGCCTTGGACACCGCGTACGCGCCGCCGCCGTCCGGGAACGCGGCGATCACCTGCCGGTACGAAGCGACGAGCACCGCGAGCAGCCCGGCGATCGCGAGGGTGACGGGCAGGGTGAAACCGAGGCCGTGCGCCCCCGCGGCGGCCAGCACGAGGACGATCGCCTCCGGCCCGTACGCGACAGACGCCATGGCGTCCAGCGACAGCGCCGCCAGTCCCTGCGTCGTGGTCAGCTTGTGCCGGCCGCCGGGATCCCCGGCCGCGGCTGCGGCCCGTACGTCGGTATCGGGGGGCTCCTCATCAGCCCCGGTGATGGTCTCGGACGAGTCCTCGCCCCGGAAAGCCATCGGCATAGTGCTTGGCGCCTTTCATCGTCGGAAGGGCCAGCTTCAGGGAGCGATCGCACGTCAGCACGCTCCCTTGTCGGATCTCTGGCACCCCGCGCCGGAGTCTTGACGGGCCCGTGACGTGCACCGCGTCACGAACGACGTCAGCCTGCGGCTCGCCCTGCTCCCGCCGCGGACCGGTGGGAGCTTCGCGCCGGAACACATCCTTCAGGTAGAGCACCAGGGCGGCGCCGAGCACCCAACCCGGAGGAGGCGCAGGTGTGCCTGCTTCTGCTGAAGCTGGTGGCGTCACTGAATCCCTCGGCCCTGGACGACAGCACGCCATGAGGAGTCCGCCTGCCGTGCGGATACGCACGGCAGGCGGGAGGGGACGTTCACCCGTGACGCGCCAAGGGCCTAGAAGAACCCGCCATCCGCCTCGATGACGCGGCCGGTGATGTACGAGGCGTCATCGGAGGCGAGGAACGCGGTGACGGCGGCGCTCTCCTCCGGGCGGGCCAGGCGGCCCAGGGCGCCGTGCATCTTCTCCCAGACGTCCAGCGGGACATCGAGCAGCGGGTGCTTGTAGCTGAGTGCGTGAGTGTTGGCCATATCAGTGACGGTTCCGCCGGGGGCGATGGCGTTGATCGTGATGCCGCGCGCGCCGAGCTCCGGTGACAGGTTGAGCACCATGCTGTTCACCGCGCCCTTGCTGGCGGCGTACAGGGTGTGGTGGAAGACGGCGCGCTTGGCGCTGACCGACGAGGTGAGTACGATCCGTCCGCCGTCGGGGAGGTGGCGTGCCGCGTGCTGGACGGCGAAGAGCTGGCCGCGGGTGTTGACGGAGAAGACCCTGTCGAAATCCTCCGGCGTGATCTCGTCGAGGCGGCCGAAGTGCTCGATCCCCGCGTTGCTCACCAGGATGTCGAGCTTGCCGTAGCGCTCGACGACCTGATCGACGAGACGTCCGGTCTGTTCCGGGTCGGAGACGTCCGCCTGGATCGCGATCGCGTCGGTGGTGCCGTCCTCGACCAGGTTCAGCGTGTCCGGGCCGGTGGGGTCGGGGGTGAACACCTGGCCCTTCGCGGCCACGGCCGAGGGGCCAACAGGGATCAGGCCGTCGGGCAGCAGACTGGGGTGTCCGATGCGGCCGGTGTGCATGAGCTGGGCGAAGATCACGCCGCCGCGCTCGTGTACGGCGTCGGTCACCCGGCCGTAAA
The DNA here is from genome assembly GCF_044753355.1 of Streptomyces sp. NPDC088400. Lineage (NCBI taxonomy): Bacteria > Bacillati > Actinomycetota > Actinomycetes > Kitasatosporales > Streptomycetaceae > Streptomyces > Streptomyces sp. NPDC088400. The sequence goes on along the minus strand of NZ_JBIVMZ010000002.1, from coordinate 885,962 downwards.
ATCCGGGCGGTTGAGGGCGATGGCTCCGGCGGGGCAGAGGCCGACGGCCATCCGGGCGGCGGCCCGGTGCTCGGGGGCGGGCGCCGGGTGCAGGAGCACCACCAAGCCCTCCTCGTCGTCCTGGTCGAAGACCTCGGGAGCCGTCAGGGCGCACATGCCGGCGCCGGCGCAGCGGTCTCGGTCGACGCTGAGACGCGACGGCTCTCGTGGGTCGCTCATGCTGCTACTCCTTGTCCCAGGTGACGGGCAGGCTGATCACGCCGTAGATGTTGGAGCGGTCACGCAGCGGCACCTCCTGCGGCGGCACCGCGAGGCGCAGGGTGGGGAATCGGGCGAAGAGCGCCCGGAACGCGACGGTCATCTCGACGCGGGCGAGCTGCTGGCCCAGGCACTGGTGGGGGCCGTGGCCGAAGGCCAGGTGCCCGGTGGCTTTGCGGTGGATGTCGAGCCGGTCGGGGTCGGGGAACCTGTGCGGGTCGCGGTTGGCGGCCTGCACGGAAATGGTCACCGTCTCGCCCGCCCTGACGAGTTGGCCCTCCACCTCGACGTCATCGAGTGCCGACCGCGGCAGTGGGTCCGCCACGCTGAGGTAGCGCAGCAGCTCTTCCACGGTCTTCTCGGCGAGTGCGGGGTCGGCGCGCAGGGCGTCCAGCTGGTCGGGGTTGCTCAGCAGGGCGAAGGTGCCGAGGCCGAGCATGTTCGCGGTGGTGTCGAGTCCCGCGGCGAGCAGAAACCCGCCGATTCCGGCCAGTTCCTCGTCGGTGAGGTCAGAGGTGGTCAGATCGCTGAGCAGGTCGTCGGTGGGCTCGGCGCGCTTGGCGAGAACCAGTTCGCCCACGTACTGAAGCAGCGCCATATAGGCCTCGCCCTTCGCCTCCCCATCCGCCGTCTGGTCGAAGACGGTCGCCACCTGGCTCTGGAAGCGCTCCCGGTCGGCGTACGGCACGCCGAGCAGCTCGCAGATCACGAGTGCGGGCACGGGCTGCGCGAACGCCTCCATCAGGTCGGCCGTGGGCCCGGTCTGCTCCATGGCGTCCAGGCACTCGGTGGTGAACTGCTCGACCCGTTCGGCGAGTTGGCGCATACGGCGGACGGTGAACTTACCGGTGAGCAGGCGCCGGTACCGGGTGTGTTCGGGGCCGTCGAGGCCGCTGATGTCGCCGACCGGAGCCGACGGTAACTCCCCCGACAGGCCCTCTATCGGCACCGGCGTATGCATGAGTTCGTAGCGTGAGCTGAAGCGCGGGTCGGCCAGGATCGCGCGGGCCGCGGCGTGTCCGGTAGCCAGCCACCCTGTGTGTCCGTCGGTGTAGCGCATGCGGCGCATCGGCTTGTCGCTCAGTGCGGTGAGTTCGGCGGGCGGGTCGAAGGGGCAGCCGGTGCGCCGGTCGGTGGGCAGGGTGGGCGGCTCTTCGACGGTGGTGTCGGTGACGGTGGTGTCGGCGGTGTCGGTGACGGTGCTGTCGACGGCCGTCGGGTCGTACGACATGGGATCCTCCTGCGATCGTCGGGCGGAGTGCGGATCGTGCGAATCGGTGAAGTGGCGTGAGGAGAGGGGCGGTCAGCGCTTGGCACCGGTCCTGAAGGTACGGCGCGCCCACAGGTAGCCGACCAGCGAGAGCGCCGCGCACCAGGCGAGGCCGATGGCCGCGCTGGAGCCGATCTCGGTGCCGAGCCACAGGCCGCGCAGGGTCTCGATGACCGGGGTGAAGGGCTGGTTCTCGGCGAACCAGCGCAGGCCGGCGGGCATGGACTCGGGCGGCACGATGGCGCTGCCGATGAACGGCATGAACGTCAGCGGCATCGGGATGTTGCTCGCGGTCTCCGGGTTCTTGGCGACCAGGCCGATACCCGCGGAGAGCCAGGTGAGCGCGAACGTGAGCAGGGTGAGCAGGCCGATGGCGGCGACCCATTCGACGGGCGTCGCGCTGGGGCGGAAGCCCATCAGAAGGGCGACGCCGATGACGAGCGTGATGCTGGTCATCGTCTGGATCACACCGCCGACGACATGGCCGGTCAGGAACGAGGCCCGGGAGATCGGCATCGTACGGAAACGGTTGACGATGCCCTCGGTCTTGTCGACACACACGCTGATCGCGGTGGTCAGAGCGCCGGAGGTGGCGGCCATCAGGATGATGCCGGGCGCCACGTAGTCGATGTAGTCGCCGCTGCCGGTGGGCAGGCCGCTGATGCCGGCGCCCAGGGCACTGCCGAAGACGTAGTTGAACAGCAGCAGCATCATGACGGGCATGATGACGACGGTGAGCGTCAGGGACGGATAGCGCAGGGCCTTCTTGAGGTTGCGCCGCAGCATCGTCCTGGAGTCTCTGGCGGCGTAGGACACGGTGGCCATCAGGCGTTCTCCTTGAACGATGCGACGCTGTCGGCGGGACGGGGCTGACCGGTGAGGGTCAGAAAGACGTCATCGAGGTCGGGGGTGTGCACGGTGAGGGACTCGGCCCGGACGGCGGTGGACTCCAGGGCGTCGAGGACGGCCCGCAGGTTGGGGATGGAACCGTCGCTGGGGACCTGCAGGGTGAGGGAGTCCTCGTCGCGCGTGGCGATGCCGAAGATGCCCGCGGCGGTGTCCAGGCCCTGGGCGTCGGCGAACCGCACCCGGATGTGACCACCGGGGATGCGCTGCTTCAGCTCGTCGGCGGTGCCCTCGGCGATCAGCCTGCCGTGGTCCAACACGGCGATTCGGTCCGCGAGTTGGTCGGCCTCTTCGAGGTACTGGGTGGTCAGGAAGATGGTCACGCCGTCGTCGGCGACAAGGTCGCGGATGATCTCCCACATGGTGCGCCGGCTGCGCGGGTCGAGTCCGGTGGTGGGCTCGTCGAGGAAGATGATCCGTGGATCGCCGACCAGGGTCATCGCGAGGTCCAGCTTGCGCCGCATACCGCCGGAGAAGGTGACGGCGGTCTTGCCCGCGACCTCGGACAGGTCGAAGCGACGCATCAGGTCCTTGGCCCGCCGCTTGCCCTCGCGCCGGTCGAGGTGGTGCAGATCCGCCATGAGGAGCAGGTTCTCCTCGGCGGTCAGCAGATTGTCGACGGCCGAGAACTGGCCGGTGACGCCGATCGCTGAGCGCACCGCGTCGGCGGCCCGGGTCAGATGGCGGCCCGCGACCCAGGCCTCGCCCGCGTCGGCGTCGATGAGCGTGGAGAGGATCTCCACCGTGGTGGTCTTGCCGGCGCCGTTGGGCCCGAGCAGAGCGAAGACGGTGCCTTCGGCGATGTTCAGGTCGATGCCGTCGAGCACGAGTTTGTCGCCGTAGGACTTGCGCAGTCCGGTGGCGGTGATCGCCGGCGCCGTCGCGTTCGCGGCGATCGGCGCGGATGTCCGGGTGGCAGTCATGCCGCTTTCCTTTCGGGGGTGCGGAGTTGGGGGTACGCGGGGTCAGGCGCGGCGGATGATGATGTCGCCGGTCGCGGTCCGGGCGCGCACCTCGGCGGTCTCGTCGGAGTCCGCGGGGCCGGCGGAGGAGCCGAGTGAGTTGCGCACCGTGCCGTACTTGGTGTCCAGGTCGAGCCAGGCGGCGGTGCCCTCGTGGATGCCCACTTCGAGGTCGCCGACGGAGGTGCGCAGGTCGATCCGGCCGCGGGTGGCATCGCTGACGCGGATACCGCCGCTGGAGGCCATCGCGTCGACCTCGGCGTGGGCCACGCCGATCTCGATCCGGCCGTTGGCGGACTTGGCTCCGACGCTGCTGTGCGCGATGCCTACGGAAATGTCGCCGTTGGCCGCGTTGGTCTTCAGCCCGCCGGTGACCTCGCCGACCTGGGTCGCGCCGTTGCTGTTCTTGACGGTCGCCGCGCCGGCGACCGTGCCGATCTCGATCCGGCCCGCGCCGATGACTTCGATGTCCCCGGTCGAGCGGGCCAGGCGGATGTCGCCGTAATCGGTCTTGAGGTTGGCCCCGGCCACCTCATCGACTTGAAGGTCACCGAGCGAGGTCTTGAGCGTGACGTCCCCGAAACGGCCTTCACAGAAGAAGCCGCCCATGGCCGAGGTGCCCCGGACATCCGATCCCGTGGGCAGTTCGACGCTCACCTCGATGGCGCCGGGCTTGCCGAACAAGGTCCGCTTCTTGGGTGTCTTGACCGTGAGACGGCCGCCCGAGCAGGTGACCTGGGTCTGCTGTACGGCGCGTACGTCGTTGTCGTCGGATCCGTTGCGCGGCAGCACCTCCACGACCGTGTCGGTGCGCTTGCCCGCGGTGATGCGGGCGGTGCCGGCCTCCAACTCGAGGGTGACGGAGATCGGTTCGGGGGTCTCGAAAGCAGGCATGACTGTTCCGTCCTCTTGGCTTGGCTTGGCTTGGCTGGGCTCGGCTGGGTGATCCCGCTGGTGAGGCGGGTGATGAGTGACGTCGGCGGGATCGGCGATCCGCCGGTGAAAGTGGTGGGGTGGGCCGACGGTCCTAGCGGACCCAGCCGGTGAAGCCCCGGCCGCCCGAGTCCTTGCCGCGGCCCGGCCGGCTTCCGCGCTCCCCCCCGTCGAGTGCGGTGGAAACGGCCCGCACCAGCCAGGCGTTGACCGACAGGCCCTCCGCCGCCGCGGCGTTCTCGGCGCGGGCCTTGAGGTGGGCGGGGAGGCGGAAGTTGATCCGCGCCATGGTGCCGTCGTCGGCGTCCGTGGACGGCGGGGGCGTGGGTGCGGCGGGGGCCGTGACCGGCTCCCGCGTCTCCCGGAACGGCTCGGGTGCCGGCGGCGGCGTCACCACGAACTCGGGGTCGAGCCCGCGCAGCCGCACGTCGACCGAGCCCGGCGCCAGCTCCCGCGTCACCTCGCCCATGGCGGCGGACAGTGCGTTGAGGAGGGTCAGGCGGGCGGCGGATTCCAGGGGTGCGGTGAGCCGCTCGGCGAGGGCACGGGCGTCGTCGCCGCCGGCGTCCGCGGCGACGGCCAGCTCGTGCCGGAGATTGTCGACGTAGGGCGTGAGGTCCATGACGCCATCATGGCACATCGATGGCGCCATGGCGAGCCAGATTGACTCCCGTTCACGAATATGGACCTCGACCTGGGGTTTCTTCCTCGAATTGATGCACCCTTCACGCCGCACCGACAGCGAGGTGGCGTACGTTAGCGCCATGACGATGCCGCAGTGGTGCCATCTAGTGGCAGGGCTGGCATCGTGGCTCTCGCGGGCCTGGCCGTGGCGAACATCTGATGCTCACCACGATGAGCCCCGCCGCCGCCGTTCATCACGACCAGGCGCGCGGTGGCATCGACGGCCGCCAGGGCGACGTCGACGAACGCAGCGACGCGGGCCCGGATGAGGACCCGCGTCGGAGGGTGAAACAGTCGGCCGAGTTGCCCCATGGGAGCAACCGCTCCAAGTTCCCGCGCCACCTGCGGCTCGCGGACGCCTCCCATGACCGTCAGCGGCAAGGTCCGCACGGTCGAACTGCGGGAGGCGGCGGCGCGGGAACTCGCGGCCGGGTGAGGAACCGGATCAGCGGACTTCGGTGACCCGGTGCTCCTTCAGGGCGGCGCAGTTGGAGTTCTCCACCGACACATAGATGTTGTCGATACTGCCGCCCCAGCTCACGCAATGGCCCTTGCCGTAGACATAGCCCGGCCCCGCGTACGACGTGTAACTACCGGAGTCCCCGGCCCACTCGTCGCTGTCGGGGACGTAGATGTACGTGGACATGTTCTTGGCCGCGCCCGGGTTGGTACGGATGGTCGCGACGCAGTTCTTGCCGTTCGAGGAGTTGTAGGTCAGGTAGACCGTGCCCAGCGAGCCGATGGCCGCCGAGTTCACGGTCTTGTAGGCCTTGCCGCAGACGCCCTGCGGTGTGACGTTGGGTGCGGCGGAGGCGGTCGTGCTGAACACGGTCCCCGCGCCCACCGCCAGCGCGGCGAACGCCCCGACGGCAGCGACATTACGCGTGATTCTCATATTTCCCCCTTGTGTCCCTGGGAGCGGTTTGCTCCCACTTGATGTGACCCGCGAACGGTACGGATGGTTGTACCGCCCGTCCCGGCCTCTCGACGGGCCTGGGCCCGGGGGCTCACGCCGCGTCGGACAGCGCCTCGTTCCTGCCCTCGAAGGCGGGGTGCTCACCGAGGCGGCTTACGTAGTCCCGGAGCCGGGGGTACGAGCAGAGGGTGCCGGCCGGGCCGAGATGGACGAGCGCTACCCACAGGTCCACGTCCGCGGCCGTCAGGTCCTCACCCAACGCGTAGGGAGATGTGGCGAGTTGACGGTCCAGCAGGCTCAGTGCCGCCGCTCGCCCCGAGGACTGGGCGGCCGGGGTGACGTCCCGGTCCAGCAGGTCGCGGAGGACGTCGATGTCCGGGGCGAGAGCCGGCGGGTTGAGGGCGGAGGGGCAGGCTCCGTCGTGTCCGGAGAGCAGGCCCGCGAGGTCGCAGAGGATGTCGGCCGTATCGTTACTGACGATGCGTCCGCTCCAGCGGTCGCGCAGCGCGGGCGCGGTCAGCGGCCCGTCGTAGTGGTGCACCGTGGCCTCGTACGCACCGCGCAGTGAGGCGAAGGCTTCGGGTGTCTCGGCGGGGTGCGTCAAAAGCGTGGTGGCGACCGAGTCCTTGAGGCCGAGCAGGTCGAGGGTGATCGAGATTCGCAGTGAGCCGGGACAACTCGCCGACAGGTAGAGGTCGTAGCGGTGCGGTGTCGGGTAGAAGCCGCCGGCGAGGCCGACGCCGATCCGGCTCTGGAAGCGGTGCGGACGGGGGGACGCCGCGCCCGTCCCGGGGCGGAGCCCCGAAGCGGACGAACTCTGGTGACAGCCACTGGACGTGGCGGTGCTGGAGTTGCGCGAAGCTGTCTCGGGCATGACTCTCCCTTGGGGAACGAGGAGGCCACCGCCGCCTTGTGGGCACCAGCGACCGAATGCGGAGCGACTGCGCTTTTCACACCGGTCCGGACCGCACGGACCCCGGACCGAACGGCCGGACCGAACGGACTCCGGATCGCACGGGCCGGTGGTGGGTCAGTAAGCGCTGGAGACACGCAACAGATCGATGTGCAGGCGCCTCGTCAAGCCGTTCCTGGGCATTGCCACCCGTCTTGCCTCCGGGCTCGCGAGACGCGAGACCGCGCTTGCCCCGCCGCGCCGGCGGGACCGGTCGTCACCCGGAGCACCCTGTCGCGGTGGAAGGGTTGCTTGTCTGCGGGCCGGGGCCGATGACCACATGAGCGGGCGAACCCGCGCCGTGGCGCGGGGACGAGATCGTCGCCGACCGGGAGACCGGTACCTTCCTGCGGGACGCGCGGGCCGGAGCCTTCGTGCACCAGGGCCGGCACTTCGACATCCAGGGGCAGTTCAACGTACCGCGCAGCCCGCAGTGCCGCCCGGTGATCTTCCAGGCCGGCGACTCCGACGAGGGACGCGAGTTCGCCGCGTCGAGCGCCGGCGCCATCTTCAGCCGGTACGCCACCCTCAAGGAGGGCAAGGCGTTCTACGCCGGCCTCAAGGGCCGCCTGGCCCGGTACGGCCGCGACCGCGACCAGCTGCTGATCCTGCCCGCCGCGAGCTTCGTGCTCGGCGACACCGACGCCGAGGCGGAGGAACTGGCCCATGAGGTGCGCCGCCGGCAGGTGAGCGGGGCCACGGCCATCAAGCACCTGGAGTTCGTCTGGAACCGGGACCTGTCCGCGTACGACCCCGACGGACCGCTCCCCGACATCGATCCCGACCTCGGCGAGCACACCATCGCCCGCGGGCGCGCCCAGGTACGGATGTACCGCGACCCGTCGGCCACGGCCCGCGAGTGGCGCGAACTCGCCGCCGCCAACCAGTGGTCGATCCGGGACCTGGTCATCGAGACCGGCAACCGGCAGAACTTCGTCGGCTCCCCGGCCACCGTCGCCCGGACCATCGACGACCTCGTCCAGGCCGACGCCAGTGACGGCTTCATCCTCGTCCCGCACATCACCCTCGGCGGCCTCGACGCCTTCGCCGACCAGGTAGTCCCACTGCTCCAGGAACGCGGCGTGTACCGCACGGAGTACGAGGGCACCACTCTGCGCGACCACCTGGGCCTGGCCCACCCCGACGAGGCGCGCGACGAGCGTGCGGCGTCATGAAGTTCCCCGCCCGCACCCTGACCGTGCACGCCCCGCGCCCGGTGACGGGCTTCCCTGGCAGGTCTGATCGCCGCTGGGTACTTCAAAACCGTCAGCGGAGCGGATGAACTGAGGGACGAGGCCGGCGCACGGCCGTCGCCCCTCGTTCCGGGACCTCCTCCGCCAACGACGACGTGAGTCGGGTGCTCAGGTCAGGAGAGTCAGGTCAAGAGAGCTGGCCGTCGTAATCGGGGAGCTTGAAGGTGCGTTCGGCGTGGCCGCCGGTCAGGTCGGTGGTGTTGTTGCCGATGTTGGCGATGATCGTGTAGCCGTTCTTCTCGATCTTCACGCGCTGGGCCGTCTTGAACGCGCTCACCTCCGTGAACAGGTCGCCGATCGACCGGCCGTAGAGCCCGTCGACCGTGTAGCCGACCGATGTCAGGTTGTACTTGGTGATCGACTGGATGAGGTCGGGGCGGGCCGATACGAAGAAGATCTTGACGCCGCGGTCGTGCGCGAAGTCCGCCAGGGCGAGGGTCCGCCGGATCGCCGGGGTCGGCAAGGCCGACGAATAGTCGGTTTCCAGCGAGGTGTTGTCGATGTCCAGGACTATGGCGGGTTTCTGGCCGGCGGGCACCGAGGCGAGACGTCCGGCGATGTAGGAGTCGGCCTGGTCCATGACAGCGGCGATGTCGGCCTGCCAGGTCGCGTAGTCGGGCTTCGCAGCTGCCGCGGTGTCGACGGCGGCCGGGGTGGCCGCCGGGGCGGAGGGAGCGGCCAGGGCGGGAAGAGCGGTGCCCGCCGCGATCGCCGTGGTGAGAACCGCGGTCGTGGTGAGGCTTCTGAGCAGGCCGAGTGCCGCCATATCGGTCTCCTTGGGTGAGGGGTGGGGCCGATGTGTCGGGCACATCGTGACAGCCAAGGGTTACCGATGGGTAGAGTCCGGTCGGCCAATAGCCGAACTCGCCCTGAGTCAGGCCCTGTTGACCCGCCCACGCTTCGGTGCGGCGGGAGGCCGGGGACAGGGGGGCAGGGGGCGCACACTGGGCCATCGAGGAGATACGCCCTCGTCGCCGAGCGCATCCTCGCCGCCGGCCCCGCCGCGGAGGCCGGCTCTTCACCGAACCCCGCGGCGGGCGCATCGCCGGACAGGCCCTGAACCCCCGCGGTCCCCAACTGGTTCCCAAGAAACACGTAAACGGACTAAACGAGGGAGCAAGCTGTGTGCTGTCGCCCGCGCCGTTCGGTCCCGCGCACACCGTGTGGTCCCCAACTGGTCCCCAGACAGCAGACCCTGCCCTCTCACCGGGCACCAATAGCGAAGCCTGCCGCACGCCCCGACAGAACCGCTCCGCCCTCCGCCCTCCGCTCCCGCTCCCGCTCCCGCTCCCGCTGAGGGGACATCATGAAGACATGACGAGTGATGACGACATACAGCCCGCACGGCGCCTTGCCGGTCAGGCCCACCTGATGGGGCAAGCGTCAGGGCGAGAACCCTAGCGCGCGGTGCAGATGTGGATCAGCCACGGGCGGACCGGCCATGGACACCTACGGCGGCCAGGCCCGCCACGGCGGTGGTGCCTTCTTCGGCAAGACCCCCTCCAAGGTCGACCGGTCCACGGCGTACGCGACGCGCTGGGTCGCCAAGAACGTCGTCGCCGCCGGGCTCGCGGCCCGCTGTGAGGTCCAGGTCGCCTACGCGATCGGCAAGCCGAGCCGGTCGGCCTCTTCATCGAGCGTTCGGTACGAACACCGTTCCCATGCCCCGTATCGAGGCCGCCATCAGTGAGGTGTCCGACCTCCGTCCGGCCGCCGTCATCCGCGACCTCGACCTGCTCAGGCCGATCTACGCACAGACCGCTGCGTACCGTCACTTCGGCCGTACGCTGCCCGGCTTCACCTGGGAGCGGACCGACCGCGCGGGAGCCCTGCGCGAGGCCGTGGGGGCCTGATATGCCGACAGCCGTCACCGGCTCCATCGCCACGGACCATCTGACCGTGTTCCCCGGTCCGTTCGCCGAACAGCTCATCCCCGAGCGGCTGGCCACCGTATCCCTGTCCTTCCTCGTCGACGACTTGGAGGTACGCCGAGGAGGCGTCGCGGCGAACATCACCTTCGGCCTGGGGGTGCTCGGTGCTCCCCCCGGTGTTGGTGGGTGCGGCGGGCACCAACTTCGAGGAGTACGGCTCTTGTTCACCAACGAGTACGAAGCCGCCCTGCTCCAGGAACGTACGGGCTGGAGGGAGAGGCAAGTCCTGGGTCGTCACCCGAGGCGGCTCCGGTACGTCCTACCCCGGCCTGATGTCGATCCGCGCGGGAGTACCCGGCGACGCGGCCCCTGGCCGGTGCCCGCGTCACGGGATCCCTGCCGGGCCCGTCGGGGACGTCTCTCTGTTCCTGGGCCGGTGCGCGGCAACCTTCGTCGCGCCGGCGGCAACTACTCCGTATCTCTTCCCCCACCGTGGCCGACACAGATCGGAAGAATCCATGAATGAGATACGCAGTACGACCCACCCCCGCAAGCGGTGGACCACCCTGGCCGCCGGTGTCCCGCTGACCCTCGCCGCCGCCGGTGTCATGGCGTACGGCAGCGGCCCCGGGGCGTTCCGGGCGGACGGGCAGCGGACGGTCGCCGCGGCGGTTCCGGTTGCCGCACCCGCCTGGGCCGCCGATGTGGCGGACGGGTTCGCCTCCGTCAACGCCCTCGGCCAGAACGGGACGTACGGCGGGCGGGACGGCAGGACCGTCACCGTGACGACGCTCGCGGATCTGGAGAAGTACGCCACGGCCGCGGAGCCGTACGTCATCGTCGTGGCCGCGGCCATCACCATGAATCCGGTCGGCAAGGAGATCAAGGTTTCCTCGGACAAGACGATCGTGGGCCAGGGGACCTCCGGGCAGATCGTCGGCGGTGGGTTCTTCCTCGGCCAGGGCGTGCACAACGTGATCATCCGGAACCTGACGATCCGTGACTCGTACCAGGGTGTCTGGAACGACAAGGACCACGACTTCGACGGCATCCAGATGGACGGCGCCCACCACGTGTGGATCGACCACAACGACTTCCGGCGCATGGCCGACGGGCTCATCGACAGCCGCAAGGACACCACCTACGTGACGGTGTCCTGGAACAAGCTGAGCGACAACAACAAGACCTTCGGCATCGGCTGGACCGAGAACGTCACCGCCGCTCTCACCATCCACCACAACTGGTTCCGCGAGACCGAGCAGCGCAATCCGTCCACCGACAACGTCGCCCAGGCGCACCTCTACAACAACTACCTGGAGGATGTGGCGGGCACCGGCATCAACTCCTCCTACGGCAACTACTCGCGCGGGAACACGAGGATGGTCCTGGAGAACAGCTACTTCCAGGGCATGAAGAACCCGGTCCAGAAGGACTCCACCGCCTCCGTGGTCCAGCGGGGGAACGTCTTCTCCGGCACGAGCGGGCGCAACGAGAGCGGCGGTACGGCGTTCGACCCGAAGGCGTACTACAGCTACACACTCGACAAGGCCGCCGACGTCCCGGCGCTCCTCAGGTCCGGGACGGGGCCGCGTAGTTCGATCGGGGCGGTGAGCGTGGTGGGTGCGCAACGTACGGCAGCCGCTGCCGCCACGATCACCGTTGCCAAGGACGGCAGCGGCCAGTACACCAGCGTGCAGAAGGCCGTCGACGCCGTACCGGCGGGCAACGCCGCCCGGGTCGTCATCCTGGTCAGGCCCGGTGCCTACCGCGAGACCGTCAAGGTCCCGTCGAACAAGCCGCACGTCACCATCCAGGGCTCGGGCGCCAGCCGCAAGGACACCGAGATCGTGTACAACAACGCGGCGGGCACCGCGAAGCCGGGCGGGGGTACGTACGGCACCAGCGGCAGCGCGAGCGTCGCCGTCGAGGCCGACGACTTCCAGGCCCGCAACCTGACCATCAGCAACGACTTCGACGAGGCGAAGAACCAGAGCCTCTCCGGTCATCAGGCCGTCGCCCTGCGCACCGCCGCGGACCAGGTCTTCCTCGACGGGGTCATCGTCAACGGTGACCAGGACACCCTGCTGCTGGACACCGCGGCCAAGGACAGGCTCGGCCGGGTCTACGTCACCAACTCCTACGTCACGGGCAACGTCGACTTCATCTTCGGCCGCGCCAGCGCCGTGATCGACAGGTCCGTGATCACCCTCAAGAAGCGGTGGGACGGCAGTTCGGCCGGGTACATCACCGCGCCGAGCACCACCGCGGGTCGCAAGGGCATCCTCATCAACCGCTCGACGGTCAACGGTGACGTGTCCGCGGCGAGCTTCTACCTGGGCCGGCCCTGGCACGCGGGCGGCGACGCCTCACTCGACCCGCAGACCACCGTCCGCGAGTCCACGCTCAGTGCCGCGATCAAGACGACCCCCTGGACCGACATGAGCGGCTTCTCGTGGAAGGACGACCGCTTCGCCGAGTACAAGAACACCGGCCCCGGCTCCGGCTCAGCGAGCGGCGACCGGCCGCACCTCAACGACTCCCAGGCGGCGGGCCAGGAGGTCGCGGACTGGCTGGGCGACTGGACGCCCACGGCCGGCTGAGCAGGCTGCCCGCCGCGGCGCCCCGTCCGCCGTGACGCTCCGTCCGCTGCTGCGGGCCGGGCGCCGCGGCGGACGGGTGCTGTCAGGCGCGGTCAGGCGCGGTAGGCCAGGTTCGCCATCATCCCGGCCTCCCCGTGGTACGCGTTGTGGCAGTGCAGCATCCACTGGCCGGGGTTGTCGGCGTCGAAGAAGACGGACAGCTCCTTCCCGGGCAGCACGATCGCGGTGTCCTTGCGCGGCCCGGAGGTGCCGAGCTGGTACGTGTGGCCGTGCAGGTGCATGGGGTGCCACATGTCGGTGTCGTTGACGAAGTCGAGCCGTACGCGCTGTCCCTCCTCGACGAGGATCGGATGCGCTTCGGGATCGTCCATGTCGAACGGCTTGCCGTTGAGGGCCCAGTTGTACGCGGCCATGCCCCCGGTCAGCTCGATCCGGTGTGTGGCATCGGTCCTGGCCGGCGGGAGCCGTACGCCGTCGGCGGCGCGGAGCCGGGACGCGGTCATGATCACGCCGTCGAGTTCCTTCGGGCGGACGGTCGCGGGGGGCCTGCCGCCGGAGCCGGTACGTACGAGGGCCAGGCCGTTCGCGTCCTTGCCCTCTGCCCGGGCGACGAGCGGGAACACCCCGTCGCCCAGGGTGACCAGGACGTCGTAGCGTTCGCCCATGCCGATCAGCAGCGCGTCCACATCCCGGTGTTCGACCGGGAAGCCGTCGGTGTGGGTGACGGTCAGTCTGTGGCCGCCGAGGGCGACGCGGTAGGCGGTGTCCGAGCCCGCGTTGATGATCCGCAGGCGGACCCTGTCGCCGGGTTTGCCGGTGTGGACGGCCGGGTCGGTCGCCACCCGGCCGTTGACGAGGTGGTGCGGGTACCTCACGTCTCCGGCGTCACCTCCGAGCAGCGCGCTGGTGGCACCCATGAGCATGAAACCGGTCGGGGCGGGTGACGAGGGCGACGCGGAAGCGCTTGCGCTGTGCCCGCTCATGTCTCCCATGTCGCCGTGGTCCATGCCGGCCGGACCCGAGCCGCCGCCCGTGTCCGTGTCCATGCCGTCCATGCCGTCCATGCCGTCCGCTCCGCCCATGCCCTGCCTGAGTTCCGAGAAGACCTCGTCCGGGGTGCCGGTGACGCCGTCGACCCAGTCGTCCAGGACGACGACCCATTCGTCGTCGTACCCAAGAGGCTCCCTGGGGTCGTCGACGATCAGCGGGGCGTACAGACCGCGGTCGAGCTGGACGCCGACGTGCGGGTGGAAGAAGTAGGTGCCGGGGGCGTCGGCGATGAACCGGTAGGTGAAGGCGGAACCGGCCCGTACGGAGGTCTGGGTGGCCGGCGGCACGCCGTCCATGTCGTTGCGCAGTGCGAGGCCGTGCCAGTGGATCGACGTGGCGGTCCGGTCGGGGAGCTGGTTGGACAGTTCGGCCACGAGGGTGTCGCCGACGGAGATCCGGATCTCCCTGCCCGGGGCGCGGCCGTCGTACGCCCAGGTCCTGGGCGTGACGCCGCCGCCCAGGTCGACCCTGGCGGGTGCGGCGGTCAGTGTGACCTTCCGCTCCCGTCCGCTGGTGGGGCGCTTCTTCTCGGTGGCGGTGACCGCGGGATCCGACGGGCGGACCAGGGCGGTGGACGCGCCGGGCCCGCTGCAGGCGGCGAGCGCGCCGACGCCGACGGCCCCGAGTCCGGCGAGCAGGACGGAGCGTCGGTTGATGCTGTTCATTCGGTGGTGTCCTCCGAGGGAGCTGCTCCCGCGGGCGTGCCGCACGGTGCCACGCGGGGGCGCGGCTGTTCCGGGCCGCACAGGGACGGGCCCGGAACAGCCGCGCGTCGAGTGGGGGAGGGATCAGAGCCGGTCGAGGATCTTCTGGAACGTGTCGACCTCGGCGGACTGGGTGCGGACGACGTCACCGGCGAGCTTCTTCGCCGTCGCGTCGCGACCGTTCTTCTGCGCGTCCTCGGCCATGGTGATCGCGCCCTTGTGGTGGGCGATCATCAGCTCCGCGAACATGCGGTCGAAGTCGGTGCCCTTGGCGGCCTTGAGGTCGGCCATGTCCTGCTCGGACATCATCCCGGACATGGCGGAGTCACCACCGTGGTCCATGCCGGGCATGCTGTCCGACGCGGCTTCTTCCTTGCCCCAGGACTTCAGCCAGCCCTTCATCGTCCGGATCTCGGGGTCCTGAGCCTTCTCGATTTCCCCGGCGAGCTTCTTGATCTCCGCGTCCGAGGCGCGGCCGTCGGCCAGCGCGGACATCTCCAGGGCCTGCTCGTGGTGCGGGATCATCGACTGCGCGAACGTCACGTCCGCGTCGTTGAAAGCACCTGCCCCGGGGCTCTTCTCCGAGCCGGTGGTGGCCGTGGCGGACGTCTTGTCGCCGTCCATGCCAGCCATGTCGTGGTCCTCGCCGCCACAGGCGGTCAGGGTCAGCGCTCCGGCCGCCAGGACGCCGACGAGGGCGAGACGGCGGGCGGACGGGCGCGACGAGACGTGTTCGAAGTAGGCCATGACGAAAACACCTTGCTGTGAAGTCATTCTGCGGATCTGCGGGCACGACGTGTCTCCGGGCGGCGCGGCATGGCGCGTCCGGGGCGCGTGTCGGCCTAGGTCCGCAGGACCGACAGTTCGGTGAGATCGGGCGGGCGGGGCGGTGGACCGGGGCGCGGCGAGAAGACCGCCTTCGGCAGGTGTACGCCCGGCAGACCCGGCAGGCGCGTGAACGCCGCGTACAGCAGGCCCGCCAGTACCCAGGCGCCGAGCACGGCGACGCAGAGGGAGGTCATGTCCATACCGGTGGAGGACCCGTGGGAGGACGCGGAATCGTGCGACGCCTTAGCGCCGTTCGTATCGTTCGCGTCCGTCACGACCGCGGCGACCGTGACATCCCCGGTGGTCATGCCGGTAGCTAGGGGGCCACCCATATGAGAGGAGGACACTCCCGTGGCCGGGCTCGAGGTGCCTTCGGGGTGCCCCAGCGTGTGCATGGCGAACACCCCGAGCGCGAGCACGACGACCAGCAGGAGGTGTCCGACGACACCACCCGCCCGTGCGTACCTGCTCGCGATCATCGTTCTCCGTTCGGTTTCTCACCGTAGCGACAGGCTGAGGAGTAAAGGGCCGAGAAGCCGGGGAAACCCGATGACACCATACCCTATAGGGGTATAGATTTCCGGTCGATGTGAGCCAGATCTCGGTACACGGTCGACGGAGGAGCCACGGAGGAGTCATGGACCACTCAAGTCATCACGAGCATGCCGGGCACACGTCTGAGGCGCCGTCTTCCTGGCGCACCGCCTCACAGGCGACGCTGCACTGCCTGACCGGGTGCGCCATCGGCGAGATTCTGGGCATGGTCATCGGCACCGCGGCCGGCCTGTCCGCCGGTGCCACCATCGTCCTCGCCATCGCCCTGGCCTTCGTCTTCGGTTACGCGCTCACCATGCGCGGCGTCCTGAAGGCGGGAGTGCCGTTGCGCCAGGCGCTGAAAGTAGCGCTGGCCGCCGACACTCTCTCCATCGCTGTCATGGAGCTCGTTGACAACGGGGTCATGCTCGCCGTCCCCGGGGCGATGGACTCGGGGCTCATCACCTTCCTGTTCTGGGGAGCGCTGGCGTTCGCCCTGGCCGTCGCCTTCGTGCTGACCGTGCCGGTCAACCGCTGGATGATCGCCCGGGGCAAGGGCCACGCGGTCGTCCACGCCTACCACTGACCGGAGGGGCGAGCGGCTGTGCCGCCGCCCGCCCCCAAGACCCGTCGGGCGTCAGGCCGTTGCCGGTGCCCGTTCCGGCACGGCCCCTGTCAGGCGACCCGTGCGGTGCAGCCCGTACAGGCGAGGCCGAGTGCGAGCAGGCAGAGCCAGGGCAGCGCGGACATCCCCGCCGAGCGGGCGGCGTCCAGGGACGCCCCCGTGAGCAGATTGCCGAGCGTGATCCCGACCCCGCAGATGGTGTTGTAAAGCCCGTAGTGGGTGGCGACGAGGCGGTCACCCGAGAGCCGGACGATGGTGTCCATCTCGAAGGGGTACGCGATCATCGTCCCCAGGGCGAGCAGCAGCGCGGAGAGCGCCGGCGGAACCGCCGCGAGCAGCCACAGCCCCACGCCGCCCGGCGGTACCGGTACGGCCGCCGCGAGCAGCAACGGTACGAAGGCCAGGCCCATCGCGGTCAGCCCCCGGACGAGTGCCTGGCCGGGCTCAACGTGGGCCTTGCACCAGGCGGTCACCCGGGTCTGGCCGAGGATCGTGCTCAGCCCGGAGACGGCGAACAGCAGGGCGACGGCGGCCGTCCCGAACTGCCCGTCGCCGCCCAGTCGCCGTACCTCCAGCGGCAGCGCCAGGTGGACCTGGAAGGTCAGCGTACGAGCCGATCATGGCGGGAAGAGCAGACTCCACTGTGACAGCACTCTCTCCCGCCGGCCGTCCTCGTGCTTCTTCGCGTCGTCGGCGCGGCGCGGGAATCTGCACGATGCTCAGCAGCGCGAAGATCCCGGCCGAGATCAGGCAGGTGATCTGGAAGTCCACGCCCGTCAGCACCATGCCCACCAGCGGTCCCGGAAGGATTCCCGCCTGGTAGAAGACGTTCAACAGCGCGAACGCCTCGGCCCTGCGCTCCCCGGCGTCGGCGGCCAGAGCCGCCGGACCCCCTCGGATACGGACCGAAGGACACGGTGCAGGCGCCCCCGGCCTGGTCACCCGGATCAGAGCGGTGTTCGACAGACGAGGCATCTGCGTCTGGCACTGCCACATGCTGGATCACGAGATGATGCGCAACTACCAGGTGACCTGACCTGCGCTCTGCCTGTTGGCCACGACGCCCCACCGACCGGACCGCGGCGCGTGATCGGCCGGTCGATCACGGGTGCCCTGGCGACTCGCACACGCCTTCGGTGATGCCCCCAGGGCTGCCCCGAGATCAAGGGAGAGCGTCCTGCGCCGCCGGGGCGCGTGCCCGCCGCTCGCCGCCACGACCTCCGCCACACCGGACTCACCTGGCTCGCCGACGCCGGCGTCCCCGCACCCCTCACCCTCGCCGTCCAGCAGGCAGCAACACGACGCCGGTGGACCCCGCGGTCCCCAACTGGTCCCCAACAAACACGTAAAGGCGGCACCGGATTTCTCCGATACCGCCTACGACCTGCGAAAACGCCGGTCGGGACGACAGGATTTGAACCTGCGACCCCTTGACCCCCAGTGAACGAAACACAGCCCAGGGGGGTCCGTGAGATCCAGAGAGTGCGGAAACGTCCAGGTCAGCGCCACAATTTCCGCGTCAGTCCGTGCAGTCCGTGAGATCTGTGTGAGACGGACGTGAGACGCGAAGCCCCGGCCGGTGAATTCCACCGAGCCGGGGCTTCGTCGTGTCTCAGCGCTGCCGCGATTCCAGCAGAGTCAGCCGCTCGGGGTGCTCCGAGGTCCACCACCGGCCCGGACCGAGTTCCGGCCGCAGCACCCACACGGCGCCGCCCTGCACGTCCGTGACGATTCCGCGCCGGTCGGCGTCCTCGTCGTGGATCAGGTCGCCCACCCAAGGCGTTCGTTCGCCGCTCATCCGTGTTCCTTCCCGTGCAGCTCTGCCCACACCCGCTTGCCCCACGGCAGCGGCTCGGTTCCCCAGTGATCCGCCAGTTCGTTCACGAGCGCGAGGCCGCGCCCGCCTTCTTCGTCGTCGTCCGGGTCCTTGGGCGCCGGGAGCACCTTCGAGAAGTCCACGACGCCGATGCGCACGCACGCCGCTCCCGGGCGGTCGATGACCACCCGGATCGACTCCCGCCGCGCGTGCTGGACGGCGTTGGACACCAGCTCGGAGACGATCAGCGCGCCATCCTCGGTCAGCTCCTCCAGCTCCCAGGCGGCGCAGGCGGTGCGCACCAGGCGCCGGGCCGTCGCGGCGCTCTCCGGCTCGCGCGGCAGGGTCTCGCTGTAGCCGGGGTGCCCGGTCGGCCTGGAGGTGGTGGTCACGGTCATCAGGACCCCTCGTAGGTGAGCGGGAGGCACAGCCCGCCCCCGATGGGGGCCAGGGGCGGGCCTCTCTGACCTGCCACCGGGCTGTCCTTTCCGGTGGCGGCCTGTCACTCAGTCAACGACGCCTTGTGACTGCCCGTGAGGAAATGTCAGGCCGCCGTGCATCGCGGGCAACCGGAAATTTCGGCGCTGCTCCGGCGCCACGACCCTGCTACCTCGCTACCTTGAAGACGTGGAGGAGAACAGGCACCTGGTGGACGCGCTCAAAGAAGCAGGGCTGACCCAGACCGAGTTGGCGGAGTCGGTGAACGACTACCTTCGGTCCATCGGCAGGGAGGGCACGGTCAGTGATCGCACGGTGCGCCACTGGCTGACCGGAAAGACCCGCTGGCCCCACCCTCGGCAGCGCGAAGCCCTGGAGGCAGTATTCGGCTGTACCGCCGGGGAACTGGGCTTCACACCCCCAGCGGGCAGACCTAGCCCTACCAGGACGGAGGACCCTGTGCACCGCAGGAACTTCCTCACCGCAGCCACCGGGACGACGGCTGCCGTCGTGCCCCTGATCGCCGCCAGGCCGCACGCGGTCGGCACCACCGACGTGATCCGCCTCCGCAGCGGCCTGGACGCCCTGACGGCCCTGGACGCCTCCAGAGGCGGGCATGAGGCCCTGGAGCGGGCCGCGCTCGCGGGTGCTGCGGAGGCCCTGGACCTCCAGAAGCGCGCGGCCTCCCAACGCATCCGGCAGCGCCTCTTCAGCGTGGCCGCGAACTACACCGCGTCGGCGGCGTGGTCGGCCGTGGACGCCCGCCAGAGCGACCGCGCACAGAGCCACCTGAACCGCGCCCTGTACTTGGCGGGCATGGGGAAGGACCCGGTGGCGGAACTGCGCGTGTGGAACTCACACGCCATGCTGGCTGTCCATCGTGGCGAGTTCTCACAAGCCGTGGACGCGGGCCAGGCCGCGCAGGCGACCGCCGTCACACGCCGCGATCCCCTGTTCGCCTCCCTGGCGCACGCACGGACGGCCATCGGGCATTCGGTGGTCGGGGACCGCCGGGGCGCCCTGCGGTCGCTGGGGCACGCGGAAGACGCTCTGGCGAAGGCGTCCCTGGAGGAGTCCCGCCCGTCATGGGTGGCGTTCTACGGGCCTGCGGAGCTACTGGCCATCACCGCCATCGTCCGGGACGACATCGGGGACGCGGCGGGCGCGGAGGCGGCCTCACACCGCGCCTTGGCCGCTATCCCGAAGCAGTTCCGCCGGAACCGCGCGCTTGCCACCCTTCAGCTCGCCCTGACGCAGCTTCACCAACGGGACATCGACCAGGCGTGCGGCACGGCGGCGAAGGTGTTCGCGCTGATGGCTGGTGACCCCCTGCCGGGCCGGATGCGCTCGTTCCTCGGGGACTTCCACCGTGACCTGATCACTCTGGCGCCGGACTCCGGCACTGCGCGAGAGTGGGAAGACCGCTACCGATCAGAATGGAGCCAGGCCCGATGACCTCCGCCTTGGAGCTGCGCCACTACAGCCACGACGACCTGTCGGAGATCCGACAGACGTTGATCGACGTGCACGCGGACGTACACGCCGACCGGATGGCGGACGACGACTTCCGGCAGAAGTTCCCCTGGTTCGTGGACCACTGGGGCGGGAACCCCGGCTTCTCGTGCGTGATCGCGTACGAGGGCGCCGACGTGGTGGGCTTCGCGTACGGCGCCCCCGGCGCGGAGGGCCGCGAGTGGTGGCGGGAGCACCTGGACCCGGCGCCGGAGAAGGGCCGCACGTTCCACTTCTCGGAGCTGATGGTGCGCGAGCAGTGGCGGAAGACGGGCGCTGCCGAGCGCCTTCACAGAACGCTGATGGATGCCAGGAACGAAGATCTCGCGGTGCTGCTGGTAGACGTGACGCACCCGAAGGTGGAAGCCCTGTACGAGTCCTGGGGGTACCGGCGGGTCGGGGAAGACCAGCCGTTCCCGGACTCCCCGGTGTACGCCGTGATGCTCGTGGATCTCCCACTGTCCTGACGCCTCGCTCCCGGACCCGGGGCGTTGCGGCGATCGAACATCATGCATGCATGGACTCAGGACTTGCAGCGGTGCTTGGCGCCGGGATCACCGGCGCCGTAGCGTCGTTGGGCGCGTTTCTCACCTACCGACAGACGAAGGTCCAGATCAGGAGCAACGCGAAACTGGCGCTTCGTGAGCCGAGGCGGAAGGTCTACAGCGACTTCCTGACTGCCTGCCGAGGAGCGGTTACGGCCGTACTGGATCTCGTAGATGAGGACACGGCAGAGGTTGACCTCGGACCTCTCTGCCTCGCGCTTGACGAGCGCTTCCCGGCCCTGATGCATCTGCTTGCCGAAGTGGACCTGGAGGGGCCGCAAGCAGTGAGTGACGCGGCAAACACGGTGATCAAAGCACTCTCGGACCTGCATGCAACCGCTTACAGCGCGGACCTTTCCGGGCTGGTTGACGATGACGGTCGCCCTGTTCGGATCAGCGGCGACTTCATGGCCGAAGCCCGTGCAGCGATGAAGGAGTTCGTAAGGGCCGGACGCAAGGCGCTTCAGACCGACGCGGACCAAGCGCAGTAGCTGGGCAGCTTGGCAGCACGCCAGGCTCGCGTTTACACAACAGGAAGCCGCAGCTCCCGGGCTGCGGCTTCCGCGCGTTCAGACTGCCGCCATGCTGCCTGGAGGGTGCGCGGGCAGTGGGCATCGATTGTCG
Source organism: Streptomyces sp. NPDC088400 (assembly GCF_044753355.1). Lineage (NCBI taxonomy): Bacteria > Bacillati > Actinomycetota > Actinomycetes > Kitasatosporales > Streptomycetaceae > Streptomyces > Streptomyces sp. NPDC088400. Next base: position 864,681 of record NZ_JBIVMZ010000002.1, on the reverse strand, counting down.
GTGGCTCTCTCTAGCATGATGACCATGCCCGCCAATCGCCCCGCAATCCCTAGCGCGTTGGACCGGCGAGTCCGTGTCGAAGCCGGTCATCGTTGTGCCATACCAGTCTGCCGTGTCCCTGTCATCGAGATTGCCCACATCCGGCCCTGGAGCCAGGTAAGGCGACATGAGTTTGCGAACCTGATCGCCCTCTGTCCGACCTGCCATACGCTCTTCGATCGAGGCCATATCGATCGTGTTTCCATGCTCCAGTACAAGGCGAACCTGAGCCCGTTCTCCCCCTACGCTCTCGCTGCACATCCTGATCACATTGACTTTTTGACGGCCTACCAAAAACTCCGCGTGTTCATCGAAATGTCCCTCACGGCTGTCTCCGCGTTTCAGGCGGCAGAGCAGCGCGGTTCCTCAGCCAGCGAACTCCAGCGGGGCTTGCAAGCGATCGAAAAGGCGACCAAGGAGGCCTGGTATGCAGAGTTCTGCTTCTGCACGGTGGCGCCGAAAGGCATGGGCAAGCTGTCCAATCAGATCTTGAACGCGTCCGTGACGAGGGCCTGCAAAGTACTGGGCAGGCCAGTCCCCACCGCCTTCCTGGAGGCGGGACCGGTCTCTGATGATTTCCCTGCGATTTGGGAAGACCTGCATCATGAGATGCACGAGGTGCTCAATAGGCCTGCCCCGAGGACAGTCAAAGTGATGCCGACACCTCCGATCCTCGTGGACGAAGTTGTAAACAAGAACGGATGTGCATCGGGCTATTGAAAGCGGGGGCCTTCCTGGTCTGGGGTGTTGTCGCGAGGGTTGGAAGACCGCCTGAGCCCTGTTCGCGGCAGAGCCCCGTCCGGGGTGCGAACGGGGCTCAGGCCGGCGGAATGGGTCACTCTGCGGGCAACTCCGGCCGCCCCTCTACGGCCATGTCCCGCAGAAGGCCCGCCATCAGGTCAGGTACGCGTCGCTGCTGCTCGGGCGTCAGCTCCAGGGCGTCGAAGGCCCGGTTCATAGCCTCGAACATGATCTTCGTCTGGACCTCGGCTATCGTCACGAGCCGTTCGTTTACACCCATGCGGGCCGCGAGGTCGCACATCTTCAACAGCCGGTCCCGTTCCTCCCCGTACAGCCGCACCCACCCGTTCACGGCCGCGCTGTACATGGTGTCCACGCCCGGGAACTCCCCGCCCTGCCGCTCCACTTCGGAGTTCATGCCCCATACCAGGGCCTCGGCCTCGGTCTCCTGCACGCGCTCCAGCAGCCACGCCACATGGCCGGACGCCTGCCGGATCAACCGGGAGACGACGACCGCCGGGTCTTCCTGCGGGCCGTCCACATCCCCGTACGTGCGCAGGAACTCGGCCGTGGCTTCCCGGCGCTGTGCGGCGGCCCGCACCTGCGGTGCTGCACCACCGTGCATCCGGCACACGGTCGCCCCGGTGACGGCCATGCCACGACACCGGCCGCCGGACCGCGTCCGGGCCGTACAGCGGCCGTCCTCGGCCGTCTCCGGGCCGTTCCCGCCACCGGTGGCCGCCTGGACGCGCGCATGGGGTCCGCGCCCTCCAGCCGCGCGCATGGGGTTGCTCGCCTCGCTCATGATCTCGCTCCTCTGCTGTGCTTCTTGCGACCCCGGTGTGGGGTCGCAGTTTGGGGGTTCGGGGGACCTGTTCACCTGTTCACTCCTACGGAGTGTGAACAGGTGAACAGGTAGGGTCCCGGCTGTTCTGAACAGGGCTGAACAGGTTGAACAGGTAGTGGCCTGACCTGAGGCGATACCTGTTCAAGCCGTTGAACAGGTCGGAGCCTCAGACCTGTTCAGAACAGGGGTTCATTTCAAGATCGTCTGAACAGGTCCGGCGGCCTTTTCGGCGTCCCCGAGGACGTAGCCCTTGACCCCGAGCTGAACGATCCGTCCGGCGTCCTTCAGCTCCCCGAAGGCCGCCGACACGGCGGTGTTGTGGGTCTTCTCCGGCTTGTACGGGCCCGAGCGGAAACGGGCCTGCGACACCGGCTCGGGGTCGGACTGGCGAAGGTGGGCAAGGATGGCGGCCTTCAGCAGCGCCGTCTTGTCCGGGTCACGCGGAGCGTGCTTCAGCGGCACCAGGACCACCGACGTGACCGGGTCGCCGTCCTCGTCCGCCAGGCCGTCCAAGACCACCTGCCGGGGCTGGAACACCTTGTCCGGCAGTTCCTCCGCGTCCTTCTGCTTCTCCACCCCGAGGGTCACCGTCGTCTCGTCCAGGTCCTTGCCGTCCCGCTTCACGGACAGCTCGGTGTCCATCGCGCCCTTCACCGCTGATGCCCCGCGCGACCGGTCGGCGTTGTGCCCGGTGTGGTGCACCAGCCACACGCACGCCCCCGTGGTGGCCTTCAACCGGTCCACCAGGGCTACGACTTCGCCCATGTCGGTGTTGCTGTTCTCGTCCACACCGACCGTTACGCGGGCCTGCGTGTCCAGGACCACCAGGACGGGGCGCAGCCGCTCGCAGGCCGCCACCAGCGCGTCCCACTCGGGACCGGTGACCTGGACGGGGCGGGGCAGGAACTTCAGGTTCGGGCCGATCTTCTTGCCGTGGTGCTGCTGCCAGGCGGCGCCGCGCTTCCAGACACCGGCGGCACCCTCGGCCACGATGTAGACCACCGGCCCGGCCTCCACGCGGTGCCCGTACCAGTCCCATCCGTTCGCCACGTGGATGGCAACGTCCAGCGCCAGGAAGGACTTCATAGAGCCGGACGCGCCGTACATCCGCGCCACGGTGCCCCGGTACAGGTATCCCTTCAGCACGGGCCGCGCCGGAGGAATGGCCGCGAGGTCGTCCAGCGTGAGCATTTCGTCCAGCAGCGCGGCGGCCTGGTTCTCCACGGCCTCCGCCTCCGCCTGCTCGTGCTGCCGGGCCTCCGTGTCCCAGATGGACCGCATTGTCTTCAGCAGGTCGGCTTCGCCGATCGGGTCGGCGGACGCGGAGTTGGCGGCGCGTGCCATGTCCGAGTACCAGGACCAGCCGCGCGGCGGGGCGAACTTCCAGGTGTCGGCGGCGTAGTGCCCGGCCACCGCCGCCAGCCAGTTGTTCCCGCGCGCCGGGTCGTCGGCAGCAAGAGAGAGCAGGTCAGAGAGGTGGGACCCCTCCAGCCGGCCAGCTACCACGCTGCCACCCGTACCGGGCACCGCCGTGCGTGCCAACTCCGCCACCCAACCGGGCAGCGGCGCCGGTTCGGCGCCGTGGACGACCGTGTAAACGTCGTCCGTCTTGGACCCCGGGACCATGACGTACGCGCCCGGCCCCGTCTTGAAGTCCACGGCCGCCCCGAGGGTGTTCGAGTAGCCGTCGGCCTTGCCGCCGGTCTCCCCGTCTGGGAGCTGGAAGACCATCTGGAGGCCCGCGCGACCCGTTCGGTACGTCAGCGTCTTGGGCACGTCCTGAGCAGCGCTCAGCGCCTCCCAGGTGGCCTCTCCCGGCTTCCCTTCGGCCACGTCCACGTCCACCACTGCGCGACCGGTGAGCGTCTGCCCCAGGTTCAGCCGCCCGTGCTGGCCCCACTTGATCCACCACATGCGGATCGTCTCCGGCTCGGTAGTGGCGTCCTTCGAGCCGTGGTCGTTGCGTGGATGCTTGCCGGGCGACTTGCAGGCGTAGTTGCCGCAGGTGCACCCGTCCTCGGTGACCCGGTGACAGGGGAAGACCTTCACGCCCTCGGCCGCGAGAGCGAGGGCCGCCGCCAGCAGGCCGTCAGGGTCCGCCAGGGCGCCGTTCCCGGGGTCGGTGGACTCCGGCACCTCCGGGGCCTTTTCGGGGCGCTCAGCGCCCTTCACGTACTTCACGACTGGCCCCCTGCCTGAGCCTCGAACAGCTCGGCCAGGTGCAGCCAGAAGGCATCCCAGGGGTCTGCCGGAGCGTCCGCCCGGACCTCGGGCGTACGGCGGTCGGAGGGGTTCACCTCTCCGACCGTTCCGTCGTTGCGGGTCACGTCCACGGCGATCCCTCCTTGGTGGGACGCATGGCGATCACGGTCCGCAGTTCGCTGATCGGCTGACCGGTCTCCCGCGCCACCGCTTCGAAGGCGTCCAGGGAGTCACGGACCATCTCCGCGTTGTACTGCTCGTCCGTCTTGGACGGCTTCCAGTCGCGCCCCTCATGAGCGCTGGACTTGATCATTTCGGCCCCTCCGCAAGGTCGGTTTCGTCTCGCGTGCTCGGCCGATGGGGGATCGTCTGGGAGACCGGGACCAGGCGGGAGGGGCGGTATCCTGAACACGTAGATACCGGGCTCCCGGCCGGGCCAGGTCTGCACTTCGTCAGTCGAAGCGGCGTCCCCTGTGAGGGCGCCGCTTCGGCGTTTCCGGGGTCAGGCGGCGCGGCACCCGCCCGCGTGCTTGTTGGCGTGCTCGCGGGCCCGGTCGTCCCAGCCGTAGCCGAACTCCCGGCGCTCACCGCAGCCGTAGCAGTACAGGAAAGCCACCTCGCCTTCAGCGGTGGTCGCCGTGGCGACGACGTTCCCGCCGACGGTCGTGTACTGCTTGCCGATGCGGTCGCCGCGCTCCGGCGCCATGGACACCTCGCGGGCGTCGGCCGCGTTGGACAGCTCGAACTGCCACTCGGTGTCGATCACGTCGCACATCTCTTCGTCCGTGATGTTGGCCAACGGGCCCTGCTGCTCGGCCGACAGCGTGATCCGGCCGTCTGCATCGGTGGTGTAGTTCGTCATGATCTCGCCTCTCAGATGAAGTGGTGCTGGAGGGTGGTGCGGACGGTGGTGGAGCAAGTGGCCGCGTGGTCGCGGCCGTTCTCCTCGCCCTTGCCCTGCGCCTCGCAGGAAGAGCAGGACCAGACGCGTTCGCCGGTCTCGGGGTGAGTCACGCTCTCCACCCGGCCGCCGCCGTCGGCGGTGAGGTAGAAGCGCGAGCCCAGGACGGCCATTACGCGGCCTGGAGAGCGGCAACCGCAGCCGTGGCCGGGGGAATCGGGTCCGGGTCGCCGGTCTCCAGCAGACGGACCAGGGAGGCCGTGATCACGACCGTGCGGCCGGGCCCGAGCCGGACGGTGCGCACAGGCATCTGCCCCCGCTTCATCCGGTCGTAGAGGTTGCTCTTGCTGCACCCGAGCGCCAGGGCGCAGCGGGTGACACTGATCGTGGCGGGCCAGGTCTTGATCTCCGCCAGAGTCGGCGCCGAATTCATCGTTACAGCGGTCGCCATTTCCGATCCCTTCCGATCCTCGGTCGGTCTTTCCGTGTGATTCCAGAATGACACGGCCCGAGGGGTGCTCTCAGGCTTCCTACCTGCGAAGACTATAGATACGGGGCCGGAAATGGGGAGCTTGGTAGCTTGGCAGTGCCCTTGATCTGCGACGATCATCCAGGCAAGGAAATCACGAAGAACGAGCGACACAACACGAACGTTTAAACGCTCTTATGCAGTACCGCATAAGCGTGTACCTTAGTTCTATGCCAACCGCACGCAGGCCAATCGGCCCCACCACGCGGCACGTTGCCGCCTCCATCCGCCAACTCCGCACGGAGCTCGGCATGTCCACCACCACCATGGCCGGGCGCCTCGAAGCTCTCGGGCACCCCGTCTCTCAGTCCGGCGTGACCCGGATGGAGACCGGCCAACGGCAGATCACCGTGGACGACTTGACCGCGCTCGCGGCCGTCCTTGGTGTTACCCCGTCGGCCCTGCTACCCCGCACAACCGAGCCGGAGTTTCCGGCCGCCACCGAAGGAGAGTGAGATGGCCGATCCGATCAAGAAGCTGCCGCCCAACAGAAGAGGGCAGATCAGGTACCGAGCCGTGATCGACATCGGTTACGAGCCGCAGACCGACAAGGCCACCGGTGAGGTGATCACCGACCCTGCCACCGGACAGCCGAAGCTGAAGCGGAAGCAGCTCACGATCACCAAGGACACCAAGACCGAGGTGAAGAACGAGCTGGCCCGCATCCGCCACCAGCGCAGTGCGGGCACGTACGTGGCCCCCGCGAAGATGACCGTGAGCGCCCTGCTGGACCTGTGGCTGAAGTCAGCCACCCGGGACGTGGAAGAGGCCACCGCCAGCAACTACGACAACGCCCTACGGCCCGTGCGGAAGTACCTCGGGCACAAGCCCGTTCAGGAGTTGAGCGAAGAGGACGTGGAAGCGTTCATCGACTGGATGGTGACCGAAGGGCGCCAGCGTGGCGGGAAGCCCGGGACGGGCCTCGGCATACGGTCGGTGCGGCTCACCCTCGGGCGGTTCCGTGCGGCGCTGAACCTCGCGGTGCGGAGTGGCGTGGTGGTCCGCAACGTGGCAGAGCACGTGACCATCTCGAAGCACGCGAAGGAGAAGGCGAAGAAGGCCACCGCCGAACACAAGCCGTGGAACCAGGAAGAGGTGAAGAGGTTCCTGGAGGGCATCCAGGGCCACCGCTCGTACGCGCCCATGCTGCTCGCTCTGATCGCGGAGCGTCCGGCGGAGGTGTGCGGCGCCCGCTGGAGCCCGGACGTGGACCTGACGGCCGGGACGATCGCCGTCGGCACCAACACGCGGACGATCGTCTACGACCGCACGGCCGAGCGCGGCCAGCGGAACAAGGTGGTGGAGAAGGGCGCCAAGACCGACGCAGGGAAGCGCACCTTGCCCCTGCCAAAGCCGGTCCTGCGGGCGCTGAAGGCGTTCCGGGCGCAGCAGGCAGCGGAGAAGCTGGCAGCCGGGGAGGCGTACACGGACAGCGGGTACGTGCTCGTGGACGACCTGGGGCAGCCGTGGAAGACAGACAAACTGCGCCGCGAGGCGCACAAGCTGATGGCGGCCACCGGCGTACGGAAGGTGCGGCTGTACGACGCGCGGCACGCCTGCCTGTCGTGGATGGCGAACAACGGGGTGCCGGACACGGTGGTCTCCGCGTGGGCCGGTCACTCGGACCTCGGGTTCACGAAGCGGACCTACGTCCACCCCGACCCGCAGTCGCTGAAGGCGGGTTCGGAGAAGCTGGCCGAACTGCTCGGCTGACCTTGATCAACAGCGTTTGTGAGAAATTGTGAGACAGCGCCCCTGGAAACGATCAAGAGGGGCCCCGAAGGACCCCTCTGACCTGCTATCTCTCTGTCGGGACGACAGGATTTGAACCTGCGACCCCTTGACCCCCAGTCAAGTGCGCTACCAAGCTGCGCCACGTCCCGTTACCCGGTCTCGGCGGGGAACTCCCCGCTCGACCACGTAAGAGAACATTACCTCACTCCACGCAGCGCGAAGACGCCCCCCACCCGGGCGACAATCGACGTATGAAGGAGAACCGGCGGGACCGTGACAGCGAGGGACGGGCACGTAATGCGCGGCCGCGTGATGGGCTGGGGCGTCCGCTGCCGTACGGAGCCTCCGGGGTGGAGCGGCAGCCCGAAGGGGTGATCCGGACGCCCGAGGAGACCCTGCGGGAGGCTCAGCGGCTGTTGGACGCGGGCAAGCCCTTCCACGCGCACGAGGTGTTCGAGGACGCGTGGAAGTCGGGTCCCGATTCGGAACGGGCGCTGTGGAGAGGGATGGCTCAGCTGGCGGTCGGGCTGACGCACGCCGCCCGGGGCAACACGGCGGGTGGAGCGCGGCTGCTGCTGCGAGGTGCGGGCGGGATCGCCGCGTACGGGACGGGCTCCGGCCCGCACGGCCTCGATGTCGCCGGGCTGGTCGCCTGGGCCCGGGAGTTGGCGGGCCGGGTGGAGTCGGGCGGGCCGGTGGACGCCGCCGACGAGGCGCCTCGGCTGGCCTGACTCACCTGCCGGCCCCGCCCGGTCGCTCTCCGTACCCCTACGGCCCTGCGTCTTCCGTGAGCCCGGTCCGGTCCGGCCTCAGCTCGGTCCGGTCGCCCGATGCGCTCTCAGCCCTCGACCAGGATGACCTCAAGGGTGCGCGGGCCGTGGACGCCTTCGACGCGGTCGAGTTCGATGTCGCTGGTGGCGGACGGTCCCGAGATCCAGGTCAGTGGGCGGGTGGGGTCGAGGCGGGGCATCGCCTGGGGTACGGACGCGACGACCTGGTCGGGGACGTCCACGACGCAGATGTGGTGGTCGGGGACGAGCGTGATGCGGCGTCGGCCCTGGTCGGGGGCCGCGTCGAGGACGAGCGTGCCGGTCTCGGCGATGGCCAGGGCGCAGCCGGTGACCACGCTGTCGATCGCGTCGAGTTCCCGGGCCGTGGCCTCGGGGCGGTCCTCGACCCGGGCGATCTCGGTGGCGGTCGCCGCGAGCCAGGACGCCGGGAGCAGCGGGGGCACCAGGACCGTACGGGCACCGCGCCGGGACAGGAGCCTGGCGATGAGCGCGGGCAGCCCCTCGGTGTCCGTGCGGTGGACGAGTGCGCGGTAGTCGGCCAGGTTCTCGGCGAGCAGGTCGACAACGCGGTCGGCGGGGGTGTGCGTGTCCAGATAGTCGCGGGCGGGCTCCGGGGCGTCGGGCGCGGCGGCGACGGCCGTACGGATACGGGCAAGGATCCGCTCACGTGAGCTGGAGACCGGGCCCGAGGCCGATGCCGGATCCGGCCCCCGGTCCGCGCCTGATCCCGGCCCCGCGCCTGATCCGGTAGCCGTGCTCATGTGCCGCTGTCCTTCCGGTCGTTGGGCTTGGTGCGGTCGTTGGGCTTGGTGCGGTCGTTGGGCTTGGTGGGGTCGTGAGGCTTGTGGTCGTCGGTGTGGTCGTTCGTGTGGTTCTTCTTCCACCAGTCACGGAACGACTCCGCCGGCATCTCCGGCAGATCGCGCGAGTCCGTCCAGGCTCCCGTGCCCGGGAGTTTCGACGGATGCAGCTTGCGGGTCTTCGACGCGGCCCGCTCACCCAGTGCCATCACGCGCGGATGGTCGAAGACCCAGCCCGCCGCCTTCATCGCGGCCTTCTCCAGCCGGTGGCCCCTGCCGCCCTGGTCCGCCACCCGTTCGCGCAGGTGGACCAGGACCTCGGGGATGTCGATGGCGACCGGACACACGTCGTAACAGGCCCCGCAGAGCGACGAGGCGTAGGGCAGCGAAGCGTCGATCTCGCTCTGGGTGCCCCGGAGTTGGGGGCTGAGGATCGCCCCGATCGGGCCCGGGTAGACCGAGCCGTACGCGTGCCCGCCGGCCCGCTCGTACACCGGGCAGACATTCAGGCAGGCCGAGCAGCGGATGCAGCGCAGTGCCTGCCGTCCGACCTCGTCGGCCAGTGTGTCCGTGCGGCCGTTGTCCAGGAGCACCAGGTGGAAGGCCCGGGGGCCGTCGGTGTCGTGGGTGCCGGTCCACATGCTCGTGTACGGGTTCATCCGCTCGGCCGTCGAGGAGCGCGGCAGCGTCTGGAGGAAGACCTCCAGGTCCCGCCAGCTCGGCACCACCTTCTCGATGCCCACGACGGAGATCAGCGTCTCGGGCAGGGTCAGGCACATCCGGCCGTTCCCCTCCGACTCGAAGACCACGAGGGTCCCGGTCTCGGCGACCATGAAGTTGGCCCCGGAGACACCGACCTTGGCACGCAGGAACTTCTCGCGCAGGTGCAGTCGTGCCGCTTCGGCGAGTTCGCGGGGGGTGTCGGACAGGCCGTCGGGGGCCGCCCGGCCCCAAGCGGCCATCCGGTCGCGGAAGATGTCGCGGATCTCGCCCCGGTTGCGGTGAATCGCCGGGACCAGGATGTGCGAGGGGCGGTCGTCGCCGAGTTGCACGATCAGCTCGGCCAGGTCGGTCTCGTACGCGGAGATGCCCTCGGCCTCCAGCGCCTCGTTCAGGCCGATCTCCTGCGTGGCCATCGACTTGACCTTGACGACCTCCGTCTCGCCGGTGGCCTTCACCAGGTCCGCCACGATCCGGTTCGCCTCGGCGGCGTCGGCGGCCCAGTGGACCACCCCGCCCGCCGCGGTCACCGATTCCTCCAACTGCACCAGGTAGTGGTCCAGATGACGCAGCGTGTGATCCTTGATCCGCTTGCCCGCCTCCCGCAGCAGCGCCCAGTCCTCCAGCTCCGCCACGGCCTTGGCCCGTTTGTCGCGGATGGTGTGTGTGGCGTGCCGCAGATTGCCGCGCAGTGTCTCGTTGCCCACCGCTTCCTTCGCCGCCACCGGAAACGCCGGCATCCCCAGATACGTACCGCTCATGACCAGGGCTCCTCTTCCGTCGACGCCAGAATCTCCGCGAGATGCACCGGGCGCACCGGGGCATCCTCACGGCTCACGATCCCGCCGATGTGCATCAGGCAGGAGTTGTCGGCGCCGCACAGCACCGCCGCTCCGGTGGAGACGGCGTTGCGCACTTTGTCCTGGCCCATCGCCGCCGAAACATCGGAGTTCTTCAGGGCGAAGGTGCCACCGAAACCGCAGCACTCCTCCGCGCCGGGCAGCTCCCGCAGCTCCAGTCCCCGCACTGCCTCCAGCAGCTTTCTCGGCCGCTCCCCGAGGCCCAGCATCCGCAGGCCGTGGCACGACGGGTGGTAGGTGACGGTGTGCGGGAAGTACGCCCCCACGTCCGTCACACCGACCACGTCGACCAGGAACTCCGTCAGCTCGTACGTACGCGAGGCCAGCGCCCCGGCGGCTTTGTCGCCGATCTTCGGATAGTGGTGACGGACCATCGCGGCACAGGAGCCGGACGGGGTCACCACGTAGTCGTACTCCTCGAACGCCCGTGTCATCCGCCGCACCAGCGGCTCGGTCTCCCGCCGGTAGCCCGTATTGAACTGCGGCTGTCCGCAACAGCTCTGCTCCTCGGGAAAGCCGACGTCGACCCCCAGACGTTCGAGCAGCCGTACGGTCGCGATCCCGGTGGACGGATACATGGCGTCATTGACGCAGGTCACGAAGAGTGCGGCACGCATGGACGGAGCATATGCCGGGCGCGGCGACGCGCGCGAGACCTCCGGTAGGCGTGATGGTTCATCAGACATCCGATGGGTGTTTCTCTTTCTTCAGACGGCGAAGCGGTCGGAGAAGTGGTCGGCACACACGGTCGGGAGATACCGAGATACCCCGTCGGGAGATGGGGCAGACTCGGTGGTGTGCGAAAGATCTATGTCATCGGTATCGGGGCGGGCGACCCGGACCAGCTGACCGTGCAGGCGGTCACGGCGCTCCAGCAGGTCGATGTCTTCTTCCTCCTCGACAAGGGCGAGGAGAAGTCCGATCTCATGCGGCTCCGGCACGAGATCCTGCGCCGGCATGCCGGCGGCTCCGCGTACCGGCTGGTCGAGGCCCGGGATCCGGAGCGGGACCCGGCCCCCGACGGCGCCGCCTACCCCGGAACAGTCGATGACTGGCGGGGCCGCCGGGCCGACCTCTACGAGCGCATGATCACCGACGAGCTGGGCGAAGGGCCCGGAGAGGACCGGACCGGGGCCTTTCTCGTGTGGGGCGATCCCGCCCTGTACGACTCCACGCTCGGCATCCTGGACGAGATCCTGGAACGCGGCACGGTCCGTTTCGACCATGAGGTGATTCCCGGTATCAGCAGTGTCTCCGCGCTGGCCGCCAAGCACCGCGTCGGACTGAACCGGGTGGGCGGACCCGTACAGATCACCACGGGCCGGCGGCTCGCCGAGGGCTGGCCGGAGGGCGTGGACGATCTCGTGGTCATGCTGGACGCGCGGCAGGCCTTCCGGCACCATCTCGCGGCGGACCCGGTCATCCACTGGGGCGCCTACGTGGGGACCGAGGACGAGATCCTGGTCTCCGGACGGCTCTCGGAGGTCGCGGGACGGATCGAGGAGCTGCGGTCCGCGGCACGGGCCCGCAAGGGCTGGATCATGGACACGTACCTGCTGCGGCGCGACGGTGGCAGCACGGGTGACGGAATCGGTGCCAGTGACGGTGACGGTGTGGGTGACCGTGACGGGGCGGGTGACGGAAGCGGAAGCGGCGCCGGCGGCTGAGGCGGCGCCGGTGACCGTGGCGGCGCCGGTGACCGTGGCGGCGCCGGTGACCGTGGCGGCGACGGAAGCGGTATCAGCAGCTGACGCTGCACCGGCCGCTGAAACGTTCACCCGTGCCGGAGCCGGATCCGACAAGGCTGCATCCGGCGAGGCTGTCAGCACGGTCAGGCCCGCCCCACGAAGTCCCAGGCGCCCTGCCCGGCGCGGTACACCACGAAGCCCGGCTCCGTCCGCAGATACTCGGCCCCGTCCGCCGCCCGCACGTGCTCCGGGCGTTCCGCCGGTACGTGTATCTCCGCCGTCGCGCCCACCGGCACCCGCACCGTGAGCCGCAGGTCCCGCCCTATCTTCGACCAGGCCACGGCCGCCCGGCCGCGTACCGTACGGATCGAGGTGCGCGCCCAGGTGACGCCGGTCCGTCCGTCGGGCCGCACCGTGAAGGTGCGGTAGCCCGCGTCCCCGGGGCGCAGTCCCGCGACGTTCTCGTACAGCCACTGGGCGACCGTGCCCTGGAAGTAGTGGTCGCGCGAGCGTGAGTCGACCGGCCACATCTCCCACATGGTGTCGGCGCCGTTGTCGAACCAGAAGCCCCAACTGGGGTACGTACGCTGCGTGACGATCGCGTGCGCGACCTCCGGGCGGCCGTGCGCGCACAGGACGCGCAACAGCACACTCGTGCCCAGCGCGCCGGTGTTGAGGTGGTCGCCGCGAGCGGTGATGTCCGCGACGAGGCTGTCCAGCACCGAGGCGCGGGCGCCGCTCGGGACCAGGCCGAAGGCCAGCGGCAGGGCGTTGGAGGTCTGCCGGTATCCCGGATCCTTCGCCGTGCTGTAGTGGCCGGAGGCGTTGAGGAAGGTGGCGTTCAGCGCGTCCTTCAGCCCGGCCGCCGCCGTGCGGTACCGGTCCGCGACCTCGCCGTGGCCCAGCAGATCGCCCATCTCGGCCGTCTGTGTCAGCGCGCGGTGCAGATACGCGGTCGCCGTCAGCCGGGTGTCCTCGGGCGGGTTGCCGCCGTAGCCCGGTGGCAGGTAGTCGCCGAGCGCGGTGACCGCGAGGCCGTCCTTCAGCCTGGTCAACTCCCAGTCCAGGTAACGGGTCAGGGTCGGCCAGTGCTCGCGCGCCACCCGGTCGTCGCCGTAGATCCGGTACATCTCACGTATCAGGAACGGATATACGGTCGTCCACTCCGGCGAAGGCCCGAGATCGCCGTAGCCCCAGCCGCCGCTCGGCACGATCACCGGGAGCTGGCCGTCAGGGTTCTGACTGTCCGCCAGGTCACCGAGCCACTTCGTCAGGAAGCGGTGGACCCCGAAGGCGTACTCCATGATGGGCGCGCCGAGCTGCGCGTCACCCGTCCAGCCGTTCTTCTCGTACATGGGGGTGTCGGTGGGGATGCCGTGCAGGTTGTTGAGCAGGGTGCGGCGCATCGCGCGGTCGAGCTGCTCGTAGAACGGCTCCGAGCAGCTGAAATCGCTGACCTCGGCCACCTTCGTATGGACGACGCGACCGACCACGTCGGACGGGCGTGGTCGGGTCGGCAGCCCGCTGACCTGGACATAGCGGAAGCCCTTGTACGAGAACGAGGGCTCCCACACCTCGGCCCCACCACCGCCGGCCCCGCCACCGCCGGACCTGTCGCCGCCGGACCTGTCGTTGTCGGATTCGTCGCCGCCGGTTCCGCCGCCCGCGCAGATGTACTCGTCGCGCTGGAACCGTCCCGGCACATGTCCGGTCTCCGCGTGCACACTGCCGTCGTCCTTGAGTTTCTCGCCGTGGACCAGCTGGACGACGGTGCCGGCCGGGGCCCGTACGGTCAGCCGGCTCCAACCCGCTGTCGTACGGCCCATGTCGACCACATACACACCGGGGCGCAGCTCGGTGATCGCGGTGGGGGTGAGGGTCTCGATGACCTCGATGGGGTCGTGCGGCTGGGCACGGAGGATGCCCTTGGGGGCGGTCAAGGACTTCGGATGGCCCCAGGAGCTGTCGTCGAAACCGGGCCGGGTCCAGCCGGTGGGCGCCAGCCTCGCGTCGTATGTCTCGCCCGCGTAGAGGGAGTTGGTGAGCGTGGGGCCTTCGGTGATGCGCCAGTCGGTGTCGGAGACGACGGTCGTGCGGGAGCCGTCGGGATGTTCGGCCTCCAGCCGGCACAGCAGCCGGGGTTCACCGTGCCAGGGCGGCTGATGCCAGTTCCAGACATTGGGGGTGGTCATACCGTAGAAGCCGCGGCCGAGGGTCACACCGATCGCGTTGTCCCCGCGGCGCAGCAGCGAGGTCACATCGTGGACGGCGTACATCACGGTCTCGTCGTAGTCGGTGAACGCCGGGTCGAGCACCTGGCTGCCGACCCGCTCTCCGTTCAACTCGGCCACGTAGTAGGCCAGTCCGCTGATGTAGAGCCGGGCGCGGCTGACCCGTTTGCGCAGGGTGAACTCGCGGCGCAGCAGCGGCGCGGGCGCCTCGGGCGCGGCGACCGCGACACCGCTCCCCCACGGGCCCTGCCCGTACGGGGCGAGGACGAGCGCCGCGGTCCAGCCGCTGTCGTCGAAGTCCGGCTGTTCCCAGCCCTGTTGCTCGGCCGTGGCGGTCCGCCAGCCGGGTCCGGTGACCAGGTGACGCGAGGTTCCGTCGGCGGTTTCGATCAGCAGCCGTACGAGCAGTCCCGCCGGATTGACGGAGCCGCTGCCCCGGTTGGTGGCGAGGGCCGCGAGGACGATCCGGCCGCCGGGAGCGGACCGTACGGCTTCGGTCACATCGGCCGTCCGGCCGGTGCGCCAGCCGTCCACCTGCTCGGGCGTGTCCAGCACCTGCCGGCCGTCCAGGTGGAGGGTGAAGTCGTCGTCGGCTGTGGCGACGACCGTGGCGCGCACGATGCCGGCCCCCGCCACACCGGCGGGAAGGTCGAGGCCGCCCCTGAACCACCGTGGCCCGACAGGGGCGTTGCCGGTGGTCGCTCCCTCGGTCCAGATCCAGGAGGCACCGTCGAAGCCCGGCGGCGCGGCGGCCGGCTCGGCGCCGATCCACCGCGCCTGCCACTTCTCGTCGCCGAGCGCGGTCTCCCACCAGCCGGCCGTGCTCCAGGGGGAGGCGTGCCCGTCGGCGTCCCAGACACGGACCTGCCAGTGGCAGCGGGTACGGGGCGCCAGGGCGCGGCCCGCGTAGGGGACGGCGAGGCTGCGGTCGGACTCCACCCGGCCGGTGTCCCAGACCAGCCGTCGGCCGGCCGCGAGGTCGCGGGGATCGGTCGCTGCCCGTATCTGATACGCGCTCTGCCGCGCGCCACGGCCGTCACCTCCGGGCTCCCGGGAGTCGAGTTCCCAGGACAGCAGCGGGGCGGCGACATCGGTACCGAGGAGGTGCTCGACGTACTCGACGGTCGCGGTCGCGACACGGAGCCGGGCGGTACGGGTGGCATCGGCCCCCTCCCCCGCCGGGGTGCCGGCGGCGGCCCCGGACGCCGCGGCCAGCCCGGCGATCCCGGCTCCGGCACCCACCACGGAGGTGTGGAGAAGACCTCTGCGCGTCCAGCCCATGCCCATCGCCACCCCTTTGATTGAAACGTTTCACCGCCCTGGCCATGCATCGTAGAGCCGACCGTGAGCGCGCTACAAGAGGGCTGCACGGGACCGTGCGGGACTGTGCGGACGTACGGGACTGATGGTGCCGGCATACGGGACCGATGGTGCCGACGTACGCGACCGATGGTGCGGACGCGCGGCCCCACCGAGACGAGGTGGCGCGACCGAGCGCGCCTTTCCTCACCTCCCTCACCATCTTTCACCACCCCTGGTCGAAGATTTTTGCGTCAATCTTCAAAATTTGCGCGGATTCATAGACTTCCTGCGGACCTACTTCTAACCTTTTTCGCGTCCGCATAGTCCGCCACGAGCCCGCAAGGACGTATGTCTGTGACACTCCCCCCAAGACGCCGCCTGCTCCGCCGCGGCTTATCCGCATGTGTGTCTCTCGCACTGACCGTGGCCGGCACGGCCGCCGCGGTCGTGCTGTCCACCGCGCCCGCCGCCCAGGCGGCCGCGGTCCCCGCCCCGTCCCCCCTCGATGTCCCCGGGCGCGGTGCGTCCGTACCGTTCAAGGAACAAGAGGCCGAGTACGCCGCCACCAACGGCACACTGATCGGCCCCGACCGCCTCTACGGCACACTGCCCTCGGAAGCCTCGGGCCGGCAGGCCGTCACGCTCGACGCGGTCGGTGAGTATGTGGAGTTCACCCTCACCGCTCCGGCCGACGCCATGTCGTTCCGCTACTCCCTGCCCGACAACGCGGCGGGCACCGGCCGGGACGCCGCCCTCGACCTGCGCGTCAACGGCAACGCCCTCAAGAGCGTGCCGGTGACGTCCAAGTACGGCTGGTACTACGGGGGTTACCCGTTCAACAACAACCCCGGTGACACCAACCCGCACCACTTCTACGACGAGACGCGCACCATGTTCGGATCGACCCTGCCGACCGGTACGAAGGTCAGGCTCCAGGTCACCTCGACGGCCTCGTCACCGTCCTTCACCGTCGACCTGGCCGACTTCGAGCAGGTCGGCGCGCCGGTCGGCAAGCCCTCGGGCGCGCTGGACGTGGTGAGCGACTTCGGCGCGGACCCGACCGGAGCCGCCGACTCGACGGCCAGGATCCAGGCGGCGGTCGACGCGGGCCGGACCCAGGGCAAGGAGGTCTACATCCCGCAGGGCACGTTCCAGGTGCGCGACCACATCATCGTCGACAAGGTGACGCTGCGCGGCGCGGGCCCCTGGTACAGCGTGCTGACCGGACGGGACCCGTCCGACCGCTCCAAGGCCGTCGGTGTGTACGGCAAGTACGCCTCGGCCGGTGGCAGCAGCAATGTGACACTCAAGGACTTCGCCATCATGGGCGACATCCGTGAGCGCGTGGACAACGACCAGGTCAACGCCATCGGTGGCGCGATGTCCAACTCGACGGTCGACAACGTCTGGATGCAGCACACCAAGTGCGGCGCCTGGATGGACGGCCCGATGGACAACTTCACCATCAAGAACAGCCGCATCCTCGACCAGACGGCCGACGGTGTGAACTTCCACATCGGTGTCACGAACTCCACGGTCACCAACACCTTCGTACGCAACACCGGCGACGACGGCCTGGCGATGTGGGCGGAGAACGTCCCGAACGTGAAGAACAAGTTCACGTTCAACACCGTGATCCTGCCGATCCTGGCGAACAACATCGTCACGTACGGCGGCAAGGACATCACCATCTCCGACAACGTCATGTCGGACACCATCACCAACGGCGGCGGTCTGCATGTCGCCAACCGCTATCCAGGGGTCAACTCCGGTCAGGGTACGGCGGTTTCAGGGACCACCACCGCCGCTCGCAACACCCTGATCCGCGCCGGGAACAACGACTTCAACTGGCGGTTCGGCGTCGGCGCGATGTGGTTCAGCGGTCTCAACGAACCGATCAACGCCACGATCAACATCACCGACACCGCGGTCCTGGACAGCTCCTACGCGGCGATCCATCTGATCGAGGGCGCGACGAACGGGCTGCACTTCAACAACGTACGGATCGACGGCACGGGTACGTACGCGCTCCAGATCCAGGCGCCAGGCACGGCCTCGTTCACCAACGTGACCGCCACGCATGTCGCGCAGTCCAACCCGATCCACAACTGTGTCGGCAGCGGCTTCCAGATCACCCAGGGCGCCGGCAACTCGGGCTGGTACGCCAACCCGCCCGCCTGCACCGGCACATGGCCCGATCCGGTGTGGACCAACGGCGGCGTACCGGACGACCCCACCACACCGCCCACCGACCCGCCGACGACTCCGCCGGGGGACACGGGCAACATCGCCAAGGGCCGCCCGGTCACCGAGTCCGGCCACGCGGATGTGTACCGCGCGGCCAACGCGGTCGACGGTGACGCCGGCACATACTGGGAGAGCACCAACCACGCCTTCCCGCAGTCGATCACGGTGGACCTCGGGGCGGCGAAGGCCGTCAAGCGCCTGACCTTGAAGCTGCCTCCGTCGTCGGCGTGGGCGACCCGTACTCAGACGCTGAGTGTGTCGGGCAGCACCGACAACTCCTCGTACAGCACGCTCAAGTCGTCGGCGGGATACACGTTCGACCCGTCGAGCGGCAACACCGCGACCGTCGATCTGAACGGAACATCGGCGCGCTATCTGCGGCTGACGTTCACCGCCAACACCGGCTGGCCGGCCGCGCAGCTCTCCGAGCTGGAGGCGTACACCAGCTGATCCCCGTCCGAGAACAGGCGAATGGGTCCGGCCGGGATGTCCCGACCGGACCCATTCACTGCCTAAGGTCCCTCCCGGCCGGTATCCAGGCTCTCGGCCGGACCGTCGTCCGAGCCGAGTACGTCGTACGTGTCGAGCCGTCCGCACATGCCGAACTTGCTGTGCGCCGCCGGGAATCGGGTGTGCACCCGTGCCTCGGCGAGATGCGAGTCGTCGCCCGCCGCGAGCCGGTCGAGCTGGGCGCCGGTCTGTCGCGCCGCCTCGGCCGCACCCACCTCCCAGCGGGAGCGCCAGTCCGCCACCCGGCGCCGTACGAGCGAGGCGGCGGCCCGCTGGAAGTCGAGCAGGGGCTCCGGGTCTCCCGCCTCCCACGCCGTACGCAGCACGGCGAATCCCTCGATCGCGAGATCGCGGCGGTGGCGCGCCACGGCGGCCTGTTCGGCCTCGGCCGCCTCCGGGATCCGTACGGCGCGCGCGTAGGTCTCCGGGTCGGTGAGGTACTCCGGCGGGAGGGTGAGCACGGCGTCTCCGGCCTCGGGCAGTCCGTTGTTCTGCATGAGGACGACGATGCGCAGCCCGCCCTCGTTGACGAGACGGTGGATGGTGCCGGGCGTGAACCAGACGAGGGCGCCCGGCTTCAGCGGTGTGGTGTCGGAGCCCTCCGGGCTGAGGGTCTGGACGGCGCCCCGGCCCTCGGTCACCACGTACGCCTCGGAGCAGGTGAGATGCAGATGCGGGGTGCCGCCGCGAAATCCGTCGGCGGCCTCCCAGTCGTACACACTCAAATGCGAGACGGCGACGGCCCCCGGGAGCCCGGCGAAGCTCGCCGCCGGATCCGCGCTCACCACGGCTGCCGCTTGAGGTGGTCGGTGATGTCGTCCCGCTCCCAGCTGCCATCGGCCACGACCACCCGCCAGCGCCGGGTCAGGGTGTCACCCGGCGGAAGGAGCAGCTCCTCGTGGAACGCCCAGGAGGGCGCGACGGCCGCGAACGGGTCGCTCCGTACGAACCAGTGGGCGGGGTGCTCTCCCCCGTCGCCGGTGTGTTCGTTCTCCGGCGCGTGTGCGAAGACGACCGTGGCGTGGCCGTCGACGGAGTCGAACTCCCCGCTGTACGCGACCCAGGGCGCCTGCGTGCCCATCAGCTCCTCGCCCTCCAGCTCCGGGCTGAGGAGCCGCCCGCCCCGGAAGCCACGCGGGCCGCGCCAGAAGAGACCGGTGTAACCGGCCATCTCACGGCCCGCCGTGGTGGGACTGCCGAAGCGCAGCGTCTCGTCGCGACGGTTGGTGATGGCGCTGGACCAGGTCAGCGTCCAGGCACCGGCCGACGTGTCGAGGTCGTGGATCTCGATACGGCGGGACTCGTCCGCCCACGGGTCGCCGTGGTAGTTGCGCCAGACCAGCCGTTCGGCGATGACGGCGCGTCCGTCGGCGGCCGACACCTCGTCGAAGCTCTCATGGCTCATCGAGCCGACACGCTCGGGCAGGGGGAGATAACCCTCGCCGTGCACATAGGTGTTGCCGCCCCACAGGTTCTGTCCCGACAGATGGGAGGCAGTGAGCTGCAGGCCCTTGTGCCAGCGGTGGTCGTTGGGGCGGTAGTCGGTGACCACGCCGCCGGACAGGGTGCGCAGCGGGTGCAGATACGGCTTGGGGGCCTCCCACGCCGATTCGGGTTTGTAGACGTAACTGAACAGGGTGACCTCGCCGGCCCGCAGGTCGATACGGTCGCCATGCGCATGGGTCAGCCGCAGTTCGGGGGTGGCCGGGGCGGGCGTTGTCATACGGGCGTCTCCGTGACGGGTACGGCTGCGGCGGATTCGGCGGGTGTGGCTGGGGCGGCCGGTTCGGCAGGGGCTGGGGACGCGGGTTCGGCGGATGCTGCGGACGCGGGTTCGGTGGGCGCGGATGACGGCGCCCAGCCCGGCGTATTGCCGTGCAGGACCGTGTGGAAGGGATCGCCGGGCAGAATCTCTCCCGCCGTGACGGTGGCGTCGGTGAAGGCCGACTTGTAAAGCGCGGTGATCAGTTCCAGGCTGCTACGGCCGTCGGCTCCGCTGCCGCGTGGCCGGCGGCCGGCCCGCAGATCGGTGACCAGCGCACGCAGTTGGGCGAGATGCGAGCTGGGCACGTCCTCACCCGGATCGCGCCAGCCGGCCAGTTCGACGGCGTCGACACCGGGCGCCGGGGTGATCCGCCAGTCGTCGTTGGAGTGACCGTACAGATGGGTCAGTTCGACGGTGGCGCGCTCGCAGTCGACGCGGATGCGGCTCACCTCGTCCGGGCTGAGCACACTGTTGACGATCGTGGCCAGCGCCCCGTTCTCGAAGCGGACGAGCGCGGTCGAGACGTCCTCGGTCTCCACGTCGTGCACCAGCCGGCCCGCCATGGCGCGTACTTCGGTCCACGGACCGAGCAGGTCGAGCAGCAGATCCATCTGGTGGATGCCGTGCCCCATCGCGGGGCCGCCGCCCTCACTGGCCCAGTTGCCCCGCCAGGGCACGGCGTAGTAAGCGGTGTCGCGGTACCAGGTGGTCTGGCAGTGGGCGACCAGCGGGCGCCCCATCGCCCGTTCGGCGAGCAGGGAGCGGACGTGCCGGGCTCCGGAGCCGAACCGGTGCTGGAACACGATCGACGCGTACGGTCCGCCGTCCTCCTCCGGCCCCTCCGCCGCCTCGATGGCGTCGAAGTCGGCGAGCGACGGGCACGGCGGTTTCTCGCACCACACCCAGGCGCCGGACCGCAGTGCGGCCACGGTCTGTTCACGGTGGAAGGCGGGCGGCGTACAGACACTGACCAGGTCCGGTCGCTGTTCGTCGAGCATGCGGCCCAGGTCGGTGTACGGGTGCGGGACGCCTCCCCCGGCGCAGAACGCCCGTACGGCCTCCTCGTCGATGTCGAAGGCGGCGACGACATCGATCTCGTCGCCGAGCGCCTGGAGGGCGGGGAGATGGGCGCCCTTGGCTATCTGTCCGGTGCCGATGACGGCGGCGCGGACGCGCCGGTCCTTCACGTTGCGCGGAGATACGTTGCGCGGAGACGTCGCGAACACTCCCTTTCGAGCTCCGGGTTTCTCGTACAGCAAGCGCTTTCTTCGAGAAACGTAAAGTCACCGGATATCCGTGTCAACGGGTCGGACAGCGCTCTCGCGCCCCGTATTCGGCCGCAGGCGCACGCTCGCCGGGGGAACCGGGCGGCGATCGCCGCTCAGCGCGCCAGAACGGCCAGGATGGTCTTGCCGCCGCCCACGCGCGGCCGGACGGTGACCCTCTCGGCCAGGCGCTGGATCATGGGCCAGCCGAATCCGCCCGTACGGCCGGTGAGGTCCGGCGTACGGTCCTGCGGCTGCGCGGGGCTGGGATCCTTCACCACGATCCGGAGGCTCCGGCGATCCGCACGCAGTTGCAAAGAAGTGACCTCGCCGGCATGGCGCAGGGAGTTGGTCACCAGCTCCGAGACGACCAGCACCAGATTCTGTGAGGTGTGTGCGGACGGCGTCGGGCACAGACCGTCCAGGAACCGGTAGGTCGTTTCGCGGGCCTCGGCCGCCAACTCCGGTCGGCAGTCCCACTCGGTGTACTGGCGGGAATCGTCGTCGCTCATGAGCGGGTGGTGCATCGGGCTCACCCCGTCTGTTGGACTTCGTTTGCGGCCATCTCTTCCGGCCGTTTACCCCAGCAACGGGTTCCGAAGAGTGTCCGAGCCAACCTTGTTGTTCACGAGCCGTCAGCGCGGGTCATGAGCCGTACTCGTCGGGCGCACGCGTCACCCACGTCGCTCACCCGGCAGCCGTGTCGCTCACGAACCGTCGTCCGCGTCGTCCGCCACGAGCGCGTCCTCGGTCGTGCCGTACACCGGCAGCGCGTGTTCGAGGCCGATGACGTCGAACAGCCGCCGGACGAACGCGGACGGCTGCGCCAGGCGCAGCCTCGGGCCCAGGTCGCCGTACGCCTGGAGCAGTACGTTCACCGAGGTGGAGTCGGCGAAGGTGACCCGGGACAGATCCACCACCACAGGACCGGTCGCGGACTTCCCGGCCTCGGCCAGTGCGGTGACGAGCGGGGCGATGTTCTCCAGATCGAGATCGCCGCTGACGGCGATGATCACCGCGTCGCCGTCCTGCTTCGTGACCACTCCCATGGCCTGACCTGCGCTGTGAGGAGGTTGCACCGGGATCCTTCGGGCTCGCGAACAGGGTGTGACCACGATAGAAGTGACAGTTGCCCTTTGACAACATTCTCCGGTGAACAACAGTGTTCACCACTTCCCCACAACGGCTCTGCGCGGAGAGTAACGTGCCGAGTCGATGCCAGGAAGGTCGATGCCAGGAAGGGCGCCCGGCCTGGATCTCAGTGCCCCTCAGTGCCCCTCAGTGCGCTCCCGGACGCCCGGTCGCCGCGGCATGGAACGCCGACAGCCCCTCGGCGAGCGTCAGAACGTCCGAGGGATCCATCCGCTCCAGCACGATGCCGACCTCGCGGGTACGGAAGGCGCGGTACTCGTCCAGCACGGTGTGACCACGCCGGCCCAGTCGCAGCTCGACCTCCCGGCGGCTCGTCGGGCTGGGCGAGCGGACCACGAGTCCCATGGCCTCCATCCGGTCGCAGAGCCGGCTCAGCGAGGAGGCGCGCGAGCCGAGGACCTCGCCGAGCGTCCGCAGATTCGCGCCCTCATGCTGCTCGATGACGAGAAGAGCCCGTAGCTGGGAAGGCGAGACCGGTCCGGTGGGCGCCGTCTCCTGGCCACACACCCACAGCACCTCGAGCAGCTCCGAGGCGGTACAGGCGGCCTCGGCGACCTGTTCGCTCTGGCGCGGCTGACCGGTGAAACGGGACATCGATCCACTCTTTCATCCGGTAGGGCCTTTGTCAGCCCAGACCGAACCGCCCCCGGAAGAAGGTCTGAGCGACAACGACTCTACTCGCGGACGCGGAAAGAGCGGTCCCCGCAGCGGCGCCGCCCGCCACGTACGGACCGTGTCGGACCCACGTACGGACCGCGTCGGGCCCAGACCGGGATCCAGCGGCCTCAGACCGGGATCCGGCGGCGCTCCAGGTCGAAGAATGCCTGGACGCGCTTGCCGACGGGGACCCGCTCGGCGGTCAGCCGGTCGCTCAGCGCGTGGACTATCTCGATGCCGTGCCCGCCGAGGCGACCGGGGTCGCGCGCGAAGCGGCGCGGCAAGGACGAGCTGGAGTCGTACACGGTCACGATCACCTGCCGGTCCGTACCCTCCAGCTCCAGCAGATACGGTCCATGGCTGTGCCGCTCGGCGTTGGTGACCAGCTCGCTGACGACAAGCAGCAGATCACTGCCCGTACGGTCGCCGAGCTCGGCGAACCATTCGGCCTCCAGCTGCTGGAGGAATCGGACGGCGAGCAGCCGCGCCTCGGCGATACAGCCCGGTTCCCCGCTGAATTCGGCTGCCCGGCGCAGTGGCTGCACGGAGTCCGCGAAGGACATGAAAGCCGCACCGCCGATGGTCTGTTCGTTCATACGCTCCTGCCCGCGCACCGGTGAAGGCGATCGGGGGACCCCTTCTCGACTTCCCTTATGCCCCACGACGCTGCCGGTATGCCCACCGGTTCCATGAGGGGCGTCACGTACGCCGACGGGCGGGGCGGCGGGTGCGACGTCTGCGCCGACGGCGGCCTCACATACGTCCCGGGAGCCGGACCACGCTGACGAAGAACTCGTCGATCTGCCGGACCGCCGCGATGAACTGGTCCAGGTCCACCGGCTTGGTCACATACGCGTTGGCGTGGAGCTTGTAGCTGCGGAGGATGTCCTCCTCGGCGGACGACGTGGTCAGTACGACGACGGGGATCGACGCCAGCTCCGGATCCGTCTTGATCTCCTCCAGCACCTGGCGTCCGTCGTACTTCGGCAGGTTGAGGTCGAGCAGGACGAGGTCGGGGCGCGGGGCCTCCTCGTAGTCGCCGCGCCGGTACAGGAAGTCGAGGGCTTCCTGTCCGTCGCGCACCACATGGAGGGTGTTGCGGATCTTGTTGTCCTCGAACGCCTCACGGGTCATCAGCTCGTCGCCCGCGTCGTCCTCGACCAGCAGGACCTCGATCGGCTGCGCGGGCATGTTCACAGTGGTCACGGAGCAGCTCCCGGCGGATTGGTCGGTGGGGCGTCTGAGGCATCCGAGGCGTCAGAGGCACTGCTGACGCCGGACGCGGTGCGGTCAGCCGGCGCGGTGCGGTCGGCGGGCCGGGCCGGGTCAGCGGGCGCGGTGCGGTCAGCGGCCGCGGCCGGGTCGGCGGGGTCCACCGGCTCCGCCAGCTCCACGGAGTCCGCCCGCGGCTCCGCGGGCTCCTCCGGCACGACGACGGCCGGCATGGTGAAGTGAATGCGGGTGCCGCCCTCCGGAATGGACTCCAGCCAGATCCTGCCTCCGTGGAACTCGACGATCTTGCGGCACAGCGCCAGGCCGATGCCCGTGCCCTCGTACTCGTCCCGCGCGTGCAGCCGCTGGAAGATGATGAAGACCTTCTCGGCGAACTCGGGCGCGACTCCGATGCCGTTGTCCGAGACGGTCAGATGCCACTCGTCGTCCTCCCGGGTGCAGCCGATGGCGATCCGGCACGGTACGTCGGGCCTGCGGAACTTGATCGCGTTGCCGACGAGGTTCTGCCAGAGCATGGCGAGGGTGGTCGGGTCCCCGGTCGTCTCCGGCAGCGGTTCCCGTTCGACGGTGACGTCGGACTCCTCGATGACCAGCGCGAGATTGCCCAGCGCACGGTCCAGCACCTCATCGAGCTCGACGCTCTGCCACGCGTCGTGTACGCGCCCCACCCGGGAGAAGGTGAGCAGATCGTTGATCAGGATCTGCATGCGCTTGGCGCCGTCGACCGCGAAATCGATGTACTGCTTCCCCCGGCCGTCCAACTGGTCGCCGTACCGCTTCTCCAGCAGCTGGCAGAACGAGGCGACCTTGCGCAGCGGCTCCTGGAGGTCGTGCGAGGCCACATACGCGAACTGCTCCAGCTCCGAGTTGGAGCGGCGCAGCTCCTCGGTCTGTTCCGCGAGGAGGGCCTCGCGCGACCGGGTCGCTTCGAGTTCGTCGGCGAGGCGTCGGCGCATGTCCTCGACGGCCGCGCCGACGGCCCGCAGGTCGGAGGGGCCGCCGGCCTCGATGCGCCGGTCGAACGCCCCCGCGCGTACGCCGTCGGACGCGGCACGCAGCGCGTTCAGCGGCCGGCCCACCATCCGGTGCAGCACGAAGGCGAGTCCCACCACCGCGAGGACGAAGACGCCGAGGATCGCGATGAACACGGCATCGCGCAGCTCACGGGCGTCATCGAGTTCGGTGCGCGCCTGCTTCCCGGCCTCTTCGAGATGACGCTGCTGGAGGGCGAAGAGACCACGCAGTTCGTCGAAGCCCTCCTTGCTCCGCGTCAGCCGTTCCGCGGACGCCGATTCCGCACCCCGGGCCTGTACGGACTCGATCAGCGGCTCCGCCTGTCCGCGCCGCCACCGGTCGGCGGCACCCGTTATACGGGCGAGGTCATCGGCGAACCGGGGGTTCGACGCCACGATCCCGCTCATACGCGCGACGGACCGCCGCTCGTCCTGGCGGCCCGCGTTGTACGGCGTGAGGAAGGACGGGTCGGCGGTCAGCGCGAAGCCGCGTACGCCGGTCTCCTGGTCGAGGAGCGCCTTCTGGAGCTGGTACGCGCTGGAACGGGCGGGCTGGATCCCGTCGACGAGTTCATTGGTGCGGTCGTTCGTTCGCGACAGCAGCGCGCCGGCGACGAGAGTGCAGCCGCACACCACCAGCACCAGGGCCGCGAGGATCAGCTGGACCCAGCCCTGCACCGAGAGCCGGGCCCGCACGGTCGACCACGGCGAAGGACGGGACGACGGGCGGGAGGGGAGGCGGGGTGAAGCGCGGGGCGTCTGTCCTGGATCGTCGGGGCTCATCATGTGCCGTCCTCTGTCGCACTGCCTGCGGTGGTACCGGTTCCCTGCCCCGGAATGCTCCCCGTACCGGCCCAGCCGAGATGGAGCACGGCGACATCGTCCGCGAGGCCGCCGTAGGGAGCCGCTCCCTCGGTGGCCCCGTCCACCAGCGCATCGACGAAGGCGCCGGCCGACAGCACGCTGTGCGCTCTCGCCAGCTCCAGCAGTCCGTCCTCGCCGAGCCGGGTCGACGGGCTCGTACGCCCCTCGAAGAGGCCGTCCGTGAAAAGCACCACGTGTCCCCCGGGCGGCAGCGGCAGTTCGGTCTCGGTCCAGCGGCCCCTGCCGGGCAGCAGGCCCAGTGCCATGCCCACCTGCGGCTCCTCCCAGTGGACGGCTGAGCCGTGCCGTACGAGCAGCCCAGGGTGGCCGGCCCGGACGACCCGTACCTCCCGGCCGCCGGGGGGAAAGACCAGCGAGGTGACGGTGGCGAACACGTGCTGGTCGGCCCGTTCGGCCACCAGTATTTCCTCCAGCAGGCGCACCTGTTCCAGTTGCCGTGTCCCGCACAGCACGGCCGTGCGCCAGGCGACCCGCAGGCAGACTCCTAGGGCCGCCTCCGCGGCGCCGTGTCCCGAGACATCCCCTATGACCGCGTGGACCGTGCCGTCCAGGGTCTGGACTACGTCGTAGAAGTCACCGCTCAGCAGGCCGTGGGCGCGCCCCGGCTCGTACCGGGCGATGGCCTCGAAGTCGTCGCCGCGCAGCAGCGGGACGGGGAGGAGGCCACGTTCCAGCCGGGCGTTCTCCTGGGCCATCTGCTCGTTCGCGCGGAGGGCGGCCGAGGCCTGTTCGACCTGCTTGCGCTGGAGCGCGTAGCGCAGCGCCCTGCTCAGCGCCTCCGGGTCGAACCGTCCCTTGACGAGATAGTCCTGCGCACCGGTCGCCACGGCGGAGAGGCCCGCCTCGCCCTCGGCCAGGCCGGTGAGGACCACGATGGCGGCGTCCGGGGCGCTGCGGACGATACGGGTGACGGCGTCGACTCCCTGCGCGTCCGGCAGGTGCAGGTCGAGCAGCACACAGACCGGAGCGGTGCGGGCGGTCAGGAACCGCTGGGCCTCGGCCAGCGTCTTGCACCAGGTGAGCGGGGAGTCCAGGTCGCTGTCCGCGAGCATCTCCTCCACAAGGAGCGCGTCGCCCGCGTCGTCCTCGACGAGCAGCAGGACCGCGTCGCCGGCCCACAGGGAGTCGCGTACGACCGCTGTGGCTTCCTGTGACGCTACGGCGACTCCGGTGGCACGGCGGCCTCGCGCGGGCCGCGACGAGAGGCCCACGGGCAACTCGACCACTCTCCACCCCCTCACCAGGCGACACCGGTCGCCCGGAGTCGTTCGGCGGGAAGCATATGCGACAACCCAAGCATCATTCCGCTCGCGGTGAGAGAACACCCCTCAGGGTGCACTTGTGGCAAACCCGCGCACTTGGGTGGTGTATTCACGTACTCCGGTTCACGCACCCGCGAAACATGCGATGCTCTCCGCCGGATCACGAGCCAGCAGCCGCGTACGGGGGTGCCGGGATGACAACGGTCGGCGACGGAGCGGACAACTCCGTTCCGAGGACACCGGCATGGCTGGACGCGCTCCCGGCGGGCACGGCCGAGGCCCGCGCGCTGGTGCGCTCCTTCCTGGACCGGTACGAGCCGGCGGTGCCGGAGCGTACGGCGGTCGATGTGCTGCTGGTGGTGTCGGAGCTGGTGACCAACGCCATCCGGCATGGCGGCGGGGTGACAGGTTTCCGGATCTCCGCGCGTAGCGGAGTGGTCGAGATCGCGGTACGCGACGCGAGTCCACGGCTGCCGGCGATCAAGCAGCACCGGGAGGACTGGCTGCCGGGCGGCTACGGCTGGCCGCTGGTGCACCGGCTGGCGGAGGTCACGGTGACGGCGCTCGGGGACGGCGGCAAGCTCATCAAGGCACTGATCCATCACTGATGCACCGCTGGCACTGATGCGCCGCTGGTCCAGTGCCGCCCGCTGCCGCTCGGCCGCCCCTCATCCGGCGACCGCCTCAACGGCCCCCGGCCCATGGCATGCTGGTGCCCCATGAGTCCCGACCCTCACCAGGCTTCTGAGAACGCTGTCGTGACGCATTACCCCATCGGGGATTCGTTCGTGGTGATACTGGCGGGCGAGATCGACATCGACATCGCGTCCGAGATCGAACTCGCGCTCAGCGACGCCGGACGGTTCGGCGCCTCACGCGTGGTCATCGACGTCTCCCAGGTGGTCTTCGCCGACTCGACGGTCCTGCATCTGCTGCTGTCCGCCGCACGCCGGTACGAGCTGCGCCTCGTGGGCCCGTTGCACCCTTCGGTGCGGCGGCTGCTCGACGTGACCGGTACGGCGGCGCATTTCCCGGTCGATCCCGATCTCGACACCGCGCTCCACCGCTGACGGCCGCCGCCCGGCCACCCGCGCCCGGCGGTCGGCCACTTGTGGTTGACGGCCGGCCCGGGGCGGAGCACGCCGGCTTCACTCGATCGGGGACCCGGAGGAGGGATTGCGCCCCTCGCCCCGATGGAGGACGGTTGCTGTGCGACAACACGTCGGCCGAAGAAGCGAGAGGGTGAAGGGAATTCGTGCCGAGGGCACGGCATTCCACTATGTGAGGCATTCGTTGACGAGCACGTCCGTGACCGGCGAGGCCGTAGATGATGTGGCTGCCGTGGGTGATGTGGCTCTTGAGTCGTCGCCCCACGCGGTGATCGTGGCCGACCGTACCGGCGTGGTCCGGCTGGCCAACGCGGCGGCGGTCACGCTTCTGCCCGGTCTCGCCGCCGGTTCCCAGCTCGCCCGGCAGGGACCGCGCTGGCTCGCCGAGGCCCATGCCGGACGGGAGCGGACGGCGCACGGAGCCGTGGGCGAGCGCTCCTACCGGGCGAGTGGTGCCGAGACGGACTCCGAGGGCCAGATGACCTGGTGGCTCAGCGACGAGACGGATCACCGGGCGACGAGGGACGCGCTCGACACGGAGCGGAAACGCACCGCGTTTCTGGTCGAGGTGTCCGACCGGCTCCTCTCGTCCCTCAACCCCCGTACGTGCGTGGACACCACGGCGCTGCTCGCCGCCGGGCATCTGGCCGACGCGACCGTGGTCGTGGGACCGCGGACGGGCCGCCGGGTGCCGCTCACCCGCGCCGGGCAGGACGGAACCGTCACCCATGAGGTGCGCTCCGCCGCCCCGACGGACATACCGGGTCTGGCCGAGGCGCTCCAGCTCTTCCCGCCGGCCCCCTCCCGCTGGATCGATCCGGGTACCGCTCCCGCGTGGCTCGCTCCGGAGGGCTTCGGTGAGATCGGCTCCGTACTGGTGACACCGTTGCCCGGCAACGGTTCGCCGGCGGGTGCGCTGATCCTGCTGCGCCGGTCCGGACGGGCGTGCTTCACAGACAGCGAGGAGGCATTCGCCCGTGTCTTCGCGGCGCGGGCCGGCGCCGCGATCTCCGCGTCCCTGGTATTCGCCGAGCAGTCCTCGGTCGCGAATCTGCTGATGCGCGATCTGCTGCCGCCGCGGCTGCACCACTACGACGGAGTGGAGTTCGCCGGCGGCTACCGCACCTCGCGGGACGACCAGCAAGTGGGCGGGGACTTCTACGACTTCTACCCGGCCGATCAGCAGGGCGGCGAGTCCCAGGCCGTGTTGGGCGACGTGTGCGGCAAGGGGCTGGAAGCGGCCGTGCTGACCGGGAAGATCCGCAACACCCTTCAGGCGCTGCGGCTGGTGGAACCGGACCATGAACGGCTGCTGAAACTCCTCAACGGCGCCCTGCTCACCTCGCACCACACCCGGTTCGCGACGCTGGTGCTGGCCTCCGTGGCGCGGCTGGCGCACGGCATCGAGCTGCGGCTGACCAGCGGCGGGCATCCCGCGCCGATGATCGTCCGGTCGAACGGCACGGTGGAGGAGGCCCGTACGAACGGCACGCTCATCGGGGCACTGCCCGAGGTGTCGGCGCGGACCTTCCGTACGGCTCTTCAGCCGGGTGAGACGTGCCTCCTGTTCTCCGACGGCATCACGGAGGCGAGAGGCGGACCGTCCGGTGCCGAGATGCTCGGTGAGGGCCGGCTCTCGGCCACGCTCTCCCAATGCGCCGGAATGCCGGCGGAGACGGTCGTCGAGCGGGTCTCGACGCTCGCGACCGAGTGGGTGGGCTCCGGCCGGCACGACGACATGGCCCTGGTCGCGATCACCGCGCCGCGCCGGAATCATCTGAGCGCGGTGGGAGGCCACGGACCGGGCAGGTTCACCTCATGACTCCTCCGTCTCCCGGCTCCCGGCCCGAGCCTCACCCCGAGCCCGCTCCCGGCTCTCTGCCGGAGTCCCTCTCCGGCCCTGTGCCGGAATGCCTTCCCGAGCCGCTGGCCTTTGTCGTCACCACTCCACGGCCGGACACCGTCGAGGTGAGGCTGGACGGGGAGATGGACTACGAGACGTCCTACGAAGTGGTGGACTCCGTAAGGAGTTTGCTGCGGACCCACCGGGGTGTGCGCAGGCTGGAGTTGCACTGCGGCGGGCTCACGATGTGTGACTCGATGGGGCTCGCGGCGCTGTTGATGATCAGGCGTCTCGCCGAAGCCGACGACGTACAACTGCTGCTGACGGAGCGTCAGCCCATGCTGGAGCGGCTGCTGGAAGTCACCGGCACCATGGGCCACTTGAACGGCACCGGGGACGAGGAGCACGAAGCACGCGAGAAGCGTTCACCGTCGGGGGACGGCCGTCCCGGCTGAGCCGTCGGCGCGCTTCCGTCCCCGGTGGCGAGGGCGCCCCGGGCGCGGTTTGATGGAAAGCAAAGCGTCGTGGGACCGGAAAGCGCGCCGGGACGGGGTCCGGGGACTCGGCCCGGAGCGGGGTCCGGAGAGCGGGCCCGGAGCGCGGGAAAGTCGCGGCGAGAGACGCGGGGAGGCAAGCGGAGAAAGAAGGCACATCCATGCCGTTCGTCACCGTCGGGCAGGAAAACACCGGCTCCATCGACCTCTACTACGAGGACCACGGCAGCGGCCCCCCAGTGGTCCTCATCCACGGCTATCCGCTCGACGGACACTCGTGGGAGAAGCAGGAGCGTGTCCTCCTGGAGACCGGACACCGCGTGATCACCTACGACCGGCGGGGCTTCGGCAGGTCCAGCCAGCCGGTCGTCGGCTACGACTACGACACCTTCGCCGCGGACCTCAACGCCCTCCTCGACCACCTCCGCCTTCCGGAGGTGGATCTGGTCGGCTTCTCCATGGGCACGGGCGAGGTCACGCGCTATCTCGGTACGTATGGCTCCAGCCGGGTCGGCAAGGCCGTGCTGATGGGGGCCATCCCGCCCTTCCTGCTGAAGACCGACGAAAATCCCGAGGGCGTCGACGGGTCCGTCTTCGACGGGATCAAGGCCGCCGTGGTCGCCGACCGCCCGGCGTACTTCAAGGATTTCCTCGACAATTTCTACAACGTCGACCAGTACCGCGGCACCCGCATCAGCGACCAGGCGTGGAACAACAGCTTCAACACCGCCGTCGCCGCGTCCGCGCACGCGGCCCATGTCTGCGTCGATGCCTGGCTGACCGACTTCCGTGAGGATCTGCCCAGGATCGATGTGCCCACGCTGCTCCTCCACGGGAACGCCGACCGTATCCTGCCGTACGAGAGCACCGCCGAGCGGCTGCCCGCGCTCATCAAGGATCTGACCTTCGTGACGGTCGAGGGCGGGCCTCACAACATCGCCTGGACCCACCCTGAGGTCGTCAACCCGGCGCTGCTCGACTTCCTCAAGGCCTGACGGGTTCCTCAAAGCCTGACGGGCCAGGAAGGCTCAAGGCGTGACGGGTCAGGAAGGCTCGGTCAGCGCGGATCGCGCGCGGGCGGCGCGCACGGCGGCGGAGAGTCCCTCGATGTCGTACGCGCCGTGGTGCCGCCGCCCGTTGACGAAGAAGGTGGGGGTGCCCGACACGCCGCTCACATCCGCGGTCTCGACATCCTCGGCGACCCGGTCGGCGCCGGCGTGCGCCCGTAGATCCCGGTGGAAGCGGTCGGTGTCCAGCGCGCCCGTCTCGGCATAGCGGAGCAGGTCGGCGAGGAGCAGATCGCCCTGGTGGCGGAGCAGCAGGTCGTGCATCTCCCAGTAGCCGTCCTGAGCGGCCGCGGCCTCGGCGGCCTCCGCCGCGAGCTGGGCGTTCGGGTGGACATCGTTGAGGGGCAGGTGGCGCCAGACGTACCGGACGTCCCCGAAGTCCGCGAGCAGCTCACGGATGACGGGCTCCGCCAGCCCGCAGTACGGACACTCGAAGTCGCCGTACTCGACGACGGTCACCGGCGCGTCGCGCGGGCCGCGTACGTGGTCACG
Source organism: Streptomyces sp. NPDC088400 (assembly GCF_044753355.1). Taxonomy (NCBI): domain Bacteria; kingdom Bacillati; phylum Actinomycetota; class Actinomycetes; order Kitasatosporales; family Streptomycetaceae; genus Streptomyces; species Streptomyces sp. NPDC088400. The sequence goes on along the minus strand of NZ_JBIVMZ010000002.1, from coordinate 832,302 downwards.
GTCCGGATCGACGGGTGTGGACAGATCGACGATGGGCTCGGCCGTGCCCAGCAGGGCGCTGATCCGGGGGCGCCTGGGCAGCGTGCCGATCACCCGGGTGACCAGCCAGGTGGCGGCGAACGAGCAGAGCACCGCACTGAGGATGCCGATCTTCGCCTCCGCCAGCTGGTCGCCGTGGAAGGCGAGGGTGGCGATGAGCAGGGAGACCGTGAACCCGACGCCCGCGATGGTGCCACCGGCCGCGGTGGCACCCCAGCCGACCGGCGGGCGCAGACGGCCGCGACTGAGCCGGGTGGTGAGCAGCGCGGCGCCGAGGATGCCGACGGGCTTGCCCAGCAGGTAGGCGAAAAGGATGCCCAGGGTGACGGGTGAGCCGAAGGCGTCGGCCAGCTGGGCGCCGCTCACCGGGATACCGGCGTTCGCGAGGGCGAAGACCGGCACGATCACATAGCTGGTCCAGGGGTGGTACATCCGCTGGAGCCGGGCGTTGGGTGAGATGGCCGAGGCGAGTCCGATGCGCGCGGAGCGTTCGAGTTCCGGTGTGGGCTGCTCGCGGAACAGCCGGAACAGTCCGCTCGCCCGCTCCAGATCACTGCGGGCCGCCGGATAGGCATAGGTCAGCAGCCCCATGGCGAGGCCCGTCACGACCGGGTCCACACCGGATTCGAGGAGGGCCACCCAGACGACGACGGCGAGCAGCCCGTACACCACACCGTGGCGCAGCCGGAGCGCCCGTACGAGCAGGATCACCCCGAACGTCGCGAGGGCCACGACCAGCGCGAGCACATTGATCCGGCCGCTGTAGGCGACCGCGATCACGCCGAGCGCCGCGAAGTCGTCCACGACGGCGACGGTGAGGATGAAGGTGCGCAGGCCCCGGGGCAGGCGGGTGCCGAAGACGGCGAGCATGCCCAGCGCGAACGCCGTGTCCGTGGACATGGCGGCGCCCCAGCCGTGCGCCGACGTGTGTCCCGCGTTGAAGGCGAGATAGACCGCGACCGGGACGATCATGCCGCTGAGGCCGGCGAGCAGCGGGAGGGCGACCCGTTTGCGCTCGCGCAGCTCGCCCATGTCGAACTCACGGCGTGCCTCAAGGCCGACGACGAAGAAGAACAGCGTCATGAGCCCGCTGTTCACCCACGCGCGCAGCTCCAACGAGACGCCGGTGGAGCCGACCCGGACCGCGAGAACCGTCCGCCAGAACTCCTCGTACGTCCCCGGCCCGAGGTTGGCCCAGACGAGCGCGGCCACGGCGGCGGCCAGCAGGACGGCGGCGCTGCCGGTCTCCGTGCGCAGGAAGTCGCGCAGCGGCGTGCGCATCTCGTCGCCGCAGGTGGTCTGGGCGGACAGGCTGGGGGCCGGCAGGGGCTCGGTCACCCGGCCATTCTCCTGCGGGCCGGGTGGCGCGCGCCTGCTGGAAGCTTGCTGGGATCCGGCTCGGAGCCCTGCTCGCGGGCTGATCGCGGCTTGCTCGCGGGCTGATCGCGAGTTGCTCGCGGCTTGCTCGTGGCTTGCGGAAGGCGGGCCGGGGACGACCTCGCGCCGGGAACGCCCTCGCGTCAGGGACAGCCTCGTTCCTTGTCGATGACGTTACGCAGCGGCGGCCCTCGACGCGGCGGCCGAGGTTGTCGAGGAACAGGTCGGTGAGTGCTTCCTTCCAGCCGGTGGCCTCGCCCGCGGTGTGCGGGGAGACGATCACGCCCGGCATGTCCCACAGCGGCGACGCGGCGGGCAGCGGCTCCTTGGTGAAGACGTCCGGCGCCGCCCCCGCGAGCCGGCCCGTGAATCTGCTTCAACTCGGCCTCCTGCCAGGTGTGATGTGGGGGAACCGGGGCGGGCCGGGCATCGAGTGATGCCCGGCCCATCGCGCGGTCAGCAGTCCAGCAGTTCGGGAAGCGTGGTCATGTCGCTCAGCTCGTCGTAGGGCTGGTAGGCGGCGGAGCCGCGGTTGTTCTGCCGGTTGATCCACACCCGGCGTTTCAGCCCGAGGTCCATGCCCGGGACGAGGTCGTACTCCCAGCCCTGCGCGACATGGATGACCTGCGCCGGCTCGACATCCATCGTCTTGTACGCGTAGTCGAAGGTCTGCCGGGACGGCTTGTACGCGCCGGCCTGCTCGGCGGTGATGACATGGTCGAACTCGACGCCGATCAGCTCGATGTTCTGCTTGATGAGGTGGTCCTGGGTGTTGGAGATGATCGCGATCTCGTAGCGGGACTTCAACCGCCGCAGCACGTGCGGCACTTCGGGGAACGGGCCGAAGGTGGGTATCCGGGCGACGACGGCGTCACCGTCGGAGTCCCGGTACCGCAGTCCGTGCAGGCGCATGGCCTTCTCCAGGCTGGAGCGCAGCACCACGTCGTAGGGCCGGTAGTCCTCCAGTACGGCCTGGAAGCGCATGACACGGAAGTTGTCGAGGAACTCCTTGGCGTCGACGCCCACTTCGTCGATGCGGTCCTGAAGCAGTTCCTGGGTGGGGCCGCTGAGGCGGAAGTCGACAAGCGTGCCGTAGGCGTCGAAGGTGACGATCTCTCGCAAGGGGATCTCCGTCCGGAAGGTGGTGTGTTGGAGCGGTGGATGAGTGAGGAGCGGTGGTGTGTTGGGGGGCGGGGAGCGGTGGTGTGTTGGAGGGCGGGGAGCGGTGGGGTCAGGAAGTGGTGGGGTCGACCGGGAGCACGCCCCGCTCCCGGCTGCCACCGAGCCGTCGTACGGCCGCGACCAGGGCCAGTGCCACGACCGCGAGGGCGATCAGGACCGCGCTGATCGCGGTGACCGTCGGGTCCACCTCGAACCGCAGGGCGTTGAAGACCTGGACCGGCAGTGTGCGGGTCTGGGCCGTCGACAGGAACTGGGCGATGAAGACTCGTCGAAGCTGGTGATGAAGGCGACCACGGCGGCGGCGATCAGCCCCGGTGCGGCCGGCGGGAAGGCGATCCGCCGGGCGATCGTCGGCCGGCTCGCGTCCATGCCGGCCGCCGCGTCCTCCAGCCGTTCGCCGAGGGCGCGCAGGCCTGGGGGTGCGGGCCCGGGGGTAGGGAGGCGGGGACGAGTCCGGGGGGTACGGACGTACGTTTCAGGGAGTGCCGAGTGCGGCCGGCGCGAGAAAACCGATGGGCTGCCCCGTAGTGCCTTCGAGGGCCAGATCGGCGGCTATCTCCCCCATGGCGGGCGACATCTTGAAGCCGCTGCCGGAGAATCCCGCCAGGACGACGATGTCGTCCTGGCCGGGCAGATGACCGACGAGCGGATGCTCGGAGTCGGTGTAACCCTCCATGTATACGGAGAGCCGTACGGGATCGGGGTTCAGGTCGGGCATGAGCTCGCCGATGAGCTCACGGAAGACGGCGAGCTCCGCCGGGTCGACCGTACGGTCCAGCCGTAGTGGGTCCGCGACCGGCAGATGCCGAGCGCGGGACAGCCCGATCTTGACGGACAGGCCGTCGGGCGAGGGCAGCCCGTAGCAGTGGTGGGGTGTGCTGCGTACGAAGGCGGGGGCACCGCCCGCGAACCAGTCGTGGGTGGTCGGAACGTGCCAGGAACTGATCAGCCGGCGGATGTCCACCACGCGCGGGAGGTCCGGCAGCAGTGTGTTGATCCAGGGGCCCGCGGTCACCACCGCGGTGTCCACATGGTCGGTGCCCTCGTCGGTGACGATGTCCACCCCGCCCCTCGGAGCGGGGACGATCTCACGGACGGGCGTGTAACGGCGCAGCCGGGCGCCCAGCAGTTCGGCCCGGCCGGCGGCCGTCTGGACCGAGAGCTCGGGCCTGATGATGCCGCCCTCCCGGTCGAGCACGGCGGTGTGTCCTTCGGGGAGACGGTGCTGAGGGTAGCGGCGGGCGAGGGCCGCCCGGTCGAGCACCTCGTGGTCAAGGCCGTGAGCGTCGCTGGAGGAGAGCAGGGTCCGGATGGACGGTGATTCGGTCGCGCCCATCACCAGGCAGCCGGTGCGGCGGCGCAGTTCGCGGCCCGACTCCTCCTGGAGCCGGTCCCACAGCTGGTCGGCGAGGCGCAGCAGTGGAATGTACCCGGGTTCGCCGAGGTGGGCGGCGCGGAAGATCCGGGTCTCACCGCCCGCCGCGCCACGATCGTGGCCAGGGGCGTACCGGTCGTAACCGATGACCTCGGCGCCCCGGGCGGCCAGCCGCCACATGGCCTGGCTGCCCATGCTGCCGACGCCGATCACCGCGATGCGTTTCGGGGTGCTCATGGCGCTCCTTCCGTCAGGGTGATCAGGCGTCCGAGTGCCTCGTACCGGCGCCGTCCGGGATGGCCTTCACTCTGGCGGGGCCCGCCGCCGCAGGTCAACGCACACTGTGTTCCGCGGCGACGCTTCGTATTGACGTTGTGTTCGTACGGGTCAGGGCGCCTCCTGAACGTAACGTCGCGGCTCTTGCCCCTGAGACACCCCGCTGCAAGGGTCGACATGGTGCACCGGAAGAAGGATCCGCCCCGTCCTCTGGAACAGCCCTCGGCCATCCGAACCCTGACCATCGGCGACGTCCTGCGACTGCCCGTGCTCGCCGAGGGGTTGCCGCGTGTCCTGGCCGGTGAGTCCCGGCTCGACCGCGCCGTGCGCTGGGTCCATGTCACCGAGCTGCTCAATCCGGCGGACTTCCTGGAGGGCGGCGAGCTGGTACTGACGACCGGGATGCCGTATCCGGAGGATCCGTCGAGGCTGCGCACCTACGTCGACCAGCTGGCCGACGTAGGTGCGGCGGGTCTCGTCGTCGAACTCGGCCACCGCTACCGGAAGGTGCCCGACGAGCTGGTCGCGGCCTGCCGCGCCCGCGAACTGCCCCTGATCGAACTGGGCCGGGGTGTCCGGTTCATCGATGTCACCCAGACCGTGCACGCCCTCATCCTCGACGCCCAGGGCGAGCTGCTGCGGCGCGGCCGGCACATCCAGGACGTGTTCACCGCGCTCACCCTGCGCCGTGCGACACCGGAGGAGCTGGTGCACACCGCCGCGGAGCTGGCCGGCGCGCCGGTGGTCCTGGAGGACATGACGCACCGGGTCATGATGTGCGAACTCCTCGGGCGCCCGTACGAACCGGTGATCTCGGCCTGGTCCAGGCGCTCCCGGGCCGCGCCGACCCCGGAGCACGTGGCGCCGAGCGGCCCGGAGGGCTGGCTGATGGCGCCCGTGGAGGACCACAACGGGCTGTGGGGCCGGCTGATCATGCTGGGCGTCCGGTCGCGACCGGACGGCCACGCGGAACAGGTCCTGGTCCTGGAACGGGCCGCCGTCGCCCTCACCATGGCCCGGCTGGCCGGCCCCACCCGGTGGGAGCGCCGGGCCCACCGCTCCGTACTGCGGGATCTGCGGGAGCGGCGCTTCCGCTCCCCCGCGGACGCCCGGGCCCGCGCCGAGGCGCTGGACCTGCCGACCGTCGGGCACCGGCTCTTCGCCGTCCTGATCCAGCACACCCGCACCGGTGGTGACGGCGAGCAGTTCGACGAACGGATCGCGAAGGAGCTGGCCCAGACCGGTGTACGGGCCCTGGTCGGCGAGACCGCCCCGGGCCGGATCGGTGTGCTCGTCGCCCTGGCCCGAGCCAGTGCCTGGCAGCCGGTCGCCGAACGCATCGGCCGGCTCGCCCGCGAGGAACTCGGCCAGGACTCGGTCGTCACCGTCGGGCCCGGTGTCGCCGACCTCACCGGGATCGCGCACTCCTTCCGGGAGGCCGAGCACACCGCGGAAGCCATCGGTCCCGGGGCGACGGACCGCTGGTTCTACGTGCCCTCCGACATCGGACTGCCGGAGCTGCTCCGCCTCATGCGCGACGACACACGTCTCCAGCGGTACGCGGACCGGCAGTTGGCGCGTCTCATCGAGCACGACGACCGCAACGGGGGTGACCTGCTCGCCACACTGCGCGCCTATCTGACGGCGGCCGGCAACAAGTCGGTCGCGGCGAAGCGGTCCGGGCTGTCCCGGCAGTCGTTCTACCAGCGTCTGCACACCATCGAGCGGCTGCTGGGCTGCGATCTGGAATCGGGCTGCCAGTTCACCGGACTGCATGTCGCGGTGCTCGTCCTGGACTCACAGGGGAATGGCGGCAGCGCGCACAACGCGACCAATTGACGGGTCGGCTGACGGGCCGACTGACGGTCGGCCGGCAAGAAGCCGGATCCGCTGACCGTCGCAGGCGGCTCAACTGATCGGCCATCAATTTCGGTCACCCACCGTGTCGTTGATCGGAATCCTCCCTGAACAAACCGGCCACATTCCACACCAACAAGACACCAAGCGGCGCGCCGAGGAGAAGTAAATTCGGCTTGTTTCCCTCTCCTGAAGGAAGTTTCCTGTGAAGTACTGGTGAACTCACCTTCATACTCACCGAACAACACCCCTCTGACCACACCAAATACCCTTCCGATCAGCGCCTCAGAGAATGATCACCCAATGACCGAATCACACCCTTGACCATTCCTTGAGGCGAGAACCAGACTCGCAAGCGGCACTCATGCATCAGGAGCCACAAGCGCATGCGCATGCGGATGGCCCTGCGAGACCGATATCGCATGGGGTGTGTGACGGGGGAAAAAATGGAGCAGGCGGATGCGGACTCGACTCATCCGCACATTCCTTTCACCTCCCCTCCTCATCTCTTGATGCGCGAAGGGAATGGAGGGGGAATGCCGACGCACATGGGCTATCCCGGCGTTTACATCGAGGAACTTCCCAGCAGCATCCGTACCATCGCCTCGGTCACCACCTCGGTGACCGCGTTCGTCGGGCACACCCGCCGGGGCCCGCTCAATCAGCCGGTGCGGATCACCAGCTTCGCCGACTTCGAGCGGCGCTTCGGCGGGCTCACCTCTCAGAGCGCTGTCGGCTACGCCGTGCACCAGTTCTTCGGCAACGGCGGCACGGTCGCGGTGATCGTGCGTGTGGCCAAGGCCGGCACCGGTGAAGAGGCCTGCGTCACGCTCAACTCCACCGAGGGGCACAGCGAATGCGCCGTGCTGGAGGTGCACGCCAAGGAGCCCGGCGTCTGGGGCTCGGGACTGCGGGTGGCCGTCGACCACGACACACCGACCCCGGACGAGACGTTCAACCTCCACATCCTCGACGCGCGCGGCGGCGCCCGCGAGTCCTTCACCGGCCTGTCGATGGACGCCGGACACGGACGCTTCGTGGAAACGGTCGTCAACGCCGGATCCTCGCTCATACGGGTCAAGGCCGTGGACGAGGGCCGGCCCGACCCGTCCGGCACCGCGTCCAAGCCCTTCTCGGCCGAACTGCCGGACCTGAACGTCGAGTTGAAGGTCAAGATCGGCGATGTGGAGCGCGAGTTCACGCTCTACGATCCCGACCATGACGGCGAGGCCCCGTGCACCGTGACGGAGTTGGCGCTCCTGCTGGAGCGCAAGCTGCGCGCGCTGCCCGACGCACCGGGCAAGCACGCTTTCGCCGGCGCCGAGGTCATCGCCTTCGGCCGACGGCTCCAGGTCGTCGCCGGATCCGTCGACCCCGACGACGTCGTGCGCTTCATCGGCGAGTGCGCCAACGATCTGGGGCTCGAGGCCTCCGTCAACCCGCCCGTCTTCCCGCTGAAGGGCGGCAAGGACGGCGACCCGCCCGGACCGCGCGACCTCATCGGCAGTGAGGTGAGCAAGACGGGCGTGCAGGCACTCCGCGATGTCGACGACGTCAACCTGCTGGCCCTGCCGGAGCTTTCGTCGTACGAGTCCACCGAGGACATGGTCACCGTCCTGTCGGCGGCCGAGCAACTCTGCGAGGAGCGGCGGATCTTCCTGCTGGTGGACTCGCCCTCGACCTGGGGCAGTGTGGACGCCGCACGGGCCGGCATCGGCGCGTTCGCACCCGTACGCGGCAATCACGCGGCGCTGTACTTCCCGCATCTGCAACTGACGGACCCGCTCACCGGGCGGCTGCGTTCCTTCCCGCCGTCGGGTGCCGTCGCCGGTGTCATCGCCCGTACGGACGGCGAGCGCGGCGTATGGAAGGCACCGGCCGGGACCGAGGCGCGGCTGGCCGGTGTCCGGTCGCTGACGGTCAAGCTGACCGACCGGGAGAACGGGCTGCTCAACCCGCTGGGCGTGAACTGCCTGCGCACCTTCCCGGTGGTCGGCCCGCTGGTGTGGGGCGCCCGGACGCTGGAGGGCGCCGACGCGCTGGACAGCGAGTGGAAGTACGTGCCGGTGCGCCGGCTCGCGCTGCATGTCGAGGAGAGCCTGTACCGCGGCTTGCAGTGGGTCGTCTTCGAGCCCAACAACGAGCAGTTGTGGCAGCAGATCCGGCTGAAGGCCTCGGCCTATCTCAATGATCTTTTCCGGCAGGGCGCTTTCAAGGGCGGCACACCGCGCGAGGCGTACTTCGTCAAATGCGACAAGGACACCACCACCGACGCCGACATCGAGCGTGGCGTGGTCAACGTGGTGATCGGTATCGCGCCGGTCAAGCCCGCCGAGTTCGTGATCGTGAAGATCCAGCAGGTGGCCGGAGAGTTCGCCCTCTCGTGACGAAGTCCGGAGCCGTACCGGAGTCCGGAGCCGTTAGCGAAACCGGATCCGTAACGAACCCCGGAGCCGTAACGGAGTCCAGGGCCGAACCGAAGCCAAGCCCTGAGCCAAGCTCGTAATCAAGGAAAAGGAACACGAAGGAAACCGATGGCTGAGTTCCAGGTAAACGCCCATCGCTTCGACCCCTACAAGAATTTCAAGTTCCTGGTCCTGTGGGACGGTCGAACGGTCGCGGGCATCAGCAAGATCAGTCCCCTGAAGCGCACCACCGAGGTGGTCAAGCACCGGCACGGCGGCGACCCGAGCTCCCCGCGCAAATCGCCGGGCCGCTCGGAGTTCGAGGGTGTCACGCTCGAACGCGGCGTCACACACGACCCGGAATTCGACCGCTGGGCCAACAAGGTCTGGCAGGTCGGTGCGGGGCTGGGAGCGGAGGTCTCGCTGCGGGACTTCCGCAAGGACATCATCATCCAGGTACTCAACGAGGCGGGGCAGGTGGCCGTTTCGCACAAGCTCTACCGGGCCTGGGTGAGCGAGTACCAGGTACTCGGCGAGCTGGACGCCAACGCGAACGCCGTCGCCATCCAGAGCGTCAAGCTCGAATGCGAGGGCTGGGAGCGGGACTACGAGGTGGTGGAGCCGGTCGAGCCTTCATTCACCCATCCGGCCTGAGGCTCGGAGGCACGCACCGGAGGAATGAGGGATGACGCCTACGGGACCCACCGAGCTGCTCGCCACCTGGGAAGCCGGGCTGGCACAGCACGACTCGGGAAGGTCTCTGCTGCTGCACCGGGCTGCCCGGCCGGGGGCCGGCACCGACGAGTTGCTGTCGATGCCGGTCGGCGAGCGGGAGGCCGACCTGTTCGCGCTGCGCCGGGCGCTGTTCGGCGAGCGTATGCAGGTACGGATCGAGTGTGCGTCGTGCGGCGAGGCCATGGAGTTCGACCTCGACGCGACACCGCTCGGCGCCCGGGGGCGGAGTCCGGACGGGCCGCTGCGGGTGGAGGAGGGCGAGTGGGTGGTCGATTTCCGGCTGCCGACGGTCGCCGACCTCGCGGCGGCCGGTGGCCTGCCGGATCCGCGGGAGGCCCGTCGGCTGCTCCTGACGCGCTGCACGGTGTCGGCCGTACGGGACGGGAAGCCCGTTCCTCCGGAGCAGTTGGCCGGGCAGCTGCCGCTCCCCGTACAGCGCCGTCTCGCCGAGGCGGCAGCGGACGCCGACCCGGCGGCCGACGTGACGCTGAACGTCGCCTGTCCGGAGTGCGGTGAGGCCACCCCGGCCGAGCTGGACATCACGTCCTACCTCTGGACCGAACTGGACACCTGGGCAAGGGACTTGATGCTCGATGTCCACCTGCTCGCCACCGCCTACGGGTGGAGCGAGCCGGAGATCCTGGCGCTCAGCCCGATGCGGCGTCGTTACTACCTGGAGCTGTGTGCGGATGCCTGACTACTTCGACCGGCTGCTCGCCCGGTACACGCCGGTGCCCGCGGCCGGTGTCGCGGCCCGGGTCCGGCCACGGCTGCCCGGCCCGTTCGAACGGGTCGAGGCACTCCGGTCGGCGCCGCCGGAGCCCGACGAGCCGGCCGCACTGATCCCGTCCGCACCCCAACCCACCTTCGGCCCGGCCGAGTTGATTCGCCACGAGCGCGAGGTACGGACGGACCGGCACACGGTCGTACGGACCGAGGCGGCAGGGCCGGGCGGGCGGGAACGGCCGGCCGACGCGACCGCGACACGTACGGATTCGCCGCCGCGGCCTCCTGCGGCACGCACGGCTCCGGGGCCGCGTCCGGCTGACAGCGACGGCGCGCGCCCGGCGCGTCGCCCGGGGCCGCGCCCGCGGTCCGACGCGCCGACGAACGCACCCGGCGGCTCCCGGCGTGAGACGGCCCCCGCTCCCCCGGCCGCCACCGCACCGGCCCGCCCGCGCTCCACGGACCTCAACCCGGCCCGTGGCGCCACGCCGAGCGGGGTGGGACGGCGGGCGCCGAAGCCCGCGGAGCGCGTCGTACACGTACAGATCGGCCGGCTGGAGGTGAGCGCCGCGCCGCCGCCCGGCGCGAACCGCGGCGCCACCGACCGCCCCGATCGCACCGGACGCCGTGCGCCCACGCTGACCCTGGACGACTATCTGGCGCGCGGCGAGAAGAGGAACTGAAGCCATGAGCAACGCACTTGCCATCGCGACGGTCACCCAGGCTCTGGCTCTGCTGATCGAGAACAATCTGGGTCCCGAGATGGATATCGCGGTGAAGGTGGAGGCCCGTAAGCCCCACGCCGAGCCGCCGACGGAACCGACCGTCAATGTGTTCCTCTACCAGGTCACACCGAACCCCTCGATGCGCCACACCGACCTGCCGACGCGCGCCTCGGACGGCACACTGCTCAAGCGTCCCGCCGCCGCGCTGGATCTGCACTACCTGATCAGCGCGTACGGGGACGAGACCGAGCTGGTCGGGCAGCGGCTGATCGGGTGCGTGATCCGGGCCCTGCACGAAATCCCGGTGCTGCCGAAGGAGTTGATCGAGCTGGCGGCCGAACGTCCGTATCTGGCGGGCAGCGATCTGGCCGAGTCGCCGCAGCGGGTGCGGTTCACACCGACGGTGATGGACATCGACGAGACGTCCAAGCTCTGGGGGATGCTCCATCAGACGCCGTACACGCTGTCGGTGGCGTACCAGGCGTCGCTGGTCCTGATCGAGGGCCGCGAGAAGCCGGTCCCGGCGAAACCGGTGGAGGAGCGGACGGTACGGGTTCTGCCGTTCGGGGCGCCGGGGGCGCCGGTTCCGCCGGGCCCGTCCGCACCGGCGGAGGCTTCGGCGGAGGGACCGGCAGAGGGATCAGCGGAGGGATCAGCGGAGCAACCGGCCTCTGCCGAGGACGAGGACGAAGCCCAGGCCCAGGCCCAGGCCCCGATCGGAGCACCCGCGAAGAAGCGCACCGCGAGCAAGTCCGTGGCGTCCAAGTCCACCGGGTCCAAGCCGGCCGCCAAGCGGGCGGCGCCCGCGTCCCGTACCGGTGCGCCGGCCCGTACCCGTAAGGAATCGGGCGCGGGCGAAGACGGCAAGGAGAGCTGAGGGACGGTGCGCGACACGGGGGCGGGTGAGAGCGTGGGCACGGACAAGGGCCAACGGGCAGGGCGGGGCGCGGCGGACGCGGGTGCGGGTGCGGACGGCCGGGCGCTCGCCTCGGCCGTACGGTCGGTCCTCGCGCGCGTCGACGCCCATGCGCGACGCGCCCGGGACCGGGGCAGGCCCCCGGAGGGCGACACGCCCGCCGGCACCGGTCGGCCGGATCCGCCGGAAGGCGCGACGGAGGGCAGCGCGCCTGCCACCACCGACGACAGCCGCACAGGCACCGGCAGCGACTCGGGTGCGTCGCGTCCCCCGGCAAGCGCACCGGAACTCGCCCCGGAAATCGCTCCCGCCGGGGCGGCCGGTCTCGCCGGTCCCACCGGCCCCACCACCGGGCCCGCGACCATGGACACGCTCGTCAGCTGTTTCGGTCTGAGTCCGTTCGAACGCGAGGTGATCCTGCTCGCCGCCGCCGCCGAGCTGGATCCCACGACCGGCGCCCGCTGCGCCGCCGCGAGCGGCGACCCGGACCGCGCGCACCCGACGTTCTCCCTCGCCCTGGCCGCCCTCACGGAACCGCACTGGAGCGCGCTGACGCCCGTCGCACCACTGCGCCGCTGGCGGCTGATCGAGCTGGACGACGAGACCCGGCTGACCACCTCCCGGCTCCGGCTCGACGAACGCATCCTGCATTACCTGGTCGGGTCGCCCTATCTGGACTCTCGGCTGCACGGGATGCTTCGCCGTACATCCGTGCCGGATACGCTCCCGGCCTCGTACGACCTGGCGGCGAGCCGCGTCGCGGCGGGTTGGGCGGGCACCGGGCGGTACGCCCCGCTCCGTGTCGAGCTGGTCGGCGGCGATACGCGCTCGCGCGCCGACATCGCGGCGGCCGCCGCGCGCCGTTCGGGGCTCGGCCTGTACGCGATGGCCGCCGACGACCTGCCCACCGCCCCCGCCGAGCGCGACCTGCTGGCCCGGCTCTGGCAGCGCGAGGCGATCCTGCTGCCGGCCGCGCTGCTGGTGGAGGTCGGCGAGCTGGACCGCGAACAGACCTCCGCGGCCGAGGCGTTCATCGAGAGCGCGGCCGTACCGCTCGTCGTCTCCAGCCTCGACCCACGGCAGACCGACCGGCCGCGCGGGGAGCGGGTCAGTGTGCCCGCACTCGACTCCGAGGAGCAACTGGGCGTGTGGGCAGACGCGTTCGAGGACGTACCGGAGGTATCCGAGGACGACTTGAAGAATCTGGTCGAGCAGTTCTCGCTGCCGCCCCATCTGATCCGCTCCGCCGGAGCGGCCGTCGTACGGGATCTGCCGGACGAGGACGAACTCGACGCCACCGGACTGGCCTGGCAGGCCGGGCTCACGGAGGCCCGGATGGGCATGGACGGGCTGGGCCGGCGTATCGAACCCCAGGCGGGCTGGGGTGATCTGGTGCTGGCGGAGCGGCAGTTGAGGATTCTGCGCGAGGCGGTCGCGCACGTACGGCAGCGGGCCACTGTCTACCAGGAGTGGGGGTTCGCGGCGACGCTGCGCCGGGGTCTGGGCGTCACCGCGCTCTTCGCGGGCGGCTCCGGCACCGGAAAGACCCTGGCCGCCGAGGTGATGGCGAAGGAACTGGGTCTGGATCTGTTCATCATCGACCTGTCCCAGGTGGTCAGCAAGTACATCGGCGAGACCGAGAAGAACCTGCGCAAGGTCTTCGACGCGGCCGAACGCGGCGGCGCGCTACTGCTGTTCGACGAGGCCGACGCTCTCTTCGGCAAGCGCAGTGAGGTGAAGGACAGTCATGACCGGTACGCCAACCTGGAGGTCAGCTATCTGCTGATGCGGATGGAGGCGTACCGGGGTCTGGCGATCCTCACCACCAATATGAAGCAGGCCCTGGACACGGCGTTCATGCGCCGGATCCGCTTCGTCGTCGACTTCCCCTTCCCCGGCGAGAGCGAACGCGCCGAGATCTGGCGACGGGTGCTGCCCGCGAAGGCGCCGATGAAGGGCATCGATCCCGCGCAACTGGCCCGGCTGACAGTGGCGGGCGGCTCGATCCGCAATATCGCGCTGTCGGGTGCCTTCCTCGCCGCCGAGGAGGGCGACCGCCTCCAGATGCGCCACATGCTGGAGGCCGCGCGCACCGAATACCTCAAGCTGGACCGCTCCTTGACGCCTTCGGAGGTCCACGGATGGGTCTGAACGGGACACCGAGCACCATACGAGTGGACATCGGCGAGCTGGTCCTGGACGGCTTCGACCGTGTCGACCCCGAGCGGGTGTCGGCCGCTTTCCAGACGGAACTGGCCCGGCTCGTAAGGGAACGGGGCGTACCGCTGGCGGCGGACGGCGGCCGGGCCCTGGACGCCCTGTCCGGACTGCCGCCCCTGCCCGCCACCACCTCGCCGGGCCGGCTGGGCGAGGCGCTGGCGCGCGCGGTGCACGCGGGGCTCTCGGGGCGGGGCGAAGCCACGGACTCGACCTCGCCTTCGTCTTTGTCCGGGACGCCCATAGGGGGTTCGCGATGAGTACGTCCCACGCCGCGTCCCAGGATGCACAGGCGGCCCAGGCCGAGCGGCGGCGCAAGCGCAAGGAGCGCGCCGCGTCCCGTACACCGGAGCCGAAGAACATCGTCAGCGGCGCCGGCCAGCCACTGGACCTGAGCGTACGGCGCGAGTTGGAGGAGCAGCTCGGCCACGACTTCAGCCGCGTACGCCTGCACACCGACCGCGACGCGGGCACACTCACGGAACTGCTGGGCGCGGACGCGGTCGCGGTCGGCCAGGACATCTTCTTCCGCGAGGGCACCTTCCGTCCGGGCACGACGGACGGACAGCGGCTGCTCGCCCACGAGTTGCTGCACACGGTGCAGAACCCGGACGGCCTGGGCGCGCTGCGCGCGGGCCGCGACCTGGGTGCGGTGAGCCTGCCGCAGCAGGCGATGGAGCGCGAGGCGGAGTCGGCGGCGCAGCAGTCCGTACGGGACGGGGAGCGGGCTCCCGAGGTGGAGCCGGGCCAGTCGACCCCCGGGTGGCTGCGGTACGCCACGGTGGACGCGGACCGTAACCGTCTGGAGCAGCTGGACCCGGCGACGCTGGTGGACCGGCTGGCCAACGGGGTAGTGCGCTCGTTGCGCGGTGATCCGGAGGACCGGTCGAAGCGCACCCGCATGCAACTGGCGCGCCTGCCGGACGAGTTGCAGAACGATGTCCTCGAACGTCTGGAGACCAGGCTCCTCAGCTCGGAGCATGAGCTGGTGCTCGATCTCGTCGACGAGATCGAGCTGAATGACGATCTGGAGCAGAACTCACTCGAAGCCCCGGCCGTCGAGACGGATCCGGTCGAGGAGTTGCGGTTCGAGCGCGAGGCCGAGCAGCGGACGGCTGAAGAACAACGGGAACAGGAGCAGAAGCCCGCGGCAGCACCAGGTCCGGAGAAGGACCGGAGCGACGCGGACGGTGCCGTCGGCAGTACACCGCAGAACGGCGGCACTCGGGAGAACGGGACCACTCCGCAGGGCACAAACGCGCGGCCGGGCGGCGGACAGGGGCAGGAGGCCGGATCCAACGCGGGCAGCGGCACCGGGAGTTCGCCCTCCGGGGAGCAGCAGACCGAGGGGCAACAGTCCGGGCAGCAGCAGTCCGACGCACCCGCCACGGCGCCTCAGCAGGAGTCGTCCTCGGCTCCGGGAGAGTCCTCGGGCGACAAGTCCGCGGGTGGGCAGCAGGACGCCGAGAAGAAGAACGCGGGCTCCGAGGAGGCAGCGGAGGACCAGCAGGACGCCCCGGCCGCGAGCAAGGAGGAGTCCGCGGCCAAGAACCGTCCGGGCGCCGTCGATCCGCTCATAGCCGGTCAGCAGCCGAAGCAGGAGGACAAGGTCGGGCAGGAGAAGCCCACGGGGCCCCCGACGGCGTCCGGCAAGGATCCCCAGCTACCGGGCGCGCGCAGTCGGCTCGACGGCGTACGCAACCAGGATCTCGACGGTCCGGAGGAGCGGGCCGACGAGGACCCGTTCGGCTCCGGCAGCCAGTCGGAGGTCGAGGTCGGGGGCGGAGAGAAGAGCGCCTGGGACGTCAAGCTCCAGCCGGAGGACTTCCTTCCCCATCTGGACCTCGATGTGTCGGCCGTACCGACCGCGGACAAGCTGGACCCGGCCTCGTCCGGCAGCCCCGCCGTCCCGTCGTTCCCCGCTCCCCCGGTGACCAAGGCCGACCAGGTGCAGGCCGAGCGGGACGCGGAGGACGCCGAGGACGCGGCGGCGGAGAACGAGACCGAGGAGGACGTCGCCGACTCCCCCGCCGGTACGGAGCCGACGGCCGAGGCGGACGAAGCCGGATCGGCATGGGACGACAGTCTCGCCCTGGAACAGGCTGCCGAGGCACGGCAGGGACCGGGCGTGGCGTCCAAGGACCCGAAGAGCGGCGCCGATCCGAAGGCCGGCCCGGTCGACGCACAGGTGACGGTGCAGCAGGCGCCGGGCGGTAAGGCCGACGGCAGCACGGCCGAGGACGGCGGGAAGGCCAAGGAGCAGGCCGCCAAGGAGGAGAAGGGCACTCCCGCCGGCGGCGACGACAAGTCGAAGGTCGCGCCCGAGAAGGCCTCCCAGGAGGCAGGCGGTAAGGCGGCGGCGCAGGAGCCCGCTGCCAAGGAGGAGCAGAAAAAGACGGATTCGGCTCCGGCGGGCACCAGCGAGGCGACGGCGGACTCGGGGTCCCCCTCGCCCGCTCGGGACACCCATGTCTCCGGCGGGTCCAACGCGGACACGCCCGGCGGTGCGAGCAGCGAAGCAGCCAGTGGAGCGCAGAGCGAACCGTCGAGCGGGCCTCCGGCGCCGAGCGAGCGGACTTCCGGTGCGCCGCAGGCGCCGGCGGCGAAGCAGTCCGCGCCCGCCGCGCCGGAAGCCGCGAAGGCACCCGCTGCTCCGGCCGCCGCGCCGGCTCCGGAGACTGCCCCGGCACCGAAGGCCGCGGCGGCCAAGTCGGCGCCTTCCGCCAAGGGATCGCGCGGTGGGGGCGGTGGAGGTGGCGGCGGTGGCGGCAGGGCTGCCGCACCGGCCAAGGGCAAGGGGAAGAAGGACTCGGGAGCGGCCCCGAACCTCTCGAAGGTGTCCCCGGAAGCCGGTCTGTCCACGGCCTCGAAGCTCAAGCCCCACAAGGCGCTCGCGGCCATGGGCGGCGTGAGTGGCTCGGTGGATCGTACGGTCGGCGACGAGCACAAGGCACTCGCCTCCGCGCCGCCCTCGATGCAGCGCCCGGCGGGCGCGCCGCAGACCCTCCAGGGCAAGCCGACGTCCGACGCACCGGCGCAGTACTCACAGGATCCGGCGCAGGAGTCCAAGGCTCCCAAGGATGAGAAAGCCGAGGTCAAGGGCGCCAAGGAGCCCGAGGGCGAGATCGAGGCGGAGAAGGCGGAGGAGCCGGGCGGCTGGGACACCTTCAAGATGGCCCTGGGCTTCATCGGCGGCAAGATCGTGAACGGGGTCGCGAGCGTTTTCGGCGCCGACAAACCCGTCGTGGACCCCCAGGAGCTGGCCGCGAAGTTCGCCGGGCTGCCGACCAAGGACGACGCGCTCAAGAAGGCCCAGGCGGGAAACGCGCCGGACGTGGAGATGCAGGCCGCGGCGGATCAGACGGCCGACGAGCAGGGCTCCAGTGTCGACGCCAAGGGCGAGGAGACCATCTCGACGGGGCGCGACGACGCCGGCCGCGCGATGGGCGAAGACCAGGTGTACCCCGATGCTCCCAAGGAGCAGATGAAGGCGAAGGTACCCGGTCAGCAGGGCGGCAAGGGCGGTGCACCCGGAGGCGGCGCGGCGACCGGAGCCGTACCTCCCGATGCCGCGTCGGAAGTGGCGGAACACGAGCGCGGTCCGGAGTTCCAGGCCGCGTTCAGTGACGGCCAGAAGAGCATGTCCGAGGGCCGGCAGACCAAGGACAAGGACTTCCGTGTCTCTCAGCAGAAGCACAAGCAGCAGGTGGACACGGAGATCGCCGGCAACACCAAGAGCCAGGCGGGCGAGCGCGAGAAGGCTCTGAGCGAGGTCACCGCCCAGCGTTCCGACTGGCGTACGGAGCAGGACGCGGAGCTGAAGAAACTCGGTACGAAGAAGACCGAGAAGCACGAAAAAGTCCGCAAGGACGTCAAGGAGAAGGAAGAGAAGACCGACGACGACGTCAAGACCGAGAAGGAGGACGGCGACAAGAAGATCAAGGACGAGAACACCAAGGCCGAGGAAGAAGCCGACAAGAAGAAGAACGACAGCGCCAAGGAATCCGGAAACTGGGTCAGCAAGGCCTTCAACTGGATCAAAGACAAAGTCATTGAGATCAAGAACGCGATCGTCCGTGTCATCAAGAGGGCACGCGAGGCGGTCGTCGGTTTCATCAGGAATTTCAAGGAGACGGTCGAGCGCTGGATCAACGCGGCTCGCAAGTTCATCGTCGACACCGTCAAGAACCTCATCAAGGACCTGATCGAATTCGCCAAGTCCATGGTGCGGGCCGTCATCGAACTGGCCAACCGCATCCGGAAGCTGATCACTTCCCTGATCGCGGCCGCGATCGCGCTTGTCAACAAGCTCGCCACCATGCTGAAGCAGATCATCACCGATCTGCTGAACGCCATCGGCAAGCTGCTCAGCAGCATCCTGGACGTGCTCAAGAAGATGCTCCAGGACGTGATCAAGGCCGTCGTGGACGCGGTCAAGTCCGTCCTGGACTTCGCCTCCAAACTGCTGAGCGGGCTCGGCGAGTTCATGCTCATCGCGGTCGACTTCCTCTCCGACCCGGGCGGCTGGCTGAGCGGCGCCAAGAACTCTGCGGTCGATGGGTCGAAGAACCACCTGTTCCGGGAGGTCAAGTCAGCGGTCAAGGAATGGTTCCAGTCGAAGATCGAGGAGATCATCGGCGTCCCGAAGGCCATCCTGGACAAGCTGATCAAGGGCGGCTTGACCATGGAGAAGATCGTCAAGGAGACATGGGATGCCGTCGTCCCCCAACTCCCCTTCATCATCGGCGAGATCGTCATCACGAAGGTCGTCGCCAAGCTGATCCCGGGCGCCGGCTGGGTGATGGCGGTCATCGACGCCATCCGTACGGCCATCGGCGCGCTCGGCGAGATCCTGCGGGCGATGGGCGCGGTCCTCGACTGGCTGAAGGCCGTCCGCAGCGGCGGCGCGGGCATCCTCTTCGCGAAGGCGGTGGCTGCGGGCATCGTGGCGCTGCTGGAACTGGCCTACGAGGCGCTGCTGAGCGGCATCGGCAAGTACGTGGCGAAGGTGGGCCGCCGCCTCAAGGGTGTGGCCGCCAAGCTCGGCAAACCCAAGGGAGACAGGCCGGGCGGCGGCAGGGGCGCGGCGGGCGAGGGCTCTGACGACAGGGGCGGCAAGCGCGACAACAAGAAGGACCAGGAACAGACCCCGAAGTCCCCGGGCCTCCCCGGCACCCGCCCGACGACCACCAGGCCGCGCCCCGGCACAAAGCCCGACCTCAACAAGCCGGGCACGAAACCGGACCTGACCAAGCCCACGACACAGGGCCCCGGGAAGCCGAAGGACACCGACCCGAGCAAGCCCAAGACCCCGGGCGACGACAAGAAGCCCACGGGCAACGACAAGAACGGCAAGCCGAAGTCCGACAAGGACGAGGACAGGCCGGACACCCGCCCAACGCCGACAGCAAAGCCCAAGCCTAAGCCGGAACCCCAACCGAAGCCGAAGTCCGAGCCGGAGACGAAACCCAAGCCGAAGGACGAGACTCCGGGCAAGCCCAAGGACGACAAGGAGCCCACTAAACCGAAGGAAGAGGACAAGGAGACTCCTGGCAATCCCAAGGACCAGGACCCCTCGAAGCCGACGGACCCGAATAAGCAGAAGGACGACGGCAAGGGAACGCCTACCAAGCCGACGGACAAGGACGGCGACGGCAGACGCAGGCCAAAGCCGGAGCGGGACGGCTCGCGCAGGCCCCGGCCCAAGGAGGACAAGAAGGGCCCCGGCAAGCCCAAGCCCCGCCCCGACAATCGGCGCCTTGGCAGGCCCAAGTCCGAGCCGGACAAGGACAGAACGAGGAAGGACGAGAACTCGAAGGACTCCAAAGACGATCGGCTGCGCAAGATCGTGGCGCGCATCCGGCCCAAGCTGTATGCGGCGATGCACGACGGAATTCCGCGCTCGTCATTCCTCGGCGTACTGAAGTCGATGAAGCTCCACTACCGGCTCACGGGGCTCGCACCTGTCGGAGGAGACCCATTCACCGTCGTGGCATCCCTGAATCCATCGCGTCCCGTGCTGGGTGGAGACTATTCGGAGCCCCGGTCCGAGCCGTCGGCCTACCCCAATCCGCCCGGAGCACCGGCACCGAAGGATGACCTGCCGAAACCGAAACTCCCCGCCTTCCATAACGGCAGGGCGGACGTTATCAGTGCCGAATTCCTCAGTGAGCCCCGTGTGCCCTGGGGCACCGAGGCTGGCGCCGCACCACGGGGGAAGCCGGATGGGTGGACCTATATCACGCACAGCAGCCGGAGACTCCAAAGGAATGGAGCCTGGGTCAGGGCTCACCTTCTCCCATCCAGACTCGGCGGCCTGGCAACAGGAAATAACCTCGTCCCGGCTCGGCGCGGCGTCAACAAGGACCTAGAGCTTGGCGTGGAGATGCCCGCCTGGCGGGTCTTCAATTGGAAACCTGTCTGGTACGAATCTAGAGTGAAGTTTGGAAACAGCGGCGCAATAAAGGATGTTCCTAGCTACATACGATCGACATTCGGCCAGTACAAGAAAATCGAGGGGACGGGAAAGAAGCGGAGCGACTGGCAGAGGACGGGCGCCGAGAAAACCGTTGGGTTGAACCTCAAGCCACCACAGAATGACGAGCGGAAGAAGCTGTACATCAACAGCTACGGCGCGACGACGATTAGTAAGTGGCTCAAGATTAAACCCAGTCTTGCAGAGCACATCGTAAAGCAGCGAGATCAGGAACCTGCGGGGATCTTCCTGGGGTTGGCGCACTTCAGGCTCGCCATGCGCAACAGGAAGGCATCAATGGGCAACGGAGCGCTGCCCGATCTTCAGGGCGCGATAGACAAGCTCAGGGTCCTCGACGGGACACCTGGGAAAGTCGACTGGGACCCGCTGCATGAGGAGCTGTAAGGGAATGAATCGGATGTTTCCGTATGAGTACCGCCTTGAAGACATGTTCCGCGAGGTGCACGAGTCTCCGCTCCTGGAAGTCCTCGATGAGCATCGAGGTCCGGGAGCACCCGGTCTGGATCCGGCAGGGCTGTTCCAGATCATCGCCGAGGACGGCTATCCGCTCGCGCCAGGATTGCAGGAGTGCTACTTCCCTTATCGAAACATGGCACTGCACTGGCGTGCTGCGGATTCTGGAACGCCGCTTTTCGGCGAATTTGACGTGATGAGCATCGTCACCAGCCCCGATCGCAGAGTGCCGGTCGACGACCTTGCCCGAGATGACGACGACCGGGCACTTCTGTCAGAACTCCGCGTGCTTGATGACATTTCTCTGGGCGGCGAAGGACGCCTGGCCACGATGAGGTACCACGTCGGGGTCACGAGCCCAGACATTTGGTTCCTCGACAGGTATCACGCATATATACGGCTGGACCTTGACTATCGCGCCTATCTCGACAACCTCCTCGTCACGAAGGGCGTAACCGGCTGGCAGTACCTGTTTGCCGACGTGGATCTGAGTGACCGGGAGTACAGATACATCTTGGAAAACATCAGGGCGATGTTGCGGATCTTCCCTGAAGAGTTTCCCGACCATAACTACGATCCCTTGGCCGCGCGTTTGGAGGCCCGCCTGTGACCCGCTACGCCGACATACCCAAACCCATCCGCTCCGGCATCGTCATCGTCGATCCCGAGCGCGGCACCCCCCAGCGCATCATCGTCCTTCAGTTCAACCCCGACACCCTCGAACGCAGCCTCGCGCCCCAATCAGCCGGCGGCAGTGGCGACTCCGGCGGGGGCGGTAGCGGGACCGGGGACAGAAACGAGGCCCTGCGCCTCAAAGGCCCCGCCCAGGAGACGTGGAAGTTCACCGCCGAGATCGACGCGACCGATCAGTTCGAGGTTGCCGCTCCCGAGGGGATTCATCCGCAGCTCGCCGTGCTGGAGATGCTCGTGCAGCCCACGACCGCCCAGCTCCGGGCCGCCTCGAACCTCGCCAAGAACGGGACCATCGAGATCAGCCCCATCGAAATGCCGCTCACCCTCTTCACCTGGGGCAGCAAACGCGTCATGCCCGTCCGGCTCACCGAACTCTCGATCAACGAATCCGCCTTCGATGTGAACCTCAACCCCATACGGGCCTCGCTCAGCATCGGCATGAAGGTGCTGACCGTCAGCGACCTGCCCGCCGGGCACCGTGGCGCCGAGCTGTACCTCGCGCATCTCGCGCAGAAGGAGCGGCTGGCCGCGGCCGCGCGTAGCGGGGCGCTGAGGGCGTTGGGGCTGGGCAGTGGGGACATCGGGGCGGGGAGGGCGTAGCAGACATGGCCGGCATCGAGCCGTACGAGAGCGCGTTGGACGCGATCCCCGGGTCGCATCCTTATCCGCGCACGAGCCGCTATCACGACGCCGAGATCGGCGTGCACACCCAGGCCGACGGGACCACGGTCCGGTACACCAAGCGGCGGTTGTTGCCGCCGCTCGGCGATGCTGCCGAGGACACCGCCCCGCACACCGTCAGCAGCGGGGAGCGCCCCGATCAGCTCGGGCAGCGGTACTTCGGGGATCCCGGGCAGTGGTGGCAGATCGCCGACGCCAATCCCACGCTCGACCCCGGCGAGTTGACCGCCGAGCCCGGACGCGAGATCGCGATTCCGCTGCCGGGTGGGTTCCCCGGGGGTGGCCGTGGCTGATGAGCCGATCGGGCAGGGGCCCGTTCACCTCACTCTGCTCATGGGCCCCAAGCTGGTCCGCCCTGTCCCCGCAGAGGTCAGTGAGGCTCTGCTGTCCGCGCAGATCACCACAACGGCCGGGGAGCGCAGTGGGTTTCAGATCGCGTTCGATCTGACCAAGAAGGGGATCATCACCCAACGGCTGCTGCCCGAAGGGTTTTTCGACCCCCGGACCCGGGTCATCGTCGTGGCGACCGTCAAGGGCACACCGACCGTCCTGCTCGACGGGCTGATCGTGCGTCAGGAGGTCGGGGCCAGCAACCAGCCGGGGCAGACCACCCTCACCGTCACCGGTGAGGACCTCACACTCCTGATGGATCTTGAGGAGCGGACCGACCGGTATCCCAACCTCGCGCCGTCCCAGCGTGTCGAGCGGATCCTCGCCAAGTACACCGACTACGGGATCGACGCGCGCATCATCCGCGAGCAGATTCAGCAGTCCCCCAACGAGCTGCGGCGGGTGGACTATCAGACCGGGACCGACCTTCAGTACATCAATGACCTGGCCAAGGCCAATGGGTTCACGTTCTACCTCGATCCCGGTCCTGTGCCCGGTCGCTCCACCGCGTTCTGGGGGCCCGAACAGCGGCTCGGGCAGCGGCAGCACGCACTCAACGTCAACATGGACAACAACTCCACTGTCGATCAGCTGACGTTCGCGTACGACGGGACGGCCCGTGAGGAGCCGCAGGCCCGTGTGCAGGATCCCAAGTCCCGTGACTCGACGCTGCTCGCCCAGCCCGACATCAGCCCGCTGCGGCCGCCTCTCGGCCGGCGGGCCACCCCGGCGCTCAAACGCAGGACGCTCTCCGGCACCGCGAAGATGGACCAGGGGCAGGCCCAGGCGGCGGCGCTCGCCAGGGCCGCCACGTCCGCCGACGCGATCTCCGGCTCCGGGTCGCTCGATGTGAACCGGCACGGCTACATCCTTCGCCCGCGCGAGCTGGTCGGGGTGCGCGGCAGCGGAGTGACGTACGACGGCGACTACTACGTCAAGTCCGTCACCCACAATCTCCGCCCCGGCTCGTACCAGCAGAACTTCACGCTCTCCCGCGAGGGCCTGATCGCCCGCAGCAGGACCGTGCGCCCGTAAAGCCCAGGAAGACCAGGAGGCCTGGAAGCCCCAGAAGGCCCAGGCAGAGCAGGAAGACCAGGAGAACCTCGTATGGCGGCACCGAACAACCGCTTCCTCGGCAAGTTCCGGGGCCGGGTGATCGACAACAACGATCCGCTGAGGATCGGCAGGATCACGGCCAAGGTCCCGGACGTGCTCGGCGACGAGGCCTCCACGTGGGCGATGCCCTGTCTACCGTTCACCGGGCGCCAGTCGGGCCAGTACGTCGTCCCCGAGGTCGGGGCCGGCGTGTGGATGGAGTTCGAGCAGGGCGACGTCAGTTTCCCTGTCTGGACGGGTTGTTGGTACGGAGACGTCACCGAACTGCCGCCCCGCGCGAGCGAGGAGTTGCCCGGCTCCCAGCCGGTGGTGATCCAGACGCCGGGCAATCACAAGCTCGTCATGTCGGACGTGCCCGGCGGCACCGGGATTCTCCTCGAAGCCAGGGGTGGCGCGTACATCCGGATCGACGAGAGGGGCGTGACCGTCGGCAACGGGAGTGGCGCGACGATCGAGTTGATCGGGGACGAGGTCAACATCAACGGCGGTCGGCTGATCGTGCCGAAGAAGCGGTGACGACCTCCATGGCAGGAATCACGGCCAAGACCACGAAGACGGAAACGGCGCAGGCGAAGACGCCTAGCAGTACCACGAACAGAACGGGGAGTCAGACGTGTTGTCCGGGAATCTCGTGAACGGCGGGTACGCGATCAGCTGCCCGCACGGCGGACGGGTCGCGCCCGCCTCCGCCCCGTCGTCAGGAGTGCGGATCGACGGCCTGCCCGTGCCGACCGCCTCCGACGTCTTCACCGTCAGCGGCTGCCGGCACGCCATCGACCGCGTACCGCATCCGTGCGTCACCGTCCGCTGGACGCCCGCCCGCGACGGCGTACTGATCGACGGGGCGCCCGTGCTGCTCGACAGCACCTCCGCGCTCTGCTTCAGCGCCGCGCTGGTGCCGCAGGGCCCGCCTGTCGTCGCCGCCGCGACGACCCGGGGGGTGTCCTGCCGGTGAGGAACACGACGAGCGGCGCCATGAGGACCGATATCGCCTTCCCCTTCCGGAGCGACCGGCGCGGACGCACCGCGCACGCCGCGTACGACGACCATGTGCGGGACCTGATCGAGCAGTTGCTGTTCACCAGCCCCGGCGAGCGCGTGATGCGCCCCGACTTCGGATGTGGCCTGCTGGATCTGGTCTTCACGCCCAACAGCCCCGAACTGGCCTCCGCGCTGGAGCTGTCCGTACAAGCCTCGCTCCAGCGCTGGCTGGGTGAACTGATCGAGGTACAGGCCCTCGACGTGGTGAGCGAGGAGAACGTGGTCCGGGTGTACCTGAGTTACGTGGTGCGTTCCACCGCGACCCGGCGCGACGAGGTGTTCGAGGGGAGTGGCGCGGTATGAGTGAGCTCGGCAATCCGCTGATGTGCCGTACGGACGGCAGGCGCGCGAAGATACGTGCCGCACAGCTCGGTGGTGTGGACGCCGTCGAGGTCGGTGACGACGGTCTGACTCTGACCGTCACCTTCCTCGGCAAGGCGCCCCACGGTCTCTGCCCGGAGAACATTCGCATCGACGGCGGGCGCAGGATCACCGGCATCAAGGCCGTCGAGGTGTCCGTCGAACGCGAGGAGGACCCGGAGCTGGACGACCGGCTGTTCGTCACGCTCGACCGCGCCGGGGACACGTCCCGCTACCGGCTCTCGGTGGTCGACACCGATCCGTACGGACGGCCCGGCACCGAGCCCTTCCCCGGCTTCGACCAGCGGTACTTCTCGGCCGAGTTCGCCTTCCGGCCCGACTGCCCCACCCCTTTCGACTGCGTGGACGAGCAGCCCGACTGCCCGCCCCTGCACACCCCCACGCCTGTCATCGAATACACGGCGCGCGATTACGACACGATCCGCCGAGTGATCCTTGACCGGCTGGCGCTGACCACCCCGGGCTGGGTGGAGCGCAACGCGGCAGACCTCGGGACGACGCTGGTCGAGCTCCTCGCCCACACCGCCGACCGGATCAGCTATCAGCAGGACGCGGTCGCGACGGAGGCGTATCTCGACACGGCCCGACGCCGGGTTTCCGTACGCCGTCATGTGCGGCTCATCGACTATCCGATGCACGACGGCGTCAACGCCCGCGCGTTCGTGGCGGTCGAGACCGTACGCCAACTGACGCTGCTGCCCGGCACGTTCCGTTTCGCCGCCGTCAATGTCGACGTCCGGGCGCTGGCGCCGCGCGACCGGCCCGAGATCGGCACCGTCATCGACGACCGGGATCTGGCCGTGCTGGACGAGCGCGGTTCGGTGGAGGTGTTCGAGCCGGTCGTGGCCGAGGAACCGCTGGTGCTGCGGCCCGAACACAACACCATCCGCTTCTGGACCTGGGGCGACGAGCTGTGCTCGCTGCCCAAGGGAGCCACGGCCGCCACACTCCGGGACGAGTGGGCCGACGAGGAGTGCCAGTCCCGCACGCTGGATCTGTCTCCCGGCGATCTGCTGCTGATCGAGGAGGTACGGGGAGGCCGCTCGGGTACGCCCGGCGACGCCGATCCCACACACCGGCAGGCCGTACGCCTCACTTCCGTCACCCCGGTCGTGGACCGGCTGGCCGGCCGGCCCGCGCTGGAGGTCACCTGGGCGCCGGAGGACGCGCTCGCCTTCCCCGTCTGCCTGTCCACACGCGGCGGGCCGGGCTGTCGGCCGGTCGAGGACGTCAGCGTGGCACGCGGCAATGTCGTGCTCGTCGACCACGGCCGCTCGCTCATCTTCAGCGGCGGTACGGGTGGAAACAGTGGTACCGGCGGTTCCGGTGGTACGCCCGAGACGGTCACCGTGCCGCCCGCGCCGGCCGTCCTCGGGTCCTGCGATCCGTCCGGCTTCGGCTGCTGGGACCGCGACAGCGGCAATGCCACGGCGCATCTCATCACCTCCCGTCTCGAACAGACTCGTAGCGGTCGTCTGCTGACCGCACGTCAGATACGTGAGCTGTTCACCGTCGTCGGCGAGGACGCGACCGAACGCGCCGGCCTCGGTCTCGAACTGGCGGGCCGGAAACGGGAAAAGGTCGTCCCCGGCACCGCCTACGCCCAGGCGGAGGCGCTGGCGACACTGCTGGCGCAGGTCACCTACCCGGGCATCCGGCCGCGCTTCCGGCCGGTGCTGCACCGGTCCCCCGTCGTGCAGTCCGTACCGTTCCCGGAGCCCGGCCATGTCTCGGCGGGTCAGGCCACCCGGCTGGCCGCCATTCCGGGCCGCGTCCGGGAACGGCTGGTGGAGCTGTGGCGCAGTGCCCGCGACTGCGACGGGCTGACGGAGCACGAGACAGCCGAACTGACCGTCCTGTTCGGGCTGCGGGTGCTGGAACGGGTCGAGCTCGCCCGTCATCCGGTGCGCGCGCTACGCGAGTTGCTGCACCGGAGCGAGCGGCTCCTGGCCGCGAAGCTGCGGCGCCTTGACGTACTGAGCGCGCGGGCTCGCGCGGGTGCCGTGCTCGACGGTTCCATCGCCTGGGAGATCGCGCACAGTTGGGGTTCCGAGTACGCGGCCGGTCTGCACCCGGGTGAGCCGGTGCTGCGAGGACCCGCGGCGGCTCTCGTACAGGATCCCCGGGCGGCGCTGCCCTCCGTCACGGTCGGCGACAGTGACGGCGACGGCGACGGCGACGGCGACGGCGACGAGTCATGGACCCCGCGGCGGGATCTCCTCGGCAGCGGTCCCCGGGACCGGCACTTCGTCGGTGAGCTGGAGGACGACGGGCGGATCGCCCTGCGGTTCGGCGACGGACGGCACGGTGCGCTGCCCAGGCCGGGGTCCCGGCTGGAGCTGCGCTACCGCCTCGGCGGCGGTACGGCGGGCAATGTCGGCGCGGAGGCCATCAACCACCTCGTGCTGTGCCGCGATCCTGACGAGTCCGATGCCGGGGATCCGATGCCGGTCGCGGGGGTACGCAATCCGCTGCCCGCCGTCGGTGGTACCGAGCCCGAACCGGTCGATCAGGTAAAGCAGTTGGCGCCGCTCGATCTGAAGCGCTCGCGGCTGCGCGCCGTCACGGCCGAGGACTACGCGGCGCTGGCGGCGAAGCTCCCGGGAGTGCAGCGCGCGGCGGCGGAGATCCGCTGGACCGGCAGTGTCCAGGAGGCGCATGTCGCCGTCGATGCCCTGGGGTCGGGTGAGCCCTCCCCCGAGCTGCTCGACTCGGTGTCGTACGCCCTGGAGCGCTACCGCAGGATCGGTCACGACCTCGTCGTCGGCCCGGCTCGCGACGTACCGCTGGACATCGCCCTCACCGTGTGCGCGACGCCCGGCCATCAGCACGGGCAGATCCTGGCCGAGCTGTACCGGCTGCTGGGCAGCCGACGGCTGCCGGGCGGGCGGCTCGGATTCTTCCACCCCGACGCGCTGACCTTCGGCGATCCGGTACGGCTCAGCCGTCTGGTGGCCGTAGCGGCGGCGGTGCCCGGGGTGGAGAGCGTCACCGTGACCCGGCTGAGCCGGCTCTTCGACAACAACCGTGCGAACGACACGGACGACCCCACAGGCACAGACCCCACCGGCACAGGCCCGGCCCACAGAGGCCCGGCCGACACGGCACTGGAGGCAGGCGTGCTGCGGCTCAGCCCGCTGGAGATCGCGCGTTGCGACAACGACCCCGACCGGCCCGAGAACGGCCGGCTGTCGATCAACCTCGCCGGAGGTGCCCGATGAGTGGCGCTTACGCCTCGGACGGCGGATGCGGATGCGGATGCGGTGGGCACGACGAGCGCCACGCGCCCGACGCCCTGTACAACCCGCCGGGCCGGACCGCGCTCGACTACCGGGTGGGTGAGTACGGCTCGTTCCTGGCGGCCATGCTCGACCGGCTCGCCTCCCCCGCCTATCCGGCACTGCGCGGCCTGACCGTCCGTACACCCGACGACCCGGCGATCGGGCTGCTGGACTCGTGGGCGGTCGTCGGTGACCTGCTCACGTTCCACTCCGAGCGGATCGCCGACGAGGGGTATCTGCGCACCGCCAACGAGCACCGCTCGCTTGCCCTGTTGGGGCGGCTGGTGGGGCACCGGCCCCGTCCGGGCGTCGCCGCCGACACGCATCTCGCGTACGCCCTGGATCGCGATCCGCGCGCCGAGGACGTATCGGTGGTGATCCCGCGTGGCGCGCGCGCCAACACGGTGCCCGCCTCCGCCGACGAGGAGTCGCAGGCCTTCGAGACGAGTGAGGACCTCACGGCCCGCGCGTCCTGGAACGAGCTGGCGGTACGCCGCCGCCGGCCGGCGCTGCTCACCCCGGACGATCTGTCGAAGCGGTCCGAGATCCAGATCTCCGGGACGAACGCCTCCCTCCAGACCGGCGACAAGGTGCTGTTCGTCTTCGGAGCGGAGCAGGCCGGCCAAGCGGGTCCAGCAGATCAAGCAGCCGCCCAAGAGGCCACCGGTCAACGGCTGTTGCTGTCGGTCGCGCGGGTACGGATCGACCGCGAGGACGACGTGACGGCGATCGGTCTGCCGCAGTCCGCGCCACCGACCCTGGCCGAGCTGGTGGCGGAGCTCCGCGAGTGGATCACCGAGGACGACCGGGAGGTCGAGGACGGGGAGCCGACCCCCGACAACCCCAATCCTCGCCCCGTCAGCATGATCATCGACCGGTTCGACACCCAGGTGCTGGCGCCGCTGCGTGCCGATCTGGACGGGATCACCACTCCGGCGGCTTTCGCCCGGCGGCTCGTGGACCCGCACGAGCGGCTCGCGGAGGCTCAGGCCGTAGCGGCCCCGTACGAGGAAGTCGCCTCCTGGTTCGAGCAGTTGGAGGCGGTGGTCGGTGAGCTGATGGAGCGGGCGGCGGACCTGGAGCCGTCACAGCCCGTTCCACCTGTGCCGCCCGGACAGCCCGTGCCGCCCGTACGGCCTGCTGCCACCGCCGGGGCCGACTCGTCGGCCATGCGGGCGCTCGGCGCCATACTGCCCGCCCTGCGCAGCAGTGTCGTGCGCCCCCCGTCCGGAGCCCGTACGCGGCCGCACGACCCGGCGACGCTCTTCGCGCCGGGTTCCGACTTCGGCGCGCAGCTGCTGTCGGCGCTCGATCCTCGGATCTCGCACGGGATGTACGCGGCGTGGCGCAACGCCGCGCCGACCGCGCCGTCCCTGCTCCGGGACGTCCAGGCGATGCGGGTGACCGCCGCGCCCTTCGGGGCGACGGCGCCGCTCAAGCCCGTACAGGACGACCGGGGAAGGATCGTCCGTCAGACGGACTGGCCTCTGGGCGGTTCCTCGCTCACCACGATGCGGGTCGTGTACGACGCGGCGGGCAAGGTGCCGGTGCGCGCGGAGTTCCAGCACACGGAGACCGGCAGCTCGGTGCAGCGGTCGGAGAATCTGCCCGTGCCCGCCGAGACGAGCTTCGATCTTCCGCCCGGCCGGGTCTCGCTGATGACCCGCGCCGCCCAGGACCGGCACCTGAGTTGGCTCTCCACGCGTCCGGCCGACTCCCAGGAACCGGGTGTGACAGCCCAGTTGACGTCCGCGCTGCCCGAGCGGACGCTGTTCGTGTCCCGCCCCGGCGACGACGGACGGGTGCATGTCGCCGTACAGAACGGTGACCCCCTGGAGTGGTGGCTGGCTCCCGGCGAGCACCACCAGGTCACTCATGGCGAGTTCGAGGTGACCGTGCGGTACGTGGTGGGCAGCGAACCGGCGAATGTCGAGATCGGCATCGCGACCGTGCCCAAGCAGTCGAACCGCCAGGTGCTGCCGCTCGACTCCGTGCAGGACGGGATCACGGTCGGCAGCTGGGTGCGCGTCGAGCGTCCCCGCAAGGGATCCGGAGAACCCGACGGGATCCCCGGTGACAGGAACCTCGCGTCCGTGACCACCCGGGTGACCGCCGTGCGTACCGCCGCGTACACCAACTACGGCATCACGGGCCGGGGCACCGAGCTGACGCTCGCCGACCCGTGGCTGGACGAGCACGATGTGCTGCTCTCGACGATCCGGGACACCACCGTGTACGCGGGCGGTGAGGCGCTGCGCCTCGCCGACGAACCGCTGGGCGAGGACGTCCACGGCAATCAGCTCGAACTGGCCGATCTGTACGACGGGTTGGCGCCGGGCCGCCATCTGGTCGTGTCCGGCGAACGCACCGACATCCCCGACACGGCGGGGGTGCGCGGCACCGAACTGGTGGTGATCGCCGGCGTGGAGCAGCACCTCGATCCGCTGCTGCCCGGCGATCATGTCCATACGAGGCTGACACTCACCTCGGACCTGGCCTACCGCTACCGCCGTGACACGGTGCGCGTTCAGGGCAATGTGGTCCCGGCGACGCACGGGGAGAGCCGCGACGAGCCGATCGGCGGCGGCGACGCCGACCGGATCAACCAGACGTTCACGCTCTGGCAGTCGCCGCTGACCTGGCTGCCCGCCGACAACCCGCTGGGGGCGACACCGGCCCTGGAGGTGCACGTCGACGGCCTGCTGTGGCACGAGGTGGACAGCCTGGCCGGACGCGGCCCGCGCGAGCGGGTGTACGTCTCCGGGACGGCCGGGGACGGACGTACGACGGTGACCTTCGGTGACGGGGTGCACGGCGCCCGGCTGCCCACCGGGCACGAGAACGTCCGGGCCCGGTACCGCTTCGGCACCGGGCAGGCCGCCAACGTCCCGGCGAACCGGGTCACTCAGGCGATCACCCGGCCGCTGGGCGTCACCTCCGTCACCAACCCGCAGCCCGCCACAGGTGGCGCGGACGCCGACGGTCCCGGGCTGACCCGGCGCACGATTCCGCTCGCCGTGTCGGCGCTGGACCGGCTCGTGTCCGTCACGGACTACGAGGACTTCGCTCGCTCGCGGGCGGGTATCGGCCGGGCCTCGGCCCGGGAGGTGTTCGACGGACGGCGGCGGGTGCTGCATGTGACGGTCGCCGGAGTCGACGACATCCCGATCGCCGGCGACTCCGAGGTGCTGCGCGCGCTGCGTTCCTCCCTCGCCACGTACGGCGACTCGCGCCTTCCGGTACGGGTGGACGTACGCGAGTCGGTGCTGTTGTTGCTCGCGGCGCGGGTGAAGGTGGCCCGGGACCACACCTGGACGGTGGTCGAGCCTCGGCTGCGGCAGACACTGCTGTACGAATTCGGCAGCGGGCGTGCGGAGTTGGGACGACCGGCGCGGCTGTCGGACGTCATGGCGGCGGCCCACCGGGTGCCCGGTGTGGATTACGTGGACGTGGACGTGTTCACCGGAGTACCGGCGTCCGTCACCGCGGACGAGCTGGCCGGGCTCGCGGGACAGCTCGACCGGCCGCGCACGGCGGTCCCGGCGAGGCTCGCCGAGTACGACGAGAATATGCACTTGGTCACCGCGGAGGACGGTGAGACGCTCACCCATGTCGCCGGCCGGTACGGCATCTCCTTGGCCGAACTGCTGCGCCTGAACCCGGACATCACCGATACCCGGCGACTGGAGAAGGGGCGGGTGGTGTGTGTCTTCCGGGGCATCAGGCCGGCTCAACTCGCCCTGTTGTCACCACGGGTGGCGGACACGCTGATTCTGACGGAGGTCACCGCATGAGCAGGGAACCGGACGGGCTCGCGGAGCTGCTCCCGCAGTGGCACCGGCTGCGCGACGCCGAGGGCGGGGAGCCGCTGCGCGCCCTGCTCGCGGTCATCGCCGAGCAGGTGGACCGGGTTCGGGACGGGGTCGAGCAGAGTTACGACGACTGGTTCGTGGAGACCGCGGCGCCCTGGGTGCTGCCGTATCTCGGCGATCTGGTCGGCTACACCCCGCTGCCCGGCTATGAGCGCGTACAGGCGAAGGGCCTCAAGAGCGGTGGGGGCGACGGGAGCGGGGGCGATGGCGACCGTTCGCGCGACCGGCTCGCCGAGGCGCTCGCGCCGCGTCGCGATGTCGCCGCGACCGTCGCCAACCGGCGGCGCAAGGGCACCCTCGCCCTGCTGGAGGAGCTGGCCGAAGAGGTCGCCGGCTGGCCTTCGCGGGCCGTGGAGTTCTCCCGGCTCGTCTCCCATCAGCAGCCCGTCAAGCTGTACGGATCGGGGACCGAAGCCGTGAACGGGCGTCGCCTTGAGCGCGGTCGGCTCGTGGACGTACGGGAGGGGAGCCAACTCGATCTGGCGGGTGGTCCGTTCGGAGCGGTAGCGCGGTCGGTGGACGTCCGAAGGGCCAACTCTGCTCGCACGCAGGGTGGTTACTCGCCCGCCGGAGTGGGCCTGTTCGTATGGCGACTGAAGCCGTACCACCTGACCAAGGCGCCGGCGTACTGCGTCGACCGGGCCCGCAATCTCTACACCTTCTCGATTCTGGGCAACGACAGTCCGCTGGTGACCAAGCCGGTGCCGGAGCCGTCGGCCACCCATGTCGCGACGATCGACAACGTTCCCGCGTACATCCGGCGGCGGCAGCTCGCGGACCGGCTCGCGGACTACTACGGGCCCGGCAAGAGCTTCACGATCTGGCGCGACGGCCAGGACGAACCGGTGCCGCTGTCGGACCTCGTCGTGGCGGACCTGACGGACTGGCGCTACCGCCCCAAGCGCGGCCAGGTCGCCGTCGATCCGGCGCTCGGCCGGATCGCCTTCGGCTCGCGTTCCGCTCCGCGCCAGGGCGTCTGGGTCAGCTACCACTACGCGTTCTCGGACGACACGGGCGGCGGCGAGTATCCGCGCGACCGTGAGACGCCGGTGGCCGCGAAGGTCTACCGGGTCGGCCCCGGGCAGACGTACCAGCGGATCATGGACGCGTACGGCGAGTGGCGCACCGACCGGCGGTCCGGGCGCTGCGGGCCCGACGGCATCATCGAGATCACGCACAGCGGTGCCTACCAGGAGCAGCTGGACTTCGATCTGGACCCCGGCGACCGGCTGGAAGTGCGGGCGGCCGAGGGGACCCGGCCGGTGATCCGGTTGCTCGACTGGTACAGCAACCGGCCCGACGCGCTCAACATCCGTGCGCGGGAGGAGAGTTCGGGGTCGAGTGAGATTCGGGGTCAGGGTCAGGACAACGAATCGGACGCGGGCGGGCGGGAGTGCGAGGCGCCTCGGATCGTGCTGGATGGTCTGCTGATCACCGGGCGCGGCCTCCATGTCACCGGGCCTGTCGGGGCGGTCGTGCTGCGGCACTGCACGCTCGTGCCGGGCTGGTCGCTGGAGCCCCGGTGCGAACCGCACTCCCCCGAGGAGCCGAGCCTGGTGCTGGACCGGACCACCGCGTGTGTGGCGATCGAGCGGACCGTCCTCGGCACCATCGAGGTGATCGGCGACGAGGTACGGCACGACCCGCTGCCCATCCACATCCGCGACAGCGTTCTGGACGCCACCGGTCACGACCGGGTGGCGCTGTCGGCCCCGGACTGCCGCCACGCCCACGCCGTACTGCACGCGCACCGCACCACCGTCATCGGCGAGGTCCACACCCACGCGGTGGAGATCGCCGAGAACACCATCTTCACCGGGGAGTTGCGGGTGGCCCGGCGGGGCATCGGCTGTATGCGGTTCTCATACGTGCCGCCCGGCTCGCGCACCCCGCGCCGTCATCGCTGCCAGCCGGATCTGGTGGGCCGCGAGGAGGCGCAACGGGTACGGCCGCTGGTCACGAGCGAGCGGTACGGCACTCCCGCGTACGGGCAGCTCGCGGCCGGCTGCGCCGAGGAGATTCACCGGGGCGCCGAGGACGGCTCCGAGATGGGCGCGTTCCACGACCTGTACCAGCCGCAGCGCATGGACAGCCTGCGGGCGCGGCTGGCGGAGTACACCCCGGCCGGTACGGACGCCGGGATCATCGCAGTGACGTGACACACCGTTCGCCCAACTCCGAACGCGGAGCTCCGTTCCGCCGTACAACCAAGGACTACCGAGCAGGACCGCGTAAGACCGAGTAGGACCCGAGTACGACCGAGTACGACCGAATGCCGAACTTCCGAGGGGGACCCCTTCCCATGCACGCAGACATCTCCCGCACCACCTTCCGGCCGGACCGGCACTACTCGGCGGTGATCGCACAGCAGGGCCGTGTCCAGCTCGACGCGGACGCCAATGAACAGGCCGCGATCCAGCTGCTCCAGGCCCGTACCACCGCCGTTGATCTGATCGGGCAGCACGGCGGCCCGCTCGGCGCCACGGGCTTCGCGCTGGACTTCGTGGGTGGCAGCCGGGAGCTGGACGATCTGTCCATCTCGGGCGGCCGTTACTACGTGGACGGCATCCTGGTGGACGCGACACGGCCGGAGCCCGGTGTTCCGGTCGAGGACGACGGACAGTCGCAGCCGCAGTCGCAGTCGCAGTCGCAGTCGCAATCAGACGAGGAAGGCGGCAAGGACGCCCCCGCCGCCGCGGAACCGCCGGCCACCTGGACGTACTGGGACCAGCCGGACGGCCACCGGGACCCGGAGCGCCCCGGCGACCGGCTGCCCACCCAATTCCCCTATCTGGCCTATCTGAAGGTGTGGGAGCGCTCGGTCACCGCGGCCGAGGACCCGCTGCTGCGCGAGGTGGCGCTGGGGTCCGCGATGCCCGACACGGCGGCCCGGCTGAAGGTCGTCTGGCAGGTGCTGCCGCTGCCCGGCTCGCAGCTGGAACTGGATCCGGCGGACGGGCAGCCCCAGGACCAGGCCCGCGCGGCGTTCGCGAAGTGGGTGGCGGCGCAGGCGCCGACGGCCCGGATGGCGGCGCGCAGCCGACGTCCCGAACACGCCGACGAGGACCCGTGCCTGGTGAGTCCGGACGCCCGGTACCGGGGCCCGGAGAATCAGATGTACCGCGTCGAGATCCACGAGGGCGGCGCGGCGAAGGACGCGACGTTCAAGTGGTCGCGGGAGAACGGTTCGGTGACCTTCACGGTGGACGAACTCGACGGTACATGGGCGGAGTTGGCGTCCCTCGGCAGCGACGACAAGCTCGACCTGAACGTCGGTGACTGGGTCGAGTTCACCGACACCGCCTACATCAGCCGGGGCGAGCCGCTGCCGCTGCTGCGGGTGGAGGAGGTCGACCTGCCAGGCCGACGGGTCCGGCTCTCCGCCGAGCCGGACCCGTCGGTGGGGCGGCGCCCCGAGCTGAACCCGTTCCTGCGGCGCTGGGACCACCGGTCCGGTGCGCGGCACGCGGGGAGTCAGGGGCAGTCCACCCGTACGAAGCAGGGGGGCTCGAAGCTGCGCGACGGCGCACTCCGGATCGAGGAGGGCGGCTGGCTGCCGCTGGAGGACGGCGTACTCGTCTACTTCGAGCCGGGCAGGACATACCGCTCCGGTGACTTCTGGACCGTTCCCGCGCGTACGGCCACGGGTGATGTCGAGTGGCCGACGGACACGGCCCGCAGGCCACTGCTCCAGTCCCCCGCGGGGATTCAGGTCCACTACGCGCCGCTGGCCTGGGTGTTCGGCGAAGGCTCACCGTCGGACCTGCGTCTCGCGTTCGGCCCGCTGGCCACCGCCATTCCGGCGGCGGACGCGGCGGCGCTGGCGGCGGAGACCAGGGCCGAAGAGGAAGCCATCGCTGCCGAACTCACCGCTGTGAACAGCCCGTCGGCGGGAACCGCGGAGGCGGCGGGGCCGGATGATCACGAACAGATCGGGAATTGACATCGCACCAAGGAAAGGAAAAACACGATGGCCACACCTCTGTCCGCCGCCAAACTACTCACCGCCCTCCGCAACGAGGGTCTGAACGTCATCGAGCACCGGAGCTGGCGTACGCACAACCGCAACAGCAAGGGCCCGTGGGGACCCATGCACGGAGTGATGATCCACCACACCGTGACCTCGGGCACGCAGAGTTCCGTGGAGCTCTGCTACAACGGCCATTCGAGCCTGCCCGGTCCGCTGTGCCACGGAGTGATAGCCAAGGACGGCTCGGTCTATCTGGTCGGCAACGGCCGGGCCAACCACGCCGGGCTCGGCGATGACGACGTGCTGCGCGCGGTGATCAACGAATCCGCGCTGCCCGCCGACAACGAGGCCAACACCGACGGCAACCGCCACTTCTACGGCTTCGAGTGCATCAACCTGGGCAACGGCGAGGACCCGTGGCCGGCCGCTCAGCTGCTGGCGATCGAGAAGGTGTCGGCCGCGCTCTGCCGTGCGCACGGCTGGACCCAGCGCTCGGTCATCGGGCACAAGGAGTGGCAGCCCGGCAAGATCGATCCTCGCGGTTTCACGATGGACTCGATGCGCTCCCGGATCGCGAAGCGGATCGGCGGCACCCCGGACGGTCCCTCGAAGCCGCCGACGAAGCCCCCGGTGAAGTACGAGCCGTTCCCCGGGGCCGCCTTCTTCGCGGCCGGCAGACACAGCGCCATCGTCACGGCGATGGGCAAGCGGCTGGTGGCGGAGGGCTGCGGGAAGTACCAGGTCGGCCCCAGCCCGGACTGGTCCGAGGCCGACCGCAAGTCCTACGCCGCGTGGCAGCGCAAGCTCGGCTACTCGGGAAGCGACGCCGACGGGGTCCCGGGCAAGACGAGCTGGGACAAGCTCAAGGTGCCCAACGTCTGATCGAACCTCCGCATCCCCGTATCCCCGTATCGCCCGTATCGCTACGGGCACACGCATCGCTCCCCGGCACGCGCCGGGCGGCCCTTCCCGCAGCGGAGGCCGCCCGGCGCGTGTCCTACGTGGTCCCCTGCGGGCGTTCCCCGTACGCACCACGCACGCGCGTCCCTCGTACGAGTGCCTCGCTCGGGTGTCGCCGCGTCCACGCACCACGGCAGCTGGCAGCCTGACCGCGTAATGATCTTGAGACGCGGCGCGGCAGTGCCTGCGTCCGTCTCCGTCTTCCGTGAGGAGTCCTGGATGCCGAAGAACCGTGCGCGGTCGTCTGCTCTGCGAGGTACGGCAGTGTGTGTACTGCTGGCCGCCGGAGTCGTCACGGGGACCACCGGACCGGCCATGGCCGACGGTGCCCCCGTGGTGGTGGCGGGAAAGTGGGCGAAGGCCGCTCCGTCCGAGGCGAAGTGCCCCAAGGGCACCGAGCTGGTCGGCGGGGGCTACCACGGCGAGCCCGCCACCCTGTCCAACGGGATGCCGGCCGACATGGTCGACATGAACGCCCCTTCGTCCGTCACCCCGAACGCGTGGGTGGTCAAGATGCATGTCGGAAGCGCGCGGGCGTACGCCCTCTGCGAGAAGGACTGAACACATAGGGACCCCGGCCCGGTCCCTTCGACCGCCGTTACGTACCGAGCCGCGCCTGTCGCGCCCGGTACGTAACGGCGCGTCGCCACCGGTATCGGCCCGCTTCCGAGCGTCCCGACCGGTGCACTCCAGGACGGGATCACGGAGCTTGCGGGCGAGTCGTGAAGTACGTCACAGCGACGCGAGCGGACCGAGCCTGCCGCCTGGGGCCTGTCGCCGGCAACGGCCCGCCCCTGTCAGCCGATCCGAGAGGGCCCGTCGATGAACCGGGCGGCACGGAATCCCGGGGCGACTTAGGTCACCCTTCCCTGTCGCGGCATACGCTGGTAAAGGTGGTGGGGTTCCGCCAACACATCGGAAGTATCCCCATGTATCAGGACAACACCACCGGCCTCACCCCCTTCACGATCGACCTGACCTTCGAAGAAGCCCGCCGCCGGGCCGAGGTCGTGGCCGCGCTCGGGCCCGACTGGGACCCGGTGGCCGTCCTCCGAGGCGAGGACGAGGCGTACGCGCTCCTCTACTCGGGCCTGGACGCCGAGCAGCAGCGCACCTACGACCTGCTGGTAGCGGCGGGTGTTCTGCCGGGCGAGGAGCCGGGCCATGCGACTGCCCATTGATCCGCAGGCGGACATCGCCCGCCGCGCCTGGGTGGCCTGCCCGGTCTGCGACGACGCCCGCCGTTGCGTGACCTGCGCCGATCGCCGCAACTGCGCTGAGCACTGGCGCTATCTCATCTCCAGCAACGGACCGGTCGTCCACCTTCAGTGCCCGCGATGCACACACATGTGGTCGCTGAACACCCGACCCGGCGCCACCTGCCGCGACGACGGCACCCACCGCCCCTGACCGCTGATGTCGTGGCTCACGCCGTGTTCGGTGACCCGCCCCCGTGAGCAGGCCACCGAACGCGTCCGCACAAGCCGCGGTCAAGGGGTCATGAGCTGTCGGAGAGCGGGGACAGCCTCACCACCGTCCCCTCACCGTTGGCCGAGAGGAGAAGGGAACCGTCCGGGGTGGCCGCGAGGCCCGCGAACAGACGCGGCGAGCCGGGCATGCCGTGGACGAACAGCGCGGGTTCGGTGCGACGGGACACGCCCGGCGGCGGACCCACCGCCAGGTCCCTCGCGTCGACCCTGGTCTCCCCCGTGGTGAGGGAGACGGCTCGCAGCGTCCGGTGCTCGGTTTCCACCGTGAACAGTTCGGTGCCTAGGACCGCCAGCCCCTGTGGCGCGCCGAGCCCCTCCGCGACGGCCACCGTCCGGCCGTCCTCGATCCGGAACACCGTCCCGAGCCGGTCGTCACTGACGTAACAGCGCTGCTCGGCGTCGAGGGCGACGTCCACGGGGTGGTCGAGCCCCTCCGCGAGCACGGTGACGGTGTCCGTCTCGTCGATGGCCAGGACCCGGCCTGTTCCCGCCTCGGCGACGATCAGCGTGCCGTCCGTCCCCACGGTGATGCCCAGGGGCTGGTCGAGGCCGGTGGCCCGTACCCGACTCGTCTTGCGCTCGGGATCGTAGGTCTGGACGTTGCCGTACTGCGAGGTGAGGTGCAGGAGCCCGTTGTCGGCGGCGATGCCGTGGCAGAAGTGCAGCAGGTCGTGCGTCAGCACGCCGCCCGGCTGCTCCAGGCCCGGTTTCGGCTCGCCCCCGTCGGCGTTCTCCGGACTCGCGAGACGGTAGTGGTCGGCCGCGTACACCGTGCCGCCGAGGTCGATCGTCACCCCGAACGGGCCGTCGAAACCGCCGGGCACGATCTCCCGGGTCCGGCCGTCGGCGTACATCTCCGTCACCCCGCCACTGGCGAAGCTGGAGACGAACATCCGGTTCTGCTCGTCGAACGCCGCGTTGTCCAGCCCGACGACGCCGGTGGTGATCATCGACCGGGATCCGGTCCCGTGGAGGTCGACGCGGGTCACGAAGCCGGCCACGCCGCGCGACAGGACGAGCATGACGCCGCCCTGGTCAAAGCGTACGGCGACCGGTTCGTGCACGTCCTCCGCGACGACTTCCGGTACGCCGCCGTCGACAGGAATGCGCCAGACCTGGTTGGTCATCATGTGCGGGTAGTACAGACAACCGTCCGGGCCGACCTGCATCGCGTTGCCGAGAGCCAGTCCCTCGGTCAGCACCACCGGGTCCCGGCCGTCCGGGAACAGCTCCATCAGACGGCCGTTCATCCTCATCTCGTTGACGAACAGCCGGTCGCCGACGAAGGTGATGCCGTTGGGTACCTTCACCTCCTCCGAAACCAGCGTGTACACGCCCTCGGGACTGCGGCGCCATACCCTGCCGGGGACCAGGTCGGTGATGTACATCGAACCGTCCGGCCCGAAGGCGAGGTCGTCCGGGGACTGGACGGGACCGTCCATCGGCACCACCACCTCCACGTCCCCGTCGGCCGGGTCCACGGCACTGATCTGCCCGGCGAGGAACTGGGCCGCGTACAGCCTTCCGTCGGGGCCGAAGGCCACCCCGTTCGAACCCCACAGCGGGGTCGGCGTGTTGAGCCTCCGCGCCGCCCAACGGCTGCTCGTGGCCGCCGGGCGACGGCCGCTCTCGTCGAATCGGCTGGGCCGCACCGTCTCTGTCTCCCTCACGTTGCCTCGCCGCCGCTCACTCGGCGCCGACAACGACATCGCTCATGCCGCCGTCCTCGCGCCAGCGCTTGAGCAGCGCGTGGAAAGCGACCGGGCCGTCGCCGTACGACTCGCTCCGCGGCCTGGGCCTGCCCTCGTTGTTGTAGTAACCGGGGGTGCACTCGGCCTGGAACGTGTACAGGTCGGGCGCGTTCTCACGGAGCGTGGCCACCCAGGCGGCCTCGGACTGCTCGGTCGGCTCGACGTAACGGGCGTCGCGCTTGCGGGCCTCCGCGACGACCTCGGCGACGTGGGTCGCCTGTTCGTCGAGGATGTGCACGTAGTTGACGGCGCTGGCGTTCTGGAGCGGGCCGAGCTGGTAGAAGTTCGGGAAGCCGTGGCTGTAGAAGCCGTGAAGCGTCTTCGGACCGTTCTGCCAGGACTCCAACAGGGCGACGCCGTCCCGGCCGTACACCGGGAGCTTTCCGGACAGGGTCCCTGAGACACCGACCTCGAATCCGGTCGCGAAGATGATGCAGTCGACTTCGTACTCGATTCCGCCGACGACGACGGAGTTCTCCGTGATCCGCTCGACGCCGTGGCTGTCGGCCGTGTCGACGAGGGTCACGTTGGGCCGGTTGAACGTCTGAAGGTACGTGTCGCTGAACGTGGGCCGCTTGCACATGTAGCGGTACCAGGGCTTGAGCTTCTCGGCCGTCTCGGGATCCTCGACGACGGAGTCCACCCGGGCCCGGATCTCGTTCATCTTCTGGAAGTCGGCGATCTCGTAGAGGCGTTCACGCTCCTGTGCCGGGATGTCGTCGTAGGCGCTGCTGGGGATGAGTTTCTGCTGCAGCCGCGCGCTGGTTGTCCAGCCGTCGGACACCAGGTCCTCGTCCACCCGGCCCCCGGTGACGAGTTCGAGGAAGTTGTCCCTGCGGCGCCGCTGCCATCCGGGGGTCAGCGACTCGGCCAGCTCCGGCTTCGTCGGGTAGTTGTTCCGCACGTCGACGGAGGAAGGCGTGCGCTGGAACACGTACAACTGCTGTGCGTCGGCCCCGAGATGCGACACACACTGGATGGCGGTCGCGCCGGTGCCGATGACCGCCACGCGCTTGTCGGCGAGCTTGTGCAGGTTCCCGTCCGCGTCACCGCCGGTGTAGGCGTAGTCCCAGCGGCTCGTGTGGAACGTGTGCCCCTCGAAGGTCTCGATCCCGGGGATGCCGGGGAGCTTCGCCTGGCTGAGCGTTCCGCTGGAGATCACCACATGGCGCGCCCGTATCCGGTCCTCGCGATCCGTGCTGACGATCCACTCCAACGCGGCTTCGT
The DNA here is from genome assembly GCF_044753355.1 of Streptomyces sp. NPDC088400. Classification (NCBI taxonomy): domain Bacteria; kingdom Bacillati; phylum Actinomycetota; class Actinomycetes; order Kitasatosporales; family Streptomycetaceae; genus Streptomyces; species Streptomyces sp. NPDC088400. The sequence goes on along the minus strand of NZ_JBIVMZ010000002.1, from coordinate 790,670 downwards.
CCCAGTGGAGTTCGGTCACCTGCGTCTGGAAGCAGGCGTCGCGGTAGAGATCGAAGTGGTGTCCGATCGCCTGCGCGTGCTGCCGGATCTCCTCTCCCGGGGCGTACTTCCACTTCGGGAGGTAGCCGACCTCTTCGAGCAGGGGCAGGTAGATGTACGACTCGATGTCGCAGTGGATGCCCGGATACCGGTTCCAGTACCAGGTCCCGCCGAAGTCCCCGGCCTTCTCGACGACCCGGATCGACTCGACGCCCGCCTGGCGCAGGCGCGCTCCGGCGAGCAGACCGCCGAAACCTCCCCCGATGACCAGCGCCTCGACCCGGTCGTTCAGCGGGGCACGGTCGACCGCCTGATCCGTGTAGGGGTCATCGGCGTAGTAGCCGAACTCGCCGTCGACGCGCTGGTACTGCCCGCTGCCCTCGGGGCGGATCCTGCGGTCGCGCTCGGCGCGGTAGCGGGCGCGCAGGGCGTCCGGGTCGAAGCCCGGTTCCCGCTGGTCCTGAGGGGTGGGGTCGGGCGAGGCGCCTGACGGGGTGTTGGGGGTGGACATGCGTTGCCTCTTCCTCTCTGAAGGGCTTGAGTCGCGTGGGCATCGGGCCTGTGCCCGACGCCCACGGATGAGCAAGTGACGGACGGGTCACCGACTGGCTGTCGCGCCGTACGTCCGGCGGCCCAGGTCGTGGACGGAGTCACCGGTCGGGGGTGACGGGGGCGACCCAGAGTCCGGTGATCGCGTCGATGAGCCCGGTGGCGTAGGAGTGCCAGTCGCTCCGGGCGGTGGGGGCGCCATCGGCGAGGGCGCGTTCACGTTCGGCGAGCATGTGCACCATCACGTTGCGCACCAGGTCGCCTCGTTCGATCCGGACGAGGGGCGGCATGGCGGGCATGCACCGGTTCAGTCCGTCCAGGGTCCGCTGCACGGACGGTCCGAACGTCTCGTCGATCATGAGTTCACGCAGCACGGGATCGGACATCACCTGAGCTCCGAACCGCCCGTACCAGGTGGGGCTGCCCAGCTCGTCCAAGTGCTCGGCGGCCGGCCGGACCAGGCAGGCCACCCAGTCGCGCACCTCGGTGGAGTCGCCGATCTCCTCCAGCATCCGGGCCCGGATGGCGGCGATCCGCTCGTCGCGGTGACGGACGATCGCCAGGACGAGGTCGGTCTTGGTGCCGAAGTGATAGCCGACCGCCGCGTTGTTGCCCTGTCCCGCGGCCTCGCTGATCTGCCGGTTGGAGACGGCGATCACTCCGTGTTCCGCGAACAGGCGCTCGGCCACGGCGAGGATCGTTTCCTTGGTGGCGTCGGCTCGATGGGAGCGGGCTCTGGAGACCACCGTCACCACCTCGCCGGGAGCTCGCGCGGGCCGCCGACGGCTGGGGACGTCCGAGGCTCCGGCGCGCCGTTCGCCGACAGTGGCCAGGTCAGTGTCCCGAAGTCTTCCTGGATCACCGCGGTCCCCTTCCGTCACTCTTCCGTCGTTCGCGTTGCGTCGTTCGCGTTCCGTCGTTCGCGCACATGATCAGTGAAACCAGCTTGCTAAAGTAAGTCAAGCAACTGAATTAAGAACCGGCCATTGCCGCCCCACACCACGCGGAGGTTTGAGTGGCGCCCAGCGCTTCACCTCAGACAGGGGAAACCCCCGAAGAAGCCCAGCGGGAGACGACGAACGGCCTGGTGGCCGTGCTCGCCCTGGCCGGGGTGACCGTCGCCCTGATGCAGACGATCGTGATCCCGCTCATACCCGAGCTGCCCCGGCTCCTGCACGCCTCGGCGGCCGACACGAGCTGGGCGATCACTGCCACCCTGCTCGCCGCCGCCGTGGCGACCCCGGTCATGGGGCGGCTGGGCGACATGTACGGCAAGCGGCGCGCGCTGCTGACCAGCCTCGCCCTGCTGGTGTCCGGGTCGGTGGTCGGTGCGCTCAGCGACAGCCTGGCACCGATGATCGTCGGCCGGACGCTCCAGGGCCTGGCCGCCGGCGTCATCCCGCTGGGCATCAGCATCATGCGCGACGAACTGCCCGCCCAGCGGCTCGGATCGGCGACCGCGCTGATGAGTGCCTCCCTCGGCGTCGGCGGCGCCCTCGGCCTTCCCACCGCCGCTTTCCTGGCCCAGAACACCGACTGGCACGTGCTGTTCTGGGGAGCCGCGGGCATGGGCGCGCTGGCCGCGGTCCTCGTCCTGACTCTCGTACCGGAATCCCGGATCCGTACCGGCGGACGCTTCGACATGGTGGGAGCCGTCGGGCTGTCGGCCGCGCTGGTGAGCCTGCTGCTGGCCATCTCCAAGGGCGCGGACTGGGGGTGGGCCAGCCCGCTCACCCTGGGCCTGCTCGCGACGGCCGCGATCGTTCTGGTGCTCTGGGGCCGGTGGGAACTCCGCACGGCGCAGCCTCTGGTGAATCTGCGCGCCACGACCCGCCGTCAGGTATTGCTGACCAACATCGCCTCCGCCGTGTTCGGCTTCGCGATGTTCGCCAACTCCCTCGTCATGCCCCAGGTACTCCAGCTGCCCGAGTCCACCGGCTACGGTCTCGGTGCCTCGATGGTCACCGTGGGCCTCGTGATGGGCCCCTCCGGACTGGTGATGATGGTGATGGCACCGGTCTCCGCGTACATCACCCGGACACGCGGCCCGAAGGTGACCCTGATGGTGGGCGCCCTGGTCGTCGCCACCGGGTACGGGGTGAGCATCGGCCTGATGTCGGCGATCTGGCAGCTGATGCTGGTCTCGACCACGATCGGCGCCGGGATCGGACTGGCCTACGGGGCGATGCCCGCACTGATCATGGGCGCGGTACCCGTGTCGGAGACCGCCGCCGCCAACAGCTTCAACACCCTGATGCGTTCCGTCGGCACGTCGATGGCCAGCGCCGTGGCCGGTGTCGTCCTCGCGCAGATGACCACGGCCCTCGGACCGATCGAGCTGCCCTCGCAGAACGGCTTCCGTACGGTCATGGCGATCGGCGCGGGCGCGGCCCTGGTCGCTTTCACCATCGCGTCCTTCCTGCCGGGCAAACGCCCGGACACCGCGGCGGCGGCGCAACCGGAGCCCGGCGCACGCGCGGTGGCCGAAACGCGGACCGAGACCGCGTAAGAGCCCAACGCCCTGGCGATGCGGCCTCCGTCCCGGTTCGCTCGGGCGGGGGCCGCGAAGGCCGTCATGTGGCACAGTCATGCCGTGGATGCACTGCGACCTCAAGACCCGGCGCGAATAGGCGCATACGAGCTTCTTGCCCGTCTCGGCGCGGGTGGCATGGGCCAGGTGTACCTCGGCCGGTCGCCCGGCGGACGGCTGGTGGCCGTAAAGGTGATCCGTGACGAGATCAGTGACCACCCCGAGGCGCTGGCCCGGTTCCGGCGGGAGGCCGCGACCGTGGAGGTCGTACGCAGCGCCTACACGGCCCAGTTGATCGAGGCCTCACTCGACACGTCTCCCTACTGGCTGGCCACCGAGTACGTGGCCGGGCCCACTCTGCGGGGCGCCGTGGCCGCGAGTGGTCCGTTCCCGCCGGACAGTGCCCTGCGGCTGCTCGCCGCGCTCGCCGAGGGGCTGGCGGCGGTCCATCTCCACGGTGTCACGCACCGGGACCTGAAACCACAGAACGTCATTCTCTCGCCGCAGGGCCCGCAGTTGATCGATTTCGGCATCGCGCGAGGTCTTGAGCAGACGATTCTCACCCGGGACGGGATGGCGCCCGGAACCCCGGGGTACGCGGCGCCCGAGGTCGTCCTGCGGAACGAGGTCGGACCGCCGGCCGACGTCTTCGCGCTGGGGGCGACGCTCGCGTACACGGCGACCGGCCGGCCCCCGTACGGCACGGGAGACTCGGCGGTGGTGAGTTACCGGGCCGTGCACGAGGACATCGACCTGGCAGGGGTACGGCCCGAGTTGGCCGAGCTGATCCGGCGGTGTGTCGCCAAGGACCCGGCGGATCGGCCGGAGTTGTCCGCCGTGATCGCCGGATGCGCGGTGGACTCGGCGCTGGCGACGGACGCCCACTACCGCTCGGTCGCCCACAGCGCCGACCCCGTACCCGGGCCCGTACCCGGGCAATTGAGCACGCCTGCCTCGTCGTTCACCACACACGCGCGGTCGGAGCCGGAACCAGGGACAGGGGCCACGACACGGCCGCGGGATCGCGGGCCGGTGGATCACGTGGCGGAACGAGTGGGCGCGACGGTACTTCCGGAGCCACCCGGCACCACACCGTTCGATCAGCCGGATCAGCGGGTCCCGCCCGCCCGCACCCCACGTCGAAGAGGCTGGCTCGCGGCATGTGCGGTGGTACTCGCCGCCACGGTCACCGTCTGGCTGCTCCCGGAAACGGACAGCAAGGGCCAGGGGGACGCGCCCACCGACGCACCCGCCACGGAAGCCACCGCGTCGGCATCACGGACCACGTCCGGATCGACTGCCGACGCTCCGGCCGGGCAGCCGCCGGACCACATCATGAACGACCGTGTCTCGCAAGACCGTTGGGCCCTCTCGGAGGATCCGGCGCAGGCCGTCCAGGGCATCGGTTCCTGTGACCTGGCCAGCCTCGCCGAGTCCTCACCGCCGATGGATCTGCAGTCCTCCGTTTCGCACACCACCGGCACAGACACCGCCTCGGTGGCGATGCGCCCCAAGAACGCCGGGCAGGGGAAGCGCCCCGCGCCGTACTACATGGCCGTGGGCGTACGGCCGCCACACGAGACCGACCGCAAGACCGGCCGGCCCACGCGATCCGTCGGCAAGGGCATCGGGTTCACCAGCAAGCCCGTCGACCTCTACTCCCGGTGGCCGTCGGGCGGGACCATCAAATTCAGCTATCCCGACGACTTCCGGGCCCACTTCGACGGAGGAGTCGTCGACGCGATCCCGGTGGGCGACGACAGGGGCGACTGGACGGTGGTGCTGTACCACGTCGAGGGCGGACCCACGGAGTACACGTCCGTCGTGTGCAACGGTTTCCACGCCTGAGGCCGTATCGGCCCGTGCGGCGTTTCGACCCACGCGACCCACTCGTCCCGGGCACCTCCGCAACGTCGGCCTACTGGACCGGTTTCAGACCGACCGGTCCTGGCCTTCGATCGGCTTCCCTCCGGACGCGCAACTGGGCACCACTACGCGTCGGATGCGGTGCGGCGCGGCGTCCGGACAGCGCACGCGGGCGAGTTGGAGGTGATGAGGCATAAGGGATAACATGGCCTAGTTGCCTCAAGCAACCAATGAGTGGTGCTCTGGCCCGTCACCCCGACGTCCCGTCAGAAGCCCGCACCACGTCCGTAACGCACCTACCGCTGGCGCCGGCACCCGCATGACCGCGCCAGGTCAGGAGGAATCACACATGCCCGTCGTCGAACCGAACTTCCGCACCTACGTGGAGGAGAACCTCGACGCGCTGGGAGTCTCACCGGAGCGCGAGGCGCTGGTGCACCAAGGGCGGCGCATCACCGCCGGCGCGTTCCGCGACCTCGTCCACCGCATGGCGTGGGCACTTCACGCCCAGGGCGTCGAGCGCGGCCAGACCGTCACCCTGCTGAGCGGTAACCTCCCGGAGGCCATCGCCGTACGCTACGCCGCCAATCTGATCGGCTGCCGGGTCAACCACCTCTACAACAAACTCGCCGCCGACGTGCAGGCGACGATCGTCCGCGACGTCGAGACCCGCACACTGATCGTCGACCCCGACTACGACGAACGTGCCGCGGATGTGATCGGCCTGGCACCGGTCCCGACCGTACTCACTCTCGGCCCGGCGAAGGTGGGCGTCGATCTGCTGGAGCTGGCCGCCGAGCAGACCGGCGAACCGTTCGCGAGCCAGGCCCAGCCGCACGACGTCTTCTCCATCCGCCACACCGGCGGCACGACCGGCCACCCCAAGGGCATCTGCGGCACCTTCGAGCAGATCCAGGCGTTCCGCGGGGAGGCCCGCGCACAGCGGGAAACGCAGACCGAGGCTCCCGACGCCGCCGGCCGGCCGGCGAACCCGCTGCGAGCTCAGGGCGGGGAGCCGCCGCGGCTGTTGGTGTGCACCACGATCGCGCACGCCGCCGGGATGGCGGTCGACGCCGTACTGCACGCGAACGGCACGGTCGTGCTGCTCCCCGACTTCGACCCGGCCACCGTGCTCGCCACGATCGAACGCGAACGCGTCTCCGACCTGTTCCTGCTGCCGCCCCTGCTGTACCGGCTCATCGACCACCCGGACGCGGCGGGGACGGACACCTCCAGCCTGCGCAGCCTGACGTACGGAGGCTGCCAGTCCTCCCCGGCCCGGATCGCCGACGCCGTCCGGCGCCTGGGCCCGGTGCTGGCGCAGTTCTACGGCCAGAACGAGACGGGCATCATCAGCATCCTGCCCCCGGCGGACCACGACCCCGAGCGCCCGGAGCGGCTGCGGTCCGCCGGCAAGGTGCTGCCCTGGGTCGAGGTGGCGATCCGTGACGAGTCCGGACGCGACCTGCCCCTCGGCGAGCACGGCGAGATCTGCGTACGGTCCGCGAGCATCATGCAGGGCTACTGGAAGCAGCCCGAGTTGACCGCCGAGGTGCTTCGGGACGGCTGGGCACACACCGGAGACGTGGGCTTCCTCGACGCCGACGGCTACCTCACCATCGTCGACCGGCTCAAGGACATGATCGTGGTGGTCGGCGGACATGTGTACACCAGCGAGTTGGAGGACCTGCTCAACTCCCACCCGCAGGTACACCAGAGCGCCGTCTTCGGTGTGCGCGACGCCGACCGCATGGAGCGTGTTCACGCGGCGGTCGTCCCCGCTCCGGGCAGCGGCTTGGATCAGGAGCAACTGCGCGCCCTGGTACGGGAAGAGCGGGGTGCGATGTACGAACTGGCCGACATCACCTTCGTGGAGACGCTGCCGCTGACCGACGCGGGCAAGCCGGACAAGAAGGCACTGCGTCAGCGAGCCGAGGAGCGGCGCGCCACGGCCTGACGAGCAGGACACGGCCTGACGAGACGAGCATGACTCGGCCTGACGAGCGTGCCACCGGGCCGGATCCCGCAAGCGGCTACACCACTCCTTGAGCCGTCATGGCATCCGCCACGCGCAGGAAGCCGGCGATGTTGGCACCGAGGACGTAGTCGTCCGCGTCACCGCCGTAGGTCTCGGCGGTGACGCGGCACTGAGTGTGCACCTCGCGCATGATCGCGGCGAGCCGGTTCTCGGTCCGCTCGAAGGTCCAGCTGTCGCGGGAGGCGTTCTGCTGCATCTCCAGCGCGGAGGTGGCAACGCCGCCCGCGTTGGCCGCCTTGCCCGGACCGAAGAGCGTACGCGCCCCTCGGAACACCTCCACCGCCTCGGGTGTGCAGGGCATGTTCGCGCCCTCGGCGACGGCGAGCACCCCGTTCTTCACCAGCGCCACGGCGTCCTGCTGGTTCAGCTCGTTCTGGGTCGCGCACGGCAGGACGACCTCGCACGGCACGTCGAACACGGACCCACGGGCGGAGAACCGTGCGGCCGGCTTCGCCTCGGCGTAGGCGGAGATCCGGGCCCGGCGCACCTCCTTGACGTCCTTGAGCAGGTCCAGGTCGATACCGTCCTCGTCGACCAGGTACCCGGAGGAGTCGGAGCAGGCCACCACGCGGCCGCCCAGGGTGTGGACCTTCTCGACGGCGTGGACCGCGACGTTTCCCGACCCGGAGACCACGACCCGGCGCCCGTCGAGACCGTGACCGCGAGTGGCGAGCATCTCCTGGGCGAAGTACACCGCTCCGTAGCCGGTGGCCTCGGTACGTGCGTGCGAGCCGCCCCAGGCGACCGGCTTGCCGGTGAGGACGCCTGCCTCGTAGCGGTTGGTGATCCGCTTGTACTGGCCGAAGAGGTAGCCGATCTCCCGCGCGCCCACACCGATGTCCCCGGCGGGCACGTCGGTGTGCTCGCCCAGGTGACGGTACAACTCGGTCATGAACGCCTGGCAGAACCGCATGACTTCGCTGTCCGAGCGCCCCTTGGGGTCGAAGTCCGCCCCGCCCTTGCCGCCGCCGATCGCCATGCCGGTCAGCGCGTTCTTGAAGATCTGCTCGAAGCCGAGGAACTTGACGATGCCGAGGGTGACGCTCGGGTGGAACCGCAGGCCCCCCTTGTACGGGCCGAGGGCGCTGCTGAACTCCACCCGGAACCCACGGTTGACCCGTACCCTCCCCAGGTCGTCGACCCACGGGACCCGGAAGAGCAACTGCCGCTCGGGTTCGCACAGTCGCTCCACGATCCGGGCGTCCACGTACTCCGGATGTGCCTGAAGCGCGGGGCCGATGGCGTGCAGGACCTCGCGGGCGGCCTGGTGGAAACTGGTCTCGCCGGGGTCCCGTCGGCAGAGTTCCTCGTAGACGGCCTCGATGTGCGCACTGACGTCCATGACTGCTTTCTCTCCGTTCAGGGGAGACGGTCTCCGTCCCCGGTTCGACCTCAGTTGTTCTGGTCCGCCGCCGTGGCCCAGCCGATCAGGGCACCGCGCAGTGCGGCCACCAGACAGGTGGCCGCCTCGTCCTCGGGTCGTCCACTCTTGATGAGGTCGAGGATGTCCCGGGGGTCGAACAGGCCGTTCCAGAGGAACAGGGCTTCGTCCCCGAGGTCCCCGAGCCCGAGTTCCTCGGTGGTCTGCCGCAGGGGCTCGGCGAGCGCCTCGGCCTGCGGTGCGAGATAGCCGGTGCCCTCACGCAGCCGTTCGAGGTAGCCGCGGTGCGAGCGCATCTGCGCCATCGCCCCGCCGTGTTCGAGGACGAGCGACACCCAGTAGCGGGACACCGCCTCCAGCCTCGCCATGCCCCGGGTGGTCTGCCGCGCGCTGAAGTCGCGTAGTTCGGAGCCGACTTGTGCCCGGAAGGCGTGCAGGATCTCCTCGACGGAGGAGAAGTGCCGGTAGGCCGTCGCGGTGGACACCTCGGCGTGTCTGGCGATCTCGGCCAGACTGACCGGCGTCGGCGAGTTCTCGAACAGCAGCGCGGCGGCCTTGATGAGGTACTTGCGGTTGCGCTCGGTGTCACTGCGCATGGGTCGACTCTCCCGTTGCATGTGAGGTGGCGTTCACTGAAGAGCCGAGAGGCCGCGAGCCAGTCGGCGGACGCCCTCGATGATGGATTCCGGGCTGGCAGCGTACGACAACCGCAGGTGGCCTTCGCCCTGGGCGCCGAACTCGCTTCCCGGCCGGACGGCGACACCGTGCGCGCGCAGCGCGGCGACGACCTCGGCCGAGGGCAAGTCGAGGTCGTAGCGCGGGAATTGGTAGAATGCCCCCTCCTGCGTGCTCAGGGTGAGGCCCGGGATCGCGGCCAGTTCCGCGCGCATGATCTCGCCGCGACGCTCGTACGCGGCACGCATCCTGGCGATGTCGGCGTCACAGGTCCGCACCGCGACGAGCGCGGCGTCCTGGACGACGGTGTTCATGGACCCGTTGAAGGTGTTGTGGATGCGCGCGGAGGCCTGGATGAGCGGCGACGGGCCCCAGAGGTAGCCGACGCGCCAGCCGGTCATCGCGTAACTCTTGGAGAAGGTCTGGCAGTAGACCGTACGGTCGCGCAGGCCGTCGACCGAGACCGCGGAGGTGAACGGCCGGCCGGTGTAGTCGAGGTCGGAGTACGCCTCGTCGGAGATGACGATCGTGTCCGTGCCGTCGAGCAGGCCGGCGAGCGCTTCGAGTTCGTCGCGGCCGTGCACGATGCCGGTCGGATTGCCCGGGTTGCAGAACACGAAGAGCTTCGCGCCGGTGAGGGCGTCGGCCAGCCGGTCGAGGTCCCAGTGCAGGTCCGGCCCGAGCGGTACGGGCACGACGACGCCTCCGGCCATGCTCACCAGGTCGGCGTAGAGGGAGTACGTGGGGTCGGGGACGACCACCTTGTCGCCGGGGTTGACGATGCCGAGGATCGACGCGGCGAGACCGGCGGTTCCGCCCTGGGTGATCAGGAGGTCGGCGGCGGAGACCGGTGCCCCGGCGACGGCGGCGAGCTTCTCGGCGAGCGCCTCGCGCAACGCCGGTTCGCCGAGCAGCGGCGAGTAGTGGGTGCGCCCGGCGCGCAGCGAGGCGTGGGCCGCCTCGGTCACCTGCTCAGGTGTGTCGAAGTCGGGCTCGCCCATGGCGAGGGAGACGAGGTCGCCTCCGGACTGCGGTTGCTGCGTCCGGCGGGAGGCCGCGGCGATCCGGGCGACGGCGTCGGCGGGTGCGAAGGGGGGCAGCGTTGTGGCGGTGGTGGGCGGCATGCGGCTCCTCCTGGAGACGAGAGCTGGAGGCGAGAGCTGGAGGCGAGAAGTGGTCAGTTGTGGGGTGAGGCGCCGGCGGGAGCGCCCGCCCAGCGGCTGATCTCGATGTCGGCGGAGGTGTCGCGCTGCCGGGTGGGGGCCACGACGATCTCCTGGAGGACGACCCGCTGGGGAAGTGTGACCGCGAGACGGATCGCCTCCGCCACGTCCTCGGACCGCACCATGTGGGCGCGTTCCTCGGTGGCCGGCGGCCGGGCCCGGTCGTCGAGGATGGGGGTGTCCGCCTCGCCGGGCAGCACGGTGATGGCCCGCAGCCCCTGGTTGCGGAAGGTGTTGTGCAGGAAGGTCATGAAGTTGCGGACACCTGCCTTGGCCGCGCCGTAGGCGGCCCCGCCGAGCAGGTTGGGGTTGACGGCGGCGAGCGAGGAGACCGTGACGATCGTTCCGGTGCCGCGGCCGAGCATGTCGGGGAGCACGGCCTGGGTGAGCTGGAAGACCGCCGTGAGGTTCACGTCGAGAACGTGGCGCCACTCGTCGTGCGGCAGCCACTGCGGGTTGAGCACCGACGAGGCGCTTCCCGCGTTGTTGATCAGAATGTCGACCGGGCCGATTTCCGCGTGGACACGGTCGATGACGCGCGTCACGTCGTCGGGGCGGGTGATGTCCGCCGCGATCGCGTGGGCGGTTCCGCCGTCGGCGTGGATCGTGTCCCGGACGTCGTCGAGCGCCTTCTGCCGACGGCCGACGAGTACGACGGTGGCGCCGTCACGGGCGAGAAGCCTCGCGGTCTCGAGCCCCATTCCACTGCCGGCTCCTGTGATGAGCGCGGTCTTGCCGGCCAACGTCACCGTTCCTCCTCCATGAACAAGCTGATCCATGAACAATCCGGGATGTGAACAATCTGAGATTTGAATTCCAAATGAGAATAACTTCTCATCTATCGTCCGGGCAAGGGTGTCGCGAAGCCCAATGCGCCGAATGCCTGGGCCACCGCGCGCTCAAGCGCTCGCACCTCGCTCTCCCGCTCCGCGTGGCCGCGGAGCGAGGTCTCACGGTCGACCCAGCGGAACCGCAGCTCCCGGCCCGGCCCGGCCTGCCCCAGCAGAGGGAGCGACGCCCGTGAGGCGACTCCGACGATCGGATAGCCGGCCGTCAGGCTCCGGTATCTGCCGAGGACGATGAGTTCGTCCGCGTGCGGAATCTGGAGGGCCCCGATCGGAACCCCGTGCGACACGATCTCGGTGTCGGTGTCCGGGTGGACCACCGGCCCGTCGAGCCGCAGGCCGACGTGGTTGGAGCGCGCGGTGACGACATACGCCGACGCCTCGATCACCTCACGGACCCCGGGAATCGCGTGGATCCCCTGGCTCTCGACGACGTCGATGCCCCAGGGCCCTTCCGCACAGCGCAGGGTGGGGACGGGGAGCCGGAACAACGGCGGCTCGAAGACCCCGCGCCGGAAACCCCGGAACTCCGTCTCCAGCAGCACTCTCGTTCCGCGGGCGAGGATCTGCCCGAACCCCATCCGCGCGTCCGGGGCCGCACTGCCGAGGAAGGTCTCCGCGGCGAGCGCGCCGTTCACGGCCAGGTACGTACGGGTTCCCAGGCCGACGTCGCAGCGGACCCGGATCTCGTGCCCCGCCGGCACCGCCACCGGCGACCAGCCGTCGACCGGTACGTCGCCGACGGTCACCTGCGCGGGGGCGCCGGTCACGGCGACCAGGACGTCTCCGTCGGGGACCAGCGCCAGTTCGCCTCCGAGGTTCTCGATCAACGTCGCGCCGCGCGCATTGCCCACGAGGATGTTCGCGACGACCGCGGAGTGCTGGTCGGCCGCGCCCCCGGTGGGGACACCGCGGCGCTCGGCGTCCCGGCGGCCGAGATCCTGGAACGTCGTGATCCATCCCGTACCGGTGATGTCGAGGCCCACGGTCGTCATACCGGCACCTCCGTCGGCAGCAGGAAGCCCGCGTCCAGCGCCGCCGCCTCGTCCCTCGTGACGGGGACGAACCGCACGAGGTCGCCCGTACCGAACGAGACGGGGTCCGGGCGGGAGATGTCGACGACGGTGTGCGGCGTACGTCCGACCACTCGCCAGCCGGTCGGCCCGGGGAACGGCTGGATGATCGCGTTGGTACCGGCGATCATGATCGCTCCGGGCGCGACGTCCGTGCGCGGCTCGGCGCGTCGGCGTACGGGCCTGGGCACCCTGAGCCCGTCCATCATCGGAGCCATCGCCGCGCCCAGGAGAGAGATCGTGAACGTGGACTCCGCGATCGCCTCGACCACTTCGGCCGGGGCCAGACCCACTTCCTCGGCGACGGACGCCAGATCAGGCCCGGCCTCCTCGTCGAAGACGACCGGGATGGCGAACCGGCGGACCGGACGCGGCCGTGCCCGCTCGCCGGCCGGCATCCGTTCCGCCAGCAGCCGGGCCGCGTACACGACGTGCGGGAGCGCGGTCTCCAGCGGGTCGAACTCGATGAGCAGCGACTCGAGTCCGGAGGCGACGTCGAGCACGCCGTGAGGGCGGTACGCCAGGAACCGGTCGCGGAAGGTGATGATCGCGGCCCTGCGGATCGCCTGGTCGGCATGGGGAACGGTCACCATCACCGCCGAGTCCCCGAAGGGCTCGACGGTGACGGCGACGGTGGCCAACTGTGCTGTGGTCATGGAAGATCACGCGCTCACCCCTCAACGGGCGAGCGCCACCTCCGCCTTCTCCGCCAGGACGTCCCGCAGGCCCGTGACGCGGACGCCCGCCGCGTCGAGTGCGGCACGCAGCGAGGTGCCGTTCTGGAGCACGGTGGGGTGGTCCCCGTGCAGCAGCAGCACATCGGCGTCGTGACCGAGCGGCACCACGTTGCCGTCGACCGAACGCACGGTGCCGTCCCGCACGACCTGGACGGACCGCTCGCCGATGAGTTCGGGGTCAAAGACCAGGCCCTGCTCGTGCGAGCGCGGTACGGGCATGCCGTCGTCGCCGTATCCCCGGTCCGCGAGGAACACGTAACCGACTTCCAGGTCGCGCTTGCGCGACTCCTCGGCGAGCAGGCCGCGCTGACAGATGACGATGTAGTCGGAGTTGTACGCGGCGATCGCGTCCGTGATGGCACGGGCGTGCTTGGCGTCGGTCTGCGCGATCGAGCCCATGCGCCCGTGCGGGGCCACATGGCTGATCGTGCCGCCGTGCACGCGGGCGAAGGCGTCGAGCGCCCCGATCTGGTAGAGGACATCGGTACGGATCTCCTCCTCCGACGCCTCGATGAGCCGACGGCCGAATCCGACGAGATCGGGGTATCCGGGGTGGGCGCCGAGTTCGATGCCGCGGGCGACGCACTCGGCGACGGTCCGGTCCATGATGCGCGGGTCACCGGCGTGGAAGCCGCAGGCGATGTTCGACGAGCTGACGAGGCCGAGCAGGGCGCCGTCGTCGCCGATCGTGTAGTTGCCGAAGCTCTCGCCGAGGTCGGCGACGACGGCTACCGAGTTGATTCCCATGGTGTCTCCCGGAGTGGTGGCGGTTCGGTGGGATGCGAGTTCAGTGGGACACGGATCAGTGGGATGCGAGTCAGTGGGATGCGAGTCAGTGGGTCGCGAGCGGCCGGCCCTTGGTCTCGCGCAGGAACGCGAGGGTGACCAGGGTGATCGCCGCGGTGATGATGGAGGCGAACGCCGGGATCAGGTTGGACCCGGTCGACTCGATGAGCTCGGTCATCAGGAGCGGGGCGCTGCCGCCGAAGATGATCGTCGAGATGCTGAACCCGATGCTGTACGCGGAGTAGCGCACGGTGGTCGGGAAGAGCTCGGCGAGCACAGTGTGCACCACCGCCGCGTGGCCGGAGAACGCGATCGCGAGAACGGTGGTGCCGACGCACGCGAGGGCGAACTCGCCGGTCGTGATGAGCAGGAACATCGGGTACGAGACCACGGCCATCGCGACCGCGGACAGGGTCAGCACGGGCTTGCGGCCGACGCGGTCCGACAGCCGGGCCATGAGCGGGATACAGATCACGATGGCGATCAGGCTGACCGCGGTGACCATGAGCGCCCGCAGCATCGAGAAGTTGTGTTCGCCGAGCGAGGTCTTCAAGTACGTCGGCATGTAGACGAACAGCAGGTAGTAGCCGGGTCCGTTGAGCGCGGGCAGGAAGATCGTGAGCGCGATCGCCTTCAGGTGCCGCGGCGAGGTCAGCGCGGCCTTCAGCGGGTTGCGCACGACGGTGTTCTGTTCGCGCAGCGCCGTGAAGTGCGGGGTCTCCTCCAACTGGCGGCGGATGTAGAAGCCGACGTAGCCGAGCGGGACGGCGAGGAGGAACGGAACCCGCCAGGCCCAGGAGGTCATCGCGTCATCGCCGAGTGTGGTGATGAGGATGGCGGAGAAGGCACTGCCGAACATGAGGGCGACGAACGAGCCGACGGCGATGAAGCTCATCATGTAGTTGCGGCGCGCGTCCGGGGCGTACTCCCCGACGAAGGACATGGCGCCGGCGACCTCGCCGCCCGCCGAGAAGCCCTGCAGCACACGGAGCAGGACCAGGAGGACGGGCGCGGCGACACCGATGGCGGCGGAGGACGGGATGAGGCCGATGGCGGCTGTCGCGGTGGAGATGAGCACCAGGAGGGTGGCCAGGAGGGACTTGCGCCCCATCTTGTCCCCGAGGTATCCGCAGATGACGCTGCCGAAGGGGCGCGCGATAAAGCTGACCAGGAAACCGACGTTGGTGAGGAAGAGCCCTCCGGCCTCGGCCTCGCCCATCATGTTGATCGCGAGGTAGGTGACGAGCAGGCCGTAGATGCCGTAGTCGTACCACTCCACGAAGGAGCCGATGGCGCCGGCGACGGTGGCCTTGCGGACGACCTTGCCGTTCGCGGTGACGACGTCGACCTCTGTCGCGTCGGGCTGATCCGACGCGGTCTCGTTCCGATCTGACGTTGTGCCGAGCCGATCTGACGTTGTCATTACGTTCACTTTCGGTGTCGCGGACTCCTGGAACGGTGTCCTGAGAATCGTGCGCTGAACGTGGTCGCTGCCGGCCCTCGCCCTGTGCCGAGGTGGTGCGCCGACGTTCCAGGTCCTCGTGGGAAGGCGACGACGGCGTCTCGGCGGAGTTGTGCGGCCTCGGCGCTGTTCGGGGCCCATCCATCGACGGCTTGTGGTGCCCGATGCCGGACCCGCCGTCGTGACAGCGCGTCATGGCCTCGCCGATTACGGGGCCACGACGCACCGCGTTGTTCGGCTCAGGCCGTCCTCACGCACCCGAGTGGGGCCAGGAGAAGACGTCACGGCACAGGGCCGCTGAAAAGCACCGGAGCCAAGTTGCGACTTGAATTGCGAATGAGAATAGATTCGCATTCCGAAGCGGTCAAGGGTCTGCGTTGCCCCAGCGTTCACCTTGCGCTTCCACCAGGCTTCCGCCCCCGACCAGGGACATCCGGCCCCCATCGACTCTTGCCTCACAGCGCGGATGGATGCACACTGTCTCTTGCTCTCACGAAACGCGAAAGATTTCGCATTTTCTGGGCCGGGGATGCCTCCGGGGGATGCCACAGCCCCCACCGACGGGACAGCGACCCGTCGCACCGGCAGCCCACCCCGCCTGCCTCGCCTGCCCACCATCCGAAGGAGACCGTGATGTCCCACGACAACGTACGAGTCAACGCCGCGTGGCACCGCGTCGACCGCCATGTGCTCGATGAGCTCCGCGAGCACTCCGTGGCCAATCTCGGCGACGCCCTCGACCGGCTGAACATCGTCGACGGGGGCATCGCACCGATCTGGACCGGGGCCAAGGCCGTCGGCACAGCGCTCCCGGTCCTCACCGTCGCGGGCGACAACAAGGCCGTGATCGCCGCGCTGGAGCACATCCGCCCCGGCGACATCCTCGTCATCAACGCCTTCGGCTATGACGGCCGCGCCATCGTCGGCGACAACCTCGCCCAGCGGTTCGCCGTGTACGGTGCCGTCGGCGCGGTGGTCGACGGTTACGTGCGCGACAGCGCGATCATCGAGGAGCTCGGCGTCCCGGTCTTCGCACGCGGGCTCACGCCCGCCGGTCCGTTCAAGAACGGGCCGGGATCGATCGGCGAACCGGTCGCCATCGGCGGCGTCGTGGTGAACCCCGGCGACATCGTCGCCGCCGACCACGACGGTGTCATCGTCATTCCGCCGCACCGCGCCGAAGAGGCGCTGACGGCGGTGAAGGAGATCGTCGCCCGTGAGACCGAGCTGGACGCCGAGGTCCGAGCACTGCGGAGCAGCCTCGCGTGAGGGCGACCGGACACCGGTGGACGGACCGGCTCAGCGGCACGGTCGTCGCGCCGCTGTCCGGTCGGCGAATTCGGTAGCGGTGTCTTCGCGCATCGGTCACGCACCGAGTTGGTGCCGCCCCGACGAACTACGGTTTCACCGCAGGCTGTTCCGCACGTAACGGGGCGGCGCTCAGCCCTCCATCGCCTCGACGAGACTCTTGGGACGCATGTCCGTCCAGTTCTCCTCGATGTAGCCGAGGCACGCCTCGCGGGTGTCGCGGTCGTGTGCGACGTTCCAGCCGTCCGGGACCTCGGCGAAGCCCGGCCAGAGGGAGTGCTGCCCCTCGTGATTCACCAGGACCAGGAACTCGGCGTCAGGGTCGTCAAAAGGGTTCATGCCGCATCTCTCCCTTGTCCTTCTTACCGGTGTGCCTTGCGTCCTACGACGGTACCGGGAGTACCTGGCATCCGGGCAGGGGTACTACACACGTGGGCCGCTCGCCACCGGGCGGTCCGGCGAGCTCGACCACACCGACCAGGAGGCCGAGTGCCCTCATCCGCGTCCGAACCCGTATCCGTGCCCGAGCTGCCCAGCGGCGTCGACCCGGCGTGGTTGCCGCCCGAGGCGTTCCGCCACCTCGGGTCCCGGCGCACGCTGATCTCCGGTACGGGACCGCTGGTGGACACGGTGCGGGGCGAAGTGGCGTACGCCTGCGCGCTGTTCGGCGGTCAGGTCGTCGGAGACGCGCGGACCCGGGGCGAGCCGTACGACGTGGTGCTGGAGGCGGGCGAAGGCGACGACCGCGACGCGCTCGGGAACGAGGGGTTCGCGCTGGAACGGGCCGGCGGTGTCACACGGGTGAGGGCCGCCGGTCAAGCCGGGCTGCTGTACGGGCTGTTCCATCTGGTGCGGCTCGGCGAGGCGGTCTTCCGGGGCGAGCGGCCACGTGAAGTGCACCGCCCGGCGCTGGCGTTGCGGATGCTGGACCACTGGGACAACGTGGCCGTACATCCGGTGATGGGCCAGGTGGAGCGGGGATACGCCGGTGGCTCGCTCTTCTGGCGGGACGGCCTGGCGCGGGGCGCACGGGACGAACTGGCGCGGGTGCGCTGGTACGGCAGGCTGCTGGCCGCGTGCGGCATCAACGCGGTCGCCGTGAACAACGTGAACGTGCACGAGGCCGAGGCGCACCTGCTGACCGACCGCGTCGGCGAGGTGGCCACGATCGCGGACGCGCTGCGCCCGTACGGTATCCGGACGCATCTGTCGGTCTCCTTCGCCGCTCCCGTCCAGCTCGGCGGCCTGCCCACCGCCGACCCGTCGCACGAGGCGGTGGCCGACTGGTGGGCGGAGACGACCGGCCGGGTGTACGCGGCGATACCCGACTTCGGCGGGTACGTGGTGAAGGCCGACTCCGAGGGGCAGCCCGGCCCGTTCGCCTACGACCGCAGCCACGCGGACGGCGCCAACCTGCTGGCCGGGGCGCTCGCCCCGTACGGCGGTACGGTGCACTGGCGGGCCTTCGTCTACAACCACCGGCAGGACTGGCGGGACCGGTCGACGGACCGGGCACGCGCGGCCTGCGACCACTTCGCCCCGCTGGACGGCGAGTTCGCGCGGAACGCGGTGCTCCAGGTGAAGCACGGGCCGCTGGACTTCCAGGTGCGCGAGCCCGTCTCCCCGGTGATCGGAGCGATGCCCGACACCCGCCTCGCGGTGGAGATTCAGGCCACCCAGGAGTACACGGGCCAGCAGCGGCACGTGTGCTGGCTCGGCCCGATGTGGAGCGAGGTACTGCGGTTCCGCCCCGAGGGCGAGGAGCGCCCGAGCGTCGGGGAGTTGGTGCGCGGCGGTGGCCTGGTGGCGGTGTCGAACGCGGGTGACGACCCGTTCTGGACCGGGCATCCACTGGCACAGGCCAACCTGTACGCGGCCGGCCGGCTGGCGTGGCGGCCCGACGCGGATCCGCGCGCCGTCCTGGACGAGTGGATCGAGCTGTCCTTCTTACCTGAGGAGACTGCCGGTCCCGAGCGGCTGCGCGGCGGGCTGCGCGCGGTCCTGGACGGCTCCTGGCGGACGTACGAGAAGTACACGGCGCCGCTCGGCGTCGGCTTCATGGTGCAGCCGGGGCACCACTACGGGCCGGGCGTGGACGGCTACGAGTACAGCCCGTGGGGCACGTACCACTTCGCCGACCGGGACGGGGTCGGCGTCAACCGCAGCCGGACGACCGGCACCGGGTTCGCCGGGCAGTACGCGAAGCCGTGGGCGGAGGTGTACGAGTCGCCCGGGACCTGCCCGGACGAGCTGCTGCTCTTCTTCCACCACGTGCCGTACGGACATGTGCTGCACAGCGGCGACACGGTGATCCAGCACATCTACGACACGCACTTCGACGGCGTGACGGAGGTCGAGGAGGCACGTCGGGTGTGGGCCGGACTCGCGGATCTGGTGGATCCGGCACGGCATGCGCGGGCGGCGGAGCGCTACGAGGAGCAGTTGCGCGGCGCGCGTGAGTGGTGCGACCAGATCAACACGTACTTCTTCCGCAAGTCCGGTGTGCCGGACGCACGCGGGCGCCGGATCCACTGAACACGCGGCGGCACCGGGGGCGTTGACGTCCCGGGGCCGCCGCGTCGGTACGCCGCTGTCCCGGCACGCGCTATTCCACGCGCAGAACGCGGACCCCGCGCGGGTCCAACGTGAGCGCCTCACCGCGCTCGGCCCGCTTGCCGGTGAGCAGGTCCACGGCCGTCGCGTGGACGTTCACGGACACCGGGTCGGGCGCGTGGTTGAGCAGGAAGAACAGGTGGGTGCCGTCGGGGGTGACGCGGGCGGCGGTTTCGACCGAGGGGTGGCCGGCGTACGGACCCACGAGTCCGTGGCGGGCGAGGACGCGGCGTACCACCCAGTCGACGCCCGGCTGGTCGAGCGCGGTCGCGACGTACCAGCCCTCGCCCCCGCTCTCGCCGACGCGGTGCCGGGTGACCGCCGGAGTGCCCGCGTAGAAGTCGGCCTGGTAGGTGCCGACCGGCTCGGCGCCACGCGGAAGCACGATCTCGAAGACCAGACGTGCCTCGGTGTGCAGGGCTTCGTCGCCCGTGCCGAGTACGACCGGGTTGACGGTGCCGGCGGGGCGCGAGTCCCACTCGTCGACGCGGACGCCCATGAGGCCGGCCAGCGGGCCGGGAACGTCGGTGAGGAAGGCGTTGTCGTGCTCGTCGACGCGGCCGGAGAGGAAGGTCGTCAGGACGGTGCCACCACGGGCGGCGACGGACTCCAGGCGCGTGGCGAGGTCGCCTTTCACCATGTGCAGGGCGGGGGTGAGTACCACGTCGTAGGGGGTGAGATCGGCGGTCACCGCGACCACGTCCACGTCGGCGCCCGCCTCACGGGCGGCCCGGTAGTACGCGTGGACGACCTCCTGGTAGCGCACGAGGCGTGACGGCCCGTCCGAGAACTCCAGCGCCCACCAACTGTCCCAGTCGAAGAGAAGGGCGGTACGGGCCGGAGTGCGCGCGCCAAGGGTGGCCGGTCCCAGCTCCGCCAACTCCCTTCCCACAGCGGCGACTTCGCGGAAGACGCGGGTGTCGTCGCGTCCGGCGTGGCCGATGACCGCCCCGTGGTACTTCTCGCAGGCGCCGCGTGAGGAGCGCATCTGGAAGTACAGGGTGGCGTCCGCGCCGTGGGCGATGGCCTGCCAGGTTGCCAGTCGGAGCTCACCGGGGCGCCTGAGCGGGTTCACGTCGCGGCAGGCCGTGGTGGAGGGGGTGTACTCCATGAGCCAGAAGGGCGCGCCGCCCTTGAGGCCGCGCATCAGGTCGTGCCCGAGGGCGGCCCGGGTGGGCGGGGCGTCGAGCGGCGGATAGCTGTCCCAGGAGGCGAAGTCGAGGTGGGGCGCCCAGCGGTGGTAGTCCAACGGCCGGTACGCGCCCATGAAGTTGGTGGTGACCGGTGTGCGCGGGTCGTGACGTCGGATCGCGTCCTTCTCGGCGCGGAAGCAGCCGAGGAGGGCGTCCGTGGTGAAGCGGTGGTAGTCGAGGGTGATGCTCTGGAAGGCGGTGTGGTCGGGGCCGCGCCAGTGCTCGGTGAGGGCGCTGGGCGGCTCGATCTCGTCCCAGTCGGTGTAGCGGTGCGACCAGAAGACCGCACACCAGGCGTCGTTGAGAGCGTCGAGGGTGCCGTGCCGCTCGCGCAGCCAGACGCGGAACGCCGCGGCACACAGGTCGCAGTAACAGGCCCCGCCGTACTCGTTGTTGATGTGCCAGGCGAGCAGGGCCGGGTGGTCGGCGTAGCGCTCGGCGAGGCGGTCCGCGAGTGCGGCGGCGAGCCGCCGGTACGCGGGTGAACTGGGGCAGAAGTTGTGGCGTTGTCCGTAGCGGTGGCGGCGGCCCTCGAAGTCGGTGCGGTTGACCTCGGGATGGGCACGCGCCAGCCAGGGCGGGAGTGCGGCGGTGCCGGTGGCGAGGCACACGCGCCTGCCTTCGGCCGCCGCGCGGTCGAGAATGCCGTCGAGGACGGTGAAGTCGTAGGTGTCCTCGGCGGGTTGGGTGAGCGACCAGATGAAGACACCGACGGTGAGGGTGTCGATGCGGGCCTCGCCGAACAGCCGGTGGTCCTCGTCCCGGACGGGTTCGGGCCACTGTTCCGGGGTGTAGTCACCGCCGTAGGGGATCTTGTCGGTCGTGGGGGTGGTCATACGGTGAAGTCCTCCTGGGCCTCGGTGGTCACCGGGCGGATCGTGTTCAGCAGGCAGAGCAGCGCGGGGGCGGCGAGCAGGGCGGGCAGGACCTCGGTGAAGAGCACGGTGAGGCCGCCGGTGAGGGCGAGCAGGGAGGCGGTGCCGAGGGTGGCCCCGCCGTGCCGGAGCAGGAAGTACGCGGCCAGGCGCGCGGTGTCGGCGGTACGGAACGTGAAGAGCGAGGCGAGTACGAGCGCGTACGTCCCCCACAGCGCCGACACCAGGCCGGTGAGCACCAGCAGCCAGGCCCACCAGCGGGGCAGGCCCGAAGCGGGGAAATGGGCGAGCGAGAAGCCGATGACGCAGAGCCAGGCGAGCAGTGGCGCCCACAGCTTGAGCACGGGCGCGGCGTTCAGCCGCCAGCCGCGCGCGTACGCGCGGGCCGGACGGAGCTCCGTGAGGTCCCGGCCGCGGCGGTGGAGCGCGTACAGCCCGGCGGACAGGGCGGGGCCGAGCGGCAGCAGACAGACGGCGGCGAGCGGCAGGTTGGACGCGGAGCGGGACAGGAAGAGCAGGGCGACCAGGCCTGGCGAGGCGGCCACGAGCACCATCAGCTCGACCGTGAGCAGGGTGTGGACCAGGGCAGCGGCGCGGGAGAGCGCTCCCGTGCCGAAGGTGTGGCGGCGGGCCGCCTCGGGCGCGCTCGTCGCGGCCGCACGGTCCGGGGCTCGTGCGGGGGCAAGGGCCGGACGGTCCGGTCCGCGGTGGCGTGGAGCCGCGCCCGTCATCGGCGGCCCTGCTCCTTCCGGAAGCGTTCGTACGCCTTGTTGGTCACGTCGATGAACTGCCGCATGTTCTTGGCCTTCAGTTCGGTGACGTAGTCGTCCCATTCGGACAACGGGCGCTTGCCGAGGGCGAATTGAAGGGTGTTCTGCTTGACGTGGTCCTTCAGCGGGGTCTCCCAGAGCGTGGCCTGCTCCTGCTCCATGGCCTGGAGCGGGTGGGCGGGCTCGACGGGGAGCCGCTTGCGCCGGGCCATCGAGTCCTGGAAGGTCTTCTCGTCCGCGGTGAAGGAGGACGAGACCAGGGACCAGTTGCCGCCGTAGGAGAAGACGCCGTTGGAGAATCCGTAGTCCTTCTGCAGGTCCTTCTCCGCCTCCGGGTTCAGGCCCAGGATCTTGATGCCGTCGAGGGGTTCGTACCGGCCGGGTCCGGACGTCGTGTAAGTGACGTTCTTGACGCCCCACTTGGTGAATTCCTGCCCGGCGTCCGAATACCACAGCCAGTCCACGAACTGCATCATCGCGACGAAGTCCGCGCTTTTCAGAGCCTTGCTGGAGATCAGCATGCCGTTCTCCAGGCGGCTGCCCGCGACCACGGGGCCGGCCGGACCGACCGGCACCGGGATCATCTCTATGGACGCGCCCTTGATCTGCTTCGCCAGGTTGATGCGGTACTCGTCCGCCAGGACCTGCGGATTGCCGCTGATCACGAAGGACTTGCCGCCGAAGAGCTTCTGCTTGGCCTGGTCGTCGGACTGGGTGAAGCTCTCCGGGTCCACCAGGCCGTCGGACACCAGCTCCCTCAAGTACGCGAGCATCTGACGGTATTCGTCCATGGCGCCGGTGAAGACGAACTCCTGCGCCTTGGCGTCCCAGGTGGCGTTCTGGTAGCCCCAGCCGCCCTTGGTGCCGTAGGACGGGGCGAGGAAGTTCAGCAGCGCGCCGCCCGGCTCGGGCTGGTTCCAGCGATCGGAGAAGGGATACACGCCGGGGTGGGCCTCCTTGAGGCCCTTCAGCACCTCGTGGACCTCGTCCCAGGTGGTCGGCAGATCGAGCCCGGCCTCCTCCAGCACGTCGGTGCGCAGGGTCAGAGAGTAGCCGACCCTCACCTTCTCGTGCAGGCCCGGCAGAAGGTAGTACTTGCCGTCGGACTGCCGGATGGAGTCCAGATCGCCCTCCAGCCCCCACTTCCTGACCTTGTCCTGGAAGTGCGGCATCAGGTGCGTGTACTCGCTGACCGGGAGGATGGCCCCGGAGGAGACGAACGCGGTCTCCGCACCCGGATACGTCTTGGGGATGAGGAAGGGCGCGTCCCCCGCGCCGATGAGCAGGCCTCTCTTCTTCTCGTAGTCGCTGTAGGGGACGGCGGTCGCCTTCAGCGTGACGCCCGTGCGCTTGGTCAGCTCCTTCCAGAAGAGCCAGCTCTCCTTGAGCGGATAGGTCGGCATGTTGTTGTGGAGGATGGTGAACGAGAGCGGCTCGGTGGCCTTGAACCGGTCCCCCACTCCGTACTTCTTCATCGCTCCGGCCTGTTTCCCGGAGAGGTCCTTCGCGTCCGCGTCGTCCGCACCGCTGCCGCAGCCGACGAGAACGGTGAGGCCGGCGAATCCGGCGGCGGCGAGCAGGCCCCGCCGCGAGAGCTGTCCGGAGTTCTTCACGATTGCTCCTCTGTTCCGAATGCGATGTGTTTCTCCGTGGCGGCCGGCCGGGCTTGTGACGTCAGCCCTTGACCGCGCCGAGCGTGACGCCGGAGACGAAGTAACGCTGGACGAACGGGTAGACCGCGAGGATGGGGAGTGCGGTGAGCAGGATGGTGACGGCCTGGATGTTCGCCCCCACCTGGGTGAGCTGCTCCGTCTGGGCGCCGACGTTTCCGCCGCCGGTCGCGCCGGCGATCATGTTGCGGAGATAGACCGTGACCGGCATCAACTCGGCCCTGTCCATGTAGAGGAAGGCGCCGAACCAGGAATTCCAGAAGGAGACCGAGTAGAAGAGCACCATCGTCGCGATCACCGCTTTGGAAAGGGGCAGCACGATGCGGAACAGAATGCCGTAGGTGCTCAGACCATCGATCTGCGCGGCCTCTTCGAGTTCGGACGGCAGGCTTTCGAAGAAGGCCTTCATCACGAGCAGGTTGAAGACGCTGATCGCGTTCGGGATCACCAGCGCCCACAGTGTGTTCTTCATGTCGAGGCTGCTGATGAGGACGTAGTTCGGGATCAGGCCGCCGGAGAAGAACATGGTGAAGACAGCGATGCCGATCAGCGCGTTGCGGCCCTTCAGGCGCTGTTTCGAGAGGACGTACGCGTAGCAGGTGGTGAGCACCATGGCGATGACGGTGGCCACGACCGTGTAGAGCACGGTGTTGCCGTAGTTCCGCCAGAACATTCCGTCCGAGACGACGAGGCGGTACGTGGTCAGGTTGAAGCCCTCGGGCAGCAGGTTCACCTGGCCGGCCCGGATACGGTCCTCCGCGCTGAGGGAGCGGGCGATGATGTTCACGAAGGGGTAGAGGGTCACGGCCACGACCCCGGTCAGGACCAGCCCGTTCACACACTGGAAGACGCGGTAGCCGCGGGAGGGCTCGTGCACCGAGATGCGCGGGCGCGGAGTGCGGCGCTGAGGGCCGCCCGGCGCGGTCACCACAGGCTCGTCCCCACCGTGCGACGCGAGAGGTGGTTCGCGGAGAAGATCAGCACCAGGCCGATGACCGCCTCGAACAGGCCGATCGCGGCGGCGTAGCTGAAGCTGTTGGACTCCACACCGGCGCGGTACAGATACGTGGAGATGACGTCGGCGGTCGGGTAGGTCAGCGGGTTGTAGATCAGCATGATCTTCTCGAATCCCACCGCCATGAACGTGCCGATGTTGAGGATCAGCAGCGTGATCATGGTGGGGCGGATGCCGGGCAGGGTGATGTGCCAGATCTGCTGCCAGCGGTTGGCGCCGTCGATACGAGCCGCCTCGTACAACTCGTCGTCGACGGTGGTGAGCGCGGCGAGGTAGAGAATCGTGCCCCAGCCGGCGGTCTGCCAGATCTCCGATCCGACGTAGACGGTGCGGAACCACTCCGGTTCCTGGAGGAATGGGACCGGCGCGTGACCGAATGTCCGCAGCGCGTGGTTGACGGGTCCGTCCGTGGCGAGGATCTGCATGGTGATGCCCGCGATGATCACAACGGAGAGGAAGTGCGGGAGGTACGACACCGACTGCACGAACCGCTTCAGCGCGCGTGTACGCACCTCGTTGAGCAGCAGCGCCAGCACGACCGGGATCGGGAAGCAGAACACGAGCGTGAGCGCGCCCAGCCACAGTGTGTTGGTGAAGACCTGCCAGAAGGTGGGGTCGCTGAGGAACATGTGCACATAGCGCAGGCCCACCCAGTCCTCGCCCAGGATCGAACCACCCGGCTGGAAGCGGCGGAAGGCGATCACGTTCCCGATCATCGGCAGGTAGCGGAAGACCAGGAAGAACAGCAGCGGCAGCACCACCAGTGAGTACAACTGCCAGTCACGGCGCAGCGCCTGGCGCCAGGTGCGGCTCGCGGAAGGCGGCTTGCTGGGTGGGCGCCGCGCATCGGCCGCCCGCGGCTCCGGCGGGCTGTGCGGGGGTTTCCGGGTGCCGTCCGGCGGCGGGTCCAGTGCGGTGGAGGTGCTCATGCTCGGGCCTCCGTGGTGTGGGCGGGGGTGGGTGGCCGGGCGCGGGGCCCGTCCGCAGAGGGTGGGTCGGGTGGTGCGTGGGTACGTCCGAGGGTCGGTGCATGCGTACGTCCGGGGGCACCCGTTGCCCTGCGAATGGGGCGTCAACTCCCCCTGGGGGCTGTTACCGTCCTCCGGGAATGTTCGACCGGACAGCGGAACGGCCGGACGGCTGTGCGCCGTCCCCGACCACCTTGCGAGGTGCCGTGCCCGCCTTCGATCTCCCCCTGGACGAGTTGCAGCGATACCGCCCCGTGCTCGACGAGCCCGCCGACTTCGACGCGTTCTGGCAGGACACCCTGAAGGAGGCGGGACAGGCCGGCCCCGTGGTGTCGGAGCGCCGCGTGGACACCGGCCTGCGGCTGGTCGAGACCTGGGACGTGACCTTCCGCGGATTCGCCGGCGAACCGGTGCGCGCCTGGTACACGCGCCCCGCCGGGGTGTCGCACTCCCTGCCCGCCGTCGTCGAGTACGCGGGGTACGGGCGCGGGCGCGGGCTCCCGCATGAACGGATCACCTGGGCCGCCGCCGGGTTCGCGCACCTGCTCATGGACAACAGAGGGCAGGGTGACCAGTACGGATGCGGTGGCGACACCCCGGACCCGCACGCTTCCGCGCCCGGTGGCCCCGGCCCCGCCGCGCGCGGCCTGCTCGCGCCGCACGACTACCACTACCGGCGACTGATCACGGACGCGGTGCGCGCGGTCGCCGCCGTACGCGCGCTGCCGGGCGTGGACGGCACGCGGGTGACCGCGGTCGGCAACAGCCAGGGCGGCGGCCTCGCGCTGGCCGTCGCTGGCCTCGTCCCGGACCTCGCGGCGGTGCTGGTGAGCGCTCCGCTGCTGTGCGGCATCCGCCGCGCGCTGGATCTCGCGGGCGCCGGTCCCTACGCGGAGATCGCCGCGTACCTCGCGGTGCACCGCGGCGCGGCGGAGGCCGCACTGCGCACGCTCTCCTACATGGAGGGGGCCTCCTTCGCGCGTCGTGCCCAGGCCCCGGCGCACTTCGGTGTCGGGCTGCGCGACACGGTCTGTCCGCCCAGCGGTGTCTACTCCGCCTTCAACCGCTACGGCGAACTGGCCGGTCACGCACCGCGTTTGGAGATGCGCTCCTACCCCTTCAACGGGCACGAAGGGGGTGACGCGGCGCATGTGCGCGAACAACTCTCCTGGCTGCGCGAGGTGGTGGGTGAAGTGGCGGGTGAAGTGGCGGGCGACTGAGTGACGGACGTTGGCCGCCGGCGCCGACAGCCCCTCGGAAACAGACACGTATCACTTCTCCGCGTTCGGCGGGCCATCCCGCAATTCCCGGCAAGTGGATCTCCGCAACCGACCGTAAGAGTTGCGGCACATTCATGACGCGGACGCTAAGTCCGGGTAAAAACGGGTGTCAAGGAAGCGGTTGCGAACTGGCGGATCACGCGTTGTTTGCATGAGGTGTTGGCGGAATATTCCGCCACCCATTGCGGGAATTTGCGGCACAGCCGTACCGTCAGTGCGCTCTACGAGAGGGAGCCGGCATGACCGGTCGGGCAACGATGGCGGCGGTGGCCAAGGCGGCGGGGGTCTCGATCTCCACGGTGTCGCGGGTCCTCGCCGACACACCGGATATCTCCGAGGAGACCCGGGGCCGCGTCACACGGGCGGCGAAGGAAACCGGATATGTACTGCGCAAAGGGCGACAGCGACCGCAGGACGGCGTCCTCGACGTCCTCATCGACGGAATCACCACACCCTGGGCCGGGGAACTCATATCCGGAGTGCAGACAACCGCGTTCGGCCTCGGGTACACGCTCGCGCTCACGACCACCAGCCATCCGCGTTTCAGCATCCGCGAATGGATCGCCGTCCGCAGGGCGCGCCCGACGGACGGCGTGATCCTCGTACTCTCCCGCGCCCGCCACGACGAGATCGCCGCGTTGGCCGATCTGTCGGCCCCGCTCATCCTGCTCGATCCGGTGGGCACCAGCGAACCCACCATTCCGACCGTCGGAGCCACCAACTGGTCGGGAGGAGCCGCCGCCACCCGGCACCTGCTCGAACTCGGGCACCGGCGCATCGGGTTCATCGGCGGGCCCTCCGAGATCCGGTGCACCCGCGAGCGGCACGAGGGCTACCTCGCCGCGCACCGCGAGTTCTCACTCGCCCCCGACCCCGCCCTCACCCGCTACGGAAACTTCCTCCTCACGGGCGGAGTCGCGCACGGCGCCTCACTGCTGGACCTCCCGGACCGGCCCACCGCCGTCTTCGCGGGTTCTGACGGGCAGGCCGCCGGCGTCTACCAGATGGCCCGCGCGCGCGGGCTGCGCATCCCCGAAGACCTCGCCGTCGTCGGGTTCGACGACACCACGATCTGCACGATGCTCGCCCCGCCGCTGACCACGGTCCGCCAGCCCTTGGCGGAAATGGCGGCGGAAGGAGTACGGCTCATCGCGCAGGAACGGGCACTGCCCGGTTCGTCGCTGGGGCGGCGGATCGAGCTCGCGACCTCGCTCGTGATCCGGGACAGCACCGCACCGCCCACCGCGGTCGGTGGGAGACCCTCGGTCCACACGTGACCCCTTGCACGTGCCCCCTTGAAGGAGACCGCGATGAACGGACGGACGACCGTACGGATGACCACTGTGGCCGAACTCGCCAACGTCTCCCAGAGCTCCGTCTCCAAGGTGCTCAACGGCCGGCCGGGACTCTCCGCCGAACTACGGCAACGGGTCATGGACGCCGTCGCGGCAACCGGCTACCAGTGGCATCGCCGCGTGCCGCGCCACGGGCCGGTGGAGGTGGTGTTCGGCAGTGTGAGCAGTGCCCTCAACGCGCCGCTCCTGCGCGGGTTCTCGGCCGTGCTCCGCGCGGCCGGCAGACCGCTCACCGTCAGCCATGCCGACGGTGCCCCCGACTGGCTGGAACACGTGCTCGCCCACCGGCCGGCCGGCGCCGTATGCGTCCTGTCCCCTGTGCCGCCCGACGTCCGCCGGCGACTGGCCGAGGCCCGTCTGCCCACGGTCGTCCTCGACACGATCGGCGACGCTCCCCCGGAGATGAACGCCGTCGGGGCCACCCAGTGGCGCGGCGGGACGCTGGCGGCCCAGCACCTCACGGCTCTCGGCCACCGGAGGATCGCACTCATCACCGGCCCCCTGGACCTGGTCTGCTGTCGCGCGCGCTTCGGCGGATACCTTTCGGCGCTGCGCGAGGCGGACATCCGCCCGGACCGCACGTTGATCCGTTCCGTGCGCTTCCAGGCGGAACCGGCCCGGCGCGCCGCCCACACCCTGCTGGACAACTGCCGGACCCCGACCTCTTTCGTGACCGGAAACGACCTCCAGGCCCTGGGCGTGATCGAGGCATGCGCCGAACGCGGACTACGCGTTCCGGAGGACGTCTCGGTGGTCGGATTCGACGACATCGACGCCGCGAGGTCCTCGGCCCCTGCTCTGACCACCGTTCGCCAGCCCTTCGAGGAGATGGCCGCCGAGAGCATCCGCGTCCTGGGCGCTGTCAGTGACGACCCGTCACTGGCTCCCGTCCGGCTCGACATGTCGGTGGACCTCGTCGTCCGGAAGTCGACCGGTCCGGCCGCCGGGCGCGACGACTGAACCACCCTGTGTGCGGGGCCTCTTGACGCCACATTTCCCGGCTGGATACTTACGGACGCCGGGCTTCCGGAGCCATGGCCATCCCCGCACTCGACGGCACACCCCCACAGGAGGATCCCCTCACATGAGTCCACGACGGACCCCGAAGCCCGCCGAGCGAACGGCCGTACTCCGGCGCGACCGGCGCGACCGGACGGTCATCGCCACACTGGCAGCCGCCACACTGGCAGGCGCCGTACTGGCCGGTCCCGGCATCGCGCAGGCCACTGAGCGGGCGTTACCACGGGCCGCCTCGGGATCCCAGGAACAGGTGGCGGCGGCCACCATCACCTGGACGCTCGAACGGGCGAGCAACCCCACCCAGGACCAGTTGACGGCCTACGGCCTCATCACCACGGCCATGAACGCCGCGGTGGCCCGGTACAACAACATCAGTGACCTGGGCAAGAGCATCACCGTCCGCTACGACCCGGGCGTGCCCACCGCCGACGGCAACATCAACGGAACCATCCGTTTCGGGAACCGCGGTTACATGACGGAGCGGACCGCTCTGCACGAGATAGCCCACACCATCGGCGTGGGCACCAGTGGAGGCTGGTCCTCCCTCACCAATGGAGGAACCTGGCGCGGCGCGGAGGCCACGGCACTCGTCAAGCGCTTCGACGGTTCGGGCGCCACACTGTCCGCCGGTGGGGGACACTTCTGGCCCTACGGCCTGAACTACGAGAACGAGTTCTCGAACACGGCGGGCGATCGTCACGTCCAGATCGTGGCCGCCATGGTTCGTGACGGTCTATAGCCTCAGGAACCCTCGGAACCTCAGGAACCCTCGGAACTTCAAGAACTCTCGGAACCTCGGGGACCTCGGAGGCGGATGCCTGGGGCGGCAACCGCTCCCAGGTCCGCCGGTGCACTCCGTCTCAGCGCCTCACGTCCTCCCCGGTTGCCCTCGGCGTCACACCGACCGCACCGTCAGGGGAGCAACCGGATGTTCCCTGAGAGACATGGTGATCCCTCACCCCGGGACGAACGGGAAGAGGCGGAGGCCATCCGTCAGATACCGAACTCCGTGGGCGACACGCCGAGGGCGTTGCAGGCCTCACGGATGACCTGCTGCTCGGACGGCTCGAAGTACCCGTCGGCACCGGCGATGACCATGCCCGTCTGGATGACCGCGCGGGCCTCCGCCGGCTTCTTGGCGGCCTTGGCGATCTCCTGCAGCGCCTCCGCCTTGCCCACCTGGAAGTTGGCGACGAGCCGGTCCACGTGCTTGCTGAACCGCTGGCGCAGCTGGTCCGCCGGGAAGTTCTGCAGGACCTCGTTGGAGACGATCAGCTCCTCCACTCGCTGCCGCTCCATCGGCTCCACATGCCCGTCGGCCGCGGCCACCAGCGCGCACATCGCCATGCTGGCGTCCCTGTAAGCGCCGCTCTTGAGCTCGGTCTTGACCGACGCGAGCTGATTCTTCAGCACGCCGATCAGCTGGGCCTTGGAGCCGCCGGAGGCCGAGCCCGAGCCGTGGCCCGACCCGCTGCCGCCGTGCTGTCCCGGCACATTGCCGCCGTGCTGTCCCTGTCCGAAGGGGCCGCTCCCCTGCCCGTGCCCGCCCGATCCCCGACCGCCCTGGGACTGCTGGAGATTCTTGGCCTGGTCCTTGATCCGGTCCCACATCGGCACTGCTGCCACCTCGACTTCCGCTGTCTGACTGTCTGTCCGGCCTTCGCCGTGGGTCGCGATTCATCGCGACCCACCAGGTAAACGCCCCCAGGAGTAGATGGGTTCCCGTAGAGCAAAGACAACGCAAAGAAGGCTGAGATGCGCCTTGGCACGCCGCCTGCACCCGGGCTATACCGACACCCCTTCCCCTCCGTACGGAGAGAGGGCGTCTACCGGATGCACGGCACGCGGTACGGCCAGGGCCGCCGGCCTCCGGCATCTGGACGCCCCAGCCGAGCTGGCTTACGGTGGCGAGCGAGCGGCTTTTGCTATGTACATGCCATCACCCCGCCGCCCCCTTGCTCCTCCGCCTCAGCGAGTCACGCGCTCAGTTCTGCCGGCGTCCCGGACGAGGAGCCGTCCCAGGATGCGGCGCGGGAAGGTGATGCCCCATGCCCCGCAACGAGCCGCACCGCCCATCGGACTGGTGGACACGTAAGTCGTTCCTGCGAGGAATGGCAGCCGTCGGTACGGCCCCGTTGCTCCACGGCACCCTGGCCACAGCCGCCCGGGCCACGGAGTCCGGGCGGGCCACGGAGTCCGGGCGGGCCGACTTCCCCCTGGTACGGAACGGTGCCGCCGTGGACCTGTTCGTGGACCCGGCGGACGACCCGGCCGTCGTCCGCGCGGCCGGCGACCTGTGTGCGGACGTGGAACGCGTCAGCGGGGTGCGCCCGCGCCTGCGGCACACCGTGCTGGAGAAGTCCGCGCACCTGGTCCTGGTGGGCACCATCGGCGCGAGTCCGGTCATCGACCGGCTCATCGCCCAGGGGCGTCTGAACACCTCCGGCGTGACCGGTCGTTGGGAGGCGTCGGTGACCCAGGTGGTGGACCGTCCGCTGCCCGGAGTGGAACGCGCCCTGGTGATCGCGGGGAGCGACCGGCGCGGCACCGTCTACGCCGTCTACGACACCTCGGAGCGGATCGGCGTCTCGCCCTGGTCCTGGTGGGCCGACGTACCCGTCGAGCACCACGACACCGTGACGGTTCCGCGCGGCCCGCTCAAGCGGTACGAACCGTCCGTCCGCTACCGGGGCATCTTCATCAACGACGAGCGGAACCTGACCACGTGGTCCCACCGCACCCAGGAGACCGACAAGAACATCGGCCCCGAAACGTACAAGAAGGTCTTCGAGCTGCTGCTCCGTCTGAAGGCCAACTACCTGTGGCCCGCCATGCACCCGTACTCCGACTTCTTCAACAGGTATCCGGAGAACCCCGAACTGGCCGAGGCGTACGGAATCGTGGTCGGCTCCAGCCATCCTGAGGCCATGCTCCGCAACGGCGTCCACGAGTGGGCGCCGTGGGCGGAGGCCCACCGGGGCACGGACGGGAAGCTGCCGGTCTACGACTACACGGTGAACCCGGAGGTCATCGCCGACTACTGGAGAGCGCGGGCGCGGCAGAACGCCGAGTACGAGAGCGGCTGGACGCTCGGCATGCGGGGCCTGCACGACTCTCCCCTGGAGACGCGGTACGCCACCACGATTCCGGAGAAGGTCGTGGTGATGAACAAGATCATCTCGGATCAGCGCCGGATCCTCTCCGAGTCGGTCGGCGCCTCGGCCACGCCGCAGATATTCATCCCGTACAAAGAGGTCCTGGAGCTGTACAACGCGGGCGTTCAGGTGCCCGAGGACGTCACACTGATCTGGCCGGACGACAACCACGGCAACATGCGCCAGCTGCCGAACGAGACGGAACAGCGGCGCGAGGGCGGCAACGGAATCTATTACCACATCTCCTACTGGGGCACCCCCGAGAGCTATCTCTGGCTGGACACCACCCAGTTGAGCAAGATCTGGCAGGAACTGCGCCGGGCGTACGACCACCGGGTCGACCGGATGTGGATCATCAATGTGGGCGACATCAAGTCCATGGAGACCGGCCTGTCCTTCTGTATGGACATGGCCTGGGACGTGGACCGGTGGGGCGCCGGCGACGTCGAGGACTTCGTGGCCGAGTGGGCGGGCCGCCAGTTCGGGCGCCGCTACGGCGGGGAGATCGCCTCCATCCGTACGGAGTACTACCGCCTCGCGGCGGAAATGCGCCCGGAGTTCATCGACGTGGGCACCTTCTCGCCCGTCCACCACGGCGACGAGGCGGGCCGCCGGATGGCGGCGTACCAGAAACTGCTGGAGCGGACCCGGAGGCTCGGCGCCCGACTGCCCGACAGCTACCAGGACGCCTTCTACGAGCTGGTCCAATACCCGGTGCACGGCGCTTACTTGATGAACCTGAAGTACGACCTGGCGCGCCGCAACGCGCTCGCGATCCGGCAGGGCCGCAAGGCCGGGGCCAACCGCTACGCGGACCTGGCCGAGGCCGCCCACGCCGAGGAACAGGCGATCACCAAGCACTACAACACCGAGATCGCGGGCGGGAAATGGGACGGGATCATCGACCCGTACCCTCCACAGATCCCGCAGGCACCGGGCCGCCCGAACGTGGCCAGGGTCGCGCACCAGGACACGTCGGGCCTGGGCGCGGCGGCCGAGGGGAACGAGACCGGGACGGGGCGGGCGCTCTCCTTCTCCTCGTACACGCGGGACCGGCGCTTCGTCGACGTGTTCAACACCGGCTTCCTGGCGCTGGACTGGAGCGCCGAGGTGAGTCATCCCTGGATACGGCTGAGCACGGCGGGCGGCACTCTCACCGATCAGACACGGATATGGGTGACGATCGACTGGAAGCGGGTGCCCGAGGGCCCGCACGACGCCACGGTGACCCTCACGGGTGCCGGGCGGACGGTGTCCGTGCCCCTGCGGGTCCTCAACGACGGGGAGCGGGCACGGAGACGGGCCCGTGGGCATGTCGAGGCGCATGGGTACGTCTCGATCGACGCCGCGCACTTCGACGGCCGCACGGCACGCCGCGGCACCGACTGGGAGACCGTGCGGGGCCTCGGCCGCCGCACCGCCGCCGTACAGACGGTGCCGTCGACCGCGCCACCCGCCGGCCCTGAACCAGCCGTCCGGGGAGCGGAGTTGAGGTACCGGGTGACGTTCGCCGGCACCGGCACGTTCGCGGTGACCGTCTTCCGCTTACCGTCCCTCGACCAGCGCGGCCACCGCCGGGTCGCCTTCGCCCTCGACGACGGACCCGCCACCGTGCTGTCCGGCCAGGCGGTCGCCACCGGAAAACAGAATGACGCATGGGCCCGCAACGTGGTGGCGGGCATCGAGAAACTGACCGGCGCGGTGACCGTCACCGAGCCCGGCGAGCACGTCCTGCGCCTGCTCATGATCGACCCGGCCATCGCCGTGGACCAGATCGTCATCAACACCGGTGGCCTCCCCGCCAGTTACCTCGCGCCGCCGGAGAGCTACCACCCCTCCTTCAATCCGGATCCCGCCCGCGAAGCACACTGGGCGATATCGGACCAGTAGGGCCCGGGGCCGGGCCGGGGCAGCACCTTCCTGTCGCGTGCCCGTCAGTCGCCGAATTCGTGGTCGCGGGTCTCCGGCAGGGCCAGCAGGCACAGGAGGCTCAGCAGGCAGAGGCCGCCGGTGTAGAAGCCGAGGACCAGCGGGGATTCCCAGTGACTGTTCAGCCAGGTGGCCATGAGCGGGGCGAAGCCGCCGCCGAGTGTGTTGGCGAGGATGAAGGCCGCGGAGGCGCCCGTGTAGCGCAGCCGGGCCGGGAACAGCTCCGGGAGGAAGGCCGCCACCGGGGAGAACATCAGCGCGAGGAACATCAGGCCGACCGTGTAGGCGCCGGTGATCACCAGCCCGTTGCGTGAACTCAGCGAGGCGTACATGGGCACCGCCCACACCACGCAGCCGACGGCTCCGGCCAGCATCACCGGGCGGCGGCCGATCCGGTCGGACAGCCTGGCGACCGGGAGGGTGATGGCGATTCCGGCCGCCGCGCCAATGCTCGCGGCGGTCAGCATCGTGTTCCGGGGGATGCCGAGCTCCTGCGGCCCGTACGAGAGGCTGTAGACGATCGTCAGGTAGTAGACCGCCGAGCCGCCGATCGCCGCACCGGTGCCGAGCAGCAGCCGGCCGGGGTGCAGCTTGAGCAGTGTGCCCAGCGGAAAGCGGGACACCGATTGCGGTGTCTGTGCCGCGCGGCGGGCCGCTGACGTGAACACGGGGGACTCGGAGACCGTCGTACGCACCCACAGGCCGACCACGACGAGCACGGTGCTGAGCAAGAACGGGATGCGCCAGGCCCAGTCGGTGAAGCCGTCCATGCCCACGGTGTTCAGGGTGGGCAGGATGACCGCGGTGGACAGCAGGAAGCCGAGCGAGGGGCCGGCCTGCGGGATGGACGCGTACAGCGCGCGGCGGCCGGGCGGCGCGTGTTCGGCGGCGAGCAGCACCGCCCCGCCCCACTCACCGCCCATGCTGACGCCCTGGAGCAGACGGAGTGTCACCAGCAGTACGGGAGCGAGGAATCCGGCGGTCTCGTACGTGGGCAGCAGCCCGACGCCGACCGTGGCCACGCCCATCAGGAGCAGGGAGACGACCAGGGCCCGCCTTCGGCCCAGCCGGTCACCGATCGTCCCGAACAGGACGACGCCGAGAGGGCGGGAGAGGAAGGCCGCCGCGAACGTGAGGAACGCGGCCAGGGAGGAGAGGGTGGCGTTGCCGGAGGGGAAGAAGGCGGGGCCGAGGACGAGCGCGGAGGCGGTGCCGTACACGGTGAAGTCGTAGTACTCGATCGTGGTGCCGACCAGGCTGGCGACGGCGACCCGCGGGGCCTGGCTCTTCCCGTTGCGCACCGCGGGTGACGCTGACGCGCCCGGTCTCGCGCCGACGGTCTCGGGAGCGGTCTTGAACGGTAATTCGGGCATGGCGGGTCACTTCCGGTATGCCCGGAGCGTGGAAACAGTCCGGGTCCAGGGCGGGGAGGGGACGATCCCGCATGAAACACGAACCGGAGTGCGCCTGTCACCCTAAGCCCGCGAATTCACATTCGACAAGAAGTCCCCGGCCGAATAACCGGGCCGGCGAGCACCCGAGTAATAAAGCATCCGATGCGGTCACGGGCAGGGGCAGACCGCCTTAACACGCGCAGAGCGCACGACACCCGCCACCTCACCACTTCTCTCCCAACAGCCCACGAAAAGTACACCGGAGCCCCGCGAACCCCACTCACCCGTCACATTGCCGTCCATACTCATGCCGGACTCCGTATAAAAATTTCCCGACGATCACACCTTGCCAACGGACAGTCACGCGGGAATGCTCGTGGCGGCTGAACTTGAAAGTTCTACAACCATCGTTTTTCGGACACGGAGAATCGCAGCGGAATGTCGCGGTTCGGCTTTCTTAAATGCGGCCTCCGGGCTGGGAAGGCTCATTACCCATGCTGAAAACCGGCAAGCAATTACGCGTGAGAAGACTTTCCTTGGCGGGTGACGACCGACATCTGCTCATACCGCTCGACCACAGCGTCTCGGACGGCCCGATCGTCCCCGCCGACCAGTGGGACGACCTGCTGCGGGCCCTGGTGGCCGGCGGGGCCGACGGGATCATCGTCCACAAGGGGCGTGCCCGCGCCTTCCCGCCGGACATCCTGAAGAGCTGCGCGCTGGTGGTGCACCTGAGCGCCAGTACCGCCTGCTCCGCCGACGTCCACGCCAAAGTGCTGGTCGCCGATGTCGAGGAGGCGCTGCGGATCGGCGCGGACGCGGTCAGCGTCCATGTGAACATCGGCTCGGACACCGAGGCGCGGCAGCTCGCCGACCTGGGGGCGGTGGCCCGTTCCTGCGACGCGTGGGGCATGCCCCTGATCGCGATGGTCTACCCGCGCGGCCCCCGGATCGAGAACCCGCGCGATCCCGCCCTCCTCGCCCACCTGGCCAACGTCGCCGCCGACCTGGGCGCGGACATGGTGAAGACCTCCGCCGCCCTGCCGCTCGACCGGATGGCCGAGGTGGTGGCCAACAGCCCCATCCCCATCCTCGCGGCCGGCGGGCCGCCGGACGGCTCCGACCTGGTCGAGTACGGCGCCGCCGTGATGGCCACCGGCTGCCGGGGGCTGGCCATCGGCCGCCGGATCTTCTCGTCTCCCACGCCCGCCGCACTGGTGTCACAGCTCGCGGCGGTCGTGCACGGCATGCCCGGCGGCAACGCCCTCACGGATGACATGCCCCTGGCCAACTATTCGACGATCGTGGCAGGAGTGGCATGAGGTTCGCATGGATCGATCTGCGTGAAGTCCCCCGCCCTCAGCTCCAGGCGGTGGTGGACGCGGCCGTTCACGCCCGGATGGCCGGGGTGGTGGCCGCCGACGCCGAACTGCTCGGGACCCTGCCCCCGACCGTCACCCGGGTACTGGTCTCCGAGGGGCCGGCCCCGGCCGCCGTGGAGAAGCCCGCCGGCAAAGAGGCGAAGGGAGCCGCCGACAAGGAGTCCAAGTCCCCTTCCGGGAACGGCAGTTCTCCGGCCGCGACCGGAATCGACGTCCTCCTTCGGAAGTTCGGCACCCAGGACGAGCTGGACGCCCTCGCCGCCGCCCACCGCACCGCCGGTCGTACCGGTGGCACTGGTGGCACTGGTGGCACGCCCGTCTCCGGCTTCATCGACGTACGGGACGACCGCACCCTTCAACTGTCCTGCGCGGGCGCCATGGTGCTGCCGTACACCGTCATCCACTTCGCCGACCCGACCAAGATCCCGCTGGAGATCGTGCTCGCCGCGGCCGAGTCCGCCGAGGGCAAGCTGGTGACCGTCGTCGACGGCCTGGAGGAGGCGGCCATCGTCTTCGACGTGCTGGAGCGCGGCTCGGACGGCATCCTCTTCACACCCCGCAGCGCCGACGACGTGTTCGCACTCGCACGGCTGCTGGAAGCCACGACGCCCCAACTGGAGCTGTCCACACTGACCGTGGAGAGCATCCGGCACGTCGGACTCGGCGACCGGGTCTGCGTCGACACCTGCTCGCACTTCGAGGAGGACGAGGGAATCCTCGTCGGCTCCTACTCCTCCGGGTTCGTGCTGTGCTGCAGTGAGACCCACCCTCTCCCCTACATGCCGACCAGGCCGTTCCGGGTCAACGCCGGTGCCCTGCACTCGTACACGCTCGGGCCCGACAACCGCACCAGCTACCTCAGCGAGGTCGGCTCCGGCAGCGCCCTGCTCGCGGTCGGCGCGGACGGGCGCACCCGGCGGGTCGTGGTCGGGCGCGCCAAGCTGGAGTCCCGGCCGCTGCTGGAGATCCGTACCCATGCCGAGGACGGCCGGCTGGTCAGCCTGACCGTGCAGGACGACTGGCACGTACGGGTGCTCGGCCCGGGCGGGAAGGTCCTCAACGTCACCGACCTGCGGCCGGGTGACGAGTTGCTCGGCTACCTGGCCGCCGACAAGCGCCATGTGGGGCTGCCCATCGGCGAGTTCTGCAAGGAGGTCTGAGGCCTCATGGACGAACTCGTCAGAGAGACGGACACCGGTACCGGCACGGATACGCATACGCATACGCATACGGACGACGGGATGGACTCCCTGGTCCAGGGGCTGTTCGACGCGTGCGACGACACCCTGCCGTATCTGATACACCAACAGGAAACGGTCACCCGAGGTGAGTTACGGGAGCGAGTGACCAAGCAGGCCGCGGTCTTCGCCGGGTACGGCATCGGTCCTGGCAGCACCGTGGGCCTGCGCACACCGCCCAGTTTCACCCAGATCGAGGTGCTACTCGCCCTGTGGCGGCTCGGCGCCCAGGTGCTGCTCTTCGACTTCCGGCTCAAACCGCCCGAGGTGGCGGCCCTCTGCACGACGTGCCGACCGCAGTTCATGGTCAGCGCCGGTTCCAACGTCCGGGCGACGTTCGGTTTCCGGTCCGAGCACGAGGTCGTCACGGAGCGCCGCGGGACCGGCCGGCCGGCCACCACCACGCACCGGCTGGTCCAGTTCAGCTCGGGCTCCACGGGGCGGCCGAAAGTGATCGGCAGAACCGCCCGGTCGCTCGCCGCCGAGGTGGACCGGTTCGCCAGTGTCGCCGGGATTCCCGGTGCCTCCGGTGCCCCCGGGATGCCGGTCGAGGGCGACCGGCTGCTGCTTCTCAGCTCGACGGCGCACAGCTTCGGCCTGGTCGCCGGCCTGCTGTACTCCCTCGCCGCCGGTGTCTCCGTCGTCTTCGCGCCCCGTGTCTCGGCGCGCGACATCCTGCGGACCGCGCTGGAGCACCGGGTCACCGCCCTGTTCGGCGTGCCGACACACTACGAACTCCTCGCCGCTGCCACCGATCCCCCCGCGCTGCCCAATCTGCGGGTCGCGGTGTCGGGCGGCGAGATCATGCCCCCGCGGGTCGCGGCCAGGTTCGCCGACCGATACGGCGTCGCGGTCGGCGAGGCGTACGGGACCACGGAGACCGGCATCGTGGCCATCGACATCGGCGGCACGCTGCGGCCCTCGGTCGGCCGGGCCGCACCGGGTGTGGTGGTGCGGGAGCGGCGCGGCGAACTGGATGTCGCCCTCGACGAGTCGCCGTACCTCTACGACTCGGGCGGCACCCAGTACGCGGACGGCTGGCTGCACACCCGGGACCGGGCCACGGTGGACGCCACCGGCGCGATCCTGGTGCATGGGCGCGCCGACTCCGTCGTCGTGATCGGCGGCCTCAAGGTGGACCTCACCGAGGTGGAGAACGTGCTGTGCGAGCACCCGGCGGTCGACCAGGCGGTCCTGGTCCACGAGGACGTGACCGAGGCGTACGTCGCGGTGGCCGCCGGCGCCGAACGGCCGTCCGCCGAGGACCTGTCGCGCTGGTGCCGGGAGCGGCTGGCCGACTACAAGGTGCCCCGGGTGATCCGGCTGCTGGAGTCCCTGCCGCGTACGTCCAACGGGAAGTTGGTACGCCGGGCGGCGACGCTTCAGGCGGCCATGGCGGGCGAGGCGTAGTCCGGCCGAGGCCAGGCTCAGGCGAGGCCCAGGCGCAGGCCCGGGCCCAGGCGCAGGCCAGGCCGAGTCCGGGCCGAGGCGATCCGAACAACCTCCCCGACACCTCTCGTACGACCTTTCACTTGGAGATACTGATCATGAGCACGTCGACCCTGGAAGACGAGATCCGCGAGTTCGTCCTGACCGCGGTGATCGACGAGATGAACATCCTGCTGAGCCGCGACGGCATCACGGACGACAGCCCGGTGACCGTCGGCGGGCTGGATGTCGACTCCCTGAGCCTCATCGAGCTCACGCTGCGGCTGGAGTCGCGGTTCGGCGTCGAGATCCCGGACACCGACATCGAGCCCCTGGCCACCCTGACTCTCGGCGGACTCGTCGCCGAGGTCGTCCGACGCGGTGCGAAGGCATGAGTGCGAGCACGGGAGCCACCGGCCCCGACATCACCGCCGGCCCTGAGATCACCACCGACTCCGGCATCACCACCGACTCCGTCCGGGAGCTGCTGTCGGACCGCAAGGTCTTCCCCGGGCTGCCCGACGATCTCGGCGAGGACGCCGAACTGGTCCTGGATTCCCTCGGGTTGGTGTGGCTGCTTCATGTGGTGGAGGAGCGGTACGGCCTGGTCGTCGAGCCCACCGACGAGGACATCGGCGGGCTGACCTCGCTCCGGCGGCTCACCGGATATCTGCGTACCGCCCAGACGGAAGAGGGGCGGACGGGATGACCGGTGAAGTGACGGTGACCGGGTTCGGCGTACGTACGGCGTTCGGCGCGGGTGCCGAGGCCCTGCGGAGCGGGGTCTTCGCCGGGGTTCCCGCGTTCCGGCCCACCACGCGGTTCGACACCGGTCCGTACCGTACGCCGATGGCGGCCGCCGCCCCCGACCGCCCCGGCGCGGTAGAGGACCGGTCGTTGCGGCACGCGCTCGGCCGGTGCGGGGCGGACGCCCTCGACATGGCCGGGCTCGGGCCGGCCTCGGAGGCGGCGGTCCTGCTGGGGGTCGCCGGTGACCACAGCAGCGTGACGCGGTACTGGCGGGGCGCGGCGGCCACCCCGGCAGATGCCGGGCCAGGGCCGGGCGCTCCGGCGAGAACGAATCCGGACACCGCGTCCGCACCCGTCCACGGGTCCGGTGCGGACGCGGGCCGGGCCGCCGCGCACCTCGCCGATGCCGTGCCCGCTCACCTCGCCGAACTGCTGGCCGGTGGCCTTGGCCTGACCGGGCCTCGGCTCACCTTCACCAATGCCTGCGTGGCGTCCGCCGCCGCGATCATCCATGCCTGTCGGCTGATCTCCTCGGGCCGGATCGATACGGCCGTCTGCGCGGGCGGGTATCTGGTGGAGGAGGAGACCTTCGGCAAGTTCGACTCCGGGCGGGCGTTGTCCCGTGACGGCATGGTGCGCCCGTTCTGCGCCGAGCGCACCGGACTGCTGCTGGGCGACGGGGTCGCGGCCGTCGTACTGGAGTCCACCGAGCACGCCCGGCGTCGCGGGGCCCGGCCCCTGGCGTCGGTCGTCGGGTGGGGCGCCGCAACGGACGCGCACCATATCGCCCA
Organism: Streptomyces sp. NPDC088400; assembly: GCF_044753355.1. NCBI lineage: Bacteria > Bacillati > Actinomycetota > Actinomycetes > Kitasatosporales > Streptomycetaceae > Streptomyces > Streptomyces sp. NPDC088400. The sequence continues at coordinate 749,332 of NZ_JBIVMZ010000002.1, read as the reverse complement.
GCCGCACCCGCAGGGCGCCGGGCTGGCGCGCGCCGCACGGCAGGCGCTGCGGATGGCCGGTGACCCGGAGGGGGCGTCCCTCGGCTATGTGAACGCCCATGGCACCGGCACCAAGTACAACGACGGGGCCGAGACCCGGGGCCTGCGCGCCGCGTTCCCGGAGCGGGCCGATTCGATCCCGGTCAGCTCGACGAAGAGCACCACCGGCCATCTCCTGGAGGCGGCGGGCGTCGTGGAGTTCGTGATCACGATGCTGGCCCTGCTGGACGGCGTGCTGCCGCCGACCGCCGGATTCGGCGGCCCCGACCCGGAGTGCGACCTCGACTACGTGCCGAACCGGCCCCGCCCCGCCGACCCGCGCCGGGCCCTCACCATCAACGCCGCCTTCGGGGGCGCCAACACCGCACTCGTCCTGGAGCGGCCATGACCACGACCGACACGATGGTCCTGCGCTCGCCTCTCGCCATCCTCGCGTCCGCCACCGCGACCCATGACACCGGCCGGGACGACGACATCGCGCTCCCGAAGCTGCCGGGCTTCGTGGAGTCGGCGTTCAGCCCGCTGGCGTACGAGGTCAGCAGGCGGTGTCTGACCGAGCGGCCCGGGGACGGCGCCCGCACCGCCGTGGCACTGGCCAGCCTGACGGGTGACACCACCACCGCCGATCTGGCCAGCCGGCGCATGGTGTCCGGGCGGGTGCACAACCCGCTGCTGTTCATGCAGGCCACCGCCAACTCCGTACTGGGCCACACGAGTCGTGAGTTCGGGATCACCGGGCAGATGTTCAGCCTCTCGACCCTCGACGACGCACTGACCGAACTGCTGGCCATGGCGGACCTGTTGCTGGAGGACCCGGAGGTGGACCGGGTCCTGGTGCTGGGCGTGGAGCTCGGCGGCGGCGAACGCGTGGCCGCCGCGCACCGTGAACTGAGCCCTGTCCGACAGGTCTTCGCCGCGCCCGGAACGCCCGGGCAGGACCTGACGGCGGACAGCGGACGTCCGGTCCCGGACCTCCCCGCGTCCGCCGGCCTGGCGGCGGCGGTGCTGCTCGGCCGTCCCGGCGACCCCGGAGCCCCGGTGTCGGTCCGCTCGGCCGGGACGACGTACGACACCGGTTCGGCCCGGCAACTCGGAAGCATCCAGGGTCTGTTCGAACTGGCCGACGCCCACCGGCGGCTCCTGCGGGACGGCGGCACCCACCTCCTGACGACCGAACCGGAAGCGCCCGCATTCATCCTCAGCTCCGGCACCGAAGCACGATCCGACACCAAAGCACGATCTGGCACCGGAGCACGATCCGGCACCGCTGCAAGAGACACGGCAAGGAATGAGACGGAGACCCATGCTCATCAGTAGGCAGGAGCGGGCGCGGATCTGCTCCGACACCGAACTGGGCGCCGGCAATGTCCTGGCGCGCCTGACGGCGTACGGCCGTCCACTCGACGAGGTCGTACTGCGAACGGACGGCACCTGGCAGTCCCCGGACGGCAGTTGCCCCGAGGCGCTGACCCTCGGGCAGCTGTGCGAGGTGGTCGAGACCTACGCGGGCTGGTACGCCGCCCAGGGGGTGCGCCCCCGCGATCCCGTCGCCCTCCACTCCCACTCCAGCGCCGAGTTCGCGGTGAACTTTCTGGCGCTGACGTCCCTCGGCGCGATCCCGTCGTTCGTCAACGGCAACCTGCCGCCCGACATCGCCCGGGAGTACGTACGACGACAGGGCGCCGTGGGCGCCTTCACGGACCAGGAGCACCGAGCCGTGCTGTCGGCCCCCGGGGCGGACCTCGGCTTCTGTGTGACCGCCGCCGGCATCGGCCCCGAGCACCGCGCCTCGCTCCCGCCCTCCTACCCGTACCGTCACGACCCCACCGACCCGGTGCTCATCTCGCACTCGTCCGGAACCACCGGTATGCCCAAGGGAGTTCCGCACACCCACCACACGCTGATGTACGCGCAGCTGCACCGGCTCCGCCACTCCACCGGAACCGACATGGAACGCACCCTGGTGGGGCTGCCGGGCGCGCACAACGCGATGGTGGCGACGCTGCTGTACTGTCTGCTGCTGCGCACCGACATCAAGCTGCTCTCCAGCCAGGGCGGCACCGAAGTGCTGGACGCCATCGAGGAGTTCAGGCCCACCGCCGTGCTCGCCTTCGCCGGCACCTTCGGCGAGATGGCCTCCGAGGACCTGGCCGCCCGCGACCTGTCCAGCGTGCAGGTGTGGTTCAACACCGGGGACGCGGCGCACGAGGCGCACATCCGGGCGCTCGTGCGGTACGGCAGCCACCGGACGATCGGCAAGGACCTGCGCCGCACACGCGTCGACGGCGCCGTCTTCGTGGACGGGCTCGGCTCCTCGGAGGCCGGCTACTCCGTCTTCCACAACCGGCACACCAAGGACACCTCGGCCTACTCGCGCTGCGTCGGCAGGCCGATCAGCTTCGCCGAGGCCGCTGTACTCGCCGAGGACGGCACCCCGCTGCCGCCCGGGGAGATCGGCCGCCTCGGCCTCAAGTCCCCTACGCTCACACCGGGTTACTGGAACGACTCGCTGACCTGGAACCGTATGCGGCTCGGCGGCTACTGGCTCACCGGCGACCTCGCCCGCCAGGACGAGGACGGCAACTTCTACCACCTCGACCGCGCCCCGGACGCCATCCGCACCCGCGCCGGCCTCGTCCTCAGCACCCGCACCGAGGAACTCCTCCTGCGCGAGCTGCCCGAACTGGCCGACTGCACCGTGGTCGGGGTCGCCCCGGACGGCGTACGGGCGGACTGGGACGGCGACGGGGTGGCGGAAGCGTACGCGCTGCTCCAGCTCGCCGACGAAGAGGGCGGCAGCGACGAGGAGTTGACCGACCGGGTCAACACGGCTCTCAAGGCCGCCGCATTCCCCCCGATGACCCGCGCCCTGCGCATGAAGCCCGACGACGTGGTCAAGGGCGCCACCGGCAAGGTTCTCAAACGAGTGATGCGCGACCGCTTCGCCGCCTCCTCGGCCAAGGAGCAGGCATGAGTACGGGCACAGGCGCCGGCGAGGTCAACCACCGCGCGCAGACGGTCGAGGCCTACCGGCTGTGGTGGCAGCACGACGCCCACTGGTACCAGGGGGTCGCGAGCCGGTTCGGGCAGGAGGCCGCGAACGAGATCAATGCCGAGGCGCTGCGCAAGGTCGCGGCGCACGTCGGGCAGCGCGTCGGCCGCCGGTCCGGGGCGTTCCCCGACTCCGGCGACAGCCGCAAGGACCTGGAGGAGCTGCGCCGCAGGTTCGACGAGTGCGGCGACCGGATGTTCCCGCCGGAGCTGCGCAACGCCTCCACCGAGGTCGAGGACGACGACCTGATCGTCCTCACACTGCGCCGGAACTTCGCCATCACCATGGTGCGGATGGCCGGTTCACTGGACGGCTACCGGTGCCCGTGCACCGACATCCACGCGGGCTGGTCCGAGGGACTCGGCGTCACTCTCACGGAGAACCGGGCCGAGAGCTGTCTGCGCAACGGCGACAAGGCGTGCCGCCTGCTGATGCGCGTGCGTACTCCTCTCGCTCACGGTACGGAAGGCTGAGCCGTGCGGACAGTTGTGGCCGGGGCCACCGGAGTGGTCAGGCATCCCCTGCTGCGCGACGGGCTGGGCCAGGAATGACCGGACCAGGTGCCGCAGGTGATGCCCGCGATGCCCGTGACACGCCTGCCGCGCCCGACGCGCCTGACGCGCCTGACGCGCCTGACGTGCCTGACGCGCCTGACGCGCCTGACGCGCCTGACGCGCCTGACGCCATCAGCGTGTGCGTGATCGGCGCCGGTCCGCGCGGGCTCTCGGTCCTGGAGCGGATCTGCGCCAACGCGGGCCAGGCCGCCCGCCCGGTCGTGGTCCACCTCGTCGACCCGTACCCGCCCGGCCCGGGCGCGGTGTGGCGTACCGACCAGCCGCCCGAGCTGCTCATGAACACGGTCGCCTCCCAGGTGACCCTGTTCACCGACGACAGCGTGCCCTGCCCGGGGCCGTCGGTACCGGGCCCGAGCCTGTACGAGTGGGCGCGCACCCTGGAGCCCGGGGCGTACCCCGGCCGGGTCCTGGCGGAGGCACGCCGACTCGGCCCGGACACCTACCCGACCCGCGCCTTCCACGGCCACTACCTGGAGTGGGTCTTCCGGCACCTCTTACGCACCGCACCGCCCCGGATCACGGTCCACACCCACCGGGCGACGGCAGTCGCGCTGGACGACACCCCGGACGGGCGCCAGACAGTGGCCCTGGCGGACGGCGACCGGCTCACCGGCATGGACGCGGTGGTACTGGCCCTCGGCCATGGGGAGTTGATTCCGGCCCCGGAGGAATGCGAGCTGCGCTCTTTCGCGGAGCCGCACACCCGCCTGGCCTACGTGGGCCCAGCCAACCCGGCCGACGCCGACCTGAGCGGCATCCGGCCCGGCACGCCGGTCGCCCTGCGCGGACTCGGGCTGACCTTCTTCGACCAGCTGGCACTGCTCACCGAGGGGCGCGGCGGAACGTTCAAGCAGGGCGCGGCCGCGCTCGTGTACATCCCGAGCGGCAACGAGCCGGTACTGTACGCCGGTTCGCGGCGCGGAGTGCCGTACCACGCCCGCGGCGAGAACGAGAAGGGCGCGCTGGGCCGCCACCGCCCCCGGTTCCTGACCCCGGAGGTCATCGCCGGACTGCGGCGACGACCCGTCGGTTTCCGGGCCGACATCTGGCCTCTGATCGACCGCGAGGTACGGACCGTCTTCTACGAGGCGTGGATCCGGGCCGCCCGAGGACCGTGGGCGGCCGAGGAGTTCGTACGGTCGTGCTTCGCGGGCCGCCACTCCGAGTCGGCCCTCCTCGACCGGTACGGGATACCGGCGGACGAGCGCTGGGACTGGCGGCGCATTGAACAGCCGTACGGCGACCGGCACTTCACGGACCGCGCGGACTTCCGGCACTGGCTGCTGGCGTATCTGCGGCAGGACGTCGCCGCCGCCCGGCTCGGGAATGTGACCGGGCCGTTGAAGGCCGCGCTGGACGCGCTGCGGGACCTGAGGAACGAGGTCCGGCTGGTGGTCGACCACGGCGGGGTCTCCGGTGACTCGTACCGGTCCGAACTGGACGGCTGGTACACGCCGTTGAACGCGTTCACGTCGATCGGCCCGCCCGCCTTCCGGATCGAGCAGCTGATCGCGCTGATCGAGGCCGAGGTACTGCACGTGGTCGGTCCGGGGATGCGGGTGGAGCCCTCGGCGCGCGAGGGCGGTTTCCTCGTGGACGCGGAGAGAGTGTCCGAGGCGCCGGTGCTGGTGAACGCGCTCGTCGAGGCCCGGCTGCCCGACATCGACCTGCGGCGCAGCGCCAATCCGCTCCTGCGGGGGCTGCTGGCGGAGGGCCGGTGCGTCCCGTACCGGCCGGGCGGCCACGAGACGGGCGGGATGGCGGTGACCGGCGGTGCGCCCCGGCTGGTGGACGCGTCGGGCCGGCCGCACCCGCGCCGGTTCGCCTTCGGGGTGCCGACGGAGGGGGTGCGCTGGGTGACGGCGGTCGGCATCAGACCGGGCGTGGGATCGGTGACTCTGGAGGACTCCGACGCGATCGCGCGGGCAGTGCTGCATCTGCCGGAAGCCGAAGGGCCTCCGGTTACAGCGGCTTTGACGGTAGGTCAGTCATCAAGCACAGGGGAGTCGATCAGCGTGAACGGGACGTCCGTGTCCGTGGACACCGACACAGGACTGGTCGACCGGGCTCTGCGCGCATACGGCGACAGCACTTGCGGAGACGACGGAGATGTCCGATGAGCGAAACCAACAGCGGTATCGGGAAGACCTCCCGGTCGTGGCCCGTCCTCCTGGTCGTGGTCTGCGCCCAGATGCTGATCTGGCTGGACACCTCGGTCCTCAACGTCGCCGTCACCACCCTGGCCGACCCGGCCGAAGGCCTGGGCGCGACCCCCGCCGAGCTGGAGTGGGTGGCGAGCGCCTACACCCTGGTCTTCGCCGGTGCCCTCTTCGCGGGCGGCGCGCTGGCCGACCGTTTCGGCCCCCGGACCACCCTCCTGGCCGGGCTCGCGCTGTTCGGCGCCGCTTCCGGCGCGGGCGCCTTCGCCTCGGACCCCGCCTGGCTGATCGTGGCGCGCGCCGTCATGGGTGCGGGCAGCGCGCTGCTGATGCCGGCGACGCTGTCGGTCATCGTGCAGAGCACCCCGGAGGAGAAGCGGACCCGGGCGATCGCGATCTGGAGCTCGTCCAGCGGTCTGGGAGTGGCGGTCGGACCGGTCGTGGGCGGGGCACTGCTCAGCAACTTCTGGTGGGGCTCGGTGTTCCTGGTCAACGTGCCGATCGTGGCCCTCTGCATGGCCGGAGTGGCCGCCGTCGTACCGGAGTTGAAGGCCCCCCGGCGCAGACAGCTCGACCTGCCCGGGATGGCCCTCTCGATGCTCGGCCTCGGCGGCTTGGTGTACGGAATCATCGAACTCGGCAACGGACAGATCTGGTACGGCCCCCATGTCCTCCTCCCCCTTCTCCTGGGCGGCGCCCTGCTGGCCGCCTTCGTGGCCGGACAACGCAAGTCCCCGGCACCCAGCCTGGACCTACGGCTCTTCAGGCAGCCCGGATTCACAGCCGGGAGCGTGGTGCTGCTGATCGCGTTCATGGCACTGGCCGGGCATCTGTACTACGCGGCCTTCTACCTCCAGGGCCCCCGCGGCCTCTCCCCCGCCGACGCCGGAACCGTGATGATCGCCGCCGCGATCGGCATCGTCCTGGGCAGCCAGGCGTCTCCCGCGATAAGCCGCCGGCTGACGGCCCGCTGGACGGTCGCGGCCGGGGTCCTGGCCACGGCCGCGACCTACGTCGCCTACGCCTGGCTCGACGGACGGACCCCGATCTGGTTCATCGCCGCGCTGCTGTGGATCCAGGGCTTCGGCATGGGTCTGATCGGTACGCCGGTCACGGCCGTGATGATGAGCGGGGTACCGCCGCGGCTCGCGGGCGCCGGATCGGCCGTCAACAGCGTCACCCGGCAGGTCGGCGGAACGCTCGGGGTGGCGATGGCCGGTTCGATCCTCTCCGGGGTGTACCGGGCGCGGATGTCGGATGCCGAACTACCCGGCACCGGGCGCGAGTTATCATGGGCGGCCGAGGAGCAGGCCCGTACCTCCGCCGAGGCGGCCCGGTCACTGGCCGGTTCCTTGCGCCTGCCCGAACTGGCGGCCACGGCCGACCGAGCCTTCCTCGACGCGATGTCCGCCGCCACCCTCTCCATCGCAGCACTGGCCCTCATCGGCTTCGCCGTGTCGGTCGTGGGTCTGCGGACACGGGCGGCACGACCGAGCGACGTCCCGGCCCGGGAGGCACGGGACGAGCAGGTGGAATCCGCGTAGGAGGGCCCGTGAATGTGGCCGAAGAGACTGGAGAGTGAGATGGAGAGCGAAGCCATGACGGCGCAGACGACGCCCCGGTCGGTGCTGGTGACCGGGGGGAACAGGGGAATAGGGCTGGCCGTTGCCCGCCGCTTCGTGACGGCAGGCGACCAGGTCGCGGTGACCTACCGGGGCGAGAAGCCGCCCGAGTCCGAGGGATTCCTCGCCGTACGCTGTGATGTGACGGACAGTCACCAAGTGGATCAGGCCTTCAAAGAAGCCGAGTCGGCGCACGGTCCGGTCACCGTCCTGGTCGCCAACGCGGGCACCGCCAACGACCGGTTGCTGGTGCGGATGAGCGAGGCGGACTTCACCTCCATCATCGACACCAACCTCACGGGCGCCTTCCGGGTCGCCAAGCGGGCGATGCGCGGAATGCTCCGCGACGGCCATGGCCGTATCGTGCTCATCTCCTCGACGTCGGCGCTGCGCGGCGCACCGGGGCAGTCCAACTACGCCGCGGCGAAGGCGGGGCTGGTCGGTTTCGCACGGTCGCTGACCCACGAGATGGGCCCCCGGGACATCACCTGCAACGTGGTGGCACCCGGCCTCACCGAGACGGACATGACCAGCGTGCTCACCACGGAGCAGCGCCAGAACCTGCTCCGCCAGACACCGGCCGACCGCCTCGCCCGCCCCGAGGAGATCGCCGACGCGGTGGCGTTCCTCGCCGACGCCGGCTATGTGCGCGGCGCCGTGATCCCGGTCGACGGGGGCGCCGGGCTGGGCCACTGACGCGAACCGAAGCCTGCGCGAAGAGGACGCCACGGTCCCGAGGCTCTCGTCCGCCGCCGGTACACGGAGTTCACTCACCGCTGACGGGCCGCCGCGCGCTCCAGCAGCGGGGTGAGCCGGTAGTCGACCAGCCGGCGCATCTCCAGGGCGGTGTCGGTCCGCTCCACACCCGGGATGCTGAGAATCCGTCCGGCGGTGCGGTAGAGGTCCTCGGCGTCGGTGGCGACGACGTGCACCAGCAGGTCGGTCTCCCCGCTCAGGCCGTGCACTTGGAGGACCTCGGGTACGGCGGCGAGCGCCGCCGCCACCGTGTCCAGCCGGCGCTGCACGACCCGGGTGGTGACGAAGGCGGTCAGTCCGTAGCCGAGTGCCGCCGGGTCGACCCGCTGGTCGAAGCCGCCCAGGGCGCTGCCGTTGTCGAGGGCGGTCAGCCGGGCATGGACGGTGTTGCGGCTCAGTCCGGTGCGCTCGGCGAGCGCGATGGCCGTGGCACGCGGGCGGTCGGTGAGTTCGAGGAGCAGGCGCGCGTCGGTCGCGTCGAGACGGTCGCGGCTTGTCATGGTGCGCACCTTCCATGGGGCGGGGCAGGCGGAGACCATGCATTGTGCCCAGTTGACCGGCCCACACTTGTGCACATGATGGCCTGCTGGTCTCCTCGTTGGCAACGAACGCACACCGGGGGCCCGTACGCCCCGCTCGGTGACGACCGGCAGAGCCCAGGAGGCAGCACGCCATGACGACCGCGACTCGACTCGGGGAACGTGCCGGATCCAGCGGAGCGGCCCCCATCGGCTTCGACGTGCTCGGCGAGGTGGAGGACCGCCTGCTCTGGCTGTCCAGCGCGATCGTGCACCATGCCAACCGGGTGCGCCCCAACCCGTCCGGCCTCAAGGTCGGCGGCCACCAGGCGTCGTGCGCCTCCATGGTGTCGATCATGACCACGCTGTGGTTCCGCCATCTGGGCCCGCGGGACCGGGTGTCGGTGAAGCCGCACGCCTCGCCCGTGCTGCACGCCATCAACTACCTGCTCGGCGAGCTTCCCGAGGCGTACCTGACGACGCTGCGCGAGCTGGGCGGGCTGCAGAGTTACCCGAGCCGGTCCAAGGACCCCGATCCGGTCGACTACTCCACCGGATCGGTGGGGATCGGTGCGACCGCGACGATATGGGGCGCGCTGGCCCGCCGCTACGCCGGGGACGGCGCGGACGCCGGGGCGCCGGCGGGGCTGACCGAGGGGGCGCCGGCCCCGGGCGACCGCGGCTTCACCGGCCGTCAGTACGCGCTGGTGGGCGACGCCGAGCTGGACGAAGGCGCGGTGTGGGAGGCGGTGCTCGACCCGGCGGTCGCCGAACTCGGCGAGCTGGTGTGGATCGTCGATCTCAACCGCCAGTCGCTGGACCGCGTCGTACCGTTGGCCGCCTCGGACCGGCTGCGCGGGATGTTCACCGCGGCCGGCTGGCAGGTGCTGGAGGTCAAGTACGGACGGGTGCTGGAGGAGCTGTTCACCCGCCCCGGCGGCGACGCGCTGCGCGCCCGGCTGGACGCGATGACGAACGCCGAGTATCAGCGGCTGCTGCGCTGCGCGCCGCCGGAGCTGCGCCGCCGACTGCCTGGTACGGGACCGGGCGCGGCCGGGATCGCCGCGCTCGTCGCGGGGCTGACGGACGACGAGCTGGTCACGGCCGTCGGCAACCTCGGCGGCCACGACCTGACCATGCTCGACGCCGCCCTGTCCGCGGTCGCCGACGACCGGCCGACGGTGATCCTGGCGTACACCGTCAAGGGCTACGGCCTGCCGGTCCAGGGCCACCCGCAGAACCACTCCTCGCTCCTCACCCAGGAGCAGATGGACCAGTTGGCCGACCGGCTGGGCTGCGACACCGACCGGCCCTGGGCGGACTTCGCGCCCGGTTCCCCGGCGGCCGGACTCTGTGCGGAGACCGCCGAGCGGCTGCGCCGGGACGACCCGGCGCTCCAGCCGCCGCCCGCTCTGCCCACCGACATCGGCCGTACCCCCACCGGCTCCGGCACCACCCAGGCGGCACTCGGCCGGGTGCTGCTCGATCTGACGCGGCAGGCGCCCGAGGCCGCGGCGCGGGTGGTGACGGTCAGCCCGGACGTCAGCTCGACGACCAACCTGGGCGGGTGGGTGAACAAGGTCGGCGTGTGGTCGGCGACCGAGCGGACGAACTGGTTCGCGGACGACGCTGAGACCATCCTGCACTGGCGGGAGAGGCCGACCGGCCAGCACATCGAGCTGGGGATCGCGGAGACGAACCTGGTCGGCCTGCTCGGCGAGCTGGGCGCCACCTGGAGTCGCTGGGGACGGCCGCTGCTGCCGATCGGCGTGCTCTACGACCCCTTCGTGCAACGCGCCCTGGAACCTTGGTCGTTCGGCATCTACGCCGGCGGCCAGTCGATCCTGGTCGGCACGCCGTCCGGGGTGACGCTGGCGCCGGAGGGCGGCGCCCACCAGTCGATCACCACGCCGTCGCTGGGCGTCGAGCAGCCCGGTTGCACGACCTGGGAGCCGGCCTTCGCCATCGACGTCGAGTGGACCCTGCTGGCGGCGCTGGCCCGGCTGGGCCGGCCGGACGGCGGGTCGGCGTATCTGCGGCTGTCCACCCGGCCCGTCGACCAGTCATTGGCGGCGGTACCCACCGATCCGGCCGCCCGTGAGCGGCGCCGCCGCCAGGTGGTGGCCGGCGCCTACCCGCTCCGGCGTGTGGCGGGCGCGGAGGTCACCATCGCGGCGATGGGCGCGACGACCACCGAGGCACTGGCCGCCGCGGACCGGCTGGCGGCGCAGGGCGTCGCCGCGGACGTGGTCTGCGTGACCAGTCCCGGCCTGCTCTTCCGGGCGCTGAGCTCCCGTACGGGTCAGGACACGGGCGCCCCCGGCTGGATCCTCGACCAGGTCTTCCCGCCCGCCCGCGCGACCCCCCTGGTCACCGTGCTGGACGGCCATCCGCACACGCTGGCGTTCCTGGCGACGATCCGCCAGGTGCCCGTACGTACCCTGGGGGTGACCCACTTCGGGCAGTCCGGCTCGCTGGAGGACGTCTACCGCCACCACGGGATCGACACCGACAGCATCATCCGGGCGGCGCTCGACCTCACCCGGTAGGACTCGGGTCCGGCCTGATCCAACGACAGGCCCGAACTCCCCGTACCAGCTGAACGGGGCCGGCGCGGGGCATCGCGTGGGGTGTCATGACCGCCAATGCGGTGCACCGACCAGTCGCAGCACACGCATGTCACCCCGGGGCGATCGATGACGACCCGGATGGACTCCCGCCGGGCGTGCTGGACGGCGTTGGACACCAACTCGGAGACGATCAGCGCCCCGTCCTCGGCCAGCTCCTCCAACTCCCAGGCAGCACACGCGGCGCGCACCAGGCGCCGGGCCGTCGCGGCGCTCTCCGGCTCGCGCGGCAGGGTCTCGTTGTAGCCGGGGTGTCCGATAGGGCGGACTATGGTGAGCGGCAGGCGTTGCAGGGGCTGCTTTCGTGACTGCGCGTCCGTGGATTTCGGCACGTCAGTTGCTCTTTCGGGTCGGCCGCAGCCCCGGCCGTTCACGAGGTCGCGGGGCAGTGACCACTCATGTAAGCGACGTGCCGAGAAGAGTGACAGGGGCGCAACGTCCCACTTTCACCACGCTATTGGCCAAGACCGACCGGCGATTGGGGGGTGGGAGAAGGAGCGGGGGTGGGTGCGTGCGGGTGCAAGGCGGAGGACCGAGTCAACGCGGAGCGTTGGTGAGGGACGACAACACCGCAGATGCGCGTGCCCACCCCCGCGACGCCACCCCCCAATCGCCGGCCGGTCTAAACCCCCAGGAACTCCGCCAACGGCCGGAGTCCCGGCGGGTGGTTGGGGAGCGCCCACAAGTCGCGCACGATGGCCACGGCCAACGTGTGATGCTGCATCCACGTCGGCGCCACCCGGCGCAGGGACTCCAATGTCTTCACTGCTCCGGCTGCGTCCCCGATGTCCGTATGGGCCCGGGCCACGTCCAACAGCAGCCACGTCCGCCAGGACGGCGGGGTGTCCTTGCTCAGCCGCATTCCCTTGGCCAGCGCCAAGGCGTCCTGGGGATGCCCGTACTGAACTGCGAGCCGGACGCGTTCGATGCGGACCGACGACGGGCTGAAGACGCTGACCATACGGTTGTCGCCGCCGTCGGGCAGCTTCGAGACTCGGGCGGCTTCCTTCTCTGCCGTCTCCATCATCGCCGCCGCGCGCTCATAGTCGCCGCTTCGTGCAACCGACGTGGCGGCACTCATGGTCAGCGCACCCCACACCTTCAGGCCGTCGGCCGTGTCGGTACGGCCCGCGTTCACCATGTCCTCGGCGGCACGGAGGGCAATGTTCAGTGCGTCCTCCAGGCGCCCCTGCCGCTGGTAGGTCCACGCTGTGGAGTTGACGATCATCGGTAGAAGCAGCGGATCGGAGGACTCTCCCGCAGCGTCTATGGCGCGCTCCAGGCTCGTCAGGGCGAGGTCCGTCTTGCCCATCCGCACGGCGACATGTCCGGCGAGCTGAAGCGCCTTGCCCAGGGCTGTGAATCCAGCCCCACGGTCGTCGTCGTTGCCCGGGGCCGTGAAGGCGCGCGCATCCGAGAGCACGTCCGGCAGCGCCTTCATCACCGTGTCGAACTCGGCGGCGTGGTACTGCGTCCAGCCTTCCGCGATCTGCTCGCGGAGACGGTCCAGCGAGAAGTCGGGCCCCAGGGGCTCCAGCTCCGGCCCCCAGAGCACAGGCATGATGGCGCGGCGCACCGCCACGAAGCGCGGTCCGTCGTTCTCGCCTGTCGAGGAGACCGCAGGCGGATCGCCCAGAAGCGTGGTCAGCTCGACGCCCAGCCCGTTCGCCAGCGCGTGCAGCGTGGGGAGGCGTGCCGAGTGCTTCCGCCGCCGTTCGAGCTGACGAATCACATCGACGGACACGCCGGAACGCTCGGCCAGTTCTTCTTGCGCCAGTGAGGCCAGACGGCGCAGGCGGCGCAGAGCCCGTCCCAGGTCTTCGTTTGCCACGCGGCCACGGTAGGCCCAACACGACGGGGAGAGAGAGCCGGTGGCGCCGCCCGCAGCGCTGTGCAGGGCGATCCGCGCAGAGCCCTCGAAGATGGCGGCTCAGTCGGTCCTGATGGCTTCCCGCTGGGTTCGGAGAAGCTGGCCGAACCGCTCGGCTGACCTCTGTGAGAAATCGTGAGACGACAGTCCCGAGAACGATCAAGAGGGGCCCCGGAGGACCCCTCTGACCTGCTATCTCTCTGTCGGGACGACAGGATTTGAACCTGCGACCCCTTGACCCCCAGTCAAGTGCGCTACCAAGCTGCGCCACGTCCCGATGCTCGTCTGACCTGGGGTTTTCCCGGCCCAAACGCGCATGAGAACGATACCGCACTTGGACCGGTGGTCACGAATCGCTTTCCTGGCGCGGGGAGGTCTTGACCTCAAGCGCGCTTGAGGTTGCACCGTGGCCCGTATGACGACGACAGAGACGACGACAGAGGCGATCGCCCCCGCGCACCACCGGGACCTGAACCGGCTGCTGGCCCTGATGACGGGTGACGAGAAGCACGGGCCCGCCGCGACCTCCACCCTGGACGCGCTCTGGGTGCTCTACGACCGGGTCCTGCGCGTGTCGCCCGGCACCGTCGAGGCACCCGAGCGGGACCGCTTCCTGCTGTCGAAGGGGCACGGGCCGATGGCGTACTACGCCGTCCTCGCCGCCAAGGGGTTCCTCTCCGAGGATCTGCTGCCCGGATTCGGTTCGTACGACTCACCCCTCGGCCATCACCCCGACGGGACGCTCCTGCCAGGGGTGGAGATCGGCAGCGGGTCGCTCGGGCACGGGTTGCCGCTCGCGGTGGGGAGTGTGCTCGGGCTCCGGGCTCGGGGGCTGACCGGGCCACGGGTGTGGGTGCTGATCGGCGACGCCGAACTGGACGAGGGCAGCAATCACGAGGCGATCGCCTACGCGGGGCCGGCCGGACTGGAACAGCTCCACACCCTCGTGATCGACAACGCGTCCGCGACCCATGGCTGGCCCGGTGGCATCGCCGCACGGTTCGAGGCGGCCGGCTGGTCGGCCGAGACCGTCGACGGGCGGGACCACGAGGCGATGTACACGGCCTTCACCGCGCCGCACGCGGACCGGCCACGGGCGGTCGTCGCGCGCGTCGAGCCCAAGCCCTGAGCGTCCCGGTCCCGGCGGACGCTCCTCCGGAACACATCGACCAGAACACATCGGCCTGCGGACACCGGCCCGCAGACATCGCTCAGAGAGGTATCCCCATGGACACCATGCGCGACCGTTTCACCTCCACCACCACCCAGCTCCTGGACGAGGATCCACGACTCGCGCTCGTCCTGGCCGAGATCGGCCGGGAGAGCTTCGCCGAGGCGGCACGGCGCCACCCGAACCGGGTGATCAATGTCGGGATCCGCGAGCAGCTGCAGGTCGGAGTGGGCGGCGGGCTCGCCCTCGCCGGGGTGCGTCCGATCGTGCACACCTTCGCCAGTTTCCTGGTCGAGCGGCCCTTCGAGCAGGTCAAGCTGGACTTCGGTCACCAGGGGGTGGGCGGGGTGCTGGTGAGTGCCGGGGCGTCGTACGACTGGCCGGCCGGCGGCTTCACCCATATGGCGCCCGGCGACGTCGCCCTGATGGACACCCTCGACGGCTGGACGGTGCATGTGCCGGGCCACCCCGACGAAGCCGAGGTCCTGCTGCGACACGCCGCCGCCGGGGACGGCCGCGTATACGTGCGGCTGTCCGTGCAGAGCAACCGGCGGGCGCGGGCGGTGGCCGGGGCCGGGTTCAGCACCGTACGGGAAGGGCGTCGCGGGGTGGTGATCGCCGTGGGGCCGATGCTGGACAACGCGCTGGCGGCGACGGAGGGCCTGGACACGACCGTGCTGTACGCGACGACGGTGCGGCCCTTCGACGGGGCGGCGCTGCGGCGGGCCGTCGGTGTCGCGGACGCGGCCGATGTCGTGATCGTGGAGCCGTATCTCGCCGGGACCTCCACTGCGGCCGCCAATGACGCCCTGGCCCAGATGCCGCACCGGGTACTCGGGCTCGGTGTGGCCCGGCGTGAGCTGCGCCGGTACGGGACGCTGGAGGAACACCTGACCGGGCAGGGGCTCGACCCGGCGTCGCTGCGGGAACGGATCTCCGCCTTTCTCGCGCGCTGACGTCCGGGACGCGTAGCCGGCCACCCGGCACATCGGACGGCGCCCGGTACGGACACCGCATCCGCGACGTCCGGGACGCGTCTCCGCGCTGCGCGAGGGAACCTGGAGAGGTCCGGGGCATCTCGGCCCGGACCCTGTCCCCACCAGGCAAGGGAGTGTGCCATGACCGCAAGCGGTGACCTGGTCATCGACGCCTTCGGCCGGATCCGTGAAACCGTGCACGAGGTGGTCGACGGCCTCGGCCCCGACGAGCTCGCGGTCCGTATCGACGACGGGGCGAACTCGATCGCCTGGCTCGTCTGGCATCTCACCCGGATCCAGGACGATCACATCTCCGACGTGGCCGGGACGGACGAGGTGTGGATCACGCGGGAGTGGTCGCAGCGGTACGGACTGCCGTTCACGCGCCGCTCCACCGGATACGGCCACTCCCCCAAGGACGTGTCCAAGCTCGGCGGTGTGACGGCGGAACTGCTGGCCGGCTACCACGACGCCGTCCACGACCGGACGGTCGAGTATCTGGGCACGCTCAAGGACGCCGACTACGGACGCGTCATCGACAGCACGTGGACTCCGGCCGTCACCCTCGGCGTACGGCTCATCAGTGTCATCTCCGACGACCTCCAGCACGTCGGACAGGCCGCCTTCATCCGGGGGTGGCTGGAGCGGCCGTGACCGGCCGGGAGAGAGCGGCCGTGACCGGCCGGGAGCTGACAGCCGAGGCCCAGGACGCGGGGCTCAACCGTCCCTCGCGTTCCGTGGGCACGCGTGGCCCCCTGCATATCGACCTGCTGGCGCCGGTGACCCTCAACCAGGTACTGCTGCACATCGGCGACGCCGACCACACCCGGCAGGTGGTGGACACGCTCAACGACAACAGCGCCTGCTGGGTGACCCCGACCACCTGGACCGGCCACCCCGCCGTACGGATCTCCGTGTCCAACTGGCAGAGCGGCCGGGAGAGCGCGGAAGCGACCGCGGCCGCGTTCCTCCGGGCACACCGCGAACACCTCAGCGGCGCCGAACGATGAGCCGTCCCCCGAGCCCTCCCCCCGCGCGCGTCGTCTCAGATGAGTCCGTTCAGATGAGTCCGTCTTCCCTGCCGTGAATCCGCGACATCAGCTCCGCGGCGAACGACTTGATGGTGTCCAGCCCGGCCCGCCCCCAGCGCCGTGGCTCGGTGTCGACCACACAGACGGTGCCCAGGGCCATGCCCGTACGGTCGATGAGCGGCGCGCCGAGATAGGAACAGATGCCGCTCTCGTCCACGAGGGCGTTCCCGGCGAACCGGGGGAAGTCCCGTACGTCCTCCAGCACCAGCGCCTTGCGCCGTACCAGCACATGCGGGCAGTAGCCGTGGTCGCGGTCCATGAACCGCTCGCCACCGGCACCCCGAGGGGTGTGCAGCCCGGCGAAGAACTGCCGTTCCTCGTCGGGAAAGTTGACCATCGCGTACGGAGCGCCCGTCAGGTGCGCCAGTTGCTGGGCGAAGACGTCGAGGGCGGGCTCGGGACGCTCACCGAGGCCGAGCCCCCGCAACCGCACCACGCGGTCGTGCGCTTCTTGATCGACGGGGGTGAGCAGCAGACGGCCGATCGGGTCGTACGTCATAAGCGTGCTCCGTCGCTCGGAGGGGGAACCGAGGTGAGCAGATGCTGAACGAGCGTGACCAGGGTCTGGATGCCGGAACTGGCGATCCGCGCATCGCAGAGCACGATCGGCACTGCCGGGTCGAGGTCTATCGCGGCCCGTACCTCCTCCGGTTCGTAACGGTACGAACCGTCGAACTCGTTGACGGCGACGACGAATCCGATGCCGCGCTGCTCGAAGAAGTCCACCGCGGAGAAGGAGTACTCCAGGCGTCTGGTGTCGGCCAGCACCACCGCTCCGAGCGCGCCACGGGACAGCTCGTCCCACATGAACCAGAAGCGCTCCTGGCCCGGCGTGCCGAAGAGATACAGCACATGCCGCTCGTCCAGCGTGATCCGGCCGAAGTCCATGGCGACCGTGGTCGATGTCTTGGTCTCGACACCCGTCAGGTCGTCGGTCGCGGCACTGACCTGGGTCAGCAGCTCCTCCGTGCTCAGCGGCGCGATCTCGCTGACGGCTCCCACGAACGTGGTCTTGCCGACCCCGAACCCGCCCGCGACGAGGATCTTCAACGCGGTGGGGAAGGGCTCGTGGAAGGACCCGTGGAAGGGTTCAGAGCTGTCGTCGTAGGCCATCGAGCACTGCCTCCAGCAGGAAACGGTCGGTGGGGTTGTCGAAGCTGTCGGGCGGCCGTGCGGTGATCGCCCCGCAGTCCACCAGATCGGAGAGCAGGATTTTGCTGACCGTCACGGGCAGCTTCAGATGCGCGGCGACCTCGGCCACCGAGATCGGCCCCTGGCAGAGTCCTACGGCCTGGGCGTGCTCCGGGCCGAAGTGCGCCGGGGGCACGGAACCTGTGGATATCACCAGCGTCAGCAGATCGAGGGCCGTGGTCGGCCGGGTCCGGCCTCCGCTCACGGTGTACGGGCGGATGAGCCGGCCGGCCGCGTCGTCGAGCCACGGCCCGTCCGTCGGGACCGGCACGCTCAGAGCCTCGATGCGCTCGACGAGGCGTCGGCCCGTTGCCTGGGCGGGGTGACCAGGTACGGCCGTACGCTCTTGACCAGCATCGCCATCTCGTAGCCGAGGACCGCCGCGTCGGCCTCACGCCCCGCCAGCACGGCGAGGCAGGTGCCCGAACCGGCCGTGGAGACGAAGAGCAGTGTGGAGTCGAGCTCCACCACGACCTGACGGACCTCACCGCCGTCCCCGAACCGCACCCCGGCGCTGCGGCCGAGGGAGTACAGGCCGGAGGCGAGCGCGGCCATGTGGTCGGCGCTGTCGGGGTCCAAGCCGTGCATGGACCTGACCAGGCCGTCGGAGGAGAGCAGCACCGCGCTGCGGGTGTAGGGGACTCGCTGGACCAGACCGCTCAACAGCCAGTCGAGGTCCGAGACATGGCCGGTCGGCACATCGCTCGCCATGGTGCATCTACTCCTTGTGGGTGGTGGTGTGGCGCTGCGGTTCCGGCTGTTCCGGGAGCGGCTCCGACAGGGGTTCGGCGGGCGCGTGGTTCCGTTCTCCGGCGGGCTGGGACTCGGCGAGGCCGATACCGCGCTGGAAGGCGGCCATCAGGCCCGGGTCATGGAGCACGGGCTCCTGGTCGGGGGGCGGTACGGGCGCGCCCCGGAGCTGCGGGACCAGATGCTCCTGGCCACGGCGCCTGGGCAGTTGGGGCTTGCTCCTGATACCGGGAGCAGGGCCGTCCCCGGTGGATTCGGTCTGCGGTGGCGGCGGAACCGTCGGGGTGGCCGGGCGGCCGTGGCGTGCGCCACGTACGGGCAGCGGCGCGGGGTGCGGCTGAAGCTGGTTCTGCGGCTGAAGCTGGTTCCGGGTCGGGAGCCGGCTCGGAAGCTGGGGATGGGGCGAGGGCTGGGGATGGTCCGGAAGTTGGGGATGGTTCGGGGGTTGGGCAGGGGGCTGCGGAATTTGATGCTGTGTCATAGAGGACTGACGCGGGGACAGTTCCGAGAGGTACGGCCGCGCGGGCTGCGGCGGACGCGCCGGCGGGTGACCGTTCCGGTCCGCCTGATCAGCTTGATCCGCCTGATCTGCCCGGTCCGGTTGGCCTGGTTGGCCCGTCTGATCCGGCTGATCCGGCTGACCCGTCCGGTCGGAGCCGAGCAGCGCCCGCGGAAGGACCAGTACGGCCTGGATACCGCCGTAGATGTTGGACTGGAGACGCACCATGATCCCGTGCCTGCGCGCGAGCGCCGACACCACGAAGAGTCCGATCCGCCCGTCCTGGAGCAGATGCGCGACATCGACCTGCTCCGGGTCGGCGAGCAGGCCGTTCATCTTCTTCTGCTCGCCGAGCGGCATCCCGAGCCCCCGGTCCTCCACCTCGATGGCCAGACCCGCCGTCACATGCTGTGCCCTCAGCAGCACTTGGGTGTGCGGGGACGAGAACAGCGTGGCGTTCTCGACCAGTTCGGCCAGCAGGTGGATCACGTCCGCCACGGCATGGCCGCGCAGGGTGCCGTCGATGGGCGGCACCAGCTTGATCCGCGGGTACTGCTCGACCTCCGCGATGGCGGAGCGCAGCACCTCGGTCATGGTGACGGGCTTGCTCCACTGCCGCCGGGAGATCGCCCCGCCGAGAACGGCGAGGTTCTCGGCGTGCCGGCGAATACGGGTCGCCAGATGGTCGACGTGGAAGAGACCTTTCAGCAGCTCCGGGTCCTCGACCTCGTTCTCCAGATCGTCGAGCAGCTGGATCTCCCGGTGGACCAGCGACTGGAGCCGACGGGCCAGGTTGACGAAGACCTCCATCTTCTGTTCGTTCCCGGCGCTGCTGGACAGCCGGGACGCCTGCACCACGGCGCCGATGGCCGCGTACTGCGACCGGCCGACCTCCTGTGCCAGCAGGTCGAACTCGTCAGCGTCGGGGTCCGCGGGCGATGGCGGCGTACGGTGCGCGGACACCTGATCGCCGCGCCTGAGCTGCTCGACCACGGCGTCGAGATCGGCCTGGCCGCGTGCGGTGGAGCGGCGCAGCGCGTTGCAGCGGTCGAGGACGGACTTGGCGGTACGTTCCGCTCCCAGGGCGGCCGTACCGATGGCGGCGAAGGCGAGCAGCGCCGTTCCGACCAGGGCCGTCCAGGTCTGGGAGGTCGGCTCCACCGTGGTCGTGCGGAGGACGAGCACCACGGCCGCCGCACCGCTCAGAGCCGCCACTATCGCGGGGAGGACGGCGGCACGCAGGAGTTGTGGCCGTATGCGGAGCTCCGGCGGCGCCGGCGTGTTCGCCCGGCCCATGGCCGACAACGGGCGGGAGCCCGGCCGGCCGTGCCGCCCGCCCTCACGGCGCTCC
The DNA here is from genome assembly GCF_044753355.1 of Streptomyces sp. NPDC088400. Classification (NCBI taxonomy): domain Bacteria; kingdom Bacillati; phylum Actinomycetota; class Actinomycetes; order Kitasatosporales; family Streptomycetaceae; genus Streptomyces; species Streptomyces sp. NPDC088400. Next base: position 729,084 of record NZ_JBIVMZ010000002.1, on the reverse strand, counting down.
GGCCGCGCGGCGGGTGCGCGAAGTTGAGACATCAGTGTCCTCGGTACGTGGGCCCCGGGAATCGGCACCGTGCTGGTGTTCCTGCTGTGGCGCAGCGGCAGGACCGGCGCATGCCGCATGAGCCCTCCGCTGATCACCGAGCACACACGGTAGTTGCCAAGCGGTCATCCGTGGCGGGTAGTTGACAAAGTTCCCCACAGAGCATCCCGCTCCGGTATGAGGCCTCGCACATCAGCACGAAATACTGCATTCAACCCGGCCCGGCACTTCGCACCGGTTGGGCTCGGACGGTCACGCGCGCGGGAGTCGCGTACACGAGCCCCACGGCCTCGGCCTGCGGACGCCCCGGATCCGCCGCACACCTATTGACGCGCTCGGCGTCTCCCACTCAATAATGTCAACGTCCGTATATCTAAACCGAGTTCGCTCTTATGGACGACGATCCTGGGTCGCTCCTGCTTCCCGACGACCGCACCCCAGGTCCATCCGTCCGCCGACGGCGGATCGCACCTCGAAAAGCGCGGAGGAACAGTGCCCGGTCCAGGATTACTGCCCACTCGTTCGCTCGCTCATCGCCGATGCGTACGAGTTGTCGGCGCGTTCACGTCCGTGGTCGCTCTGCTCGCCGTCTCCGGATGCTCGGTGGCCGGCGCCGACCCGATCGGTGAAGGCCCGGACACCCTGCGCATCGTCCTGCCCGAGGAGCCACCGACCCTTGAGCCCTGTGACGCCTCGCTCACGGCGACGGGCCGGGTGACGCGCGCCAACGTCACGGAGGCACTCACCGAGCGCGATCCGTCCACCGGCGGGCTGGAACAGGCTCTGGCCACCAAGTGGGCACGTAATTCCCCGACTTCATGGACCTTCACACTCCGCCGGGGTGTCACGTTCCACGACGGTTCGCGGTTCACGGCCGAGGCGGCCGCGTTCTCGATCAAGCGCGCCACGGATTCGCGCCTCAACTGCAATGTCGACGGCTACATCTTCACGGACAGCGAAGTGACCGCCACACCGGTCGACGACACCACACTTGAGGTCACCACGGCGAAGCCGGACCCGATCCTCCCCCTGCGTCTGTCCTTCGTCGAGATAGTGCCGCCGAGTACGGACACCCGAGCCAGGGTCCGTGAGCCGATCGGTACCGGGCCGTACCGGATCGACGAGTGGAACCAGGGCCGCTTTCTGCGTCTGAAGCGCTTCCCCGGATACTGGGGCAAGGCCCCTCAATTCGCCGCGGCCAAGTACGTCTGGCGGGCGGAAGGCAGCGTACGCGCGGCCATGGTGACCAACGACGAGGCGGATGTCGCGATCGGACTCGCCCCCGAGGACGGTGCGGGCGACCGGGCGGTCGAGTTCGCCACCAACGAAGTCTCGTACCTGCGGATGGACGCCACCAAGGCGCCCCTCGACGACATCCGGATCCGCCGGGCCATCAACTACGCCCTCGACAGGGAAGGACTGGTCACGGCGGTCTTCGCGGGCCGGCCGAGCGGCCAGCTCGTCTCGAAGGGCGTCACCGGGTACAACCCGCGTATCCGGCCCTGGCCGTACGACCCGGATCGCGCCGGAGAACTCGTGGCCCAGGCGCGCGCCGACGGAGTCCCGACCGACACCACCATCACCATCATCGGCCGCAACGGCATCTACCCGAAGGCCGCCGAGGCCATGGAGGTGGTGCAGGACTGCCTGCTCAAGGCCGGTCTGAAGGTCGAGATCAAGATGCTGGACGTCAACGCCTGGCTGGAGTATCTGCTGCGGCCCTTCCCGACCGGCGCGGGCCCCACTCTTCTCCAGGCGCAGCACGGCAACCAGGCAGGGGACGCCGCGTTCACCCTGGGCCAGATCTACGGCAGCAAGGGCGCTCAGAGCAGCTACGGCACCCCCGGACTCGACGCGTTGACAGCACGGGCCCAGCTCGCCTCGGGCAAGGAGCGGCAGAAGGCGTTCGCCGCCGCGTTCGCCCACCAGAACGACGAGGTCGTGAGGGACGCCGTCCTGGCCAACATGACCGCGATCATGGCCCTCTCCCCTCACGTCCGTTACCGACCGGACTCGGCCACCAATGACGAGATGCGGCTCGCCGACATGCGCCGCGCGGACTGAGAGAGGAGCGGACCGATGTTCACCATGCTGCGCCGCCGCGCGGTCTCCAGCGTCATCCCCCTGCTGGTCGTGGTCCTCGGAGTGTTCTTCCTGGCCCGCCTCACCGGGGATCCCGCCAATCTGTACCTTCCGCTCAGCGCGACACCCGAGATGAGGGCCGAGTTCGCCGCCCGGAACGGTTTCGACGAGCCGCTGCTCTCCCAGTTCGGCGACTACCTGGGCCAGGTCACCCACCTGGACTTCGGCGAATCACTGCGCACCGCCCAGCCCGCGAGCGAAGCGGTACTGCGGGCCTTCCCCGCCACCCTCCAACTGGCCGGGTGGACGATGCTGCTCGCCGTCGTGGGCGCCGTCGTGATCGGCAGCCTGGCGGCGTACCGTCCCAACTCGGCGACCGACCGGATCGCGAGCTTCCTGTCCTCGACGGCCGCCAGCGTCCCCGACTTCTGGTTCGCCATCATGGGCGTGCTGGTCTTCGCGGTGACGCTCGGCTGGCTTCCCACCTCCGGCACGAACGGTGCGGCGGCCTGGGTCCTGCCCGTGGCCACTCTCCTCATCCGTCCGTTCGGGGTGCTGGTCCAAGTGGTGCGCGGAGCCATGGTCTCCGCGCTGTCCGCCCCGTACGTCAAGGTGGCGCGCGGCAAAGGGGCGAGCGAGGGGCGCGTGGTCTTCGGACACGCCTTGCGCAACGCGTCCGCACCGGCGCTCACCGTCGCGGGTGATCTCGCCGTGGGGCTGGTCAACGGAGCCGTCGTCGTCGAGACCATCTTCGGCTGGCCCGGTATCGGCAAGCTGATGATCGACTCGGTTCTTCAGCGTGACTTCGCCGTTCTGCAGGCAGCGGTGCTGCTGACCGCCCTGGTGATTTTCGCGCTCAACATCCTGGTGGACATCTGTCACGCGCTCCTCGACCCACGGGTCCGGCAGCAGGCGGCGGCATGAGTCGAGGAAGTGACATGTTCCAGAAGGACGACATGTTCCGGAAGGATCCGGACGCGGATACGGGCACCGGTGCCGGCACCGGCGTGAACTCCGGGGGCGAGCGGGCGGCGGCGCGGTGGAAGTGGCTCGACCTGCTGCTCCAGGACCGGTTCGCCACCGCGGCGGCCCTGGTCCTGTTCGTCGTCGCGGTATGCGCCGTCCTGGGCCCGCTCCTCGTCGGGGACCTGGCGACGCGTCAGAACCTGCGCGACCCCAGCCGCCCTCCGTTCAGTCTCGACCATGGATGGGCCTTCGTCCTCGGCAGCGACTCACTGGGCCGCCCCGTCGCCGCCCGGCTGGCAGTCGCGGCCGGGACAACCCTGTCCGTGGCCGTGCCCGCCGTCCTGTGCTCACTCGCCGTCGGCTCGGTCTGGGGTATGTGGGCGGGCCATCACGGCGGATGGCGCGAGAACGTGTCCCTGCGGATCGCGGATGTGATCCTCAGCTTCCCCTCTCTTCTGCTGGCCGTGGTCGTGCTGTACGTCTTCTCGCCGAGCGCCGCCAACATCGTGCTGGTCCTGGCCGTCGCCAGGATTCCCGTATACCTGCGAACCGCACGGGCCGAGTCCGCCGAACTGCGCAGCCGGCTGTTCATGGACGCGGCCCGCACCTTCGGCACCGGCAGCTGGGCGGCCATCCGACGCCATGTCGCTCCCACGGTGCTGCCCACGCTGCTCACCGTCGCCGCACTCGACTTCTGCTTCGTGATGCTGACCGAGTCGTCGCTGAGCTTCCTGGGGATCGGCGTCCAGCCACCGGACATGAGCTGGGGACTGATGGTGGCGCAAGGGCGGCAGGAGTTGCGGAGCGCGTGGTGGATCGCGGTCTTCCCCGGTCTCGCCATTGTCGTCACGACCGTGTCGGCGACCGTCCTCGCCGCGTGGGCGCGGCTCTCGACCGACCCGGGGCAGCGCTGGCGACAGGGGCTGCGGCGCGTCAACCGGCTTCCGGGGCCGCCGCGTTCGGCAACAGGGAGTACGAGCGACGGCGACGACTCGGCGGCCCCCGCGACCCCCGCGGCCCCGGCGACCGAAGCCGCCACTTTGGCCGTGGAGGGTCTGTCGGTCGATATCCGTACCCCAGCGGGGCCGGTCCCTGTGGTGCGCGGGGTGAGCTTCGCCGTCCGCTCCGGTGAAACGCTGGCCCTGCTCGGCGAATCCGGATGCGGCAAGAGCATGACCGCCCATGCCGTCGCGGGCCTGCTCGACCCGGCCGCCTCAGTCGTGGGCGGTCAGGCCCGGCTGAACGGCGAGGATCTGCTCGGACTCGGAGCGCGCGCCAGGCGCCGGCTCGCCGGTCCGGGCCTGGCCGTCGTCTTCCAGGACGCGCTGAGTGCGCTCAACCCCGTCTTCACGGTCGGGACGCAGCTCGCGGAACCGTTCCGTATCCACGAGCGGATGTCCCGACGCGCGGCGAAGGCCAGGGCGGTGGAGCTGATGGAGCGGGTCGGCATCCCGGAGGCGCGCTCACGTGCCGACGCGTATCCGCACCAGTTCTCCGGAGGCATGCGCCAGCGACTGCTGATCGCGATGGCTGTCGCGCTGCGGCCGAGGGTACTGCTCGCCGACGAGCCCACGACGGCACTGGATGTCACGGTGCAGGCTCAGATCATGGACCTCCTCGGGGAACTGCGGAGCGAGCAGCGGATGGCTCTGGTCCTCATCACGCACGACCTCGGACTTGTCGCCGAGCACGCGGACCGGGTCGCCGTCATGTACGCGGGTACGGTCGTGGAGACCGGCAAGGTGGCCGACGTGTTCGGCAAGCCGAACCACCCTTACACGCAAGGGCTGTTGGCGTCGGTTCCGGGTCGGCAGCACAAGGGCGCCCGGCTGAGTTCCATTCCCGGGGGCCCTCCCGACCCGCGCTCCGTACCCGCTGGCTGTGCCTTCCGTACGCGCTGCCCGATGGCCCGCGACCTGTGCGCGACCCGTCGGCCGACGCTGGCCGTTACCGGTGCCGACCGCGCCGCCGCCTGCCACTTCGGGAAGGAACTGGCCGATGCCTGACTCCGGGACACTGCTGGAGGCCACCGGCCTGGCCAAGAGCTTCGCGGTGCCGCGTACCGCGAAGGGAAGCACCAGGCTGCGCGCGGTCGACGGGGTGGATCTGAGCCTGGGGCGCGGGGAGACCCTGGGCCTGGTCGGCGAGTCCGGCTGCGGCAAGTCCACGCTGGCCAGGGTTCTGCTGATGCTGGAGCGTCCCGACGCGGGCACCGTACGGTTCGAGGGAGTGGACCCGTTCACGTTGTCGGGTGCGCGGTTGCTCGCCTGGCGTCGCAAGGTGCAGATGGTCTTCCAGGACCCGTTCGGCTCGCTCAATCCCCGGCTGTGCGCGGCGGATCTGATCAGCGAGCCCTGGCTCACCCACCGCGGACTCGTGCCCGCCGCGAAGCGCGCGGCGCGGGTGGGTGAGCTGCTGGAGATGGTCGGGCTGCGCGCGTCCGACGCGCACCGCTACCCGCAGGAATTCTCGGGAGGGCAACGGCAGCGGATCGGGATCGCCCGCGCCCTGGCGCTGGAGCCCGATGTCGTGGTCTGCGACGAACCCGTGTCCGCGCTGGATCTGTCCGTGCAGGCGCAGGTGCTCAATCTCCTGTGCGATCTGCGGGACGAGTTGGGGCTGTCGTACGTGTTCATCTCGCACGACCTGTCCGTGGTGCGGCACGTCGCGGACCGGGTCGCCGTGATGTATCTGGGCAGAATCGTGGAGACCGGCCCGACGGAGGAGGTCTTCGAGCGGCCGCTCCACCCCTATACGGCGGCGCTGCTGTCGGCGGCCCCGTCCCTGGCCGCCGGGGGCGGGCCGAAGCGGCGGCGGATCCCGCTCACCGGCGAGATCCCCTCTCCGGCCGACCCTCCGTCCGGCTGCCGGTTCAGGACCCGGTGCGGGCGGGCCGAGGACGTGTGCGCCGAAGCAGCCCCCGCACCGGCGCACACCACCGCGCTCCACTCGGCGGCATGCCACTTCCCGTTGGAGGAGACGCCCGGAGTGACGGCCGGGACGTGACAGTCGGGACGTGACGGCCGGGACGTGACAGTCGGGACGTGACAGCCGGCATCGGACGGCCGGACTCGGACACCGCCCGGCAGAGGCACCGTCAGTCGGTCGCGAGGTCCAGCTGGGCCGGCTCGGCGGACGGCGCCGCCGGTCCCGCGGGCGGCCGTACGGGCCAGCCGCCGGGCGGCGGGGTCGCCACGGCGCGCCACCACGGGGCGGCCGGGACCTCGTCCCCGGTGGGCTCGAAGGGCTGGCCGGGGTGCGGCAGCGCGAGCGCGGCGCCCGCCTCGCCGGCGGCCGCGACCGTACCCTCACCGGGCTCGGCCCACGGGTGCGGGGCGAGGTTGAACGTCCCCCAGTGGATCGGCAGCATCACGCCGGACGCCCGGCCGCCCTGAAGATCGAGATGGGCCCGCATCCCCTCGGCCGGGGTCATATGGATATCGGGCCAGTACTCGCTGTACGCGCCGATCTGGATCATCGTGGCGTCGAACGGGCCGTGCTCGGCACCGATGTCCGCGAAACCGGAGAAATAGCCGGTGTCCCCGCTGTGGTAGATCCGGTGCTCGGGACCGGCCACCGCCCAGGACGCCCAGAGCGTGTGCTGCTGATTGCGCAGGCCCCGGCCGCAGAAGTGCCGTGCGGGAGTGGCGGTGAGCCGGATACCGGCGATCTCGGTGGACTCGTTCCAGTCGAGCTCGCGCAGCCTGGACGCGGGCACACCCCAGCTCTCCAGATGCGCGCCGACGCCGAGCGGCACGGCGAACAGCGTGTCCGTGGAGGCGAGGGCCCGGATCGTGGGCAGATCGAGGTGGTCGTAATGGTCGTGCGAGATCACCACGACGTCGACGGGACCGAGGGCGGCGAGCGGCAGGGGCACGGGGTGCAGCCGCTTCGGCCCCGCGAAGGCGAACGGCGAGCAGCGGTCACCCCATACGGGGTCGAAGAGCACGCGCCGGCCGTCGATCTCGGCAAGGACACTCGAATGCCCCATCCAGGTGAGCCGCAGGCCCGAGGCCGGGGGCTCGGCGAGATCGGCGAGGGTGGTGGAGTGCACGGGAATGGTGCCGGCCGGAGCCCGCCGGGTCCGCGCTTCCTTCTGGAAGTAGATCTTCGCCAGCTCCAGGCCTGAGGCGCCGGACGGTCTGGTCCTGGCACCCACCGGGTTCTGGAACACCCCGTCGGCGAAGTTCGGGGAGCTGTGAATTCTCTCCAGCCTCTCCCCCGCCGAGTCGGCCCCGAAGGCCGCGGGTCGCAACGAGCGCAGCCGTTGGCGCAACGAGAGGGGGGAACCAGCGCCTGTCACAGCATCTCCTGGAGGTTTGGTGTTGTCTCATTATGGCCACCGGTGTTCATCGGTGCGGGGCGAGCCGGTGGCATTCCCCGCCCCTGCCTACGCCGGTGCAACGTCGTCACTGCCCCCTGGATTCCCGGGCACGCCCTCGTATGCCGAATCAAGACGATCTCTTTGACATACGTGATCACCCTCTCGATACTGACCGGCGCTTCGGTAGATCCGCGGCCCTCGCCCCTCAGCCCCTCGCCCCGCCTGGAGATTCCATGTCCGAGTCCGAGTCCGGGCCACCGGGGGCGTCCCCGCCCGGCGCTCCTCTGATCTCGCTGACCTGGACGGACCACGTCACCGGCCGGCAGGGATTTCTGGTGGTGGACCGGCTGGTCCGTGGTGTCGCCAGCGGCGGCCTGCGGATGCGCCGGGGCTGCACGCTGGACGAGGTGACCGGCCTGGCCCGCGGGATGACCATGAAGGAGGCCCTGCACTTCGACGCGGACGACCCGAAGGTCCGCTATGTCCCGCTCGGTGGAGCCAAGGGCGGTATCGACTGCGATCCGCGTGATCCCGGGGCGTACGGCGTGCTGGTCCGTTTCCTCCGCGCGACGCGACCGTACATCGAGCGCTTCTGGACCACCGGCGAGGACCTGGGGCTGACCCAGGACCTCGTGGACAGGGCCGCCGCCGAAGCCGGTCTCGTCTCGACCGTCCAGGCGGTCCATCCCCTGCTGGACGACGAGCGGGAGGCGCGGCGGCGTCTCGCCGACGCCTTCGCCGTACGGGTCGACGGCATCGGTCTGGACGCACTGGTCGGCGGCTGCGGGGTCGCCGAGTCGGCGCTCGCGGCGCTCGACCGGGCGGGAACGGCGTACGAGGGGGTCCGGGTCGGCGTCCAGGGGTTCGGCACGATGGGCGGGGCGACGGCGCGCTTCCTGTCCCGGGCCGGGCTGAAGATCGTCGCCGTCGCCGATGTCCGGGGGACCATCGCGCACCCCGGCGGCCTGGATGTCGAAGCCCTGCTCGCCGCCCGCGACACGTACGGCACCGTCGACCGTACCGCGCTGCGGCCCGCGGACCGCGAACTGCCGGGCGACGCCTGGCTGTCCACCGATGCGGAGGTGCTGGTGCCGGCGGCCGTCTCGTACGCGGTCGGCGCCGGCAATCAGGCGGGAATCAAAGCCCGTTGGATCGTCGAAGCGGCGAACATGCCCGTACTGCCCGAGGCCGAGGAGCGGTTGGCGCGACGAGGCATCACCGTACTGCCGGACGTAGTGGTCAACTCAGGTACGAACGCGTGGTGGTGGTGGACGCTCTTCGGTGACATCGGCCCGGACGCGGACGAAGCGTTCGACCGTACCCGCCGGGCGGTGCGGGGACTCGTGGACGGAATGCTGGAGCGTGCCGAGGCCGACGGCACCACGCCACGCGTCGCCGCACACGCCATGGCCGCCGACCGGCTGGCGGCCGTCGACCGGCGGTACGGCTGGTACCGCTGAGACCGGTCGGCAGCAGGGCGGGCCGGAGGCGGACGGCTGTCAGCAGGAGAGCTGTCGGCAGGAGATACGGCCGACGACAGGTCCTGGGGAATTCCCGTGTGTCCGAGCAGTACGGTCCCCCTGCCACGTCCGCATCCCCGAAGGACCCGAGCCTCGTGCAAGACATCATCGAAGCCGTGCTCTCCGACGAAGCCGTCTCCGAGGACTTCGCCGCCCTCCCCGTGCCCGACTCGTACCGCGGCGCCCTCACGCTGAAGGAGGAGGCCGGCATGTTCGAGGGGATGGCCTCCTCGGACAAGGACCCGGGAAAGTCACTGCACATCAGTGAGGTCCCGACGCCTGCCCTCGGCGCCGGCGAGGTGCTGATCGCGGTCATGGCGAGCGCGATCAACTACAACACGGTGTGGAGCGCCATCTTCGAACCGCTCCCCACTTTCGCCTTCCTGGAGCGCTACGGCCGGTGCGGGCCCGAGGGCGCCCGCCACGATCTGCCGTACCACGTCCTCGGGTCGGACCTGTCCGGCGTCGTACTGCGCACCGGTCCGGGAGTGCGCCGCTGGAAGCCCGGGGACCGGGTGGTGGCGCACTGTCTGTCGGTGGAGCTGGAGAGCGCCGACGGGCACGACGACACGATGCTCGACCCGGAACAGCGGATCTGGGGCTTCGAGACCAACTTCGGCGGCCTCGCCGAGATCGCCCTCGTCAAGTCCAACCAGCTGATGCCCAAGCCCGCCCACCTCACCTGGGAGGAGGCGGCCTGCTCGGGGCTGGTGAACTCCACCGCGTACCGGCAGCTCGTGTCCCGCAACGGCGCCGGGATGAAGCAGGGCGACAACGTCCTGATCTGGGGCGCGAGCGGCGGACTCGGCTCGTACGCCACGCAGTTCGCCCTGAACGGCGGCGCCCACCCGATCTGTGTGGTGTCCTCGGACGCCAAGGCGGAGCTGTGCCGGGCCATGGGCGCCGAGGCCGTCATCGACCGCGCCGCGGAGGATTACCGGTTCTGGGCCGACGAGCGGACCTCGGACGCCAAGGAGTGGAAGCGCTTCGGGAAGCGGATCCGGGAGCTGACCGGCGGCGAGGATGTCGACATCGTCTTCGAGCACCCGGGCCGGGAGACCTTCGGGGCGAGCGTCTACGTCACGCGCAAAGGCGGCACGATCGTCACCTGCGCCTCCACCTCCGGCTACACGCACGAGTACGACAACCGCTATCTGTGGATGTCACTCAAGCGGATCGTCGGCTCCCACTTCGCCAACTACCGCGAGGCCTGGGAGGCCAACCGGCTGGTCGCCAAGGGAAAGATCCACCCGACTCTCTCCGCGGTCTTTCCGCTGACGGAGACGGCGGAGGCGGTGCGGCACGTCCGTGGCAACCGCCACAGCGGGAAGGTCGGTGTGCTGTGCCTGGCGCCGGCCGAGAATCTCGGGGTCCAGGATCCGGAGACCCGTGAACGTCATCTGCCGTACATCAACCGGTTCCGCGCGGCGGCCAGCCTGTGAACAGGCCCGCCCCGGCCTGCTGTTCGGCGTAAGGCCGTCGAACGCCGTGCTGTACGCGCCAAGTCTAGGGATTTGCGGGTATGGGGCGGACTTGACTGGGATCCGTCTCTCCGGTCTTCGTGGATCAGCCGGACGCCCCCGGGCCACGAAGACCGGAGGGACGGATCCCGGGACCATTCCCGGGACAGAACCCCTGGGAACGAGCGGGGACATCACGATCGGGAAGGACCGACGACACGTGGTTACGAAGGACGACGCCAGCACGGACTGGATCCGCCGGTACCACCCTTCCGGCGCCAGTACCGCGCGGCTCATCTGCTTTCCTCACGCGGGCGGTTCCGCCAGCTTCTTCCACCCGGTATCGGTACGGTTCTCCCCCGGCATCGACGTGATCGCCCTCCAGTACCCGGGCCGCCAGGACCGCCGCCGCGAGCCGTGCATCGAGGACATCGGCGCGCTCGCGGACGCTCTGGCCAAGGAGATCCAGACCTTGAGCGACAAGCCCACGGTCTTCTTCGGGCACAGCATGGGCTCCGTGCTGGCCTTCGAGACAGCCCTCCGGCTGGAGCGGCAGAACGCCAACCCGCCCCGCGCGGTGATCGCGTCGGGCCGACGCGGCCCCTCGACGCGGCGGGACGAGCAGGTCCACAAGCGCGACGACAACGGCATCATCTCCGAGCTGAGGCTGCTCAACGGCACCGATTCGGCGGTCTTCGGCGACGACGAGTTGCTGCGGATGGCTCTGCCGGCGATCCGCGGCGACTACACGGCGATCGAGACGTACGCCTGTGAGCCGGACCGGCGGGTGCGCTGTCCCATCACCGTCCTGACCGGCGACTCCGATCCCAGGACGACGCTCGACGAGGCGGACGCCTGGCGCGAGCACACCGAAGGAGCCTTCCGCGTCAAGGTGTTCCCCGGTGGCCACTTCTTCCTGGCTGACCATCAGGCCGAGGTCAACAGCGAAATCGCCAGGGAACTCGAAGCCGCGCGGTCGGCGGCATGAGCCCGCAGTCACGCCCGACCTGACCTGATTCGAGGAGTAGTCCGTGCCCTCCACGCCCCAAAGGCCGCCGGAATCCCGGGAACTGCCCGAACTGACCACCGAGGCGCAGCCCATCCTGTGTCCCAGCCGGCTGGAGGGCCTTCGGGCGGACGCTCCCGTCTGCCGGGTCCGTACCCCGGCCGGTGACGAGGCGTGGCTGGTCACCCGGCACGCCGAAGCGAAGCGGCTGATGAACGACCAGCGGGTGGACCGGTATCACCCGGACCCGGCCGCCGCACCGAGGTACATCAGGAACCCGCTGGTCGAGATGTTGATCGGCGACGACCTGGAGGACACCCGCGCGGGGCGGGCCCGGACGCGCTCGCTGCTCACGCCGAACTTCACCACACGGCGCATGGAGCGTCTGCGCCCGAAGGTCGAAGCGCTGGCGAGCGCGATGGTGGAGGACCTCGCGGCCCGCGAGCGCCCGGTCGATCTGCGCGCCAACTTCTCCCTGCCGTTCTCGCTGCGGGTCATCTGCGAGCTGATCGGGGTTCCCGAGGACGACTGGCAGCGGTGCGCGACGCTGCTGGCCCAGATCGGGCAGACGGACCCCGAGGACGGGACGTCCACCGGCCCGGAGGCGCTCTTCAAGCTCCTCGGCGAAGTCGCCACGTACAGGCGTCAGGAGCCGGGGGAGGACGTTCTCTCGCACTTGTGCGGTGCGGGCATCCCTGACGAGCACGCCGGCATGCTGACCGGGGGCGTGCTGTTCGCGGGGCTGGACAGCGTCGCGAACCATATCGACCTCGGTGTGGTGCTGCTGTCCAGCAACCCGGACCAGCGCGACGCCGTCACGCGGGATCCCGCCGTGCTGGGGGGCGTGGTCGAGGAGGTGCTGCGGTCCTCCAAGCGGGCCGGGGCCACTCTGCCGCGGTACGCGAACGAGGACATCGAGATCGACGACGTCACGATCCGCGCGGGCGACCTCGTCCTGCTCGACTTCGGTCTGGCGAACTTCGACGAGCGGGCGTTCGACGACCCCGAGGAGTTCGACGTCACCCGCTCCCCGAACCGGCACCTGTCCTTCGGCCACGGGATGTGGCACTGCACCGGCGCGCCCCTGGCGCGGATGGAGCTGAGCACCGCGTTCAGCGTGCTGTTCTCCCGCTTGCCGGAACTGCGCCCGGCGGTCCCGGTGAACGAGTTGCGGACGCAGGGCGGCACGATGATCGGCGTGCTCGCCGAACTGCCGGTGACCTGGTAGCCCGAACCGGATCCTGAGAGCGGACACCTATGACAACGACAGAAGCGTCGGACTCGGTGGACTCGTCGGACGCGGCAGACGCGGCAGACGCGGCGAAGCTGGTCGATTTCCCGCTGCGGCAGGCCGGTGAGCCCCTGCCGCCCCACCAGTACGCGGAGTTCCGTGAGCGTGAGGGGCTCGTCTGGTCCACCATGCCCACCGGTGCCCGGGTCTGGCTGGTGACCCGGTACAAAGACGTCCGCGAGGTGCTCACCCACCCGAAGATCAGCTCCAATCCCGCGCACGAGGGCTTCCCGAGCCCCGGCAGGACCGGCGGGCCGCCCGCGCAGGATCAGGTGCCCGGCTGGTTCGCGGCACTGGACCCGCCCGAGCACGACCGGTACCGCAAGGTCCTCATCCCGGAGTTCAGCGTCCGGCGCATCAAGGAACTGCGGCCACGGATCCAGGAGGTCGTCGAGGACTGCGTCGAGGCGCTGCTCGCCAAGGGCAGTCCGGCGGATCTGGTCTCCGACTTCGCGGTGCCGATTCCCTCGCTGGTGATCTGCGCCCTGCTCGGGGTGCCTCAGGTGGACCGCGGCTTCTTCGAGTCCCGTATCCGCTGCCTGGTCATGCTGGACGCCACGGACGAGGAGCGCGACGAGGCGTCCAAGCAGATCCTGCGCTACTTCAGCAGGATGATAGCCATCCGGAAGCGGCGCCCCGGCGACGATCTGATCAGCGTGATGATCCAGTCGGAGACGATGACCCCGATGGAGATCGGGGGCGCGGCGATGCTGCTGGTCATCGCCGGCCAGGAGACCACGGCGAACAACATCGCCCTCGGCGCGAGCACCCTGCTGTCGAACCCCCGGTGGATCGGCGACGACCGGGTGGTCGAGGAGCTGCTGCGCTACTACTCCGTCGCCGACCTGGTGCCGTTGCGGGTGGCGCTGGAGGACGTGGAGGTCGCCGGGCAGGTCATCAAGGCCGGTGAGGGCATCGCCCCGCTGGTCGCCGCGGCCAACCACGACGGGTCCGCGTTCGCCTGCCCGCACCAGTTCGACCCCGGGCGCGAGGAGCGGCACCACATCGCGTTCGGCTTCGGCCGTCATCTGTGTCTCGGGGCGCATCTGGTGCGTACCGAGATGGAATTGGCCTACAGGACGCTGTTCGAACGGATTCCGACGCTGGAACTGGCGCGGCCCGACGAGGAGTTGGCGTTCAGGAACAACGGTGTGCTGTTCGGCCTCGATTCACTGCCGGTGCGCTGGTGAACCGATGTGTCCCTGCCGGTGCGCTGGTGAACCGATGTGACTGAAGGACCGGCTACCGGCCCTGCCCCTCTCCGATGAAGGCCTCTGTCCCTCTCCGATGAAGAAGGAGCCTGGATTTCCCATGGCCATACGTCTCGCCCGGCTCCCCGCCACGTCCACGGTCGCCGAGGTCTCCGCGGCACTCGAACGCGACGGCGGCGTGATCGTGGAAGACCTGATCGACAAGACCACTCTCAAAGGACTCTGGGACGACCTGGGGCCCGCCCTGGACGGGACGGGGTACGGGGACAGCACGTTCACCGGGCAGCGGACCAAGCGGCTGTGCTCGCTGTTCGCGCGCTCCCGGCACATGGAGAGGGTGGCGCTGAATCCGCTGTTCCTCGGTGCCGCCCGTGATCTCATCGAGCGGCCCGTACCCAACTGGTTCGGGCCGCAGCGGACCGAGATCGCGCCCAACATCCAGGTCAGCATCACGCAGGCGATCCAGATCTGGCCCGGGGAGACACCGCAGACCGCGCACCGCGACGACATCGCGCACATGCTGCCTTCGCCCGGGCCGACCAACCGTGTGCAGATCATGCTGGCGTTGGACGAATTCACGGACGAGAACGGCGCCACGATGGTCTACCCGGGCAGCCATGCCTGGGAGGCGGAGCGCGCCCCGCGGCCGGAGGAGGCCGTACAGGCCGAGATGGAGCCGGGCTCGTGCCTGATCTGGGTGGGCGGCCTGTTCCACGGCGGCGGCCCGAACCTCTCCGAAGGCCCGCGGACCGGGCTCACCCTGGCCTATGTGCGGGGCAACCTCCGGCAGGAGGAGAACCAGTTCCTGGCCGTGCCCAAGGAGATCGTCCGGGAGTACCCGGAGGAGTTGCAGCGTCTGCTGGGCTGGGGCCTGTGCCCGCCGTTCATCGGCTGGTACGAACACGCGGACCCCAATGCGCTGCTCCGGGCCGAATAGCTGATCCGGGCCGAGTAGCCTCCGGGCCGGGTGGAGCGCCCCGGCCGGCACCTGCCGGGCCGAGGCCGAAAGCCGCCGGCTAAGACCGCCGGCAAAGACCGAAAGACGAAGGCCACCGTGAGGGGTTTCCGCCCCGCACGGTGGCCTTCGTCGTGGCCGCACCGGCCGGTGCGAAGGGGGGTACCGGCCGGTGCGGTGCCATGGGGGTTACCGGCCGGTGCCGTAGGGCTGCCGGCCGGTCCCACCGTCTGAGGTCACTCCTGATCCCTGAGCCACTCGTGGACCCGGCGCGCGGTCGTCTCCGCGTCGTTCTCCATCAAGGTGAAGTGATTGCCCGTCACTTCGAGCATCTCGTGCTCCAGGGGCCAGGACGGCCGCGTGGCCTCCAGCAGCAGCTCGGGGACGAACTCGGCCGCTCGTACGAACAGCGTCCGGGTGGTGACGGGCTCCGGCCGCCAGCCGGTGAACAGGCCCGCGTAATGCGTCATGGCGGTCAGTTGGTCGTCGTCCACCGGGATGTCCGGGAAGCGGCCCATCAGCCGATGGGTGGTGATCGCCATGCCGAGCGCGAGGTCCGCGCCCGCGCCGGCCGGGGTGTCCAGCAGGACCAGCGTGCGCGGCGGGGTGCCCAGTGCCTCCAGCCGCGCCGTGAGGGCGTGGGCCAGCCAGCCGCCCGACGAGTAGGCGACGAGCGTGAGCGGCTTGTCGCCGAACGCGCGCCGCACCGCGTCCGCCTGCCGGGCGACCGCGGCGTCGAGATCGGCCGGAAGCGCCTCGTCCCGACCGGTGCCCGGGGCGGGCAGGACCCAGACGTCCCGGGTGCCGCGCAGCGCTCGGGCGAACCGGGCGAACTGGTACGGGCTCGCCGGGGCCACCAATGAGGGCACACACAGCAGGGGTTCGGCCTCCGAGCCGTCCGAGAGCCGCACCGGCTCCGCGCCGGCCGACGCCCCGTCACCGGTGTCGGAGACCTGGAAGCTGGGGCGCACTCCGGCCGCGAGGTCGAGCAGGTCCATGCCGCGCTCGTACCGTTCCTGGTCGAAGGCGTGCCGGAACAGGTGGGTGACGGTCCCGCCCGGTGCCGCGCTCCCCGGGGCGACCGGAGCCGCCGGAACCTTGGGAGTCACTGAGCCGGGTGCGTCCGCCTGGTCGGTCGGAGTCGCCTGGCCGGTCCCGGCCGCCTTGCCGGTCCCGGCCGCCTGGTCCGTCGCGTCCGCCTGGTCGGTCGCGGCCATCGTCCCGGTGAGTCCCGCCAGCCCGGTCAGCAGATGGGTGGCGAGCGCCCGGGGCGTCGGGTGTTCGAACAGCGCCTCGGCCGTCAGTGCAAGTCCGGTCGCCCGGCTGAGCCTGGTGCGCAGGTCGGTGATCGACAGGGAGGTGAAGCCCGCTTCGAGGAATTTACGGCCCGTGCCCACCTCCGCCAGGTCGGTGTGCCCGAGGATCGCGGCGACCTGCGACGTGATCAGGGCGACCAGCGCCCGGTCCTGTTCCTCGGCGGTCATTTTCCTCAGCCGGGAGCCGAGTTCATGGTCGTCCTCGATCAACTCCGGGTCCGGCAGGGCGACTTTCGCCGACTCGGAGCGGCGCGTGTCCCACTGCGAAGACAGCGAAGGGCTCCCCGGCGCGACGGCCCGGTCCGGCAGCCAGAAGCGGCGGCGCCGGAAGGCGTACGTCGGCAGGTCGACGCGCCGCGCGCCGGTCCCGGCGAAGAGCGCGGCCCAGTCCACGTCCGTGCCGCGCACGAACATCTCGGCGACGGCGGTCAGCGCGCTCTCGGTCTCGGGGCGGTCCCCGCGCAGTACGGAGACCGCCGTGTCAGCGTCGGACCGTACGAGCGAGCTGAGCACCGGGTCGGGGCCGACCTCCAGGAGGCGGGTCACACCCAGCTCACCGGTCGTGGTCCGTACGGCGTCGTGGAAGCGGACCGGCCGGCGCACCTGCCGCACCCAGTAGTCGGCGGTGGCCCAGTCCCGCTCCCCCACCGGCTCCCCGGTGAGGGTGCTGGCCGCCGGGAGCACCGGCTGCCGGTAGGTGACGCGCTCGGCGACGCGGGCGAAGTCCGCCAGCATCGGCTCGATCAGCGGGGAGTGGAAGGCGTGGCTGACCCGCAGCCGGGACACCCGGCGACCGTCGGCGCGGGCCACGGCGAGTGCACGCTCGACCTCGTTCTCGTCGCCGGAGACGACCACCGCCGAGGGGCCGTTCACGGCCGCGATCACGAGGCGTGCGCCCGCCGGAGCATCCTTGGCCGCCTCTTCGAGGATGCGCAGGGTCTCGTCCTCGTCGGCCTCGATCGCCGCCATCGCTCCGCCCGTCGGCAGAGCCTGCATCAGACGGGCGCGGGCGGCGACCAGCCGGGCGGCGTCCGGAAGGTCGAACACCCCGGCGGTGTACGCCGCGACCAGCTCACCGATGGAGTGTCCAAGCACGGCGTCGGGGCTCATGCCCCAGGACCGCAGCAGTTCCACGAGGGCGGTCTGCACCGCGAACAGCGCGGTCTGGGCATACCCGGTCCGGTCCAGCAGCGCCGCCTGGTCCGAGCCCTCGCCCGAGCCCTCGTCCGCGAACAACACCTCCCGCAGGGAAACGTCGAACCCGGCGGCGCCGTCCAGTTCCGCGTCCAGGTGGGCGCACGCCTCCTCCAGGGCCTGGGCGAACACCGGGAACGTGGCGTGGAGTTCACGGCCCATTCCGACGCGCTGGCTGCCCTGTCCCGTGAACATCCACGCCGTGCGCCCCTCGGACACAACGCCCGACACCAGGGAGGCATCACCGTCGGCCAGAGCCGTCAGTCCCGTACGGAGCGCCGGGGCGTCGGTGCCGAGCACCACGGCGCGATGGTCGAGAAGAGCGCGGGTCGTCGCCAGCGACAGGCCGACGGCCAGGGGCGAGCCGTCCTGATCGTCGAGGAAAGCCGCGAGGCGGCCCGCCTGGGCCCGCACCGTCCGCGCGTCGCGGCCCGAGAGCACCCAGGGCACCACCGGCAGTTCCACGGACGGCTGTTCATCCGTCTGAAGGGTGGTCGACACAGGCCTGGTCCCCGCAGGCGTGGTCCCCGCAGGAGCGGTCTCCGCAGGCGTGGGCTCGGGGGCCTCTTCGAGGATGACGTGGGCGTTGGTACCGCTGATCCCGAACGAGGAGACTCCCGCCCGGCGCGCGCGCTCACCGCGCGGCCACTCCCGGGCCTCACTCAGCAGCCGTACCGCACCCGCGTCCCAGTCCACCCGGGACGAGGGCTCATCCGCGTACAGCGTCTTCGGCAGCCGCTCCTCCCGCAACGCCAGAATCATCTTGATCAGCCCCGCCACACCGGCGGCGGCCTGAGTGTGACCGATGTTCGACTTCACCGAACCCAGCCACAACGGCTCGTCGCCGTTCCGGTCCTGGCCGTACGTCGCGAGCAGCGCCTGCGCCTCGATCGGGTCACCCAGACTCGTACCCGTACCGTGCGCCTCCACCGCGTCCACCTCGGACACCGAAAGCCCGGCAGCGGAGAGCGCCTGCCGGATCACACGCTGCTGCGAGGGACCGTTCGGCGCCGTCAGACCGTTCGACGCACCATCCTGATTCACCGCACTGCCCCGTACGACGGCAAGCACTCGATGCCCGAGTTTCCGCGCGTCCGAGAGGCGTTCGAGTACGAGGACACCGGCGCCCTCTGACCAGCCCGTACCGTCCGCGCCCTCACCGAACGCCTTGCACCGGCCGTCCGGAGCGAGTCCGCGCTGCTGGGAGAACTCCAAGAAGGTCGCGGGGGTGGACATGACCGTCGCACCGCCGGCGAGGGCCATGGCGCACTCCCCCGACCGCAATGCCTGGCTCGCCAGATGCAGGGCCACCAGCGCCGACGAACACGCGGTGTCGACCGTCACCGCCGGGCCTTCCAGACCCAACGCGTACGAGATCCGGCCGGAGATCACACTGGCCGCCGAACCCGTACCGACAAAACCCTCCACACCCTCCAACCGGCCACCCACGGTGTGCAGATAATCCTGACCGTTGGTCCCCGTGAACACACCGGTCGCCGAACCGCGCAGAGACAACGGATCGATACCCGCCCGCTCCAGCGCCTCCCACGACGTCTCCAGCAGCAACCGCTGCTGCGGGTCCATCGCCAACGCCTCACGCGGCGAAATCCCGAACAACCCCGCGTCGAACTCGGCCACGCCCTCGATGAATCCGCCGACGCGCACATAGGTCGTGCCCACACGGGACGGGTCGGGGTCGTACAGCGCGTCGACATCCCAGCCCCGGTCGTCCGGGAACGGCGAGAGACCGTCACCGGCCGAGGACAGCAGATCCCACAACGCCTCGGGCGAGTCGACCCCACCGGGGAACCGGCACCCCATGCCCACGACGACAATCGGGTCGTCCGTCGTGTCGGCCGCCGCGCCGACCGGTGGCCGTTGCGTGGGTGCGACGTCCGCCACGGGCGTCTTCCCCGCGATCTGTTCACGCAGGAACGCCGCGAGCGCGGAGGGGGTCGGGTGGTCGAATACGAGCGTGGCGGGCAGCGGCTGAGCGGTGGCCTGGGCCAGGCGGTTACGGAGATCGACAGCGGTGAGGGAGTCGAATCCGAGGTCCTTGAACGCCCGGCCGGGGTCGATCGTCGCGCCCGAAGAGTGTCCCAGCACGGTGGCGACCTGGGACTGGACCAGTGTGAGTACCGTCCGGTGCTGCTCAGCCGCCGAACGGCCACGCAGTTGTGCGGCGAGTTCGCCGTCGCTCGCGGTGGTGGGAGTACGTTCCGCCGCCACCCCGGGCAGGTCACCCATCAGCGGGCTGGGGCGGGTGAATGCCATGGTGGCGGCGAACCGCTGCCAGTCGACATCGACCACGGTCGGGCAGACCCGCCCGTCCCCGAGCACCTGCCGCAGGGCGTCGATGGCACGTTCCGGGGCGAGCGGGCGCACGCCCAGGCGGCGGAAGTGCTCCGCCACGGTCGAGTCGGCAGCCATGCCATCGCCACCCCACGGCCCCCACGCCACCGACGTCGCGGCCAGACCCAGACCACGCCGGTACTGCGCCAGAGCGTCCAAATACGCGTTGGCAGCGGCATAAGCCGCCTGGCCGGCGTTACCGACGACACCGGCGATGGACGAGAACAGGACGAAGGCGTCAAGCTCCCGGTCGGCCGTCAACTCGTGGAGATGGCGTGCGGCGTCCGCCTTCGCCGCCAGCACCCGCGCCAACCGCTCAGGCGTCAACTCGGCCGCCAGACCGTCCTCAAGTACCCCAGCGGTGTGCACAATCCCCGACAGCGGGAACTCTTCGGGGATGCCGTCCAGCACCGCCCGCACAGCCTCACGATCAGCGACATCACACGCCACGAAGGTGACCCCGGCGCCCAACTCGGCCAGCTCACGCTCCAGTTCCTCCACGCCGGGAGCCTCAGCACCACGACGGGACAGCAAGACCAAGCGCTCGGCACCGGAAGACGCCAACCAGCGCGCCACATGCCCACCCAACGCACCCGAACCACCGGTCACCAACACCGTGCCACGCGGCGACCAGCTCTCCCCATGACCCGCACCAGCCGAGTCGGGCACCAGACGGGCCACGAAAGCGCCCGAGGACCGTACCGCTACCTGATCCTCACCCCCGGCACCCGCCAACACCGACACCAACCGGGACAGACTCCTGCTTTCTATATCCTCCGGCAGATCAACCAGACCACCCCAACGCTCAGGCTGCTCCAACGCCACCGTACGACCCAGACCCCACACCTGAGCCGACACCGGATCCGCCAACAACTCACCCGAACCGACAGACACCGCCCCACACGTCACACACCACACGGGCGCCTTGATCGCGGTGTCGGCCAGCGCCTGCACCAGAGTCAGCGTCATCTCGGCGGTGGACAGCAGGGACAGCATCCCGGCCGCCTCAGCGGGCGCGGCAATCTCGGCGCGGAGCCGGGCCGCCAGGGACTCGCGCGTGTCGTCGGCGGACACCGGCACAGCGATCACTTCCGCGCCGGACAGCCGCAAGGCCTCGATCACAGCGTCATGTCCGGCGTCGGCTCGGGCGTCACCGCCTTCGTGAGGGACGGCCTCGTGCGAGACGTCCTCCTGCGGGACGGCCACCAGCCAGGTTCCCGACAGCCGGGCGGCGGCCGGGAACTTCGCCGGCTTCCACTGCACCCGGTAGCGCCAGCCCGACAGTTCCGACTCCGCACGGTGCCGTGTCCGCCAGTCCGAGAGCACCGGCAGCACCGCGTCCAACGGCGTGGCCGCCGGAACTCCCAGCTGTCCGGCCAGGGATTCCACATCGCCCTGCTCGACCAGTTCCCAGAACCGCCGCTCGATCCCGAGGGACTCGGCGATCTCCTCCTCCGGAAGTTCCCGGTCCAGCAACCAGAACCGCTCCCGCTGGAAGGCGTACGTCGGCAGCTCCACCCGCCGGGCGCCGGTCCCGGCGAACACGGCGGCCCAGTCGACCTTGACCCCGCTCACAAACATCCGGGCCACGGCCGCCATCAACGTCCCGGACTCGGGCCGGTCCTTCCGTAGGGCCCCTACCGCTTCGACGGCATCCGCATCGGCGGAATCCGTGTCGGCGGTGTCCGCGTCGGTGCCCACGAACTGGGCGAGACCGCTGAGTACCGGATCGGGCCCGAGCTCCAGCAGTCGGCCGGCGCCCTGTCCGGCGGTCGCGGTCCGTAGCGCGTCATGGAAGCGCACCGGCCGGTGCACCTGGCGCACCCAGTACTCCGGGGTCGCCCAGTCCTCGGCGGTCACCAACTCGCCGGTGACGGTACTGACCGCCCGTGTACGGGGAGTCCGGTAGGTGATCCCGGCGGCGATCCGGGCGAACTCGTCGAGCATCGGGCGCATCAGCGGGGAGTGGAAAGCGTGGCTCACCCGCAGTCGGGAGACTCGTCGGCCCTGCTCACGGGCTACGGCTGTCGCGCGCTCCACGACGTCCTCGGTACCGGAGATCACCACCGCCGAGGGGCCGTTGACGGCAGCGATCGCGGCTCGACCGCTGCCGCCGTCGCCATCGCTGTCGCCGTCGCTGTCGCCGTCGGAGAGCCCGTTCAGGATCTCCAGCACATCGTTCTCGGTGGCCTCGATCGCGGCCATCGCGCCACCGCCGGGCAGCGCCTGCATCAACCGGGCCCGAGCCGCCACCAGACGGGCGGCATCGGCCTGTTCGAACACTCCGGCCGTGTACGCGGCGGCGAACTCGCCGATCGAGTGGCCCAGCAGTACGTCGGGGCGCATGCCCCAGGACCGCAGCAGTTCCACGAGGGCGACCTGCACCGCGAACAGGGCGGGCTGGGCGTAGCCGGTCCGGTCCAGCAGCGCCGCCTCGGCGGAGCCCTCGTCCGCGAACAACACCTCCCGCAGGGAAACGTCGAACCCGGCGGCGCCGGACAGTTCGGTGTCCAGGAGGCCGCACATCTCATCCAGGGCCCGGGCGAACACCGGGAATGTGGCGTGGAGTTCACGGCCCATGCCGACCCGCTGGCTGCCCTGGCCGGTGAACATCCAGGCCGTACGGCACTTGCGCACCGCCCCGGTGACGACGTCGGCCACCACGGACGCGTCTGCCTCGGTTGCTTCGTCCGGAGCGGCCGCACCGGACAGCGTGGTGGCGCCCGCGCGCAGGGCCGCGCCGTCGGCGGCGAGCACCACCGCACGGTGTTCCAGGACGGCGCGGGACGTCGCGAGCGAGAAGCCCACGTCCGCCGGGGAGTCGGACCGGCCGTCCAGGAAGGTCCCGAGGCGGCCGGCCTGGGCACGCACCGCGTCCGGGGTACGGCCGGACAGCACCCAGGGCACCACCGGCAGTTCCATGGACGGCTGTTCCACTGACGGCAGCCCCTGCGGCCCCGGCTGCTCGGGCCGATCAGACTGCTCGGGCGCTATCGCCTTGGCCTCCGGCGCCTCTTCGAGGATGACGTGCGCGTTGGTACCGCTGATCCCGAAGGAGGAGATCCCCGCCCGGCGCGAACGCTCGCCGCGCGGCCACTCCCTGGAGTCGGTCAACAGCCGTACCGCGCCCGCCTCCCAGTCCACATGGGAGGAAGGCGCGTCCACGAACAACGTCTTCGGCAACCGCTGTTCCCGCAGTGCCAGGACCATCTTGATCAGCCCGGCGGCACCGGCGGCGGCCTGGGTATGGCCGATGTTCGACTTCACCGAACCCAGCCACAACGGTTCGCCGTCGCCACGGTCCTGCCCGTACGTGGCGAGCAGTGCCTGCGCCTCGATCGGGTCACCCAGACTCGTACCCGTACCGTGCGCCTCCACCACGTCCACCTCGGACGCCGAGACCCTCGCCGCCTTCAGCGCCTGACGGATCACGCGCTGCTGCGAGGGGCCGTTCGGAGCTGTCAGGCCGTTCGACGCACCATCCTGGTTGACCGCGCTGCCCCGTACGACCGCGAGCACCGGATGCCCCAGGCGCCGCGCGTCGGACAACCGCTCCACGACCAGGACACCGGCGCCCTCGGACCAGCCCGTACCGTCCGCGCCCTCGGCGAACGCCTTGCACCGGCCGTCCGGAGCAAGCCCGCGCTGCTGGGAGAACTCGACGAAGGCCGACGGGGTGGACATCACTGTCGCACCGCCGACCAGCGCCATCCGGCATTCCCCGGAGCGCAGTGCCTGGCTCGCCAGGTGCAGCGCCACCAGCGCCGACGAACACGCGGTGTCCACCGTCACCGCCGGGCCTTCCAGACCCAACACGTACGAGATCCGGCCGGAGATCACACTGGCCGCCGACCCCGTACCGACAAATCCCTCCACACCGTCCAGACGACCACCCACGGTGTGCAGATAGTCCTGACCGTTGGTCCCCGTGAACACACCGGTCGCCGAACCGCGCAGAGACAACGGATCAATACCCGCCCGCTCCAGCGCCTCCCACGACGTCTCCAGCAGCAGCCGCTGCTGCGGGTCCATGGCGAGGGCCTCACGCGGCGCGATCCCGAACAACTCGGCGTCGAACTCCGCCGCGTCATGCAGGAATCCACCGACGCGCACGTAGGTCGATCCGGTGCGCCCCGGCTCGGGGTCGAACACCGCGTCCAGGTCCCAGCCCCGGTCGGCCGGGAACGGCGAGAGGCCGTCACCCGCCGCCGACAGCAGATCCCACAGCGCCTCGGGCGAGTCGACACCACCGGGGAACCGGCAGCCCATCCCTACGATCGCGATCGGCTCACGGGAAGCAGCGCGAAGCTCCTGATTCCGCTTCTTGAGCGTGTCGGTCTCCTCCAGGGACTTCCGGAGCGCCTGGACGACCTTTTCGTACGGTGCACTCATCTGTTGTGACCCCGATCAATCCTGTTCGAAGGGTTCGTCGTCGCCGAGCGCCATTTGTACGAGGTCGTCGACGTCCAGTCCGGCGATCGACCGCTGTTCCTCGTCCTCGGTCCCCTCCGGCCCGCCGTCTCCGGAGCCGGAACCCGATCCGGTGCCGTCTGCGGCCAGCCGCACCAAGGCGTCCATCAGCCCCGCCTCGCGGAACCGGTCCAGCGGTACGGACGCCAGGACCCGCCGCAGCCGCTCCTCGTCCATCCCGAACTCCGCGTCGCCCAGGCCCGTGTCACCGGATTCCGAGGCGTCGCCGGGGAACAGCTCTCCGCGCAGATAGCCGGCGAGAGAGGCGGGGGTGGGGTGGTCGAAGACGAGCGTGGTCGGCAGGCGCAGCCCGGTGGACGTGGTGAGCCGGTTACGCAGGTCCACGGCGGTCAGGGAGTCGAAGCCGAAGTCCTTGAACGCGCGGTCCGCGTCGATCGCGGCGGCGGACGCGTGCCCCAGCACCACCGCTACCTGGGACTGCACCAGATCCAGCAGCGACGCTTCGCGCTCGCTCGTGGGCAGCTCCCGAAGCCGCCGGATCAGCTCGTCGGTCTCCTCGGCGCCGGAGTCGGCGGTGGCGGCCAGCGCGGCGGCGGCCTCCGGCAGGTCGGCGATGAGGGCGCTGGACCGCGTCAGAGTCAGTGAAGGCGCGAAGCGTTCCCAGTCGACATCCGCGACGGTCGCCTGTGCCCGGCCGTCGCCGAGTACCTGGTCGAGCGCGGCCACCGCGCGCTCCGGGGGCAGTACGCGGACACCGGAGCGGCGGAACCGTTCTCCGGCCACGTCGTCGGCGGCCATGCCGTCGCCGCCCCACGGCCCCCAGGCCACCGAGGTCGCCGGAAGCCCCAGGCCGTGCCGGTGCTGCGCGAGGGCGTCGAGGTAGGCGTTGCCCGCCGCGTACGCGGACTGTCCGGCGCTTCCGAGCACACCGGCGATGGAGGAGAACAGGACGAACGTGTCCAGCTCCAGGTTCGCCGTCAGCTCGTGCAGATGCCGCGCGGCTGCCGCCTTCGCGCCCAGGATCCCGGCAAGTCGCTCGGGTGTCAGGTCGGTGACCAGCCCGTCGTCCAGTACGCCCGCGGTGTGTACGACGCCGGTGAGCGGCGCGTCCTCGGGGAGGCCGGCCAGCACGGCGGCGAGGGCCGCGCGGTCGGTGATGTCGCAGTCGGCGAACGTGACCCGCGCGCCGAGCGCGGTCAGCTCCTCCCGCAGTTCCTCGGCGCCCGGCGCGCTCGCGCCCCGGCGGGAGACCAGTACGAGGTGCTCCGCGCCACGGGACGCCAGCCGACGCGCCATGTGCCTGCCCAGCGCGCCGGTGCCACCGGTGACGAGCACGGTGCCGGTGCCGCGCGACCGTCGGTCCGCACCGTCGTCGGACTGCGCGGAGTCCGGTGCCGTATCAGGTGTTGTGTCCAGCGCCGCTTCAGGTGCAGTGTTCCGCGCCGCATCAGGTGCCGTGTTCCGCGCCGTGTCCCTCATCAGCCGGGCCGCGTACAGGCCCGAGGACCGCACCGCGACCTGGTCCTCGTAACCGTCCGTACCGCCCACCGCGCCATGAGCCGGGGCGTCGGCGCTGCCGGCGGCGAGGACGGACACCAGGTGGGTCAGGCTCTGGGCGCCGATCTCCTCGGGCAGATCGACCAGACCGCCCCAGCGCTGCGGCTGTTCGAGAGCCACGGTCCTGCCCAGGCCCCAGAGTTGGGCCTGCGCCGGGTTCGCCAGTTGCTCCCCCGCGCCCACGGAAACGGCGGAGCTGGTCAGGCACCACAGCGGTGCCGTGGCCTCCGCGTCGGCCAACGCCTGCACCAGGGCCAGCGTCATGGCCGTCGCGACCGGCGCCTGCCGCCCGTCCCCGGCTCCGCCTTCGTGACCGGTATCGGCCCAGGCCAGGAGGGATACGACACCGCCGTCCGCCGAGGCCGCGCGGATCCGGTCTGCGAGTTCCTCGCGGCTCGTCGTGTCGGCGACGGTCAGTACGGTGACGTGCGCCGCGCCGGCCGCACGCAGGGCCTGTTCACAGCTCTCGGCCAAGCCGTCCCGCACGGCGGCCATCCGTTGCGGCACGACCAGCAGCCAGGCGCCCGACAGGCGGCCCGCCGCCGACGCGGTCGTCCGCTTCCACACCACGCCGTAACGCCAGCCGGACAGCTCCGACTGTTCCCGCTGCCGCTTCCGCCACGTCGACAACACCGGCAGCACGCTGTCCAGCGAAGTACCCACGTCGACTCCGAGCTGCCCCGCGAGGGACGCGGCATCGCCGTGCTCGACCAGCTCCCAGAACCCGGCGTCGATGCCGCCCAGCCCTGCGTCGGCCGTGGCCATCCGCCGCGTCCTGCGGTCCCGCAGCCAGAACCGCTGCCGCTGGAAGGCGTACGTCGGCAGATCCACCCGCCGCGCGCCGGTCCCGGCGAACACCGCAGCCCAGTCGACCTTCGCGCCCCGTACGAACAGTTCGGCCACCGCCGTCATCAAGGTCTCTGCCTCTGCCTGGCCCTTGCGGAGGGCTGCCACGGCCACCACAGCGTCCGCCGCCGTACTCACGTCCCCGGCATCCACGGCGTCAGCTCGGGCCCGGGTGAGTGCCGTCAGCACCGGGTCGGGCCCGATCTCCAGCAGTCGGCTCACGCCCTGCTCACCCGTGGCGGTCCCGACCGCGTCGTGGAACCGCACCGGCTGCCGGACCTGGTTCACCCAGTAGTCCGGGGTCCCCCAGTCCTTCTCTCCGACCGGCTCTCCGGTGACCGTGCTGACCGCCGGGACAACCGGCTTCCGGTAGGTGATGCTTCCGGCGATGTCGGCGAATTCCGCCAGCATCGGCTCCATCAGCGGCGAGTGGAAGGCATGGCTGACGCGCAGCCGGGAGACGCGACGCTCCTGCTCGCGGGCCGTCGCCATGGCCTGTTCGACGATGTCCTCGTCACCGGAAACCACCACGGCCGTCGGGCCGTTGACGGCCGCGACCGCGATCCGGTCGCCGTCCGGGAGGCCTCGCAGGATGTCCGTGACCTGGGCCTCGGTGCCCTCGATCGCCGCCATCGCCCCACCCGTCGGCAGGGCCTGCATCAGCCTGGCCCGTGCCGCGACCAGTCGGCAGCCATCCGCGAGATCGAACACCCGGGCGGTGTATGCGGCGACCAGCTCACCGATCGAATGCCCCAGCACCAGGTCAGGGCGTACGCCCCAGGAGCGCAGGAGTTCCACCAGCGCGGCCTGGACGGCGAAGAGGGCCGTCTGCGCGTAGCCCGTCCGGTCCAGCAGCTCCGCCTCGGCGGATCCCTCGTCCGCGAACAGCACCTCCCGTACGGGCACTGTGAAGCCGGTGGCACCTGCCAGTTCGGTGTCGAGGTGGTCGCAGACCTCGTCCAGCGTCTTCGCGTACACGGGGAACCGCTCGTACAACTCACGTCCCATGCCGGGCCGTTGGCTGCCCTGGCCGGTGAACATCCAGGCCGTACGGCCCTCGCCGACCACGCCGGACACCACAGCCGCGTCGCCGTCGGCGAGCGCGGCCACTCCGGCGCGCAGCGCCTCGGCGCCTTCGCCCAGCACTACGGCACGGTGGTCGAGCATCGCGCGACTGGTCGCCAGCGACAGACCGACATCCACCGGTTCGGGGCCGCTTTCGCCCAGTTGGTTACGTTCGTCGCCTTCGTTTCGCTTGTTTCCTTCATCGCCCGCGTCCAGGAAGGCCGTCAAACGGCCGGCCTGGTCACGCACCGCCCGCGCACTCCGGCCGGACAGCACCCACGGTACGACCGGCAGCTCGGCCGACGGCTGTTCCTCCGCCACGGCCGGTTCGTCGGCCGGCGCTTCCTCGATGATCAGGTGCGAGTTGGTGCCACTGATGCCGAACGACGAGACACCCGCCCGGCGCGGACGTTCACCGCGCGGCCACTCCTTGGCCTCGGCCAGCAGCTCGACGGCACCGGAGTCCCAGTCCACATGGGACGAGGGCCGGCCCACGTGCAGGGTGCGTGGCAACCGCTCCTCGCGCAGCGCCATCACCATTTTGATCACACTCGCGGCGCCCGCGCCGGCCTGGGCGTGCCCGATGTTCGACTTGATGGAGCCCAGCCACAGCGGATCCCGATCGCCGCGGCTCTGTCCGTACGTGGCCAGCAGTGCCTGGGCCTCGATCGGGTCGCCCAGACTCGTACCCGTACCGTGCGCCTCGACGACGTCCACGTCGGATGCCGACACTCGCGCCGTCTTCAACGCCTGCCGGATGACGCGCTGTTGGGAGGGGCCATTGGGTGCGGTGAGGCCGTTGGAGGCACCGTCCTGGTTGACCGCGCTTCCCCGTACGACCGCGAGCACCGGATGGCCGAGACGCCGCGCGTCGGACAGCCGCTCCAGTACGAAGATTCCGCCGCCCTCGGACCAGCCCGTGCCGTCGGCCGCGTCCGCGAAGGACTTGCACCGGCCGTCCTCGGCGAGGCCTCCCTGGCGGGAGAACTCCACGAACATGCCCGGCGTGGCCATCACCGTCGCGCCTCCGGCGAGCGCCATCTCGCACTCGCCCGCGCGCAGGGCCTGGCAGGCCAGGTGCAGGGCGACCGAAGCGGACGAGCACGCCGTGTCCACCGACACCGCCGGGCCTTCCAGGCCCAGCACGTACGACAACCGGCCCGACGCGACACTCGGGGTGCTGCCGGTCAGCAGGTACCCGTCGGTCTCCGGATCCGATTCGTCCTCCTGGCCACTGGCGTAGCCGTTGGCCGAGACGCCCGCGAAGACTCCGGTGGCCGAACCGCGCAGGGAGAGCGGGTCGATGCCCGCCCGCTCCAGCGCCTCCCAGGACGTCTCCAGCAGCAGCCGCTGCTGCGGATCCATGGCGAGGGCCTCGCGCGGGGAGATCCCGAACAGCTCCGCGTCGAAGTCCGTCGCGTCCGGTACGAACCCGCCGACGGTCGCGATGTCTTGCAGCACCTGCTCGTTCCAGCCGCGGTCCACCGGCAGTGGCGACATCCCGTCACGCCCGGAGTCCACCAGGTCCCACAGTGTCTCCGGCGAGGTGATACCGCCGGGGTAGCGGCAGCCCATGCCGACGATCGCGATCGGGTCGTCGGCGACGTCCGCGCGCACGGTGGCGCCATCTTCCACGGCCTGGTCCAGGGCCTGGTCCGCGACCGCGCCGAGCAGCTGCTCGCGCATGTAACCGGCGAGGGAGGCCGGGGTGGGGTGGTCGAAGACCATCGTGGCCGGCAGGTTGAGTGCGGTGGCGGAGTTGAGGCGGTTGCGCAGGTCGACGGCGGTGAGCGAGTCGAAGCCGAGGTCCTTGAACGCCCGCGTCGGATCCACCGCCGCACCCGAGGCATGCCCGAGCACACCCGCGACCGACGTCTGGACGACGTCCAGCAACATGTGTTCCTGCTCGTCCGACGACAGTTCCCGCAGCCGTCGGGCGAGTGCGCCGCCGTCGCCGGTGGAGGACTGCCCTGCCGTACGGCGCTGCTGGGTTCCGGCCGGGACGAGGGCGTGCAGTACGGCGGGCAGGCTGTCACGGTGCCCGGCCATTGGCGCGGTCCTCAACGCGACGGGCAGCGCCACCGGTTCATTGATCTGGAGCGCGGTGTCGAGGAGTTCGAGCGCGTGGTCCGTCGAGAGCGGCGGGAAACCCTGACGGCTGAGACGGGACACGTCGGCCTCGCTGAGCCGGCCGCCCATCCCCTCCGCCTGTTCCCACATGCCCCAGGCAAGCGACACACCCGGCAGACCCTGTTCTCGACGGGAGGACGCGAGCGCATCGAGCACCGAGTTGGCGGCCGCGTAGGCCGACTGACCCGCGTTGCCCACCACACCCGCGATGGAGGAGAAGAGCACGAACATGTCGAGATCGGTATCCGCGGTGAGTTCATGCAGATGCAGAGCTGATTCGGCCTTGGCCGCCAGCACCCGGGTCAACCGCTCCGGCGTGAGCTCGGCGATCAGACCGTCGTCCAGCACACCGGCCGCGTGCACAACACCCGTCAGCGGAACATCATTGGGAACACCGGCCAGGACATCGACGAGAGCCGAACGGTCGCTGACATCACACGCGGTGACGGTCACCCGCGCACCGAGTTCCACCAGTTCCCGCCGTACATCCTCGGCGCCCGGCGCCTCAAGACCACGACGGGACAGCAGGATGAGGTCCTGGACACCGTGCCGGGTGACCAGATGACGGGCCA
Source organism: Streptomyces sp. NPDC088400 (assembly GCF_044753355.1). Classification (NCBI taxonomy): domain Bacteria; kingdom Bacillati; phylum Actinomycetota; class Actinomycetes; order Kitasatosporales; family Streptomycetaceae; genus Streptomyces; species Streptomyces sp. NPDC088400. Next base: position 698,767 of record NZ_JBIVMZ010000002.1, on the reverse strand, counting down.
CCACCGCGCCCAGACCACCCGTACCACCGGTGATCAAGACGGTGCCACGCTCCCGCCACGGAGCCGGAACCGTGAGCACGACCTTGCCGACGTGCTTGGCCTGCCCCAGGAACCGCAACGCCTCCGGCGCCCGCGCGATCTCCCACGACGTCACCGGAATCGGACGCAGCACACCCCGCTCGAACAGCTCCAGCAGCGCCGCCAGCATCTCCCCGATACGCTCCGGACCCGCCTCCACCATGTCGAACGCCCGGTAGACCACACCCCCGTACTCGGCGGCGACCTCGTCCGCATCACGGATGTCCGTCTTGCCCATCTCCACGAACCGGCCACCCGGCTTCGTCAACCGCAACGACGCGTCAACGAACTCACCCGCCAGAGAGTCCAGTACGACATCCACCCCGGCACCATCCGTCGCCCGGGAGAACGTCTCCTCGAAGTCCGTCGTACGGGACGACGCGATGCGGTCGGCGGCCACCCCGTACTCACGTACCACCGGCCACTTGGGCTGGCTCGCGGTCGCGAACACTTCCGCGCCCAGATGCGCGGCCAGCTGCACCGCCGCCGTCCCCACACCACCAGCGGCGGCATGGACCAGCACCGACTCACCCGACTCCAGACCCGCCAGATCCACCAGCGCGTAGTAGGCCGTCAGGAACACCACCGGCACCGACGCCGCCTGCTCGAACGACCACCCCGACGGCATCCGCGCCAACATCCGCGCATCCGCCACCGCCGCCGGACCGAACCCACCGTCCAGCAGACCCATCACCCGGTCACCCGCCTTGAAGTCGGCCACACCCGGGCCGACTTCGAGGATCACACCGGAACCCTCCAGACCCATCCGGCCCGCATCACCCGGATACATCCCCAACACATTCAGCACATCACGGAAGTTCACACCAGCCGCACGCACACCGACCCGGACCTCACCCGGCTCCAGCGCACGCAACTCCTCCGGCAACAAGGCCACACCATCCAGGCGGCCTTGATCGACCACGTCCATGCGCCACGTCCCGGCGGCCGGCGGTACCAGCACGCCGCCCGAGGACATCCGCACCATCCGCGGCAACCACACCCGACCGTCACGGACCGCGCACTGGCCCTCACGAAGGGCTCCGGCCACAGCATCGAACGACTGGGCCTCAGAGTCCACATCCACCAGCGCGAACCGGCCGGGGTGCTCGCTGATCGCCGAGCGCACCAGACCCCACACACCCGCGGCGGCGACGTCCACACCCTCACCGTCGGACACCCGCACCGCACCCGACGTCAACACCACCAGACGAGCCCCCGCCAACCGGGACTCGCCCAACCACCCACGCACCACACCCAGAACACCCGACACCGCATCACCGACACCGGCACCGTCCACGCCAGTAACCGAGAGCACCACCGTCGCAGGAACGGCCACACCCTCATCCAGAGCAGCAACCAACGCCCCAAGATCGGCATAGGGCGTCACCGGAACACCGGCATCACCCCACGTCCGTACCTCGGTCTCACCCAGCACCGCCCACGCACCCGACTCGACGGACACCGCCGACGCAGACGCAGGCTCGGGTGTCGCCGATACCGGCGCGGGAACCCAGTCCAGCCGGAACAGACTGTCCGCCGTCGGGGAGTTCGCCGCCGCCAAGTCGGCGGCCGACACGGGACGCAGCATCAGCGAGTCGACCTCGGCGACCGGTTCACCGGAGGCGTCCGCCACCCGCAGCCCGATCTCGCCCGTCCCGCGCGGGGTGAGCCTGGCACGTACGGCGGAGGCGCCGACGGCGGAGAGGGACACACCCGACCACAGGAACGGCAGCAACGCGCTCTCCGCCGCCCGCTCCTGGCTTCCCAGAGCGTGCAACAGCGTGTCCAGCAACGCTGGGTGCAGGCCGAAGCCGGCCGCGTCGCCGAGCACCGGCTCGGGCAGGGCGGCTTCTACGTACAGGTCCTCGCCCTGCCGCCACACCTCGCGCAGACCACGGAAAGCCGGACCGTACGCCAGCCCCGCACCCGACAACCGCTCATACAGGCCGTCCACCGCCACCGGCTCCGCACCGGCGGGCGGCCACACCCGCAGATCCCAGTCAGCCGCAACCGCACCCTCCGCAACCAGCGCGCCCGCCGCATGCAACGTCCACGGCTGCTCACCACCAGCATCCTCGGCACGGGAATAAACACGCAGGTCATGCCGGTCATCCCCGACGCGGTCGAGGGCGATCTGTACCTGCACCGCGCCCTGTTCCGGCAGTACGAGCGGCGCCTGAAGCGTCAGATCCTCGACGCGGGGGCAGCCGACCCGGTCACCCGCCTCCAGCGCCAGTTCCACGAACGCCGTACCCGGCACCAGCACCGAACCGGCCACCACATGATCGCCCAACCACGGATGCGACCCCACCGACAACCGCGACGTCAACAACACCGCATCCGAACCCGCCACCGACACCGCCGCACCCAACAACGGATGACCGGCGGCACCCAGCCCCAGGCCCTTCGCGTCGACGCTCGGCCGGGAGGTCCGCATCCAGAAGCGTTCCCGCTGGAAGGCGTACGTCGGGAGGGCGATCCGCCGGGCGCCGCTGTCGGCGAACACGGCCGACCAGTCGACCTTGTCCCCCTGTGCGAACAGCTCCGCCACCGCGGTCATCAGGGTCTCGGCCTCGGCCCGGCCCTTGCGCAGTACCGAGACCGCCGTGTCGACCTCGGTCGTGGCCAGGCTGGTCAGGACGGGGTCCGGGCCGATCTCCAGGAGCCGGGCGACCGCCAGTTCGCCGGTCGCGGTCAGCAGAGCGTCATGGAACCGGACGGGCTGCCTGACCTGGCGCACCCAGTAGTCCGGGGTGGCCCAGTCCTGCTCGCCGACGGGCTGTCCGGTGAGCGTGCTGACCGCCGGGAGCATCGGCTGCCGGTAGCTGATGCCGGCCGCTGTCTCGGCGAATTCCGCCAGCATCGGCTCCATCAGCGGTGAGTGGAAGGCGTGGCTGACGCGCAGCCGGGAGACGCGACGCTCCTGCTCGCGGGCCGCCGCCATGGCCCGTTCGACCACGTCCTCGTCACCGGAAACCACCACTGCCGTAGGCCCGTTGACGACCGCGACCGCGATCCGGTCATGGTCGGAGAGCCCGCCGAGGATCTCCACGACCTCGTTCTCGGTGGCCTCGATCGCGGCCATCGCGCCACCGCCGGGCAGCGCCTGCATCAGCCGGGCCCGAGCCGCCACCAGTCGTGCGGCGTCGGCAAGGCCGAACACTCCGGCCGTGTACGCGGCGACCAGCTCGCCGATCGAGTGGCCCAGCACCACGTCGGGTCGCAGGCCCCAGGAGCGTGCCAGTTCGACCAGGGCGGTCTGTACGGCGAACAGCGCGGTCTGTGTGTAGCCGGTCCGGTCCAGCAGTCCCGCCTCGGCGGAACCCTCGTCCGCGAAGAGCACCTGCCGCACCGGGACCGGGAATTCGGCCGCACCGTTGAGTTCGTCGTCGAGAAGGCGGCAGACCTCGTCCAGAGTCCGGGTGAAGACCGGGAACCGGCCGTAGAGTTCGCGCCCCATGCCGAGCCGCTGGCTGCCCTGCCCCGTGAACATCCAGCCCGTACGGGCCTCGTTCGCCACACCGGACGCCACCAGTGTGTCGCCCTCGGCGAGCGCCGCCACGCCCGAACGCAGCGCGGCGAGGTCGGTGCCCAGCACCACCGCCCGGTGCTCCAGCGCCGCGCGGGTCGTGCCCAGCGAGAGGCCGACATCCAGCGCGTCGACCTCGACATCGGCGTCAGCGTCAGCGGCGACAGCAGCGGCTCGCTCGTCGAGGAAGGTCACCACACGGGCCGCCTGGGCCCGCAAGGCCTCCTGGCTGCGACCCGACAGGACCCACGGGACGACCGGCAGTTCGGCCGACGGCGGTTCCTCCGCCACGACGGGGGCGGGCTCGGGAGCCTCCTCGATGATCACGTGAGCGTTGGTGCCACTGATCCCGAACGACGAGACGCCCGCGCGGCGCGGGCGCTCGCCGCGCGGCCATTCCCGGGCCTCGGTCAGCAGCTCGACCGCGCCGGACTCCCAGTCGACGTGGGACGAGGGCTGGTCGACGTACAGGGTCTTCGGGAGCTGCTCCTCGCTCAGCGCCATGACCATCTTGATCAGTCCGGCGGCGCCGGCGGCGGCCTGGCTGTGCCCGATGTTCGACTTGATCGAGCCGAGCCGCAGGGGGTCCTGGCTCTCCCGGCCCTGCCCGTACGTGGCGAGCAGTGCCTGGGCCTCGATCGGGTCACCCAGACTCGTACCCGTACCGTGCGCCTCCACGGCGTCCACGTCGGACGGTGCCAGGCGCGCGTTGGCCAACGCCTGCCGGATGACGCGCTGTTGGGAGGGGCCGTTGGGTGCGGTGAGGCCGTTGGAGGCGCCGTCCTGGTTGACGGCACTGCCCCGTACGACCGCGAGCACCGGGTGGCCGAGGCGCCGCGCGTCCGAGAGACGTTCCAGTACGAGAACGCCGGCGCCCTCGGCCCAGCCCGTACCGTCGGCCGCCTCGGCGAACGACTTGCACCGCCCGTCGGCGGCCAGCCCGCCCTGCCGGGCGAACTCCAGGAAGATGCCGGGCGTGGCCATCACCGTGGCGCCTCCGGCGAGCGCCATTCCGCACTCGCCCGCGCGCAGAGCCTGGCAGGCCAGGTGCAGGGCGACCAGGGCGGAGGAGCACGCGGTGTCCACGGTGACCGCCGGACCTTCGAATCCGAGGGCGTACGAGACTCGGCCGGAGGCGACGCTCGGGATGCTGCCAGTGAGCAGGTATCCGCCCGTCTCCCCTTCGGGGTCCCGCATGTCCCCGCCGTACCCACTGCCCGAGACGCCCGAGAAGACTCCGGTGACCGAACCCCGCAGGGAGAGCGGGTCGATGCCTGCCCGCTCCAGGGCCTCCCAGGACGTCTCCAGGAGCAGCCGCTGCTGCGGATCCATGGCGAGGGCCTCACGCGGCGAGATCCCGAACAGCTCCGCGTCGAACCGCGCGACGTCTTCCAGGAACCCACCCACGGTGGCGATGTCGGGCATCGTCGGGACGTCCCAGCCCCGGTCGGTCGGCAGCGGTACGGATCCGTCCCGGCCGGAGGCGACCAAGTCCCAGAGGTTTTCGGGCGAGTTCGCCCCACCGGGATAGCGGCAGCCCATGCCCACGATCGCGATGGGATCGTCGTCGGTCCCGCCGACGGCACCGGCCGAGGCCGCCGCGTTCTCGGCCGCCTCGATCGCCGCACCCAGCGCCTGGGTCCGCAGGTATCCCGCCAGCGCGACCGGGGTCGGGTGGTCGAAGATGATGGTGGCGGGCAGGTTGAGCGCGGTGGCGGAGTTGAGGCGGTTGCGCAGGTCGACGGCGGTGAGCGAGTCGAAGCCGAGGTCCTTGAACGCCCGCGTCGGGTCCACCGCAGCGGCGGACGCGTGTCCGAGCACACCGGCGACCGTTGTCTGTACGAGGTCGAGCAGCACCCTGTCCTGCTCGACGGGCGGCAGGCCCTGCAGGCGCCGGGCGAGTGCGCCGCCGTCGCCGGTGGAGGACTGCCCTGCCGTACGGCGCTGCTGGGTTCCGGCCGGGACGAGCGCGTGCAGTACGGCGGGCAGGCTGTCACGGTGCCCGGCCATGGGCGCGGTCCTCAACGCGACTGGCAGCGCCACCGGTTCATTGATCTGAAGCGCCGTGTCGAGGAGTTCGAGCCCCTCCTCCGTCGACAGCGGCGGGAAACCCTGACGGCTGAGACGGGACACGTCGGCCTCGCTGAGCCGGCCGCCCATCCCCTCCGACTGCTCCCACATGCCCCAGGCGAGCGACACACCCGGCAGGCCCTGCGCCCGCCTGGACTCCGCCAGACCGTCCAACATCGCGTTGCCCGCCGCGTAGGCCGACTGACCGGCATTACCGACGACGCCGGCGATGGAGGAGAACAGCACGAACATGTCGAGGTCGGTATCCGCGGTGAGTTCATGCAGATGCAGAGCCGATTCGGCCTTGGCCGCCAGCACCCGGGCCAACCGCTCCGGCGTGAGCTCGGCGATCAGACCGTCGTCCAGCACACCGGCCGCATGTACGACTCCCGTCAACGGAGCGTCATCGGGCACGGCATCGAGGACCGCTGACAAGGCCGTACGGTCGCTCACATCACACGCGGTGACGGTCACCCGGGCGCCAAGTTCCACCAGTTCCCGCCGTACATCCTCGGCGCCCGGCGCCTCAAGACCGCGCCGAGACAGCAGGATGAGGTCCCGCACACCGTGCCGGGTGACCAGATGACGGGCCACCACGGCACCGAGACCACCCGTACCACCGGTGATCAGGACGGTGCCGGGCTCCCGCCATGGAGCCGGAACCGTGAGTACGACCTTGCCGACGTGCTTGGCCTGCCCCAGGAACCGCAACGCCTCCGGCGCCCGCGCGATCTCCCACGACGTCACCGGAATCGGACGCAGCACACCCCGCTCGAACAACTCCAGCAGCGCCGCCAGCATCTCACCGATACGCTCCGGACCAGCCTCCACCACGTCGAAGGCCTGATACGAGACACCCGCGTAATCAGCGGCTACCTCGGCCGCGTCACGGATATCGGTCTTGCCCATCTCCACGAACCGGCCGCCGGGCTTCGTCAACCGCAACGACGCGTCAACGAACTCACCCGCCAGGCAGTCCAGTACGACGTCCATCCCGGCGCCGTCCGTGGCCCGGGAGAACGTCTCCTCGAAGTCGGTGGTCCGAGAGGAAGCGATACGGTCGGCGGCCACCCCGTACTCACGTACCACCGGCCACTTGGGCTGGCTCGCGGTCGCGAACACTTCCGCGCCCAGATGCGCGGCCAGCTGCACCGCCGCCGTCCCCACACCACCAGCGGCGGCATGGACCAGCACCGACTCGCCCGACTCCAGACCCGCCAGGTCAACGAGCGAGTAGTAGGCCGTCAGGAATACGACCGGCACCGACGCCGCCTGCTCGAACGACCACCCCGTCGGCATGGGCGCCAACATCCGGGCATCCGCCACCGCCGCCGGGCCGAACCCACCGTGCAGCATGCCCATTACCCGGTCGCCCACCGCCAAGTCGGCCACATCCGGGCCGACTTCGAGGATCACACCGGAACCCTCCAGACCCATCCGGCCCGCATCACCCGGATACATCCCCAACACGTTCAGCACATCACGGAAGTTCACACCAGCGGCACGCACACCGACCCGGACCTCACCCGGCTCCAGCGCACGCAGCTCCTCCGGCACCAGGGCCACACCGTCCAGGCGCCCCTGCTCCGCAACCTCCATACGCCACGAGCCGGCCGTATTCGACGGCGGAATCAGCAGGCCGCCCGAGGACATCCGCACCATCCGGGGCAACCACACCCGACCGTCACGGACGGCCAGCTGACTCTCCCCGGACGCGGACCCGGACCCGGATCCGGCCTCGTACGCCGCAAGAGCACGGTAGGAATCCGAATTATCATCCAGATCGGCCAGCGCGAACCGGCCGGGGTGCTCGCTGATCGCCGAGCGCACCAGACCCCACACACCCGCGGCGGCGACGTCCACACCCTCACCGTCGGACACCCGCACCGCACCCGACGTCAACACCACCAGACGAGCCCCCGCCAACCGGGACTCGCCCAACCACCCACGCACCACACCCAGAACACCCGACACCGCATCACCGACACCGGCACCGTCCACGCCAGTAACCGAGAGCACCACCGTCGCAGGAACGGCCACACCCTCATCCAGAGCAGCAACCAACGCCCCAAGATCGGCATAGGGCGTCACCGGCACACCGGCATCACCCCACGTCCGTACCTCGGTCTCACCCAGCACCGCCCACGCACCCGACTCGACGGACACCGCCGACGCAGACGCAGGCTCGGGTGTCGCCGATACCGGCGCGGGAACCCAGTCCAGCCGGAACAGACTGTCCGCCGTCGGGGAGTTCGCCGCCGCCAAGTCGGCGGCCGACACGGGACGCAGCATCAGCGAGTCGACCTCGGCGACCGGTTCACCGGAGGCGTCCGCCACCCGCAGGGACACCTCACCCGTGCTCTGCGGCGACGGCGACAGACGGACCCGTACGGCGGAGGCGCCCACGGCGGACAGCGTCACGCCCGACCACAGGAACGGCAGCAGAGCCGTTCCGGCACTCGCACCAGTGCCGGCTTCGGTACCGGATTCAGCACCGGTCGCGGCGAGCCCCAGCGCGTGCAGCACGGTGTCGAGCAGCGCCGGATGCAGACCGTACGAAGAGGCGTCCTCCGCCTCGCTTTCCGGCAGGGCCGCCTCGACGTACAGGTCGTCACCCTGCCGCCACACCTCGCGCAGACCGCGGAACGCCGGACCGTACGCCAGCCCCGCACCCGACAACCGCTCATACAGACCGTCCACCACCACCGGCTCCGCACCGGCGGGCGGCCACACCCGCAGATCCCAGTCGCCGGCGACGGCGGCCCCGGCAGCGAGCGCACCCGTGGCGTGCAGCGTCCACGGCTGCTCACCCTCGGCGTCCTCGGCACGGGAGTAGACACGCAGGTCGTGTCGGCCGTTCTCGACGCTGTCGAGGGCGATCTGTATCTGGACCGCACCCTCTTCCGGCAGCACCAACGGCGCCTGAAGCGTGAGGTCTTCGAGGCGGTCACACCCCACGTGGTCGCCGGCCCGGACGGCCAGTTCCACGAACGCCGTACCCGGCACCAGCACCGAACCGGCCACCACATGATCAGCCAGCCACGGATGCGACCCCACCGACAACCGCGACGTCAGCAGCACCGCGTCCGAACCCGCCACCGACACCGCCGCACCCAGCAACGGATGACCGGCGACTCCCAGCCCCAGGCCCTTCGCGTCGGAGACCGGACGTGCGGCGTCCAGCCAGTACCTCTGGCGCTGGAAGGCGTACGTCGGCAGATCCACCCGTGCGGCGCCGGTCCCGGCGAACAGGGCAGACCAGTCCACCTCCGCGCCACGTACGAACATCTCCGCGACCGCCGACAGGACCGCTTCCGCCTCGGAGCGCCCCTTGCGCAGAACAGCCGCTGCCGTCACGTCCTCCGAGGCGGACTGAGCCAGCGCGGCCAGCACAGCGTCCGGCCCGATCTCCAGCAGCCGCGTCACACTCTGTGCGCCCGTGGCCGTCTCCAGCGCGTCGTGGAAGCGGACCGGTTCACGGACCTGCCGCACCCAGTAGCCCGGGGACGCCCAGTCGTTCTCGGCCACCAGCTCGCCGGTCACGGTACTGACGGCGGGCAGGATCGGCTGGCGGTAGTCGATGTCCGCGGCGATCTGCTCGAACTCCGCCAGCATCGGCTCCATCAGCGGCGAATGGAACGCATGGCTCACCCGTAGGCGAGAGACCCGACGCTCCTGCTCACGCGCCACCGCCATGACCCGCTCGACCATGTCGGTATCGCCGGAAACCACCACGGCCGTCGGCCCGTTGACCGCCGCCACCGCGATCCGCGTACGGTCCGACAGCCCGGCGAGGATGTCGGTGACCTCGGCCTCGGTGCCCTCGATCGCCGCCATCGCCCCGCCGGCCGGCAGCGCCTGCATCAACCGCGCACGGCCGGCCACCAGCCGGGCCGCGTCAGCGAGGCCGAACACACCGGCCGTGTACGCCGCCGTGAACTCACCGATCGAATGACCGAGGACCACATCGGGCGCCATGCCCCACGACCGGGACAACTCCACCAACGCCGCTTGGACGGCGAAGAGCGCGGACTGCGCGTACCCGGTCTGATCGAGCAGCGCCGCCGCGTCCGAACCCTCCGCAGCGAACAGCACGTCCCGCACCGGGATCTCGAAGCCGGGCCGCCCCGCCAGCGCGGCATCCAGATAGCCGCACACCTCGTCCAGAACCCGCGCGAACACGGGGAAGCTCCCGTACAACTCACGGCCCATTCCGAGCCGTTGGCTGCCCTGCCCGGTGAACATCCAGCCCGTACGGCCCTCGGTCACCGCGCCCGACACCACACCGGCCGGGTCCGTCAGGCCGGCCGCCAGGCTTGCCCGGTCCGTGCCCAGCGCCACTGCCCGGTGTTCCAGCACCGCGCGTGTCGTGGCCAGCGAGAAACCGACGTCGAGCGCGGAGTGGTCCCCCTCGCCGACGAAGGCTTCGAGCCGGTCCGCCTGCGCGCGAACCGCCTGCGCGCTGCGGCCCGACAGCACCCACGGGACCACCGGCAGCTCGGCCGGTCCTGTCCCCGCTACCGGCTCCGCTGTCGGCTCCGCTGCGACGGCGGTCCCGGACTCACCCGCCGACTCGTTGTCTCCGTCGTTCTCGGCCCCGCCCGCCGCGTCCGTCTCTACAGGGGTTTCCTCAAGGATGACGTGGGCGTTGGTGCCGCTGATACCGAACGAGGAAATCCCCGCGCGGCGGGGGTGTTCGGTGCGGGGCCAGGGGCGTTCCTCGGCCAGCAGACGTACCGCACCGGCAGCCCAGTTGACGTGGGACGAGGGCTCGGCCGCGTGCAGACTGCGGGGCAGTTCCCCGGCGCGCAGCGCCATCACCATCTTGATGACACCGGCGACACCCGCGGCGGCCTGGGTGTGTCCGAAGTTGGACTTCACCGAGCCGAGCCACAGTGGTTCGGCTCCGTCACGGCCCTGCCCGTACGTGGCGAGCAGCGCCTGGGCCTCGATCGGGTCACCCAGCGTCGTACCGGTGCCATGGGCCTCCACCGCGTCCACGTCGGACGGTGTCAGGCGCGCGTTGGCCAGCGCCTGACGGATGACACGCTGCTGCGAGGGGCCGTTCGGGGCGCTCAGTCCGTTCGAAGCGCCGTCCTGGTTGACGGCGCTGCCGCGAATCACCGCGAGTACGGGGTGGCCCAGCCGCCGTGCCTCGGACAGCCGTTCCAGTACGAGCACTCCGGCGCCCTCGGCCCAGGCGGTGCCGTCCGCCGCTTCCGAGAACGGCTTGCACCGGCCGTCGGCCGCGAGGCCGCGCTGCCGGGAGAACTCCACGAACGTCGTCGGACTGGCCATCACGGTGACACCGCCGGCGAGTGCCATTCCGCACTCGCCGGTCCGCAGGGCGTGGCAGGCGAGGTGCAGCGACACCAGTGAGGAGGAGCAGGCGGTGTCCAGCGTGACCGCGGGTCCCTCGAACCCGAAGACGTACGAGATGCGCCCGGAGAAGACGCTGCCCGCGTTGCCGTTGGCGAGGAAGCCCTCGACGTCCTTCGGCACGTCGTGCAGGCGGGACGCGTAGTCGTGGTACATCAGCCCGGCGAACACACCGGTGGACGAGCGGCGCAGGGAGTGCGGGTTGATGCCCGCGCGCTCCAGGGCTTCCCACGAGGTCTCCAGCAGGAGCCGCTGCTGCGGGTCCATGGCGAGAGCCTCGCGCGGGGAGATCCCGAACAGCTCGGCGTCGAACTCGGCCGCCTCGTGCAGGAATCCGCCCTCGCGCACGGACGAGGTGCCCGGCCGATCGGTGTCCGGGTCGAAGAGTGTGCCGGTGTCCCAGCCGCGATTGGTGGGGAAGGGCGTGATGCCGTCCTCACCGGAGCTGACCAGCCTCCACAGGTCCTCCGGCGAGGCCACCCCGCCGGGGTACCGGCAGCCCATGCCCACGATCGCGATGGGTTCGTGGTTTTTCGCTTCGGCTTCACTCAGGCGAAGGTGAGCTCCCCGAGCATCGGCGATCGCGCGCTTGAGATATTCCCGGAGCTTGTCTTCGTTCGCCATGCGTTCCTTATCCTTCAGATAGAGCCGAAGCCTGAGCCGGAGCTCAGATCGCCCAAGGCTTGTCGTCCACAAGTGAGAACAGCTCGTCGTCGGTCGCGTCGTCGATCTCCTCGGCGCCGGCCTTCGTCTCCGAGCCTCCGTCGCCGTCCGCCCATACGGCCAGCAGTTTCTGCAGCCGGGTGCCTACTTCGGCACGGACCATCTCGTCGGCGGGCACAGTGCCCGCCAGGATCGACTGGAGTTTTTCGAGTTCTCCGAACAGGAATCCCGCGCCGCCGTCGTCCTCCGGCATCAGCTCCGCCCTGATGTGATCCCGCAGTGCCAGGACCGTGGGATGGTCGAATACGACGGTCGCGGTCAGGTTGAGCGCGGTGGCGGAGTTGAGGCGATTGCGCAGGTCTACGGCGGTGAGCGAGTCGAAGCCGAGGTCCTTGAACGCCCGTGTCGGATCGATCGATCCGGGTGAGGCGTATCCGAGTACGGTGGCGACAGAGGTCTGTACGACATTGAGCAGCATCCGGTCCCGCTCGTCGGGCGAGAGTTCCTTCAGCCGTTCTGCCAGCTGTCCGTCGCCGGTGGCCGCGGTGTGACCTGCGGAGCGCCGCTGCTCGGTGGCGGGGACCAGGCCGCGCAGCACACTGGGCAGCGAGTCCCGCCGGCCGGCGAGCGCGCTGGTCCGCAGTGCCATCGGCAGCGCGACCGGTTCGTTGATCTGAAGTGCGGTGTCGAGGAGTTCGAGCGCGTGATCCGTCGACAGCGGCGGGAAACCCTGACGGCTGAGACGGGACACATCCGCCTCACTGAGCCGACCACCCATCCCTTCCGCCTGCTCCCACATCCCCCAGGCGAGCGACACACCCGGCAGACCCTGGTCTCGGCGGAAGGACGCAAGTCCGTCGAGCACCGAGTTGGCGGCCGCGTAGGCCGACTGACCCGCGTTGCCCACCACACCCGCGATGGAGGAGAAGAGCAAGAACATGTCGAGGTCGTCGTCCACGGTCAGTTCATGCAGATGCAACGCCGATTCGGCCTTGGCCGCCAGCACACCGGCCAACCGCTCCGGAGTCAGATCCGCGATCAGGCCGTCCTCCAGCACACCGGCCGCGTGCACAACACCCGTCAACGGAACGTCAGCGGGCACGGCATCGAGGACAGCGGACAAGGCCGTACGGTCGCTGACATCACACGCGGCGACGGTCACCCGCGCACCGAGCTCGACCAACTCGCGCCGTACGTCCTCCGCCCCCGGAGCCTCAAGACCGCGCCGAGACAGCAGGATGAGGTCCCGGACACCGTGCCGGGTGACCAGATGACGGGCCACCACCGCGCCCAGACCACCCGTACCACCGGTGATCAGGACCGTGCCACGCTCCCGCCACGGAGCCGGAACCGTCAGCACCACCTTGCCGATATGCCTCGCGTGTCCGAGGAACCGCAGTGCTTCCGGCGCCCGCGCGATCTCCCACGACGTCACCGGAATCGGACGCAGCACACCCCGCTCGAACAACTCCAGCAGCGCCGCCAGCATCTCACCGATACGCTCCGGACCCGCCTCCACCATGTCGAACGCCCGGTAGACCACACCCCCGTACTCGGCGGCGACCTCGCCCGCATCACGGATGTCCGTCTTGCCCATCTCCACGAACCGGCCACCCGGCTTCGTCAACCGCAACGACGCGTCGACGAACTCACCGACCAGAGAGTCCAGTACGACATCCACCCCGGCACCATCCGTCGCCCGGGAGAACGTCTCCTCGAAGTCGGTCGTACGGGACGACGCGATGCGGTCGGCGGCCACACCGTACTCACGCGCCACCGGCCACTTGGGCTGGCTCGCGGTCGCGAACACCTCGGCGCCCAGATGCGCGGCCAGCTGCACCGCCGCCATTCCCACACCACCAGCGGCGGCATGGACCAGCACCGACTCGCCCGGCTCCAGACCCGCCAGGTCAACGAGCGCGTAGTAGGCCGTCAGGAACACCACCGGCACCGAGGCCGCCTGCTCGAACGACCACCCCGACGGCATCCGCGCCAGCATCCGCGCATCCGTCACGGACACCGGACCGAACCCGCCGTCCAACAGGCCCATCACCCGGTCGCCCACCGCCAAGTCGGCCACACCCGGGCCGACTTCGAGGATCACACCGGAACCCTCCAGGCCCATCCGGCCCGCGTCACCCGGGTAGCGGCCCAGTACGTTCAGCACATCGCGGAAGTTGATTCCAGCGGCACGCACGCCGACCCGGACCTGCCCCGGCGCCAAGGGCGCGGGCCTCTCCGGCAGCAGGGCGACACCGTCCAGCCGACCCTGGTCGACCACATCCATACGCCACGAGCCGGCCGTACTCGCCGGCGGAACCAGCACGCCGCCCGAGGACATCCGCACCATCCGCGGCAACCACACCCGACCGTCACGGACCGCCAGCTGACTCTCCCCGGACGCGGCCCCGGATCCGGCCTCGTACGCCACAAGAGCACGGTAGGAATCCGACCCACCGTCCAGATCGGCCAGCGCGAACCGGCCGGGGTGCTCGCTGATCGCGGACCGCACGAGACCCCATATACCGGCACCCGCGAGATCGGGCTCTCGCCGGTCGGCGGCTTCGGAGACTCGGGGTGCTCCTCCGGGTGCCGCGAGTGATTCGGAGGTTCGGAGTGCGCCGGAGGCAGCACTGAGCCCGACCGCGCCGGTGGTCGACACCACCAGCCGCGAGTCGGCCAAACGCTCCTCAGCCAGCCACGTCCGCATCACGCCCAGCACATCAGTAACCCCACCAAGGAGATCACCAGATTTCGAGGTCACCGGCAGCACCACCGTGCGCGGGGGCGCGGTCCCCTCGTCCAGAGCGGCGATCAGAGCGCCCAGGTCCGCGTAGCCGGTCACCGCGACATCCGCGGCGGTCCACGCGTCCTCGACCTGCGGATCCGCCGTCAGCACGGCCCATTGACCGCGCTCGACCTGCTCGTCCCTCGTGACGGACTCGCCCCCCTTGTCCGGGACAGGCGCGGGCACCCAGTCCAGTCGGAACAGGCTGTCGGCGCTCGCGCTCGCCGAGCCGGCCTGGGCGAGGTCGGCGGCGGAAACGGGCCGCAGCACCAGGGAATCGACCTCGGCCACCGGGGCGCCGCCGGCATCGGCCACCCGTAGCTCGTACTCGCCGGTCCCTCGCGGCGACAGACGCGCCCGCACCGCCGAAGCACCCACGGCGGTCAGCGATGCGCCCGACCAGAGGAACGGCAGCATCGCGCCCTCGGTCGACCGGTCGTCCTGACCGTCCTGGCCCTTCTGGCCGTCCTGGTCGTTCTGGCCGTCCTGGTTGTCCTGGCCGTCCTGGTTGTCCTGAAGTCCGAGCGCGTGCAACACGCTGTCCAGCAGCGCCGGGTGAAGGCCGTACGCGGAGGAATCCTCGGCCGCCGCCTCGGGCAGCACCGCCTCCACGAACAGCTCGCCGTCCCGCGCCCATACACCCCGCAGGCCCTGGAACGCGGGGCCGTAGGTCAGCCCGGCCTCCGTCAGCCGCTCGTACAGACCGTCCAGCGGAAGAGCTTCGGCACCGGCAGGCGGCCAGACCGACAGGTCCCAGTCGGCGACAACGGACTGTTGCGGTACGAGACTTCCGGTGGCATGCAGCGTCCACGACCGACCGGCATCGGCGTCAGCATCGGCATGGGCGTCCTGCGGCCGGGAGTAGACGCGCAACGCACGCCGCCCCTCCGTATCGGGCTCCGGCTCATCGACGCTGACCTGCACACTGACCGCGCCGCCGCGCGGAAGAACCAACGGCGCCAGCAGCGTCAGATCCTCGACCCGGCCACACCCCACGTGGTCCCCGGCCCGGACGGCCAGTTCCACGAACGCCGTACCCGGCACCAGCACCGAACCGGCCACCACATGATCGCCCAACCACGGATGCGACCCCACCGACAACCTCGACGTCAACAACACCGCGTCCGAACCCGCCACCGACACCGCCGCACCCAACAACGGATGACCAGCAGCGCCCAGCCCCAAGCCACCGAGATCACTCACCGAACGTCCCGAACGCAACCAGAACCGCTGCCGCTGGAACGCGTACGTCGGCAGATCCACCCGCACGGCACCCGTCCCCGCGAACACCGCTGCCCAGTCGACCTTGGTACCGCGTACGAACAGCTCCGCCACCCCGGTCAGCAGGGTCTCGGCCTCGGGCAGGCCCTTGCGCAGCACGGCGACCGCCGTGTCGGCGCCGGATCCCGCGAGCGAGGCCAGCACCGGGTCCGGACCGATTTCGAGCAGCCGGGTCACCGCCTGCTCACCGATGGCGGAACTCAGGGCGTCATGGAACCGGACCGGCTGCCTGACCTGACGGACCCAGTAGGCGGCGGTCGTCCAGTCACCATCGGCGAGCGGCCTGCCGGTGACCGAACTGTCGGCCGCCAGCGTCGGCTGCCGGTAGTCGACGCTCGCAGCGATCTGCTCGAACTCCGCCAGCATCGGCTCCATCAGAGGAGAGTGGAACGCATGGCTGACCCGCAGCCGGGACACTCGACGGTCCTGCTCACGCGCGAGTGCCATCACGCGCTCGACCGCGTCCTCATCACCCGAAACCACCACAGCCGCAGGTCCGTTCACCACCGCGACCGCGATCCGCACGCCGTCCGACAGCCCGGCCAGCAGCTCCGCGACCTCGGCCTCGGAAGCCTCGATCGCCGCCATCGCACCCCCGGTAGGCAGTGCCTGCATCAACCGCGCACGACCCGCCACCAACCGAGCCGCGTCCGCGAGGTCGAACACACCGGCCGTATAGGCGGCAGCGAACTCACCGATCGAATGACCGAGCACCACATCCGGACCCGTGCCCCAGGAACGGAGCAGTTCCACCAACGCCACCTGGACCGCGAACAACGCCGACTGCGCGTACCCGGTCTGGTCGAGCAGCGCCGCCGCGTCCGAACCCTCCGCAGCGAACAACACCTCCCGCACCGGGATCTCGAAGCCCGGCCGTCCCGCGAGCGCGGCGTCCAAGTAGGAGCAGGCGTGGTCCAACGTCTCGGCGAACAAGGGGAATCGCTCGTACAGCTCACGCCCCATCGCGAGACGCTGGCTGCCCTGACCGGTGAACATCCAGCCCGTACGCCCCTCGGTCGCCACACCGGACACCACGGTCGGGTCGGCGTCGGCCAGGGCATTCACCCCAGCGCGCAGGGCCTCTTGGCCGGAACCGAGTACGACGGCTCGATGGTCGAGCACCGCGCGTGTGGCCGAGAGGGAGAGCCCGATGTCGGCCGGGTCGGCATCCTGCCCGTCGACGAAGGCAGCCAGCCGGCCGGCCTGCGCGCGCAGAGCCTCTTCGGTCCGACCGGAAAGCACCCACGGCACGGTCGGCAGCTCGGTCGTGGGCCGGTCCTCGGCCACGGCCGGGACGGTCTCGGGAGCTTCCTCGATGATCACGTGCGCGTTCGTGCCACTGATCCCGAACGACGAGACACCGGCACGACGCGGACGCTCACCACGCGGCCACTCCCGGGCCTCGGTCAGCAGCTCGACCGCACCGGTCGCCCAGTCCACATGCGACGAACGCTCTTCAGCGTAAAGGGTTTTGGGCAGCCGCTGCTCGCCCAGTGCCATCACCATTTTGATCAGCCCGGCAGCGCCGGCGGCGGCCTGGCTGTGCCCGATGTTCGACTTCACCGAACCCAGCCACAGCGGACCGGCTCCGTCGCGGTCCTGACCGTAGGTGGCGAGGAGCGCCTGTGCCTCGATCGGGTCGCCGAGCTTCGTACCGGTGCCGTGCGCCTCCACGGCGTCCACATCGGCTGTCGTCAGGTGCGCGTTGGCCAGGGCCTGACGGATCACGCGCTGCTGCGAGGGGCCGTTCGGCGCCGTCAGACCGTTCGACGCACCGTCCTGATTGACCGCGCTGCCCCGTACGACCGCCAGCACGTTGTGCCCCAACCGCCGTGCGTCCGAGAGGCGTTCGAGTACGAGAACTCCGGCGCCCTCGGCCCAGCCCGTACCGTCCGCGTCCTCCGCGAAGGACTTGCATCGCCCGTCGGCGGCCAGCCCGCCCTGCCGGGCGAACTCCAGGAAGATGCCGGGCGTGGCCATCACGGTCGCGCCCCCTGCCAGAGCCAGGTCGCATTCGCCCGACCGCAGCGCCTGCGCGGCGAGGTGCAACGCGACCAGCGCGGACGAGCAGGCGGTGTCCACCGAAACCGCCGGGCCCTCCAGGCCGAGGGTGTATGCGAGCCGGCCCGAGGCGACACTCGGGGTGCTGCCGGTCAGCAGGTAGCCCTCCGTACCGCCTTCCGGCTCGTGCATGTCGCCGCCGTACCCGTTCGCCGACACACCGGCGAACACGCCGGTGGAGGAGCCACGCAGCGAGGAGGGGTCGATCGCGGCGCGCTCCAGCGCCTCCCACGACGTCTCCAGCAGCAGCCGCTGCTGCGGATCCATCGCGAGCGCCTCACGCGGCGAGATTCCGAACAGCTCCGCGTCGAACCGCGCCACGTCCGGTACGAATCCGCCGCCACCGGCGCCGGTCACGTCAGCGAGTGCCCCGTCGTTCCAGCCACGGTCGGTGGGCAGCGGGACGAAACCGTCCCGTGCCGAGTCGACCAGGTCCCACAGCGCCTCGGGGGATGTCGCGCCGCCCGGGTAGCGGCAGCCCATGCCGACGATGACGACAGGGTCGCCGTCCTGGGCCACCGCCGTCCTCCGTACCAGCGGGGCGGCCTGCTCCACCGCCACGCCGAGGAGCCGCGTACGCAGGTAGTCCGCCAGCGCGGCAGGGTTCGGGTGGTCGAAAATGAGGGTCGCGGGCAGCTGCAGGGCGGTCGCGGCGGTGAGTCGGTTCCGCAGGTCGACGGCGGTGAGCGAGTCGAAGCCGAGGTCCTTGAACGCCCGCGCGGCGTCGATCGCCGCGCCCGAGGCATGCCCGAGCACACCGGCAACGTGGGTCTGTACGAGGTCGAGCAGCAGCCGGATCTGCTCCGCGCCGGGGAGCCCTTGGAGCCGACCGGCCAGTTCACCACCGTCTGCGGCGGGGACCTGTCCGGCGGTCCGGCGCCGCGAGGCCGTGGGGACGAGCGTGTGCAGGACGGCGGGCAGGCCGTCGCGCGCGGCGGCGAGCGCCGAGGTGCGCAGGGCGACCGGCACGGCCAGCGGTTCGTTGATCCGCAGGGCGGTATCCAGGAGCGTCAGCCCGTGGTCTGTGGTCAGCGCCGGGAAGCCTTGCTGTCGCATCCGGTTGAGGTCGGTTTCGTTGAGGGTGCCGCCCATGCCGGCGGAGTTCTCCCACATGCCCCACGCCAGCGACACACCCGGCAAGCCCTGCGCCCGACGGGACACGGCGAGGGCGTCCAGGACCGAGTTGGCAGCCGCGTAAGCCGACTGCCCTGCATTCCCCACCACACCCGCGAACGAGGAGAAGAGGACGAACGCGTCGAGGTCGTGGGACGCGGTGAGTTCGTGCAGGTGCAGAGCCGAGTCGGTCTTGGCCGCCAGCACGCGAGCCAGCCGCTCCGGCGTCAGATCCGCGATCAGACCGTCGTCCAGGACACCGGCCGTATGCACCACACCTGACAGTGGGGCGTCATCCGGAATCGTATCGAGGACACCCGCCAGGGCCGTACGGTCGCTGACGTCACAGGCGGCGATCGTGACCCGCGCCCCCAGATCGGTCAGTTCTCGTTCGAGGTCGGTCGCGCCGGGCGCTCCTGGGCCACGGCGGGAGAGCAGCAGCAGGTCCCGTATTCCGTGTTCGGTGACCAGATGACGGGCCACGACCGCACCCAGACCACCCGTACCACCCGTGACCAGCACCGTACCGGCCTCACGCCACGGCCCCGGAACAGTGAGTACGACCTTCCCGACATGCTTGGCCTGGCCCAGGAACCGCAACGCCTCCGGCGCCCGCGCAAGATCCCACGCCGTCACCGGAACCGGACGCAGCACACCGCCCTCGAACAGCTCCAGCAACGCCGCCAGCATCTCACCGATACGCTCCGGACCCGCATCCATCACATCGAACGCCCGGTAGACCACACCCGCGTAATCGGCGGCCACCTCATCCGCATCACGGATGTCGGTCTTGCCCATCTCCACGAACCGGCCACCCGGCTTCACCAGCCGCAACGACGCATCGACGAACTCACCCGCCAGACAGTCCAGTACGACATCGACCCCGGCCCCGTCCGTGGCCCGCGAGAAAATCTCCTCGAAGTCGGTTGTGCGGGAAGAGGCAATGCGCTCGGCGCCGATACCGAGTTCGCGCACAGTCGGCCACTTGGCCTGGCTCGCGGTGGCAAATACCTCCGCACCCAGATGCTGGGCGAGCTGCACGGCCGCCATCCCGACGCCACCGGCAGCAGCGTGGATGAGGACCGACTCACCGCCCTCCAGACCGGCCAGGTCAACCAGCGAGTAGTACGCCGTCAGGAACACGATCGGCACCGACGCCGCCTGCTCGAACGACCAACCCTCCGGAACACGCGCCAGCATCCGCGCATCCGCCACCGCCGCCGGACCGAACCCACCATCCAGCAGACCCATCACCCGGTCACCCACAGACCAGCCCGCAACCCCCGGACCAACCTCCACGATCACACCCGCACCCTCATGCCCCAAGCGCCCGGCATCACCCGGATACATCCCCAGCACACTCAGCACATCACGGAAATTGACCCCAGCCGCCCGCACCCCGACCCGCACCTGACCAGGACCCAACCGCCGGGGCTCCTCAGGCACCAGGGCGACGCCGTCCAGCCGCCCCTTGCCCACCACATCCATCCGCCAGGCCGAACCCACACCCACCGGAGGCACCAACACCCCACCCGAACCCATCCGCACCATCCGCGGCAACCACACCCCACCACCACGAACAGCGAACTGGCCCTCACCCACACCACCGGACAGACACCCGGCCAACACCCGCCAAGACCCATCCCCGCCATCGACATCAGCAAGAACGAACCGGCCAGGACTCTCACTCAGCGCCGAACGCACCAACCCCCACACACCCGCGCCACCCAGGTCCAGCACACCCGAAGCGGCACCCTCAGAGACCACATCCACCGCACCGGACGTCACCACCACCAACCGCGCACCAGAAAAACGCGGCTCAGCCAACCAGCCCCGCACCACAGCCAACACACCAGACACCACCTCAACCACCTCCCCCTCGGCGGCATCCAGAGGAAGCAGAACCGTGTCCGGCACGTCAGCACCCGCATCGAGAGCAGCGGTCAACGCGGCCAGATCGGCGTAATCCGTCGCCGGAACACCCAGATCCGGCACGCTCTCGCCGAGCACCGCCCACACACCCGGCTCCACGCGCTCACGGGACTCCGGTGCGGGAACCCAGTCGAGACGGAAAAGACTGTCCCGGGTCGGAGAATTCGCCGCAGCCAGATCCGCCGTCGACACCGACCGCAGCACCAACGACTCCACCTCAGCCACCGGCACACCCACACCATCAGCAACACGCAAGGAGACCTCGCCCGCAGACCGCGTGGACAGCCGCACCCGTACCGCAGCCGCGCCTACCGCCGACAGCGATACACCCGACCACAGGAACGGCAGCATCGCGCCTTCGTCGTCCGAGTCGCCAAGTCCCAGCGCATGCAGTACGGAGTCCAGCAGCGCCGGATGCAGACCAAAACCGGCCGCGTCACCGGACAACGACTCCGGCAGGGCAGCCTCGACGTAATAGTCCGCGCCCTGCCGCCACACCTCACGCAGACCACGGAACGCCGGACCGTACACCAGACCGCCATCGGCAAGCCGCTCATACAGGCCGTCCACCGAAACCGACTCTGCGCCAACGGGCGGCCACACAGCCAAATCCCAGTCGGCGACGACCGCGCCGGAGGTCAGGGTTCCGGTGGCATGCAGAGTCCACGGGTCATCAGCCTCGGCGTGCTGCGGGCGCGAGTACACCTTCAGCGTGCGCCGCTCGTCGCCCGTCTCTTCGGCCGTGTCGATGCCTATCTGGACCTGCACCGCGCCCTGCTCCGGCAGCACCAACGGCGCCTGGAGCGTCAACTCCTCGACCCGGTCACAACCGACCCGGTCCCCCGCCTGCACCGCCAACTCCACAAACACCGTGCCCGGCACCAACACCGAACCCGCCACCACATGATCGCCCAGCCACGGATGCGACCCCACCGACAACCGCGACGTCAACAACACCGCGCCCGAACCCGCGACCGTCACCGCCGCACCCAGCAACGGATGGTTCGCCGCTCCAAGGCCCAGGCCGTCGACGTCGGTGACTCCGCGCGGAGCGTCCAGCCAGTACCTCTGACGCTGGAAGGCATACGTCGGCAGATCCACCCGCACGGCACCCGCTCCCGCGAACACCGCCGCCCAGTCCACCTCCGCACCACGTACGAACATCTCCGCGACCGCCGACAGAACCGCCTCCGCCTCGGACCGCCCCTTACGCAGAACAGCCGCTGCCGTCACGTCCTCCGAGGCAGACTGAGCCAACGCGGCCAGCACCGGGTCCGGCCCGATCTCCAATAGCCGGACCACGCCCTGTACGCCCGTGGCCGTCTCAAGTGCATCGTGGAAACGGACGGGTCGACGAATCTGCCGCACCCAGTAGTCGGGGGTCGCCCAGTCCTCCTCGGTCACCAACTCGCCGCTGACGGTACTGACCGCTGGAGTGATGGGCTGCCGGTAGTCGATGCTCGCCGCGATCTGCCCGAACTCCGCCAGCATCGGCTCCATCAACGGCGAATGGAACCCATGGCTCACCCGCAGCCGGGACACGCGACGACCGTCGGCACGGGCCACCGACATGACCCGCTCAACCGCCTCCTCGTCACCCGAAACCACCACAGCCGTCGGCCCGTTGACCGCAGCGACCGCGATCCGCGCACCGTCCGACAGCCCACCCAGGATCTCCGCGACCTCGGCCTCGGACGCCTCGATCGCCGCCATCGCACCACCCTCGGGCAGCGCCTGCATCAACCGCGCACGACCCGCCACCAACCGCGCACCATCAGCCAGATCAAACACACCCGCCGCATACGCAGCCGCGAACTCACCGATCGAATGACCCAGCACCACATCGGGGCTAGTGCCCCAGGAGCGGAGAAGCTCCACCAACGCGACCTGGACCGCGAACAACGCAGACTGCGCATACCCGGTCTGATCGAGCAGCGCCGCCGCGTCCGAACCCTCCGCAGCGAACAACACCTCACGGACAGAAACCCCGAAGCCCGGCCGACCCACCAACTCGGCGTCCAGGAAACCGCAGACCTCATCCACCACCCGCGCGAACACCGGATAGCTCACATACAACTCACGGCCCATACCCAGCCGCTGGCTGCCCTGCCCCGTGAACATCCAGCCTGTACGGCCCTCCGCGACCACACCGGAGACCACGGAGCCATCACCCTCAGCCACCGCCGCGACGCCCGCACGCAACGCCGCCGAATCCCCACCCAGCACCACCGCACGATGATCAAGCAGCGCACGCGACGTCACCAACGAAAAACCAACATCACCACCGGAGAGCTGGTCCCTCCCAGCAACAAACTCCGCCAGACGACCAGCCTGCGCCCGCACCGCCCCAGCACTCCGACCCGACAACACCCACGGCACCACCGGCGGCTCCCCCACAGGCCGTTCGGCGGGAGCTTCGGCTGTGTGCGAGGTCTCGGGATCTTGCTCGGAGTCGGGCGCCGGCGCAGCGGCCTCAGGCGCGGGAGCTTCTTCGATGATGACGTGGGCGTTGGTGCCGCTGATCCCGAACGACGAGACACCCGCACGACGCGGACGCTCCCCCTTCGACCACGCACGCGACTCCCGCAACAGCCGCACGGCACCCGCCGACCAGTCCACCTGACCCGACGGCTCATCCACATGCAGCGTCCGAGGCAGCCGCTCAGCACCCAACGCCAGCACCATCTTGATCAACCCGGCAACACCCGCCGCCGCCTGGGTATGACCGATGTTCGACTTCACCGAACCCAGCCACAACGGATCGTCGGCCGAACGCGCCTGCCCGTATGTCGCCAGCAGCGCCTGCGCCTCGATCGGGTCGCCCAACTTCGTACCCGTACCGTGCGCCTCCACCACATCGACCTCGGAGGCGGACAGCCGGGCGGCGTCCAGCGCCTGGCGGATCACGCGCTGCTGCGAAGGACCGTTCGGCGCCGTCAGACCGTTCGACGCGCCATCCTGGTTCACCGCCGAACCACGCACCACCGCAAGCACGTTGTGCCCCAGCCGCCGCGCATCCGACAACCGCTCCAGCACCAGCACACCGGCACCCTCGGACCAGCCCGTACCATCCGCCCCGTCCGCGAACGATTTGCACCGACCGTCCGCCGCCAGACCCCGCTGACGCGAGAACTCAGTAAAGGTTGTCGGGATCGCCATCACGGTGACGCCACCCGCCAGAGCCGCGTCGCACTCGCCGGACCGCAGGGCCTGGACGGCCCAGTGCAGCGAGACCAGCGACGACGAACACGCCGTGTCCACCGTCACCGCCGGCCCCTCGAACCCGAACACGTACGAGATCCGGCCGGAGAAGACACTGCCCGCGTTGCCGTTTCCGAGCAGGCCTTCGACTTCCTCCGGTACGGAGGGCAGCCGTGACGCGTAGTCGTGGTACATCAACCCGGCGAACACACCGGTGCGCGAGCCGCGCAGCGAGAGCGGGTCGATGCCCGCCCGCTCCAGCGCCTCCCACGACGTCTCCAGCAGCAGCCGCTGCTGCGGATCCATCGCGAGCGCCTCACGCGGCGAGATCCCGAACAACTCGGCGTCGAACTCCGCCGCGTCATGCAGGAACCCGCCCTCACGCACGTAGGACGTACCCGCACGGTCCGGGTCCGGGTCGAACAGGGCCTCAAGATCCCAGCCACGGTCGGTCGGGAAGCCCGTGATCCCGTCCCCGTCAGTGTCGACCAGGTCCCACAGCGCCTCGGGAGACGTCACACCCCCGGGGTAGCGGCAGCCCATGCCCACGATCGCGATCGGCTCATGGTCCTTCGCTTCCACTTCACGCAGCCGCTGGCGGGTCTCGCGGAGGTCGGTGGTGAGCCGCTTGAGATACGTCAGCGTCTTCTCGTCAGTGGACACGTGAGCACAGCCCCTTTGGCACGCGTGAGGGTGCTGCCATGAGCTCCCTCATCCTTCGAGTTCGCGATCGATGATGTCGAACATTGAATCGAGCGAAGCGGAGTCGATGTCGTCGTTCTCGGCACCGTCACCACCGCCCAAGTTTTCTTCCAGCCGCGCCGCCATCGCCTTGACCCGCGACCGGATCTGCTGGCGCAGCGCGTCGTCCTGGGCCATGGCGAACACGGCGGCTTCGAGCTTCTCCAGGTCACCCAGGCCGGCTTCGCCGTCGCCGGAAGCCCTGTTGAACTCGTCGCGCAGATATCCGGCGAGGCCGATGATCGTCGGGTGGTCGAAGATCAGGGTGGCGGGCAGGGTGAGCGCGGTCGCGCCGCCCAGCCGGTTCCGCAGGTCCACCGCCGTCAGCGAGTCGAACCCGAGGTCCTTGAACGCCCGCCCCGGATCGACCGCACCCGCCGAACCGTGCCCCAGCACCGCAGCCACCTGCGACTGGACCAGGTCCAGCAGCACCCGGTCCTGCTCGGCCGTGGTCCGGCCCCGCAGACGGCGGGCGAGCGCGTCAGGGCTGCCCGCGCCGTCCCGGCTCCCGGCACGCCGCTGCCGTACGGCGGGCGGTACGAGGCCGTGCAGCACGCCGGGCAGGCTGTCCCGACGCGCTGCCAGTGCCGAGGTGTTGACCGACACGGGCAGCGCGACCGGCTCGTCGGAGCGTACGGCCGTGTCGAACAGCGCGAGCGCGTGCTCGGTGGCCAGCGGCGCGAATCCCTGCCCGCGGAGGCGGGCGATGTCCGTGTCGCCGAGGCGGCCGCCCATGCCGTCGGCGTGCTCCCACATGCCCCAGGCGAGAGATACGGCGGGGAGCCCCTGGGCGCGGCGGGCCGTCGCCAGCGCGTCGAGCACGGTGTTGCTCGCCGCGTAGGCGGACTGACCGGGGTTGCCGACCACACCGGCGATCGAGGAGAAGAGTACGAACGCCTCCAGGTCGGCCTTGGCCGTGAGGTCGTGCAGCCGCAGCGCCGACTCCGCCTTCGCCGACAGCACATCGGCCAGGCGCTCCGGAGTGAGGCCGGTGATCATGCCGTCGTCGAGTACGCCCGCGGCGTGCACCACTCCGGCCAGCGGTGCGTCTTCGGGGATCGTGTCGAGCGCTTCGGCGAGCGCCCGCTCGTCACTGACGTCGCAGGCGGTGATCCGCACCTGGGCGCCGAGGTCGGTGAGTTCCTGGTGGAGTCGCCCGGCGTCGGGGGCCTCGGGGCCCCGGCGGGAGAGCAGCAGCAGGCTCCGTGCTCCGTGCGTGGTGACCAGGTGCCGGGCGATGACGGCGCCCAGGCCACCGGTCCCGCCGGTGATCAGGACCGTGCCCTTGTCCCAGCGTGTCGTCGGAGCGTCGTCGTCCGCTTCGGAGGCCATCCGCGCGATGCGGGGTACGAAGGCCCGTCCCTCGCGCACCGCGAGCTGGCTTTCCCCCGACTGCCGCGACACGGCCGGGTCCGTGGACACAGCCGCCGGATAGGACGCGAGCGCACGGTAGGAGTCCGGCGCGTCGTCCAGGTCGGCGAGCGCGAAGCGGCCGGGGTGCTCGTTGATCGCGGATCGCACCAGGCCCCAGACCCCGGCACCCGCCAGGTTCAGTTCGCGGGCGTCGTCGGCAGGGCTGACGGCGGTCGCGCCCGTGGTCGACACCAGCAGGCGCGAACCCGTCAGGCGCTTTTCGGCCAGCCACGCTCGCATGACGCCCAGCACATCAGTAACCGCACCAAGGAGATCCCCAGATTTCGCGGCCATCGGCAACACCACCGTGGCCGGAACCACCACCCCGTCGTCCAGAGCGGAGACCAAAGCGGTCAGATCGGAGTAACCGGTCACGGAGACACCCGCTTCGGTCCACGCGGTCAACGCGTCGCCGCCCTGCGGACCAGTCCCGAGGACGGCCCAGTCGCCGCGTTCGCCCGAGCCGTGTTCGGCCGAGCCGTGTTCACCCGATTCGGCCGGGGTGGGCGCGGGGGTCCACTCCAGACGGAAGAGGCTGTCGGCCGTGGCTCGGGCGGCGGCCAGGTCGGCCGTCAGGTCGGCGGCGGAAACCGGCCGCAGCACAAGGGAGTCGATCTCGGCCACCGGGTCACCGCCCGCATCGGCCACCCGTAGCGCGAATTCGCCCGTGCCGCGCCTCGACAGCCGTACGCGTACGGCCCCCGCGCCGACGGCGGACAGCGACACACCCGACCAGAGGAACGGCAGCATCGCGCCCTCGGCCGACTGGTCCTGGAGCGCCAACGCGTGCAGGACGGTGTCCAGCAGCGCGGGGTGCAGACCGTACGCGGAGGAGTCCTCGGCGATCTCCTCGGGCAGAACCGCCTCTACGAATATGTCGTCGCCGTTCGCCCAGACCTCACGCAGGCCCTGGAACGCGGGGCCGTAGGACAGTCCGGCCTCGGTCAGCCGCTCGTACAGACCGTCCAGCGGAAGGGCTTCGGCACCGACGGGCGGCCAGACGGACAGATCCCAGTCGGGGGCAACGGGCTGTGCCGGTACGAGAGTTCCGGTGGCGTGCAGTGTCCACGGCCGACCGGTGTCGATGTCGGCATCCTGTGTACGGGAGTAGACCCGCAGCGCACGCCGCCCGTCCGTATCGGGCTCCGGCTCATCGACACTGACCTGCACACTGACCGCGCCGCCGCGCGGAAGGACCAACGGCGCCAGGAGCGTCAGATCCTCCACCCGGCCACAACCGACCCGGTCGCTTGCCTGCACCGCCAACTCGACCAGGGCGGTCCCTGGGACCAGCACCGAACCGGCCACCACATGATCGCCCAACCACGGATGCGAACCCACCGACAACCGCGACGTCAGCAGCACCGCATCCGAACCCGCAACCGACACCGCCGCACCCAACAGCGGATGACCGGCAGCGCCCAGCCCCAGGCCACCGAGATCACTCACCGACCGGCCAGGACGCAGCCAGAACCGCTGCCGCTGGAAGGCGTACGTCGGCAGAGCCACCCGGCGGGCACCGGTCCCGGCGAATACGGACGACCAATTCACGTCCGTACCGCGTACGTACAACTCCGCCACCCCGATCATCAAGGTCTCGGCCTCGGCCCGGCCCTTCCGCAGCACAGCGATGGCGGGAACATCGACGGCGGCCGACGTGAGACTGGTGAGCACGGGGTCGGGACCGACCTCCAGCAGCCGGGTGACGCCCTGCGTGCCAACGGCGGATGTCACGGCGTCCTGGAATCGAACCGGCCGGCGGATCTGCTCGGTCCAGTAGGCGGCGGTCGTCCAGTCACCGTCGGCAAGCGCCTGTCCGGAGACGGTACTGACGGCCGGGAGCGTCGGCTCCCGGTAGTCGACCGTCGCGGCGATCTCGCCGAACTCCGCCAGCATCGGCTCCATCAACGGCGAATGGAACGCGTGACTCACCCGCAGCCGGGACACGCGACGCTCCTGCTCACGCGCCACTGACATGGCCTGTTCGACCGCGTCCTCGTCACCGGAAACGACGACCGCCGTGGGCCCGTTCACCGCAGCGACCACAATCCGTGTATCGCCCGACAGCCCGGCCAGTATCTCCATGACCTCGGCCTCGGAGGCCTCGATCGCCGCCATCGCACCACCCTCGGGCAGCGCCTGCATCAACCGCGCACGACCCGCCACCAACCGCGCACCGTCGGCCACATCGAACACACCCGCCGCATACGCGGCAGCGAACTCACCGATCGAATGACCGAAGACCACATCCGGGCTCGTACCCCACGACCGCAGCAGCTCCACCAACGCCACCTGCACGGCGAACAACAACGACTGCGCATAACCGGTCCGGTCCAGCAGCGCCGCAGCATCGGAACCCTCCGCCGCGAACAACACCTCCCGCACCGGAACCCCGAAGCCCGCCACACCACTCAACTCGGCGTCCAACAGACCACAGACCTCGTCCAGAGCCTGGGCGAACACCGGGAACGCGGCGTGGAGTTCACGCCCCATCCCCAGCCGCTGACTGCCCTGCCCCGTGAACATCCACGCCGTACGACCCTCGGCCACCGTGCCCGACACCACCGACACACCACCCAGGTCCGCAAGACCCGCCCGCAGAGCATCCCGGTCACCACCGAGCACCACCGCACGCCGCTCCAACGCCGCACGAGTCGTCACCAACGACAGACCCACATCCAACGCATCGGCATCCCGCTCCCCGACGAAGTCCGCCAGGCGGAGTGCCTGGGCCTCCAGCGCCTGTGTACTGCGTCCCGACAGGACCCACGGCACGGTCGGCAGCTCGGTCGTGGGCCGGTCCTCGGCCACGGCCGGGACGGTCTCGGGAGCCTCCTCGATGATCACGTGCGCATTCGTGCCACTGATCCCGAACGACGAGACACCCGCACGACGGACACGCTCACCACGCGGCCACTCCCGGGCCTCGGTCAGCAACTCGACCGCACCGGTCGCCCAGTCCACATGCGACGAACGCTCTTCGGCATAAAGGGTCTTGGGCAGTCGCTGCTCACTCAGCGCCATCACCATCTTGATCAGCCCGGCGACACCCGCCGCCGCCTGTGGATGGCCGATGTTCGACTTGATCGATCCCAGCCACAGCGGATCGTCGTCGGTACGAGCCTGACCGTAGGTGGCGAGGAGAGCCTGCGCCTCGATCGGGTCACCCAGCTTCGTACCCGTACCGTGCGCCTCCACCGCGTCCACGTCGGACGCCGACAGCCGCGCGGAGGCCAGCGCCTGCCGGATCACGCGCTGCTGCGACGGACCGTTCGGCGCCGTCAGACCATTCGACGCACCGTCCTGATTGACCGCACTGCCCCGTACGACCGCCAGCACGTTGTGCCCCAACCGCCGGGCGTCCGAGAGACGTTCGACCACCAGGACTCCGGCACCCTCGGCCCAGCCCGTACCGTCCGCGTCCTCCGCGAAGGACTTGCACCGGCCGTCACCGGACAGCCCGCCCTGCCGGGCGAACTCCAGGAACATGCCCGGGTTCGCCATGATCGTCGCACCACCGGCGAGCGCCATGTCGCACTCCCCCATACGCAGCGCCTGGCACGCGAGGTGCAGGGCGACCAGCGCGGACGAGCAGGCCGTGTCCACCGACACCGCCGGGCCCTCCAGGCCGAGGGCGTAGGACAGTCGGCCCGACGCGACGCTCGGAGTGACGCCGGTCAGCAGGT
Source organism: Streptomyces sp. NPDC088400 (assembly GCF_044753355.1). Lineage (NCBI taxonomy): Bacteria > Bacillati > Actinomycetota > Actinomycetes > Kitasatosporales > Streptomycetaceae > Streptomyces > Streptomyces sp. NPDC088400. Next base: position 668,832 of record NZ_JBIVMZ010000002.1, on the reverse strand, counting down.
AGCCCTCGGTCTCGGCGCCCGCCTCGTGCAGCTGCCCGCCGTAGCCGTTGCCGGACACGCCCGCGAACACGCCGGTGGACGAGCCGCGCAGTGATCGCGGGTCGATGCCCGCTCGCTCGACAGCCTCCCACGCCGTTTCCAGCAGCAGCCGCTGCTGCGGATCCATCACGAGCGCCTCACGCGGCGAGATCCCGAACAGTTCAGCGTCGAAGTCCCCTGCGTCCGGTACGAATCCGCCGACGGCGACGATGTCGCGCAGTGCCTGCTCGTCCCAGCCACGGTCGGCGGGGAAGGGTGTGATGCCGTCCCGTCCCGAGGCCACCAGGTCCCACAGAGTCTCCGGCGAGGTGACGTCCCCCGGGAAGCGGCAGCCCATGCCCACGATCACAATCGGCTCATCGGTGCCACCGATGGGAGCCGGGACCGATGGAGCCGGTGTTCCGGCCGGGACGACCGCCGCGCCGAGTACCTGTTCACGCAGATGGCCCGCGAGGGCGGACGGTGTCGGATGGTCGAAGATGAGCGTCGCGGGCAGGTGCAGGGCCGTGGCCGTGTTCAGGCGGTTACGCAGGTCGACCGCAGTGAGCGAGTCGAAGCCGAGGTCCCGGAAGGCACGGACCGGGTCGATCGCCGCCGCCGAGGTGTGTCCCAGCACTGTCGCGACCTGATTCTGTACGAGGTCGAGCAGCAGCCGGATCTGCTCGGCGTCGGACAGGCCTCGCAGTCGGCGGGCCAGCGCGCCACCGGTTTCGGCAGCGGCCTGCCCAGCCGTACGACGCTGTTGGGCGGCGAGGGGCACCAAACCGTGCAGCACGGCCGGCAGGCTCTCGCGCTGCGCGGCCAGCGCGGGGGGCAGCAGGGCGACCGGCACAGCCAGCGGTTCGTTGATCCGCAGGGCGGTGTCCAGCAGGTTCAGTCCGTGATCGGTCTCCAGGGCCGGGAAGCCCTGGCGTGCCATCCGGTTGAGGTCGGTTTCGTTGAGGGTGCCGCCCATGCCGGCGGAGTTCTCCCACATGCCCCACGCCAGCGACACACCCGGCAACCCCTGCGCCCGACGGGACACCGCAAGCGCGTCCAACACCGAGTTCGCAGCCGCATAAGCCGACTGGCCCGCGTTGCCCACCACACCCGCGAACGACGAGAAGAGAACGAACGCGTCGAGGCCGTGAGACGCGGTGAGTTCGTGCAGGTGCAGAGCCGAGTCGGTCTTCGCCGCCAGCACCCGCGCCAACCGCTCCGGCGTCAGATCCGCGATCAGACCGTCGTCCAGGACACCGGCCGTATGCACCACACCAGACAACGGCACATCATCCGGAATCGTATCGAGGACACCCGCCAGGGCCGTACGGTCGCTGACGTCACAGGCGGCGATCGTGACCCGCGCCCCCAGATCGGTCAGCTCTCGTTCGAGGTCGCCCGCGCCGGGCGCTCCTGGGCCACGGCGGGAGAGCAGCAGCAGGTCCCGTATTCCGTGTTCGGTGACCAGATGACGGGCCACGACCGCACCCAGACCACCCGTACCACCCGTGACCAGCACCGTACCGGCCTCACGCCACGGCCCCGGAACAGTGAGTACGACCTTCCCGACATGCTTGGCCTGACCCAGGAACCGCAACGCCTCCGGCGCCCGCGCAAGATCCCACGCCGTCACCGGAACCGGACGCAGCACACCGCCCTCGAACAGCTCCAGCAACGCCGCCAGCATCTCACCGATACGCTCCGGACCCGCATCCATCACATCGAACGCCCGGTAAACCACACCCGCGTAATCGGCGGCCACCTCATCCGCATCACGGATGTCGGTCTTGCCCATCTCCACGAACCGGCCACCCGGCTTCACCAGCCGCAACGACGCATCGACGAACTCGCCCGCCAGACAGTCCAGTACGACATCGACCCCGGCCCCGTCCGTGACCCGCGAGAAGATCTCCTCGAACTCCGTGGTCCGGGAGGAGGCAATACGCTCAGCGCCGATACCAAGTTCGCGCACGGTCGGCCACTTGGCCTGGCTCGCCGTCGCGAACACCTCCGCACCCAGATGCTGAGCGAGCTGCACGGCCGCCATCCCCACACCACCGGCAGCCGCGTGGATGAGGACCGACTCACCCCCGTCCAGGCCGGCCAGGTCAACCAGCGAGTAGTACGCCGTCAGGAACACGATCGGCACCGACGCCGCCTGCTCGAACGACCAACCCTCCGGAACACGCGCCAGCATCCGCGCATCCGCCACCGCCGCCGGACCGAACCCACCATCCAGCAGACCCATCACCCGGTCACCCACAGACCAGCCAGCAACCCCCGGGCCGACCTCCACGATCACACCCGCACCCTCATGCCCCAAGCGCCCGGCATCACCCGGATACATCCCCAGCACACTCAGCACATCACGGAAATTGACCCCAGCCGCCCGCACACCAACCCGTACCTGACCAGGACCCAACCGCCGGGGCTCCTCAGGCACCAGGGCGACGCCGTCCAGCCGCCCCTTGCCCACCACATCCATCCGCCAGGCCGAACCCACACCCACCGGAGGCACCAACACCCCACCCGAACCCATCCGCACCATCCGCGGCAACCACACCCCACCACCACGAACAGCGAACTGCCCCTCACCCACGCCACCGGACAGACACCCGGCCAACACCCGCCAGGACTCCCGCCCGGCATCCACGTCAGCGAGAACGAACCGGCCAGGACTCTCACTCAAAGCCGAACGCACCAACCCCCACACACCCGCACCACCAAGATCCAACACACCCGAAGTAGCCCCCTCGGAGACCACATCCACCGCGCCGGACGTCACCACCACCAGCCGAGAACCGGAAAAACGCGGCTCAGCCAACCAGCCCCGCACCACAGCCAACACACCAGACACCACCTCAACCACCTCCCCCTCGGCGGCATCCAGAGGAAGCAGAACCGTGTCCGGCACGTCAGCACCCGCGTCAAGAGCAGCGGTCAACGCGGCCAGATCGGCGTAATCCGTCGCCGGGACACCCAGATCCGGGACGCTCTCGCCGAGCACCGCCCACACACCTGGCTCCACGCGCTCACGGGACTCCGGTGCGGGAACCCAGTCGAGACGAAAAAGACTGTCCCGGGTCGGAGAATTCGCCGCAGCCAGGTCCGCCGTCGACACCGACCGCAGCACCAACGACTCCACCTCAGCCACCGGCACACCCACACCATCAGCAACACGGAGAGACACCTCTCCGGATCCCTGAACGGAGACACACACCCGTACCGCAGCCGCGCCTACCGCCGACAGCGACACACCCGACCACAGGAACGGCAGAGACGCTCCCCCATCGCCCGAATCGCCAAGTCCCAGCGCATGCAGTACGGAGTCCAGCAGCGCCGGATGCAGACCAAAACCGGCCGCGTCACCGGACAACGACTCCGGCAGGGCAGCCTCGACGTAATAGTCCTCGCCCTGCCGCCACACCTCACGCAGACCACGGAACGCCGGCCCATACGACAGACCTGCACCCGACAACCGCTCATACAGACCGTCCAGCGCCACCGACTCCGCGCCCACAGGCGGCCACGCCCGCAGATCCCAGTCAGCGGCAACCGCACCGGAGGTCAAGATCCCGGTGGCGTGCAGAGTCCACGATTCCTCGGCGTCGGTGTCCTCCTGGCGCGAGTAGATCCGTACCGCACGCCGCTCGTCACTCGCCTCTTCGGCCGTGTCGATGCCTATCTGGACCTGCACCGCGCCCTGCTCCGGCAGCACCAACGGCGCCTGAAGCGTCAACTCCTCGACCCGGTCACAACCGACCCGGTCACCCGCCTGCACCGCCAACTCCACAAACACCGTGCCCGGCACCAGCACCGAACCCGCCACCACATGATCGCCCAGCCACGGATGCGACCCCACCGACAACCGCGACGTCAACAACACCGCGCCCGAACCCGCGACCGTCACCGCCGCACCCAGCAGGGGGTGTTCAGTGACGCCCAGCCCCAGACCACGGGCATCCGTGGCCAGGCGCGGAGCGTCCAGCCAGTACCTCTGGTGCTGGAAGGCATACGTCGGCAGATCCACCCGCACGGCACCCGCTCCCGCGAACACCGCCGCCCAGTCCACCTCCGCACCACGTACGAACATCTCCGCGACCGCCGACAGAACCGCCTCCGCCTCGGACCGCCCCTTACGCAGAACAGCCGCTGCCGTCACGTCCTCCGAGGCGGACTGAGCCAACGCGGCCAGCACCGGGTCCGGACCGATCTCCAGCAGCCGCGACACGCCACGCGCACTGGTGGCGGTCTCAAGCGCGTCATGGAAACGGACCGGCTCGCGGACCTGACGCACCCAGTACTCCGGGCTCGCCCAGCCCTCCTCCGCCACCAGTTCGCCGGTCACCGTACTGACGGCCGGCAGAATCGGCTGCCGGTAGTCGACAGCTTCAGCCACCTGCTCGAACTCCGCGAGCATCGGCTCCATCAACGGCGAATGGAACGCATGGCTCACCCGCAGCCGGGACACGCGACGACCGTCGGTACGGGCCACCGCCATGGCCCGCTCAACCGCGTCCTCATCACCCGAAACGACCACCGCCGTAGGCCCGTTGACCGCCGCCACCGCGATCCGCGCACCGTCCGACAATCCACCCAGGATGTCAGCGACCTCGTCCTCGGACGTCTCGATCGCCGCCATCGCACCACCCTCGGGCAGCGCCTGCATCAACCGCGCACGACCCGCCACCAACCGCGCACCATCAGCCAGATCAAACACACCCGCCGCATACGCCGCCGCGAACTCACCGACCGAATGACCCATCACCACGTCCGGAGCCGTGCCCCACGACCGCAGCAACTCCACCAACGCCACCTGCACAGCGAACAACAACGACTGCGCATAACCGGTCCGGTCCAGCAGCGCCGCCGCGTCCGAGCCCTCCGCCGCGAACAACACCTCGCGCACCGGAACCCCGAAGCCCGCCACACCGTCCAACTCGGCGTCCAGCAGCCCACAGACCTCGTCAAACGACCGAGCGAACGCCGGGAAGGTCTCGTACAGTTCGCGGCCCATACCCAGCCGCTGGCTGCCCTGCCCCGTGAACATCCAGGCCGTACGGCCCTCCGTCACCGACCCCGCCACCACCGCTGACGTATCACCGCCGGCCAGCGCCGCGACACCCGCACGCAACCCAGCAAAGTCTCCACCCAGCACCACCGCGCGGTGGTCGAGCAGCGCACGCGTCGTCGCCAGCGACAACCCGACATCGGCACCGGAGTGGCCCTGCCCCTGCTCACCGGCGAATTCGGCCAGGCGTCCCGCCTGGGACCGGAGTGCCTGGGCGCTGCGCGCCGAGAGCACCCAGGGGACCGACGGCAGTTCAGCCGAGGGGGATTCCTTCGCCACAGCAGGAGCGGAAGGAGCTTCTTCGATGATGACGTGGGCGTTGGTGCCGCTGATGCCGAACGACGAGACACCCGCACGACGCGGACGCTCCCCCTTCGACCACGCACGCGACTCCCGCAACAGCCGCACGGCGCCCGCCGACCAGTCCACCTGACCCGACGGCTCATCCACGTGCAGCGTCCGAGGCAACCGCTCAGCACCCAGCGCCAGCACCATCTTGATCAACCCGGCAACACCCGCCGCCGCCTGGGTATGACCGATGTTCGACTTCACCGAACCCAGCCACAACGGATCGTCGTCACTGCGGTCCTGACCGTAAGTGGCGAGCAGTGCCTGCGCCTCGATCGGGTCACCCAGCTTCGTACCCGTACCGTGCGCCTCCACGACGTCCACGTCAGAGGTCGACAGCCGTGCGGCGGCGAGTGCCTGCCGGATCACGCGCTGCTGCGACGGACCGTTCGGCGCCGTCAGTCCGTTCGACGCACCGTCCTGGTTCACCGCCGAACCACGCACCACCGCAAGCACGTTGTGCCCCAGCCGCCGCGCATCCGACAACCGCTCCAGCACCAGCACACCGGCACCCTCGGACCAGCCCGTACCATCCGCCCCGTCCGCGAACGACTTGCACCGACCGTCCGCCGCCAGACCCCGCTGACGCGAGAACTCGACGAATGTCGAGGGTGTCGCCATGACGGTGACACCTCCGGCCAGAGCTGTGTCGCATTCGCCGGACCGCAGGGCCTGGACGGCCCAGTGCAGCGAGACCAGCGACGACGAACACGCCGTGTCCACCGTCACCGCCGGCCCCTCGAACCCGAACACGTACGAGATCCGGCCGGAGAAGACACTGCCCGCGTTGCCGTTGGCGACGAAGCCCTCGACGTCCTGGGGCACGGTCTGCAAACGTGACGCGTAGTCGTGGTACATCAGCCCGGCGAACACACCGGTGGCCGAGCCGCGCAGGGACAGCGGGTCGATGCCCGCCCGCTCCAGCGCCTCCCAGGACGTCTCCAGCAGCAGCCGCTGCTGCGGATCCATCGCGAGCGCCTCACGCGGCGAGATCCCGAACAGCTCCGCGTCGAACTCCGCCGCGTCATGCAGAAATCCACCCTCACGCACGTACGACGTACCCGCACGGTTCGCGTCCGCGTCCGCGTCGAAGAGCGAGGAGACGTCCCAGCCACGGTTGGTCGGGAAGGCCGTGATCCCGTCACCGGCGCTGTCGACCAGGTTCCACAGTGCCTCGGGGGACGTCACACCACCGGGGTAGCGGCAGCCCATACCGACGATCGCGATGGGCTCGTCGGCGTCCGACGACCTGGACGGCCTCCGCACAAGATCCTGGTCCGCCGTCGTCTCGCCCAGCAACTCTTCGCGGAGGAAAGCGGCGAGTGCGGTGGGGCTGGGGTGGTCGAAGACCAGCGTCGCGGGCAGGGTGAGCGCGGTCGCGCCGCCCAGCCGGTTCCGCAGGTCCACCGCCGTCAGTGAGTCGAACCCGAGATCCTTGAACGCCCGCCCGGGATCGACCGCGCCCGCGGAGGCGTGCCCCAGTACCGCGGCCACTTCGGTCTGTACGACGTCCAGCAGCACCCGGTCCCGCTCTGCTGCCGACAGGCCCCGCAGGCGGCGGGCCAGTCCGCTCACATCGGCACCCCGTCCGGCCGTCCGGCGCCGGTGGGTGACGGGGAGGAGGCCGTGCAGCACGCCGGGCAGGCTGTCGCGCCGTGCGGCGAGTGCGGTGGTCCGCAGGGCGACGGGCAGTGCGAGGGGTTCGTCGATCCGCAGCGCCACGTCGAACAGCGCCAGCGCGTCCTGTGTAGGCAGCGGCGGGAAGCCTTGGCGCCGCATGCGCGCGATGTCCGGGTCACCGAGGCGGCCACCCATGCCGTCGGCGTGCCCCCACATGCCCCACGCGAGCGACACTCCGGGCAGGCCCTGCGCCCGCCTCGAAACCGCGAGCGCGTCCAGCACGGTGTTGGCGGCAGCGTACGCGGCCTGTCCGGCGTTGCCGATGACGCCCGCGATGGAGGAGAACAGGACGAACGCGGTCAGGTCGTCGTTGCCTGCCGTCAACTCGTGCAGATGGATGGCGGCTTCGGCCTTGGCGGCGAGCACCTGGGCGAGCCGCTCCGGCGTCAGGTCGGCGATCATGCCATCGCCGAGGACACCAGCGGCGTGAACGACACCGGTCAGAGGCGCGTCCTCGGGAATGGTGTCCAGCGCTTGGGCCAGCGCGTCACGGTCGGCCGCGTCGCAGGCCGCGAGGGTGACATGGGCGCCGAGGCCGGTGAGTTCGCGTCGCAGTTCGTCCGCGCCCGGAGCCTGCGGGCCACGGCGGGAGAGCAGCAGCAGGTTCCGTACGCCGTGCCTGGAGACCAGGTACCGGGCCATGACGGCGCCGAGTCCGCTCGTACCACCGGTGATCAGTACGGTGCCCTGCCCGTTCCAGGCACCGGGCGCGTCCTCTACGGCGATGTCTGCCGGAACCGTACCGTCGGCGGCGGTCGTTGGGGCCGTGCCGTTCGCGGTGGCGGGCATCCGTGCCATCCGGGGCAGCCACACCGTGCCCTGCCGTACGGCGAACTCGCTCTGTTCGCCGTCGGTGAGGGTCGCCGTCAGCGCGGGATACGAGGACGGCTCACGGTCGAAGTCGGCCAGGACGAACCGGCCGGGGTGCTCGCTGATCGCCGAGCGCACCAGACCCCACACGCCCGCGCCCGCCAGATCGGTGGCCTCGGTGTGCACGGCGCGGGAGGTCAGTACCACCAGCCGGGAGTCCATGAGCCGCCGTTCGGCCAGCCATGCCCGTACGGTCCGCAGGACGCCGGACACCACGTCGGTGACCCCGGCGTCGGTGCCGTGTGCCAGCGGCAGCACGACGGTGTGCGGGGCGACATCGCCCGCGTCGAGGGCCGTGGTCAGCGCGGCGAGGTCCGCGTAGCCGGTCACCGGTACCCCGGCGGCCTGCCACTCCCCCGGGTCGCCGAGCACACACCAGGAGCCGGACTCGTCCGGTTCGACGTCTCGGTCGCCGACCTCGACGGCGGTCCAGTCCAGCCGGAACAGGCTGTCCGCGACCGGAGAACCCTCCGCGCCGTCGACAAGATCGACGGACGACATGGGCCGCAGCAGCAGGGAATCCACCTCGGCGACCGGTTCACCGGCCCCGTCCGCGATCCGCAGCGTGATCTCACCCGAGCCCGAGCCGGACCCCGAACCCGCGCCCGTACCTGCACCCGCGTCGCGCGGCGAGAGCCGCACCCGTACGGTGGAGGCGCCCACGGCGAAGAGCGATACGCCCGACCACAGGAACGGCAGCGACGCGCCCCCGGACGTACCGTCGGACGTGCTGTCGGCCGACGCGTCCTCCCCAGCGGAAGCCGACTCCGGCAGCCCGAGGGCGTGCAGGACCGTGTCGAGCAGGGCCGGGTGGAGCCCGAACTCGGCTCCCTCCTCGGCGATTTGCCCGGGCAGGGACGCCTCCACGAACAGGTCCTCGCCCCGCCGCCACACATCCGTCAGGCCTCGGAACGCCGGTCCGTAGGCGAGCCCCGCGTGGGCCAGCCGCTCGTACAGGCCCTCGATCCCGTCGGCGCCGTCGGCCGGTACGGGCTCGGCGTCCGCCGGGGGCCAGGCGCGGAGGTCCCACTCCGGGGCCTGCCTCGCGGCAGTGAGGGTGGCGGTGGCGTGCAGGGTCCACGGCTGGTCGGTCGGCGCGTCCTGCGGGCGGGAGTAGATTCGGGCCGTGCGCAGCCGGTCGTCGTCCTCGGCCGGTTCGACGCTGATCTGGAGGTGGACGGTGCCGTCCTCCGGCAGGATGAGCGGCGCCCGCAGGGTCAGGTCCGCCACCCGGTCGCAGCCCGCCTGGTCGCCGGCCTGTACGGCGAGTTCCACGAACACCGTGCCGGGCACCATGACGGATCCGGCCACCACATGGTCGGTCAGCCAGGGATGGGTCTGCGCGGACAGCCGCGAGGTCAGGAGCACCGTTTCCGAGCCCGCCGGCCGCAGCGCGGCGCCCAGCAGCGGATGCCCGACCGCCCCGAGCCCGAGGCCGCCGGCGTCGGTCACGGAGTGACCTGGCCGCAGCCAGAACCGCTGTTGCTGGAACGCGTACGTCGGCAGATCGACCCGCGCGGCACCGGTCCCCGCGAACACCGCCGCCCAGTCCAGCTTCGCGCCGCGTACGAACACCTCGGCCAGAGCGGACAGTACGGACTCGGGCTCCGCGCGGCCCTTGCGCAGCACCGACACGGCAGTCGCGTCCGTGCCACTCTGCGCGAGGCCGGTCAGCACGGGGTCGGGGCCGACCTCCAGCAGCCGGCTCACGGCCTGCTGCCCGGTCGTGGTGCGCAGTGCTTCGTGGAAGCGGACGGGCTTACGTATCTGCTCCACCCAGTAGTCGGGCGTGGACCAGTCGCCTTCGGCGAGTGTCGCGCCGGTGACGGTGCTGACGGCTGCCAGCGTCGGCCGCTGGTAGTCGACGGTCGCGGCGATCTCGCCGAACTCCGCGAGCATCGGCTCCATCAACGGCGAATGGAACGCGTGGCTCACCCGCAGCCGGGACACGCGACGGTCCTGCTCACGCGCCACCGACATGACCCGCTCGACGGCGTCCTCGTCACCCGAAACCACCACAGCCGTCGGCCCGTTGACCGCAGCGACCGCGATCCGCGCACCGTCCGACAGCCCACCCAGGATCTCCGCGACCTCGGCCTCGGACGCCTCGATCGCCGCCATCGCACCACCCTCGGGCAGCGCCTGCATCAACCGCGCACGACCCGCCACCAACCGCGCACCATCAGCCAGATCAAACACACCCGCCGCATACGCAGCCGCATACTCACCGATCGAATGACCCAGCACCACATCGGGGCTAGTGCCCCAGGAGCGGAGAAGCTCCACCAACGCGACCTGGACCGCGAACAACGCAGACTGCGCATACCCGGTCTGATCGAGCAGCGCCGCCGCGTCCGAACCCTCCGCAGCGAACAACACCTCACGGACAGAAACCCCGAAGCCCGGCCGACCCACCAACTCGGCGTCCAGGAAACCGCAGACCTCATCCACCACCCGCGCGAACACCGGATAGCTCTCATACAACTCACGGCCCATACCCAGCCGCTGGCTGCCCTGCCCCGTGAACATCCAGCCTGTACGGCCCTCCGCGACCACACCGGAGACCACGGAGCCATCACCCTCAGCCACCGCCGCGACACCCGCACGCAACGCCGCCGAATCCCCACCCAGCACCACCGCACGATGATCAAGCAGCGCACGCGACGTCACCAACGAAAAACCAACATCACCACCGGAGAGCTGGTCCCTCCCAGCAACAAACTCCGCCAGACGACCAGCCTGCGCCCGCACCGCCCCAGCACTCCGACCCGACAACACCCACGGCACCACCGGCGGCTCCCCCACAGGCCGTTCGGCGGGGGCGATCGGCTCGACAGCCGGGGCTTCCTCCACGATCACGTGGGCGTTGGTGCCGCTGATGCCGAACGCCGAGACACCCGCACGACGCGCGTTTTCCCCCTGCGGCCAGGCGCGTTCTTCGGTGAGCAGCCGTACGGCGCCGGCGCTCCAGTCGACGTGGGAGGAGGGCTCGTCGGCGTGCAGCGTGCGTGGCAGCTGCTGTGCGCGCAGCGCCATCACCATCTTGATCATGCTGGCCACACCGGCGGCGCACTGCGCGTGACCGATGTTCGACTTGACCGAGCCGAGCCACAGCGGATCGCCGTCGCGCCCCTGGCCGTACGTGGCCATCAGGGCCTGGGCCTCGATCGGGTCGCCGAGCCGGGTGCCGGTGCCGTGTGCCTCGACGGCGTCGACCTCGGCCGCCGAGATGTTCGCGGCTTCCAGGGCCTGCCGGATCACACGCTGCTGGGAGGGGCCGTTGGGGGCGCTGAGGCCGTTGGACGCGCCGTCCTGGTTGACGGCGCTGCCGCGTACGACGGCGAGGACGTCGTGTCCGAGGCGCTGTGCGTCGGACAGCCGTTCCAGGACGAGGACTCCGGCGCCCTCGGCCCAGCCCGTACCGTCCGCGTCCTCCGCGAAGGACTTGCACCGCCCGTCCCCGGCCAGCCCGCCCTGCCGGGCGAACTCCAGGAACATGCCGGGGTTGGACATGACCGTGGCACCGCCCGCGAGGGCCATGCCGCACTCTCCCGCGCGCAGTGCCTGGCAGGCGAGGTGCAGCGCCACGAGGGCGGATGAGCACGCGGTGTCGATGGACACCGCCGGGCCCTCCAGGCCGAGGGTGTAGGCGACCCGGCCCGAGGCGACGCTCGGGATGCTTCCGGTCAGCAGATAGCCCTCGGTCTCGGCCGCCGCCTCGTGCAGCTGGCCGCCGTAACCGTTGCCCGACACGCCGGAGAACACACCGGTTCGCGAGCCGCGCAGCGAGAGCGGGTCGATCCCGGCACGCTCCAGCGCCTCCCAGGACGTCTCCAGCAGCAGTCGCTGCTGCGGATCCATGGCGAGGGCCTCACGCGGCGAGATCCCGAACAGCTCGGCGTCGAACTGCGGTGCCTCGTGCAGGAATCCGCCGACCTCGGCGAAGTCGCCGAGGGTCTGGAGGTCCCAGCCCCGGTCGGCCGGGAAGGGAGTGATGCCGTCGCCCGCCGAGGACACCAGGTCCCACAGGGTCTCCGGCGAGGTGACGTCCCCCGGGAAGCGGCAGCCCATGCCCACGATCGCGATCGGCTCTCGGGACGCGGTGACCAGGTCCTGGTAGCGCTGCCAGAGCCGGTCGTTCTCCTTGAGGGACTCCCGCAGGGCTTCGACGAGTTCTTCGGAGGATGTAGTCATTTCGCTCTCCACGGTCGCGGCCTGCTGAAGTCTGTGTCGGGCCTGAGTCGGGCCTGAAAGGGAAGCCCTGGAAGGGAAGTCCGGAACTGATGCTCGGATCTCGTGCCGGACTGATGCCGGACTGATGCCGGGCGTTCTGCCTGGAACGGATGGCTGGACGCGTCGGCAGGGCAGCGACGGTGTCGGTGCTGCCCTGCCGACCCGGGCTACATCGGCCTCACGCGCTTCATGGCCAGCTGTATGAGACTGTCGGCGCCCATCGAGTCGAGGCCTCCGGATTCGCTGCCTTCTTCGGTGGATTCCGCCGCGGTGGCGGTTCCGGCATCCGTATCTCCGTTGCTTCCGTTGGTTCCGTTGGTCCCGTTGCTCCCGTTGGTTCCCTTGGACCCGTTGGTTCCGTTGGATCCCTTGGTTCCCTTGTTGTCGTTGGCCTCGGCGAGCCGGCGCAGGATGTCCAGCACACCCGACTCCCGCAGCCGCGGCATCGGAATCGCCGACAGCAACTCCCTCACCTGCGGGTCCACCCCGTCATCTGCGGCACCGGCGTCTCGCCCGGTGTCCGCCGCCGGGGCGGCGTCGGCGAGCAGGCGCTCGCGCAGGACCTGAACGAGTGCTTCGGGCGTCGGGTGGTCGAAGATCAGCGTCGCCGGGAGCGTCAGCGCGGTGGCCGAGTTGAGCCGGTTGCGCAGTTCCACCGCGGTCAGCGAGTCGAAGCCGAGGTCACGGAACGCCCTGGCGGGATCGACCGCCGCGGCGGACGCGTGCCCGAGCACCGAGGCGACCTGGGACTGTACGACCTCCAGCAGCATCCGGTCCTGTTCGGGCGCCGGAAGCCCCAGCAGCCGTCGGACCAGACCGTCGCCGCCACCGGAGGACGCTTGGTCTGCCGCACGCCGCTGCCGTGCCGCTGCCGGGACCAGGCCGTGCAGCATGCTGGGCAGGCTGTCCCGGCGCTCGGCAAGGGTCGTCGTCCGCAGGGTGACGGGGAGCGCCACCGGCTCGTTGATCTGGAGGGCGGTGTCCAGGAGGGCCAGCGCGTCGTCGGTGGACAGCGGCGGGAAGCCCTGACGGCGCATCCGGGCGAGGTCGGCCTCGGCCACCCTGCCGCCCATACCGTCGGTGTTCTCCCACATACCCCAGGCCAGCGACACCCCCGGGAGGCCCTGGGCACGGCGGGCCGTCGCCAGCGCGTCGAGTACGGCGTTGCCCGCCGCGTAGGCGGCCTGGCCGGCGGTGCCGATCACTCCGGCGATCGAGGAGTACAGCACGAACGCGCCGAGGTCCGACTTCGCGGTCAGGTCGTGCAGGTGCAGCGCGGAGTCCGCCTTGGCGGCGAGGACCCGGGCCAGTCGCTCGGGGGTCAGGTCGGTGATCATCCCGTCGTCCAGCACTCCGGCCGTGTGGATGACTCCGGTGAGCGGAACCTGCTCCGGGATGTTCTCCAGCACTCCGGCCAGCGCCTCGCGGTCGCTGACGTCGCAGGCGCTGATGGTGACCCGCGCGCCCAGTCCGGTCAGTTCCCGTTCGAGTTCGAGCGCGCCGGGGGCGTCGGGGCCTCGGCGCGAGAGCAGCAGCAGGTTCCGGACCCGGTGCCGGGTGACGAGGTGGCGTGCCACCACCGCGCCGAGACCGCCGGTGCCGCCGGTCACCAGGACGGTGCCGGACTCCTGCCACGGTGCCGGGACGGTCAGCACCACCTTGCCGATGTGCTTGGCCTGGCCCAGGAACCGGAATGCCTCCGGGGCTCGGGCGATGTCCCAGGTGGTGCTCGGGATCGGCCGTAGCGCGTTCTCCTCGAAGAGCTCCAGCAGGACGGCCATCATCTCGCCGATCCGCTGCGGGCCCGCCTCGATCACGTCGAACGCCTGGTAGGCGACGCCCTGGTGGGCGGTCCTGACCTCGTCCGCGTCGCGGATGTCGGTCTTGCCCATTTCCACGAACCGGCCGCCCGGCTTGGTCAGCCGCAGCGACGCGTCGACGAACTCACCGGCCAGGCAGTCCAGTACGACATCCACCCCGGTCCCGTCCGTGGCGCGCGAGAAGGTCTCCTCGAACTCCGTCGTACGGGAGGAGGCGATGCGCCCGGCGTCGACACCGAGCCCGCGGACGGCGGGCCACTTGGCCTGGCTCGCGGTCGCGAACACCTCGGCGCCCAGATGCTGGGCGAGTTGCACGGCCGCCATACCGACACCACCGGCGGCCGCGTGGATGAGGATCGACTCGCCCGCCCGCAGACCGGCGAGGTCCACGAGGGCGTAGTAGGCGGTCAGGTACACGATCGGCACCGATGCCGCCTGCGCGTAGGACCAGCCGCGTGGGATCCGCGCCAGGACGCGGGCGTCCGCGATCGCCGTGGGGCCGAAGCAGCCGTCCAGCATGCCCATCACCCGGTCGCCCACGGACCAGCCCGTCACGTCCGGGCCGACCTCCAGGATCACGCCCGCGCCTTCCAGGCCCAGGCGGCCGGCGTCACCGGGGTACATACCCAGGACGTTCAGTACGTCCCGGAAGTTGATCCCCGCGGCGCGCACGCCGACCCGGACCTGGCCGGGCAGCAGGGGCCGCATGTCCTCACGTACCGGGGCGATGCCGTCCAGCCGGCCCTGGGCGACGATGTCCAGCCGCCAGCCGAGCCCGGATCCCAGGTCGGATTCCGGGGTGACGGGCGGCACGAGCACCCCGCCCGAGCCCATGCGGGCGATACGGGGCAGCAGCACCTCGCCGTGCCGTACGGCCAGTTGCGCGTCGCCCGCCGCCGCGAGGCCGTGCAGCCGCTCGGCCAGTGCCCGGTAGGACTCCTGGTGACCGTCGGTGTCGGCGAGGACGAAGCGGTCCGGGTTCTCGGTGATGGCCGCGCGGACCAGACCCCACACTCCGGCGCCGGACACGGTGCCGAAACCGCCGCCCGCGCCACTGCCCGCGCTGCTCGCGAGACCGGGCCGGACAGGCTCCTCGCCCGGCGCCGCGGAGATGTCGACGGCGCCTTCGGTCAGCACGGCGAGCCGGGCCCCGGAGAGCCGCTCGTCGGCCAGCCATGCCCGTACGACGGCCAGTACGCCGGTGACGGTGTCGGTGACCCCGTCGGTACTCGCCTCGCCGTCAACGGCGGTGTGGTGAAGGGAAAGCAGCACCGTGTCGGGCGTCTCGGCGCCGCCGTCCAGGGCCGCGCCGAGCGCGGTGAGGTCGGCGTACTCGGGCGCGCCGAGGCCTGTGGCACGCCAGCCGTTCCGGGAGCCGTCGGTGTGGCCGGGCGTGCCGTCGTCCGTGGCACGCCCACCGTTCGGGGAGCCGCCGAGTCCGGTCAGGACCGCCCAGCGGCCCGAGGGGGCCGGGGCCCGGTCGGCGGGTGCCGGAGTCCAGTCGAGCCGGAAGAGGCTGTCGGAGGCCGGTGAGCCGGCTCCGGCCAGGTCGGCGGGCGACATCGGGCGCAGCACCAACGACTCGACCTCGGCGACCGGTTCACCGGCGGTGTCGGCCACCCGCAGGGCCACCTCGCCGGTGCCGCGTACGGTCAGGTGTACGCGCACGGCGGCGGCGCCCACCGCGGACAGCGTCACACCGGACCACAGGAACGGCAGTGACGCGCCGTCCGTCGCCCCCTCGCGCAGTCCGAGGGAGTGCAGGACGGTGTCGAGCAGCGCGGGGTGCAGTCCGAACGCGGCCGCGTCGCTGGACAGTGAATCGGGCAGGGCCGCCTCGACGTAGAAGTCCTCGCCGTGCCTCCAGACCTCGCGCAGGCCCTGGAAGGCCGGGCCGTAGACGAGACCTCCGTCGGCGAGCCGCTCGTACAGCCCGTCGGTCAGCACCGGTTCGGCGCCGGGGGGCGGCCACGCGGTCAAGTCCCATTCAGGGGCGGCCTGTTCGCCAGCGGCCTGTTCGCCAGCGGTCGGTTCGGCGGCGAGGGTGCCGGTGGCGTGCAGGGTCCACGGCTGGTCGGACGTGGAGTCCTGGGGGCGCGCGTACACCTTCAGCGGGCGGCGCAGCTCGTCCGGGGAGTCGGTGGAGTCGGCGGGCTCGACGCCGATCTGCACCTGCACCGCCCCGTCGGCGGGCAGGACCAGCGGCGCCCGCAGCGTCAGCTCCTCTACTCGCCCGTGGCCGACCTGGTCGCCTGCCCGCAGGGCGAGTTCGACGAGGGCGGTTCCCGGGACGACGATCGAACCGGCGACGGCGTGGTCGGCCAGCCAGGGGTGGGAGCGTACGGAGAGGCGCGCCGTGAACAGCACTGTCTCCGACCCCGCCACGGTCACCGTCGCGCCCAGCATCGGGTGCCCGGTGACGCCCAGCCCGAGGCCGTCGGCGTCGGTGGCCGGAGAGGTGGCCTCCAGCCAGAACCGCTCACGCTGGAAGGCGTACGTCGGCAGCTCCGCCCGCCGGGCGCCGGTCCCGGCGAACACGGCCGCCCAGTCGACCCGGGCACCGCGTACGAACAGCTCGGCCACGGCTGCCATCACCGTCTCCGCCTCGGCGCGGCCCTTGCGCAGCACCGGGACGGCCACGGTGTCGGAAGTGCTCTGGGCCAGCGAGGTCAGGACCGGGTCGGGGCCGACCTCCAGCAGTTTGGCCGCTGCCTGCTCGCCGGTGGTGGTGAGCAGCGCGTCGTGGAACCTGACGGGCCGGCGGATCTGCTCGGTCCAGTAGGCGGCCGCCGTCCAGTCACCGTCGGCAAGCGCCTGTCCGGAGACGGTACTAACGGCCGGGAGCGTCGGCTCCCGGTAGTCGACCGTCGCGGCGATCGCGCCGAACTCCGCCAGCATCGGCTCCATCAACGGCGAATGGAACGCGTGACTGACCCGCAGCCGGGACACGCGACGCTCCTGCTCACGCGCCACCGACATGGCCTGTTCGATCGCGGCCTCGTCACCGGAAACCACGACCGCCGTGGGCCCGTTCACCGCAGCGACCACAATCCGCGTGCCGTCCGACAGCCCGGCCAGCATCTCCATGACCTCGGCCTCGGAGGCCTCGATCGCCGCCATCGCACCACCCTCGGGCAGCGCCTGCATCAACCGCGCACGCCCCGCCACCAACCGAGCCCCGTCGGCCACATCGAACACACCCGCCGCATACGCGGCAGCGAACTCACCGATCGAATGACCGAAGACCACATCCGGGCTCGTGCCCCAGGAACGGAGCAGCTCCACCAACGCCACCTGCACGGCGAACAACAACGACTGCGCATAACCCGTCCGGTCCAGCAGCGCAGCCGCGTCCGAACCCTCCGCCGCGAACAACACCTCCCGCACCGGAACCCCGAAGCCCGCCACACCACTCAACTCGGCGTCCAACAGACCACAGACCTCGTCCAGAGCCTGGGCGAACACCGGGAACGCGGCGTGGAGTTCGCGGCCCATCCCCAGCCGCTGACTGCCCTGGCCCGTGAACATCCAGGCCGTACGGCCCTCGGCCACCGTGCCCGACACCACCGACACACCACCCAGGTCCGCGAGACCCGCCCGCAGAGCATCCCGGTCAGCCCCGAGCACCACCGCACGCCGCTCCAACGCCGCACGAGTCGTCACCAACGACAGACCCACATCCAACGCATCGGCATCCCGCTCGTCCCGCTCGTCCAGGAACTCCGCCAAGCGCCCGAGCTGCCCTTCCAGAGCACCGGAGTTGCGTCCCGACAGCACCCACGGCACGACCGGCAACTCCGCCGTCGGCCGCTCCTCGGCCACGGCCGGGACCGTCTCGGGAGCCTCCTCGATAATCACGTGCGCGTTCGTGCCACTGATCCCGAACGACGAGACACCCGCACGACGGACACGCTCTCCGCGAGACCACTCGCGGCCCTCGGTCAGCAGCCGGACCGCTCCGGCCTCCCAGTCCACGTGGGAGGAGGGCTGGTCCACATGGAGTGTCTGCGGCAGCTGACCGGCGCGCAGAGCCATCACCGTCTTGATGACACCCGCCGCACCGGCGGCCGCCTGGGTGTGCCCGATGTTCGACTTGATCGATCCCAGCCACAGCGGATCGTCATCGGTACGAGCCTGACCGTAGGTGGCGAGGAGAGCCTGCGCCTCGATCGGGTCACCCAGCTTCGTACCCGTACCGTGCGCCTCCACGACGTCCACGTCGGACGCCGACAGCCGCGCGGAGGACAACGCTTGGCGGATCACGCGCTGCTGCGACGGACCGTTCGGCGCCGTCAGACCATTCGACGCACCGTCCTGATTGAC
Organism: Streptomyces sp. NPDC088400; assembly: GCF_044753355.1. Taxonomy (NCBI): domain Bacteria; kingdom Bacillati; phylum Actinomycetota; class Actinomycetes; order Kitasatosporales; family Streptomycetaceae; genus Streptomyces; species Streptomyces sp. NPDC088400. The sequence continues at coordinate 650,469 of NZ_JBIVMZ010000002.1, read as the reverse complement.
CGCGCTCCCGCGCACCACCGCCAGGACCTGGTGTCCCCGGCGCCGGGCCTCGGACAGCCGCTCCAGTACGAGCACACCGGCGCCCTCCGCCCAGCCCGTGCCGTCGGCCGCGTCGGCGAAGGACTTGCACCGGCCGTCGGCGGCCAGGCCGCGCTGCCGGGAGAACTCGACGAAGGTGGCGGGCGTGGCCATCACGGTGACGCCGCCGGCCAGGGCCGTGTCGCACTCCCCTGACCGCAGCGCCTGGCAGGCCAGGTGGAGCGAGACCAGCGACGACGAGCAGGCGGTGTCGACGGTGACGGCGGGGCCCTCGAAGCCGAAGACGTAGGAGATCCGGCCGGAGAAGACACTGCCCGCGTTGCCGTTGCCGAGGAAGCCCTCGACCTCGTCGGGTACGGCGTGCAGCCGGGACGAGTAGTCGTGGTACATCAGGCCCGCGAACACACCGGTCGCCGAACCGCGCAGCGAGTGCGGGTCGATGCCCGCCCGCTCCAGCGCCTCCCACGAGGTCTCCAGCAGCAGCCGCTGCTGCGGGTCCATCGCGAGGGCCTCACGCGGCGCGATCCCGAAAAGCTCCGCGTCGAAGTCGGCTGCGTCGTGCAGGAATCCGCCTTCGCGTACGTACGACGTACCGGCGTGATCCGGGTCGAGGTCGTAGAGGCCGTCGAGGTCCCAGTCACGGTTGGTGGGGAAGCCGGAGATGCCGTCGCCGCCGGAGGTGACGAGCCGCCAGAGCGTCTCGGGTGAGGTGATCCCGCCCGGGTAGCGGCAGCCCATGCCGACGATCGCGATGGGCTCGTCGGCCATGGCCGGGACCCGGCCCGTTACGGCGGAACTCTCCTGTCCGGGCTCTCCGAACTCTTCGAGTCCTTCGGACTCTTCGGCCCCGAGCAGTTGTTCGCGGAGGAACCCGGCGAGCGCGGCGGGGCTGGGGTGGTCGAACACGAGAGTCGCGGGCAGCCGCAATCCGGTCGCGCTGTTGAGGTGGTTGCGCAGTTCCACCGACGTCAGTGAGTCGAACCCGAGGTCCTTGAAGGCACGCACCGGATCCACGGCGGCGGCCGAGGAGTGGCCGAGCACCAACGCGACCTGGGACTGCACCACGTCCCGCAGCACCCGGTCCTGCTCGGCGGCGGGCAGGCCGCGCAGCCTGCGCGCCAGTACGTTCTCGTCACCGTCGGCGGCCTGTCCGGCGACGCGGCGCCGCCCGGCCGCCGGGACGAGTCCGAACAGCACGCTGGGCAGGCTGTCCCGGCGCTTCGCGAGGGCCGTGGTGTTCAGCCTCACCGGCAGGGCGAGGACTTCACCGGAGCGCAGGGCGACGTCCAGCAGGGTGAGCGCGTCCTCGTTGGTGAGCGCGGAGAAGCCCTGGCGGCGCAGCCGGGCCAGATCGGCCTCGCCGAGGCGGCCTCCCATGCCGTCGGTGTGTTCCCACATGCCCCATGCGAGCGACACACCGGGCAGGCCCTGGGCACGCCGGGAGGTGGCGAGCGCGTCGAGCACGGTGTTGCCCGCAGCGTAGGCCGCCTGACCGGGTGCGCCGACGATTCCCGCGAGGGCGGAGAAGAGGACGAACGCGTCGAGTTCGAGCGTGGCGGTCAACTCGTGCAGATGCAGGGCGGATTCGGCCTTGGCGGCCAGCACCCGGGCCAGCCGCTCCGGGGTCAGGTCGGTGATCATCCCGTCGTCGAGGACACCGGCCGTGTGCACCACGCCGGACAGCGGGGCGGCCTCGGGTATGGCGTCGAGCGCCCGGGACAGCGCGTCGCGGTCGGCGACATCACAGGCGGCGATGGTGACGTCCGCGCCGAGGCCGGTGAGTTCGCGTCGCAGCTCGTCCGCGCCGGGGGCCTGCGGGCCACGGCGGGAGAGCAGCAGCAGGTTCCGTACGCCGTGGGTGGTGACGAGATGGCGTGCGACCAGCGCGCCGAGCCCGCCGGTGCCGCCGGTCACGAGGACCGTGCCCTCCGGTCGCCACGGGGCTGAGGCGCCGGTGTCCGCCGTTGTGGCAGAGGCGCCTGTGTCCGCCGGTGTGGCGGGGGTGGTCGTACGGCCGACGCGTGGCAGCAGCACCGTGCCCCGACGGACCGCGAGTTGGCTTTCCCCTGCTTCGGCAAGGCCGGTCAGGCTCGCGGTCAGCGCCTCGTACGACTCCGGCGTGCCGTCGACGTCGGCCAGCGCGAACCGGCCCGGGTGCTCGCTGATGGCCGAGCGCACCAGGCCCCAGACGCCGGCGGCGGCCAGGTCATCGGCTTCCGGATCACCGGTTTCCAGGTCACCGATTTCCAGGTCATCGGCCGCCAGGTCATCGGTTTCCAGGTCCTGTCCGGTCGATGTCGCGGGCCCGGTAAGGGCTGGCCGCACAGGGCCCGGGACCGCGCCCGAGGTGAGCGCGACCAGGCGGGACCGGCCGAGCCGAGGTTCGTCCAGCCACTGCCGTACGGCATCGAACACGCCGCCGACGACGTCGGTGGGCCTCGCCGCGCGGGCGACGGGGAGCAGCACGGTGTCGGGAGTCGCGGCGCCGCCGTCCAGTGCGGTGATCAGTTCGGCGAGGTCGGCGTAGCGGGTCATCGGGAGCCCGGTGTCCGGGCGTACGTCGCCGAGCACGGCCCAGGCGTCCGGCTCGCCGGTCCGCGCGGAGGGTGCCGAACCGGGCTGTGCGTCGCCGGTCGGTGTCCCGCCGGTCGGTGCCTGGATCCAGTCGAGCCGGAAGAGGCTGTCGGCCGCCGGGGAAGCGGCGGCGGTCAGCCCGGTGGCCGAGACCGGCCGCAGTACCAGTGTGTCGACCTCGGCCACCGGCTCACCGGCCGCGTCGGCCACCCACAGCCCGACCTCGCCCGGCGCGCGGACGGACAGCCGGGCGCGCAGCGAGGAGGCGCCGACGGCCGACAGCGACACACCGGACCACAGGAAGGGCAGCAGCGCCTTGCGGCGGCCGTCCGGTCCAGCCTCGGTGTCGGGTGCGGTACCGGCCTCCGTGTCGGGTTCGGTGTCCTCGATCCCGAGTGCGTGCAGTACGGCGTCGAACAGCGCGGGGTGCACCCCGAAGCCGGCCGCTTCTCGCGCGTTCTCCTCGGGCAGGGCGGCCTCGACGAACAGGTCGTCGCCGCGCCGCCAGATCTCCCGCAGGCCACGGAAGGCCGGACCGTACGCCATGCCCGTCTCGGCCAACCGCTCGTACAGCCCGTCGACCGGCACCGGTTCCGCGTCGGCGGGCGGCCAGACGCGCAGGTCCCAGTCGGCGGCGGGCGCTCCGGTGGTCAGAGTGCCGGTGGCGTGCAGGGTCCACGGCTGCTCGGCCGGGGCACCGTCCTCGCGGGAGTAGATCCGTACGGCCCGCGAGGTGTCGCCCTCGGCGGTCTCGATGCCGATCTGCAGCTGGGCCGCGCCGTCCCGGGCCAGCATCAGCGGGGCTTGCAGGGTCAGGTCCTCCACCCGGTCGCAGCCGACCTGGTCGCCGGCCTGCACCGCGAGTTCGACAAAGGCGGTGCCGGGCAGCACGACGGTGTCGCCGACGACATGGTCGGCCAGCCACGGGTGGGTCGCTACGGACAGCCGCGAGGTCAGTACCGTCGCGTCCGATCCGGCCAGTCGCACGGCGGCGCCGAGCAGCGGGTGTCCGGTGGCGCCGAGGCCGAGCCCGTTCGCGTCGAGCGCCGGGCGGGCGGGCTCCAGCCAGAACCGCTGCCGCTGGAAAGCGTACGTCGGCAGCTCGATCCGGCGAGCTCCGGTTCCCTCGAACACGGCGCCGGGGTCGATGTCCGCACCGCGTACGTACAGTTCGGCGACGGCGGTGAGTACGGTCCGGGCCTCGTCGTGGCCCGCGCGCAGCGCCGCCACGGCCACCACCGGATCCGTCACCGACTGAGCCAGCGTGCTCAGAACCGGATCAGGACCGATCTCCAGAAGACGGCTCGCGCCCTCCTCCCCGGTCGCCGTCCCCAACGCGTCAGAGAAGCGGACCGGCTCACGGACCTGACGCACCCAGTACTCCGGACTCGCCCAACCCGCCTCAGCCACCACCTCACCGGTGACCGTACTGACCGCCGAAGTAGCCGGCTGCCGGTAGTCGACACTCGCCGCTATCTGCCCGAACTCCGCCAGCATCGGCTCCATCAACGGAGAGTGGAACGCATGGCTGACACGCAGCCGGGACACACGGCGGCCTTGCTGACGCGCCACCGCCATCACGCGCTCGACCGCGTCCTCATCACCGGAAATGACCGCAGCCGCAGGCCCGTTCACCGCAGCGACCACAACGCGGCCATCCCCGGAAAGCCCAGCCAGGATGTCAGCGACCTCGGCCTCAGACGCCTCGATCGCCGCCATCGCACCACCCGCAGGCAGCGCCTGCATCAACCGCGCACGACCCGCCACCAACCGGGCCGCATCCGCCAGGTCAAACACACCAGCCGTATACGCAGCCGCGAACTCACCGATCGAATGACCGAGCACCACATCCGGACCCGTGCCCCAGGAACGGAGCAGTTCCACCAAAGCCACCTGGACCGCGAACAACGCCGACTGCGCATACCCGGTCTGATCGAGCAGCGCCGCCGCGTCCGAACCCTCCGCAGCGAACAGCACCTCCCGCACCGGTATCTCGAAGCCCGTCGCACCATCCAACTCGGCGTCCAGCAGCCCACATACCTCATCCAGGGCCCGCGCGAACACCGGGAACGCGGCGTGGAGTTCACGCCCCATCCCGATGCGCTGACTGCCCTGCCCCGTGAACATCCACCCCGTACGCCCCTCAGCGACCACACCGGACACAGCAGTCGTGTCACCGTCGGCGAGCGCGCGCACGCCCTCTCGCAGTGTGTCCAGGTCGGCACCGAGGACAACGGCACGGTGGTCCAGCGCGGCGCGGCTCGTCGCGAGTGAGTAGCCCACGTCGGCCGGGGACGGGTCCCGCTCCTCCAGAAGCGCCACCAGCCGGGCGGCCTGGCCGCGCAGGGCCTCCGGGGTCCGGCCGGACAACATCCAGGGAACCACGGCAAGTTCGGCCGAGACCGGGCCCGGGGCCGAGGCCGGGTCCCCGGAGGACCGCTCTGCCTCGGCAGCGGGGGCGTCCTCGGGGGCCTGCTCGATGATGACGTGCGCGTTGGTGCCGCTGATCCCGAACGCCGATACTCCCGCGCGGCGGGGACGGTCCGCTTCCGGCCACGGTACGGGCTCGGTCAGCAGCTCGACGGCCCCGGCCGCCCAGTCCACGTGGGACGACGGACGATCCACGTGAAGGGTCGGCGGGAGTTGCTGGTTCCGGAGCGCCAGCACCATCTTGATGACCCCCGCAGCACCGGCGGCGGCCTGGGTGTGGCCGATGTTCGACTTCACCGATCCCAGCCACAGCGGCTCGGCCTCGTCCCGCCCCTGCCCGTACGTGGCGAGCAGGGCCTGCGCCTCGATGGGGTCACCGAGCCGGGTTCCGGTGCCGTGCGCCTCTACGGCGTCCACCTCGGACGGGGCCAGGCGAGCGGCGGCGAGAGCTTGCCGGATGACGCGCTGCTGGGAGGGTCCGTTGGGAGCGGTGAGACCGTTGGACGCACCGTCCTGGTTGACCGCGCTGCCCCGTACGACCGCGAGCACCGGATGTCCCAGGCGTCGCGCGTCCGAGAGGCGTTCGAGTACGAGGACACCGGCGCCCTCGGACCAGCCCGTACCGTCCGCGCCCTCACCGAACGCCTTGCACCGGCCGTCCGGAGCGAGTCCGCCCTGTCGGGAGAACTCGACGAAGGCCGCCGGGGTGGACATGACCGTCGCACCGCCCGCGAGAGCCATCCGGCATTCCCCGGAGCGCAGTGCCTGGCTCGCCAGGTGCAGGGCCACCAGCGCCGACGAGCATGCCGTGTCGACCGTCACCGCCGGGCCTTCGAGACCCAACGCGTACGAGATCCGGCCGGAGATCACACTGGCCGCCGAACCCGTACCGACAAAACCCTCCACACCCTCCAACCGGCCACCCACGGTCTGTAGGTAGTCCTGGCCGTTGGTCCCCGTGAACACACCGGTCGCCGAGCCGCGCAGGGACAGCGGATCGATGCCCGCCCGCTCCAGCGCCTCCCACGATGTCTCCAGCAGCAGCCGCTGCTGCGGATCCATGGCGAGGGCCTCACGCGGGGAGATGCCGAACAACTCGGCGTCGAACTCCGCCGCGTCATGCAGGAATCCCCCGACGCGCACGTACGACGTGCCCGATTGGCCCGGCTCGGGGTCGTACAGCCCGTCGACATCCCAGCCCCGGTCGGCCGGGAACGGCGAGAGACCGTCACCGGCCGAGGACAGCAGATCCCAGAATGCCCCGGGGGAATCGACGCCGCCCGGGAAACGGCAGCCCATGCCCACGATCGCGATCGGGTCGTCCGTGGCATCGGCCGCACCGACCGGTGTGCTGTGCCCTGGGATGACGTCCGCCCCAGGCGTCTCTCCCACGATCTGTTCACGCAGGAACGCCGCGAGCGCGGAGGGGGTCGGGTGGTCGAATACGAGCGTGGCGGGCAGCGGCAGAGCGGTGGCCTGGGCCAGGCGGTTACGCAGATCGACGCCGGTAAGGGAGTCGAATCCGAGGTCCTTGAACGCCCGGCCGGGGTCGATCGTCGCGCCCGAGGAATGCCCGAGCACGGTGGCGACCTGAGCCTGGACCAGTGTGAGCACCATCCGGCGCTGCTCGGCCGCCGAACGGCCACGCAGCCTGGTCGCCAGTTCACCGCCGTTCCCGGTGGCGGGGGCGGCCACCGGGGTCACTCCGGGCAAGTCGGCCATGAGCGGGCTGGGCCGGTTGAAGGTGAGGGCGGGCGCGAAGCGTTCCCAGTCGACATCGGCCACGACCTGGGACGCGCGGTCACCGTCCAGCACGGTCCGCAGCGAGGCGATGGCACGATCCGGGGCAAGCGGGCGCAGACCCAGGCGGCGGAAGTGCTCCGCCACGGTCGAGTCGGCGGCCATGCCGTCGCCGCCCCACGGCCCCCACGCCACCGACGCAGCGGCCAGACCCAGACCACGCCGATACTGCGCGAGGGCATCCAGGTACGCGTTGGCGGCACCGTAAGCCGCCTGGCCGGCGTTGCCGACGACACCGGCGATGGACGAGAACAGGACGAAGGCATCAAGCTCCCGGTCAGCCGTCAGCTCATGCAGATGGCGTGCGGCGTCCGCCTTCGCCGTCAGGACCCGTGCCAACCGCTCAGGCGTCAACTCGGCCGCCAGACCGTCCTCAAGAACCCCAGCCGTATGCACAATCCCCGACAGCGGGAACTCCTCGGGGATGCCGTCCAGCACCGCCCGCACAGCCTCACGATCAGCGACATCACACGCCACGAACGTAACCCCGGCACCCAACTCGGCTATCTCACACCGCAGTTCCTCCACCCCGGGGGCCTGATCACCACGACGGGACACCAGCACCAGATGCTCGGCACCGGAAGACGCCAACCAGCGCGCCACATGCCCACCCAACGCACCCGAACCACCAGTGACCAACACCGTGCCACGCGGCGACCAGCTCACCCCGCGCCCCGCACCGGCCGAGTCGGGCACCAGACGGGCCACGAAAGCACCAGAGGACCGCACCGCTACCTGATCCTCACCCCCGGCACCCGCCAGTACCGACACCAACCGGGACAGACTCCGCCCGTCCGCGTCCTCCGGCAGATCGACCAGACCACCCCAACGCTCAGGCTGCTCCAACGCCACCGTACGACCCAAACCCCACACCTGAGCCGCCGCAGGATCCGCCAACAACTCACCGGAGCCCACCGATACCGCAGAACGCGTCACACACCACACACGCGCCGTGGAATCAGCGTCCGCCAATGCCTGCACCAGAGTCAGCGTCATCTCGGCTGTCGACAGCAGGGACAGGACCCCGACCGCCTCGGCGCGGGCTACGTCCTCGGTACGGAGCCGGTCGGCCAGGGACTCCCGACTGTCCTCGGCACCGACCCGTACGACCGTCACCTCCGCACCCGACGCCTCCAGAGCCTCAACCACCGCTCCGTACGCGTCAGTTCCCTCCGGAACCGCCACCAGCCAAGAACCCGACAACCGGGCACTGGCCGGCAACCGCACCGGCTTCCACATCACCCGATACTTCCACCCCGACAACGCCACCTGCTCACGCTGCCGCCTCCGCCAATCCGACAACACCGGCAGAACAGAACCCAACGACGAACCCGCATCGACACCGAGCTCACCCGCCAGAGACTCCGCATCACCCCGCTCAACCAAATCCCAGAACTCACCGTCACCACCGCCACCAAGTTCCACCCGCTGCCCGGCCACAACATCCGGCACGGCGTCCGGCAGCCAGAACCGCTCACGCTGGAACGCATACGTCGGCAGACCCACCCGCCGAGCACCAGTCCCCGCGAACACCGCCGCCCAGTCGACCGTGGCCCCGCTCACGAACATCCGGGCCACGGCCGCCATCAACGTCCCGGACTCGTCATGTCCCTTCCGCAGAACCGCCACCGCGTCGACGGCATCCGCGTCAACGTCGTCCGCGTCGGCGACCACGTGCTGGGCGAGACCGCTGAGTACCGGATCGGGCCCGAGCTCCAGCAGTCGGCCGGCGCCCTGTCCGGCAGTCGCGGTCACGACGGCGTCGCGGAAGCGCACCGGGCGGTGGATTTGGTTCACCCAGTACTCCGGGGTGGCCCAGTCCGCCGCGCCCACCGGCTTTCCGGTGACTGTGCTGACCGCCGGAAGGCCTGGCTGCCGGTAGTCGACGGTGGCCGCGATCCGCGCGAAGTCGTCCAGCATCGGCCGCATCAGCGGGGAGTGGAAGCCGTGGCTCACCCGCAGCAGGGTCACCCGACGGCCCTGCTGCCACGCCCAGTCCAGGGCCGCCTCGACCATGGTGTCGTCGCCGGAGACGACCACGGCTCGGGGACCGTTCACCGCGGCGATGGCCAGCCGCTCGTCGTCCAGGAGGCCGCCGAGCAGTTCGGTGACCTCGGCCTCGGTGGCCTCGATCGCCGCCATCGCACCACCTTCGGGCAGCGCCTGCATCAACCGCGCACGACCCGCCACCAACCGGGCCCCGTCGGCCAGATCAAACACACCCGCCGCGTACGCAGCCGCGAACTCACCGATCGAATGACCGAGCACCACATCCGGACCCGTGCCCCACGACCGCAGCAACTCCACCAGAGCCACCTGCACAGCGAACAACAACGACTGCGCATAACCCGTCCGGTCCAGCAGCGCCGCCGCGTCCGAGTCCTCCGCCGCGAACAACACCTCCCGCAGCGGCACGTCGAAGCCCGCCACACCACTCAACTCGGCGTCGAGCAGCTCGCAAACCTCGTCCAGGGCCCGCGCGAACACCGGGAACGCGGCGTGGAGTTCACGCCCCATCCCGACACGCTGACTGCCCTGACCGGTGAACATCCACCCCGTACGACGCCCGTCCGCAACCACACCGGAGACAGCCGTCGTGTCACCGTCGGCGAGCGCGCGCACGCCCTCTCGCAGTGTGTCCAGGTCGGCGCCGAGGACAACGGCACGGTGGTCCAGCGTCGCGCGCGTCGTACCCAGGGAGAGCCCGATGTCGAGAGGAGAACCTGAGAAACCGTCGTGGTCATCGAGGAAGGCCGCCAGGCGGCCCGCCTGGTCCCGTACCGCCTGCGCGGTCCTGCCCGAGAGAACCCAGGGCACCACCGTCGGGCGTACCGAGGGGAGTGCGCCGACCACCACCGGTTCCAGGGCGGGCGGCTCCTCCAGGATGACGTGGGCGTTGGTGCCGCTGATCCCGAACGAGGAGACGCCTGCCCGGCGCGCGCGCTCACCACGCGGCCACTCCCGTGCCTCGCTCAGCAGCCGTACGGCACCCGCGTCCCAGTCCACCCGGGACGAGGGCTCATCCGCGTACAGCGTCTTCGGCAGCCGCTCCTCGCGCAAGGCAAGGATCATCTTGATCAGTCCCGCCACACCGGCGGCGGCCTGGGTGTGACCGATGTTCGACTTCACGGACCCCAGCCACAACGGATCGTCGTCACCGCGATCCTGACCGTACGTCGCGAGAAGCGCCTGCGCCTCGATCGGGTCACCCAGACTCGTACCCGTACCGTGCGCCTCCACCGCGTCCACCTCGGACACCGAAAGCCCGGCAGCGGAGAGCGCCTGCCGGATCACACGCTGCTGCGAGGGACCGTTCGGCGCCGTCAGACCGTTCGACGCACCATCCTGATTCACCGCCGAACCACGCACCACCGCAAGCACGTTGTGGCCCAGTCGGCGCGCATCGGACATCCGCTCCACGACCAGTACACCGGCGCCCTCGGACCAGCCCGTACCGTCCGCGCCCTCACCGAACGCCTTGCAGCGCCCGTCCGGCGCCAGCGCCCGCTGCCGGGCGAAGTCCACGAACAGGTCCGGGGTCGCCATGACGGTGGTACCGGCGGCCAGGGCCATCCGGCACTCCCCCGAGCGCAGCGCCTGGGCGGCCATGTGCAGGGCCACCAGCGCCGACGAGCACGCGGTGTCCACAGTGACCGCGGGCCCCTCCAGACCCAGGGCGTACGAGACCCGGCCGGACAGGACACTGGCCGCTGAACCGGTGGTCACATAGCCCTCGACGTCCGTGGTCAGGCCGCGCGAGGTGTGCTGGTAGGTCTGGCCGTTGGTCCCGGCGAACACACCGGTCGCCGAGCCGCGCAAGGACAGCGGGTCGATGCCCGCCCGCTCCAGCGCCTCCCACGACGTCTCCAGCAACAGCCGCTGCTGCGGATCCATCGCCAGCGCCTCACGCGGCGAAATCCCGAACAACCCCGCGTCGAACTCGGCCGCGTCCTCGATGAACCCGCCGACGCGCACGTACGTCGTACCCGAATGGCCGGGGTCGGCGTTGAACAGCCCGTCGACGTCCCAGCCCCGGTCGGCGGGGAACGGCGAGAGGCCGTCGCCCGCCGAGGACAGCAGGTCCCACAACGCCTCGGGCGAGTCGACCCCACCGGGGAACCGGCATCCCATGCCCACGACGACGATCGGGTCGTCGTCGGCGCCCAGTGGCGCGAGCGCCACGTCGGCGGGCTCGATCCCGTCGGCCGTGACACCGAGCAGCTGTCCGCGCAGGAAGGCCGTGAGCGCGGCGGGCGTCGGGTGGTCGAAAATCAGTGTGGTGGGGAGCCGCAGGGCGGTCGCGGCGGCGAGCCGGTTACGGAAGGCGACAGCGGTGAACGAGTCGAAGCCGAGGTCCTTGAAGGCCCGCACCGGGTCGATCGTCGCCGGTGTCGCGTGCCCGAGCGCGGCTGCGGCCTGCGCCAGCACGATGTCGAGCAGTACGCGGTCCTGTTCGGCGACGGGTCGGTCCCGGAGTTGGCTCGCCAGTTCACCGCCCGCCGGATCGGACGGGGCAGCGGCTCGTACTCGGGTCTGGGCCGCTACCTCGGGGAGGTCGCCGATCAGCGGGCTGGGGCGGGTGAATGTCGCTGCGGCAGCGAAGCGTTCCCAGTCGACATCGGCCACGACCTGGGATGCGCGGTCACCGTCAAGCACGGTCCGCAGGACGGCGATGGCACGTTCCGGAGCAAGCGGGCGCAGACCCAGGCGGCGGAAGTGCTCCGCCACGGTCGAGTCGGCGGCCATGCCGTCGCCGCCCCACGGCCCCCACGCCACCGACGTAGCGGCCAGACCCAGACCACGCCGATACTGCGCGAGGGCATCCAGGTACGCGTTGGCGGCACCGTAAGCCGCCTGTCCGGCGTTGCCGACGACACCGGTGATCGAGGAGAACAGGACGAAGGCGTCAAGCTCCCGGTCGGCCGTCAGCTCATGCAGATGACGTGCCGCGTCCGCCTTCGCCGCCAGCACCCGCGCCAACCGCTCAGGCGTCAGCTCGGCGGCCAGACCGTCCTCAAGTACCCCAGCGGTGTGCACAATCCCCGAGAGAGGCGACTCCTCGGGGATGCCGTCCAGCACCGCCCGCACAGCCTCACGATCAGCGACATCACACGCCACGAACGTAACCTCGGCACCCAACTCGGCCAGCTCACGCTCCAGTTCCTCCACGCCGGGGGCCTGATCACCACGACGGGACACCAGCACCAGACGCTCGGCACCGGAAGACGCCAACCAGCGCGCCACATGCCCACCCAACGCACCCGAACCACCGGTCACCAGCACCGTGCCGCCAGGCTGCCAACTCTGCCCATGACCTGTACCGGCCGAGTCGGGCACCAGACGGGCCACGAAAGCGCCCGAGGACCGTACCGCTACCTGATCCTCACCCCCGGCACCCACCAACACAGACACCAACCGGGACAGACTCCGCCCGTCCACGTCCCCCGGCAGATCAACCAGACCACCCCAACGCTCAGGCTGCTCCAACGCCACCGTACGACCCAAACCCCACACCTGAGCCGACACCGGATCCGCCAACAACTCACCCGAACCGACCGACACCGCCCCACGCGTCACACACCACACAGGCGCCGTCAGACCTGCGTCCGCAACCGCCTGCACCAGAGTCAGCGTCATCTCGGCGGTAGACAGCAGGGACAACACACCGCTCGGACCAGCGGAATCAGTCGGCTCGGCACGGAGCCGGTCGGCCACGGTCTCCCGACTGTCCTCGGCACCGACCCGTACGACCGCCACCTCCGCACCCGACGCCTCCAGAGCCTCAACCACAGCTCCGTACGCGTCAGTTCCCTCCGGAACCGCCACCAACCAAGAACCCGACAACCGGGCACTGGCCGGCAACCGCACCGGCTTCCACATCACCCGATACTTCCACCCCGACAACACCACCTGCTCACGCTGCCGCCTCCGCCAATCCGACAACACCGGCAGAACAGAACCCAACGACGAACCCGCATCAACCCCCAGCTCACCCGCCAGAGACTCCGCATCACCCCGCTCAACCAAATCCCAGAACTCACCGTCACCACCGCCACCGAGTTCCACCCGCTGCCCGGCCACAACATCCGGCAACCAGAACCGCTCACGCTGGAAGGCGTACGTCGGCAGTTCCACCCGCCGGGCGCCCGTCCCGGTGAAGTACGCGCCCCAGTCGACGTCGGTGCCCCGTACGTACAGTTCGGCGACGGCCGTGAGCACGGTCCGGGCCTCGTCGTGGCCCGCGCGCAGGGCAGCCACGGCCACCGCAGGATCCGTCACCGACTGGGCCAGCGTGCTCAGAACCGGGTCAGGACCGATCTCCAGAAGACGGCTCGCGCCCTCCTCCACGGTCGCCGTCCCCAACGCGTCATAGAAGCGGACCGGCTCACGGACCTGACGCACCCAGTACTCCGGACTCGCCCAACCCGCCTCAGCCACCACCTCACCGGTGACCGTACTGACCGCCGAAGTAGCCGGCTGCCGGTAGCCGACACTCGCCGCTACCTGCCCGAACTCCGCCAGCATCGGCTCCATCAACGGCGAATGGAACCCATGGCTCACCCGCAGCCGGGACACACGGCGGCCTTGCTGACGCGCCACCGCCATCACACGCTCGACCGCGTCCTCATCACCCGAAACCACCACAGCCGCAGGCCCGTTCACCGCAGCGACCACAACGCGGCCATCCCCGGAAAGCCCAGCCAGGATCTCCACGACCTCGGCCTCAGACGCCTCGATCGCCGCCATCGCACCACCCGCAGGCAGCGCCTGCATCAACCGCGCACGACCCGCCACCAACCGGGCCGCATCCGCGAGATCAAACACACCCGCCGCATACGCAGCCGCGAACTCACCGATCGAATGACCGAGCACCACATCCGGACCCGTGCCCCAGGAACGGAGCAGTTCCACCAAAGCCACCTGGACCGCGAACAACGCCGACTGCGCATACCCGGTCTGATCGAGCAGCGCCGCCGCGTCCGAACCCTCCGCAGCGAACAGCACCTCCCGCACCGGTATCTCGAAGCCCGTCGCACCATCCAACTCGGCGTCCAGCAGCCCACATACCTCATCCAGGGCCCGCGCGAACACCGGGAACGCGGCGTGGAGTTCACGCCCCATCCCGATGCGTTGACTGCCCTGCCCCGTGAACATCCACCCCGTACGCCCCTCAGCGACCACACCGGAGACCACGGAGTCATCGTCGTCGGCCCAGTTCATGACGCTGGAACGCAGAGCGGTGTAGTCGGTGCCCAGCACCACGGCGCGGTTCTCGAAAGCCGCGCGGGTGGTCGCCAGCGACAGGCCCAGGTCGGTGGCCGAGGAGTCCGGGACCTCGTCGAGGAGCGTGGCGAGCCGTCCGGCCTGGGCCCGTACCGCCTCGGCCCCGCGACCGGAGAGAACCCAGGGCACCACGGGAGGCTGTGTCGGGGACGGCTCGTCCACGACGCCGCGGGCGGGCTCGGCTTCCGGAACGTGCTCGATGATGGTGTGCGCGTTGGTGCCGCTGATCCCGAACGACGACACACCCACGCGGCGGGGACGGCCCGCCTCCGGCCACTGCACAGGCTCGGTCAGCAGCTTGACGACGCCGGTCGACCAGTCGACGTACGGGGTGGCCTCGCTCGCGTGGAGCGTGCGCGGCAGCACACCGTGGTGCATCGCCATGACCATCTTGATGACCCCGGCGACGCCCGCCGCGGCCTGGGTGTGCCCGATGTTGGACTTGAGCGAGCCGAGCCACAGCGGCTGGTCCTCGCCCCGGTCGGTCCCGTACGCGGCGATGACGGCGTCGGCCTCGATCGGGTCGCCCAGGGTGGTGCCCGTTCCGTGGGCTTCGAGCGCGTCGATGTCGGCCGGCACGAGCCCGGCGTTGGTGAGGGCCTGGCGGATGACCCGCTGCTGGGAGGGGCCGTTGGGGGCGGTGAGGCCGTTGGACGCGCCGTCCTGGTTGACCGCGCTGCCCCGTACGACGGCCAGCACCTGGTGGCCGTGGCGGCGGGCGTCGGAGAGGCGTTCGACGAGGAGCATGCCCGCGCCCTCGGCCCAGCCGGTGCCGTCGGCGCCGGCCGCGAAGGGCTTGCAGCGGCCGTCGGCGGAGAGCCCGCGCTGCTGGCTGAACTCGACGAACATGCCGGGGGTGGCCATGACGGTCGCGCCGCCCGCGAGGGCCATGTCGCACTCGCCCTGGCGCAGGGCCTGGCAGGCGAGGTGAAGGGCCACCAGGGAGGAGGAGCAGGCGGTGTCGACGGTGACCGCGGGGCCTTCGAAGCCGAAGGTGTAGGCGAGGCGGCCGGAGGCGACGCTGTTGGACGTGCCGGTCAGGGCGTGCCCTTCGGTGCCCTCGGACACCTCGTGCAGACGCGGGCCGTAGTCGTTGTGCATGACACCGGCGAAGACGCCGTTCGCGCTGCCGCGCAGGGTCGCGGGGTCGATGCCGGCGCTCTCGAACGCTTCCCAGGCGGTCTCCAGCAGCAGTCGCTGCTGCGGGTCCATCGCCAGTGCCTCACGCGGGGAGATGCCGAAGAAGTCCGCGTCGAACTCGGCTGCCTCGTGGAGGAAACCGCCGTGCCGGGTGAAGGTCTTGCCGGGTCGGCCGGGCAGCGGGTCGTACAGCCCTTCGGTGTCCCAGCCCCGGTCGGCGGGGAAGGCGGAGATCGCGTCGCCTCCGGCGGCGACGAGCCGCCACAGCTCGTCCGGGGAGTCCACACCGCCGGGGAGCCGGCAGCCCATGCCGACGATGGCGATCGGCTCGTCGGCGGTGGGCGCGGCGGGAGCAGGTGCGGCGGCAGTGTGCGGTGTGTCGGCCGCCAGCGCGGCGAGGTGGCCGGCGAGCGCGGCGGGTGTGGGGTGGTCGATGGCGACGGCGGTCCCGAGTCGCAGCCCGGTCGCGGTGGCGAGCTGATTGCGCAGCTCGACCAGGGTGAGTGATTCGAGGCCCAGTTCCTTGAAGGTGTGGCTGGGCTGGACCGCGTCCGGGGAGGGGTACCCGGCAACTGCGGCGACGTGGGCGCGGACGAGTTCGAGCACCGTGCGCTGCCGCTGGGCCGGAGTGAGAACGGCGATCTGGCTCGCCCAGGACGGCCCTTCAGCCCCGTCGAATCCGTCGGATCCGTCTGATCCGTCGAATCCGTCTGATCCGTCGGACTCTGCCGAGGCGGCCGGGCCGGTGGTTTCGGCGAGTGCGCCGTTGGCGGCCGTGTGGCCTGGCGCCATCGGCGGCCTGGGGCCGTAGCCGTCGGCGGTGGCGGATTCGGCCAGCCAGAAACGACGGCGCTGGAAGGCGTAGGTCGGCAGCGGGAGTCGGCGGGGCGGGTCGGTGAGCATGGTGCCGAACACCGCGGGCCAGTCGATGCCGGCGCCGTACATGTGCGCCTCCGTCAGGGAGGTCACAAACCGGTCGAGGCCGCCCTCGCCACGACGGAGCGAGCCCACGCAGGCGGCCTCGTGTCCGGCCGCTTCGGCGGTCTCGCCCACCCCCGCCGCCAGGACGGGATGCGGGCTCATTTCGATGAAGATCCGGTGACCCTCGTCGAGGAGTCCGTCGACGGCCCGGTCGAAGCGCACGGGGTTGCGCAGGTTTTCGTACCAGTACCCGGCGTCGAGTTCCAAGGCGTCGAGCCGTGCGCCTGTCATCGCCGAGTGGAAGGGGATGTCCGTGGGTGTCGGTGTGATGTCGGGCAGCGCGTCCAGCAGCGCTTCGCGGATCTCATCGATCTGGGGCGAGTGCGAGGCGTAGTCGACGGGCATCCTGCGGGCGCGCACGCCCTCGGCGGTGAGGGTCGTCACGAGGTCGTCCAGCGCCTCGGGGGCGCCCGCGACGACGACGGAACCGGGCCCGTTGACCACGGCGACGGACAGATCGGTGCCCCGGCGTTCCAGCCGGGCGGTGATGTCGTCGAGCGGGAGCGCGACGGATACGAGGCCGCCCCGGCCGGAGAGTTCCGCGATCACCTGGCTCCGCAGGGACACCAGGGCCGCGCCGTCCGCCAGGGTCAGGGCGCCCGCAGCGCAGGCCGCGGCGATCTCGCCCTGGGAGTGGCCGACGACGGCGGCGGGCTCGACCCCGTACGAATTCCACAGCCCGGCCAGGGAGACCATCACCGCCCACAGCACCGGCTGGACGACGTCGGCGGCGTCCAGCCCGGGGGCACCCGGCACCCCGCGTACGACGTCGGACAGGGACCACGGCACATGCGGGTCGAGCGCTTCGGCGCACTCCTCCATCCGCGCGGCGAAGACCGGGGAAGTGTCGAGGAGATCGGCCGCCATGCCGGCCCACTGCGAGCCCTGGCCGGGGAAGACGAAGACCGGCCGCTCGCCGGACCGGCCGGTGCCGCGTACGACGCCGGGGGCGATGCCGCCGGTGGTCAGGGCATCCAGGCCCTGGAGGAAGTCGGCCCGGTCGGCGGCGAGGACGGCGGCGCGGCAGGTGAAGTCGGTGCGGGTGGTGGCCAGGGAGAAACCGATGTCGGCCGGATCCGTCGCGGGGTTGTCCCGGAGGTGCGCCCGTAGCCGCCTGGCCTGGGCACGCAGCGCGGTCTCGGTACGGCCGGAGATCATCCAGGGGAGCACGGGGCGCGGCGCCGTGTCAGCGTCGGCGTCGGCCGTATCGACGGTGGCGGCGTCGGCTTCGGCCGCATCAGCGTCGGCGGCGTTGGCCGTACGGTCCTGGGCCTCGGTGATCGTACGGTCCTGGGCCTCCGGGGCCGTACGGTCCTGGCCGGGCACCGGACGACCCTGCGCGGTGGGGGCGTCGGCCAGGATCATGTGACAGTTGGTGCCGCCCATGCCGAAGGCGCTCACCCCTGCCACGAGCGGCTGCTCGGGGCGCTCCCAGCCGCCGAGTTCGCGCTGTACCCGCAGGCGCAGTTCATCGAGCGGGATCTCGGGGTTGGGGGTCTCGTGGTTGAGGGTGGGCGGGATCTCGCGGTGCCGGATGGCGAGGGCCGTCTTGATGAGCCCGACGATTCCGGCGGCGCCTTCGAGGTGGCCGACGTTGGTCTTGGCCGAGCCGACGGCCAGGGGGCGGTCGGCGGGGCGGGCGGCGCCCAGGACGGCACCGAGGGCGGAGGCCTCGATGGGGTCGCCGACCTTGGTGCCGGTGCCGTGCAGCTCGACGTACTGGACCCGCGCCGGGTCCACTCCGGCCCGCTCGTAGGCGAGTCGGAGCACCTCCTGCTGGGCGTGCGGGTTGGGGGTGGTCAGCCCGTCGCCGCCGCCGTCGTTGTTGACCTCGCTGCCGAGGATGACGCAGTGGACGGTGTCGCCGTCGGCGAGGGCGCGGGACAGCGGCTTGAGGACGACGAGGCCGCCGCCCTCTCCACGTACGTAGCCATTGGCGCGGGCGTCGAAGGTGAAGCAACGGCCGTCGGGTGACAGGCCGCCGAACTTCTCGACGGCGGCGGTGCCCTCCGCGAGCAGGTTGAGGTTGACACCGCCGGCGACGGCAAGTGTGGACGTGCCCCTGCGCAGGCTCTCGCAGGCCAGGTGGACGGCGACGAGCGACGACGACTGTCCCGTGTCGACGGTCAGGCTCGGCCCGTGCAGGCCCATGAAGTACGAGACGCGGTTGGCGATGATGCTGCGGTGAACGCCGGTGAGGCTGTGCCGGGTGAGACCGTCGGGACCCTGCCGGCGGGCCAGGGCCGCGTAGTCGTCGGCGATGGCGCCCACGAAGACCGCGCAGTCGCTGCCCCTGAGCGATTCGGGGACGATTCCCGCGTTCTCCAGGGCTTCCCAGCTGAGTTCCATGGTCAGCCGCTGTTGCGGGTCCATGGTGGTGGCTTCGCGGGGTGAGATCCCGAAGAAGCCCGGGTCGAACCGGTCGACCTGGTCGAGGAACCCGCCCCAGCGGATGCCTGTCTCCCCCGGAACCGAGGTCTCCCAGCGGCCGGGCGGCGCCTCCTCGACGGCGTTCACACCGGACCGCAGGGTCCGCCAGAACGTCTCGGGGTCCTGCCCCTGGGGAAGCCGGCAGGAGAGACCCACGACGGCGATCGGCTCGTCCCGCCCGGCGAAGGCCGGTGAAGGGTCGATCAGTTCGCGCACCATGCCGAGCTGCGGGGAATCGTCACCCGGGAAGGCGGCGGCCGGGTGGGCAGGCGTGGTGGAGCGAGCTTGATCGGACACGTTCTCTCCCGCTGTGTCGGGGCGAAGCCGCAATGTGGCGGTGGGATGGCTCTCCCGGCCCGGACGGCCGCCGTGCACGTGTGCGGGACGCCACGGGGATGGCCGCCGAATGCGAGAGCCACCTGGTTTACGCAGCGATTATCTGGAGGTGCGACTGGTGGAATCCCTACAAGGGATCCGGCGTCACTAAGGGAATCCCTACACGTCATTCAGTAGGTACACGTGTAAGCGGCCGCCGCGGTGCGACGGCCGGTCAGCGGTACGACACGGCAGGGAGCGGATCAATCACGGATCGTGTCGGGCACCACACGGTTCAGGCCCGAAACGGCTCAGGCACCGCATGGTTCAGGCCGGAACGGCTCAGGCACCGAGCCGTTCGAGATGGGACACCGCGGCCTCGATGCCGGGCAGGGCCAGCATCTCCTCCCGGGCTCGGTGTGCGGCGGCGGTCACCGTCGGGGCGTCGAGCAGTCGGCGGCACGCGTCCGTCAGGGCTTCCGGTGCCCGCTCGGATACGTGGGTGCCGAGCCCGAGGTCCTGCACGCGCTCGGCGTTGTACCGCTGGTCGGCGAACATGGGCCGGACGACCATGGGTACTCCGGCTCGGACGGACTCCCGGATGCTGTTGTAGCCGCCGTGGCTGAGGAACAGCGCCGAACGCTCCAGCAGCAGCTGCTGCGGGAAGCGGTCGACGACCAGCACGTTGTCCCCGGCGAGGCTCCTGTCGACGGGCATGCCGAGTGTGGACACCACGGCCGAGCAGTCCAGGGCGGACAGTGCCTGAACGACGGCGTTGAGCGGTTCGGCGGGGTCGTACACGGGGATGGGCGCGCCGAACTCCCTGGCCTTGGCCAGGAAGCCCAGTACGGTGCCGGGCAGACCGGTGCCCAGCGACGCGAGGACGAGCGGCCGGCCGGCGGGCAGCTCGCCCAGCCAGTCGGGCAGGCTCTCGCCTCGGGTGACGGTACGCGGCTGCTCGTAGGACACCGCGTCCGGGGCCGCCGGCCGCGCGAAGGAGTATTTCACCGGCATGCAGTCGAACCGCCCGTACCGGTACACCGACGCCGGGTCGTCGGCCGGGGGCAGCCCGGCCTCCTGGCGGCGGTCGTTGAGCATCGGCAGGATCAGCTCGGGGTCGAGGAACTGTCCGGAGCCCGAGGGCGCCGGCACCTGCGGTACGCCGAGCGCCTCGGCGGCGAGGAGCGCGGCGAACTCGTAGCCGTCGCGGAGGATGACGTCGGGCCGGAAGTCGCGGGCGATCGGCAGGAGAAGCTCGTACGCGTCGTTGAGCTGGGGACCGCACCCCAGGCCCGCCCACAAGTCGTGGGCGAACCGGCTGAATTCGGCCGGAATCGGCAGCTTGCCCTCCAGGAGCAGCCGCATGCCCTGCTCGGTGATGTCGGTGAACACGCCCTTCACCTGGGCGCTCTCACCGTCGAACACGGGCACCAGGGTGGGCGCGGTGACGACGAGGACATCATGTCCCGCCCCGGTCAGCGCCCGCACCAGCGGAAGCGAGGCACGCGCGTGCGAGGTCGATCCGGTGATACTGCACAGAACCTTCATCGGGGCGGGCCTTTCCTTGATCGGGTACAGGTCATCGGGGTACAGGTCATCGGACAGGTTGGCGGGGACAGCTTGTCGGGGGACAGCTTGTCGGGGGCGTTGCTGCCTCAGCCTGGTTGCGGCACCGCGGCGGGACGTTGTTCGGTGACCGGGCTGTCGGCCGTGCCGGTCACCGGATCGCCGGCCAAGCCTGTGACCGGGCGCACGCCCACCCCGTGCCAGGCGATCCCCGCCGCGCGGAGCGCTTCGGGATCGAGGTGGTTGCGGGTGTCCACGACCAGCGGCCGGTCCAGGGCCTTGGCCATCAGGTTCCAGTCCAGGTCACGGAATTCGGGCCATTCGGTGCAGAGCACCAGGCATGCCGCGCCCTTGCCCGCCTCGTAAGGGTCGTCTACGACGGTGACGTCGGGAACCGGTGCCGCCGGGGTGCCGCCGACGGTCAGCACCGGGTCGTACGCGACGAGTTCGGCGCCCAGCCGGGCCAGTGCCCCGGCGAGGGCGACGGCCGGGGAGTCCCGCATGTCGTCGGTGCCCGCCTTGAAGGTCAGTCCGAGGACCCCGATCCGGACTCCGTCGAGTGGTGTCGCCGAGTCCGTGCCGCACAGCCGGGCGATCTTGTCTGCGATACGTTCGCGCTGATGGATGTTGACGTCGATCGCGGCGCGCAGCAGCTGGAAGTCGACATCCGCCGTCTCGGCGGTCCTGAGCATGGCGCGGGTGTCCTTGGGCAGGCAGGAGCCGCCCCAGCCGGGGCCCGGCCGCAGGAAGGCGCCGCCGATCCGGTGGTCCTTGCCCATGGCGGTGGCGACCTGCCCGACATCGGCGCCGACCCGCTCGCAGAGTTCGGCGATGACATTGACGTAGGACAGCTTGACCGCGAGGAAGCAGTTCGCCGCGTACTTGATCAGCTCGGCGCTCGCGGCGTCGGTGATCACCATCGGGGCGTCCAGCGTGGCGTAGAGGGCCGCGACGCGTTCGGCGGCCTCGCGATCGTCCGCTCCGACGACGACGCGGTCGGGGTGCAGGAAGTCGTGGACGGAGGTGCCCTCGCGCAGGAACTCCGGGTTGCTCACCACGGCGACGTCGGGGCGGTCGAGCCGCCGGGTCAGCCGGGCCGCGGTGCCCACCGGAACGGTGGACTTGGTGACCAGTGCGCAGCCGTGCGGCAGGAGGTCGCGGATCTCGTCGGCGACCGCGTCCACCGCGGTCATGTCGAGGTCGCCGTCCGGGCTCATGGGCGTGCCGACGCAGACGAAGACGGTCTCCGCGTCGCATATGGCCTTCTCGGCGCCCAGGACGAAGGTGAGCAGCCCGGAGTCGAGCCCTTCGCGGACGAGTTCGGGCAGGGACTCCTCCAGGATCGGGATCTCGCCGCGGGTCAGCCGCTCGACCTTGTCCGGGTCCATGTCCGCGCACACCACCCGGTGCCCGAGGGAGGCCAGACAGGCACCGGCGGTCAGTCCTACGTAACCGGTGCCGATGACGGCGATGTGGTGCCGGTGCACTGTGGACATCTCGTTCCTTCGATGATGGGTTGGGCTCGTTTCTTCGATGACCGGGTTCGGTGATCAGTGACCACCGATCAGTGATCAGCGATCAGTGATCAGTGGCCAGCGATCACCGATCACTCGACCGGCGACCGGCGATCAGGGGGTTTCGCGGGTGAGCAGGTCGCTGATCGATTCCGCCGCGCGGACGGCCAGGGCCACGCTGGTCAGCGTCGGGTTGACGGCGGTGGAGGTGGGGATCACTCCGTTGCCGCCGACGTAGAGGTTCCCGAAGCCCCACACACGGGAGTACGAGTCGCAGACCGAGGTGCCGTCGTCGGCCGGGCCCATGCGGACGGTGCCCTGGTAGTGCTTGGAGCTGCCGGCCGGGAACAGGTCGGGTTCGCTGTCGGGCAGGAAGGTCCCGAGCCGGGCCGCGATCTTCTCCTGGTCCGCACGGGCCTGGGCGATCCCCTCGCGGTCGCGGTCGGTGAGGGAGTAGTGGATGGTCATCTTCGGCATGCCGTAGGCGTCGGCCTCGGTGGTGGAGAACTCCACCCGGTCGTCCGCCTGGATCTCCTTGGCGCCGTACCAGACCATGCCGACGAACAGCTCCGGGTCGACGCCGTCGATCGGCGAGGTGTCGATGGTCATGACCTGCCCGTGGCTGCGCCGGCCGGAGTCGGCGAACGGCACCCAGAACCGGCCGGTCTCCAGGTCGCGGATGTCGCCGGTGAACTCCACCGAGCCGCGCGCCTCGATCCCCGCCGCGGGGCCGTCCTTGACGTGCACGGAACTCACGGTCTTGGGCTGGTCGTTGAGGTAACGGCCGAGGGCGTCCGGCCGGATGCCGGAGGCCCACAGCAACTGCGGGGTGCGCAGCGCGTCCGCGGCCACGGCCACGGCGCGGGCGCGCACCTTGAACTCGGCGCCGGTGGGCAGGTGTTGCAGTACGGCCCCGGTGGCGCGGCCGTCCTCGAACAGGACCCGGCGGCAGATGGTCTCGGCCGCGATCCGGAACGGGCCGCCGCCGTCGGCGAGCGGCCCGAGCACCACGTCCGGGCCCGCCCACAGCGGTCGCTCCCCGGGACGCGGGGTACAGGCGAGGGGCATGTTCTGGACATGCCTGCCCTCGGGGTAGTCGCCGTCGAACAGCTCGCTCAGTGTCTTGAGTACGAGCTGACCGCCCGCGGTGTCCTCGAAGGCGTCCCGCGTGACGGTGAGCAGGTCCTCGGCCACGCCCAGCGCCGCGTCGAACTCGTCGTCGGGGAGGAACGGGACGCGCTCGCTGTCGAGCGGGCGAGGGGCGGTGCACGCCCAGTGGACGCCCATGCCGCCGATGTTGCTGGACATCACCGCGGCGGGCATGCCCTCCTGCTCCGGCTCACCCTCCCGCCGCGGTGCGACCAGGTGCGTGCCGCGGTCGGCGTACCTCTTGACCAGGGCCTTGTCCTCACCGGGGGCGGTCCGGGGATCGCGCCCCTGGGATTTGGCCTGCAAGCCGCCGCGCTCCCCGGAGGGGAGGTTGCTCAGATGCAGACCGGCTTCCTCGGTGAGGCGCGGTCCCAGGTCGGCCATGAGGATCCGGGCGGACGGCACCGCCTCGTTGACCCGGCGAGCGATGGCCGAACCGACCGGGCCGCTACCGATGACGAGCAGGTCGACCTCCGGCGGGAGTTCGGGTCGGCTCATGCTTGCGCACTCCTTGTCCTGGGCCCCCGTCACCGCTGACGGGGGTGGGGCGAATGAGAGGGACGTACGGGCGGACCTGCCGGTTCGGACCTCGGGGTCAAGCCGTACGGGTCGGCCGTACGAGGTCGGCCGTACCGGTCAGACCGCGGCGCGAGTGGTCGCGTAGTACTCGCGGATCTGCTTGAGGAACACGGGGTTCATCCGGGCCTTGGCCAGGATCTCGGCGGGCGGCGTGAATTCGTCGTCCACCTGGTCGGCGAACTTGCTGTAGTCCGCGCGCAGTTGCGCCTCGATGACCTTCGGCCAGGCGTTCGGGAGCTTCCACTCGTCCTCGTAGCCGGTGGCCAGGAGGTGCACGACCGCGGTGTCCACGATGTCGGCGCGGCTCTGCGCCTGGACCGGCGGGCGGACCGGGTTGAAGATGCCGAGGTCGTGTCCCGGCTTCTCACCGAGCAGACGGCGGGTCATCTCCTCCGCGAGGAGCGGCGACAGGTGGAGGCCGTCGCGGTAGGTGCCGGTCATCATCCACAGTCCGTCGAGAGTCGTCTCGCCGATGAGCGGGAAGCCGTCGAAGGCCACCGGGCGGTTGCCGACCTGGACCTTGACGATGCCGCTCTCGTCGAGGTCGCGGCGCAGCTGGCGCAGCGCGCAGCCCAGCAGGAAGGTGGTGTCGCGGATGCTCGGTACGTCGGCCGGCTCCGGCTCGATGGCGTTGGTGGCGCCGAGGTAGACCTCGCCGCGGCCACGCGGGACCAGGTGCAGGCCGCAGGCGAAGGCGCGGTTCGGGGTGCGCAGCACGCTGGTCGGGCCGGGCTCGTCGGGGTTGACGCGCGCCAGGACGGAGACGCCGACGCCGGCGCACAGCCGGGGCATGGCGGCCGCGACGGACGGCACGGTGTCGAGGAGGGACTGGGAGGCGGCGCCCGCGGCGAGGACGACCTGACCGGCGGAGACGGTGTCGCCGGAGGCGAGCTTCACGCCGGTGATCCGGTCACCGGAGTGGATCAGCTCCTCACCGAATCCGGCGACGAGTTCACCGCCGGCCCTGGTGAAGGCGTCCTCGAGGCGCTCCAGCAGCCTGCCCGCGTCGACCGCGTGCTCGCCGGGGATGAACATGCCCATGAGGGGGCGGGTCGTCGGGTTCGGGTCCAGCCACGTGACGTCGGCCGGGTCGATGTCCTCGTACGGCTCCTTGTAGCGGTCGAGGGTCTCGCGGATGGCCGCGTAGTTGGCGGAGTCGATGCCGGGGACGCCCACGGAGTTGAGCAGCATGACGGTGCCGTCGGCGGTGAGGAGGGAGTCGGTCTTCCCGGTGTCCTCGGCGAGACCGGCGAGCCACTGGTCCCAGAGCTTGGTGGCCTGCACGCCGATGTCGAGCTTGGTGCGGCCCTGCTCGCTCTTGAGGAGGGTGGTGGTCACCTCGCCGAAGGTGCCGAGCATGGCGCCCGCGGCGGTGGAGGCGGCCCACGGGCGGTCCCCGCGGCCGAGGACGGCGACCTTAGTGCCGCGCCGGGCGAGGCTGAGGCCCAGGGAGAGGCCGAGTACGCCGTTGCCGACGACAAGGACCTCGTAGTTCCGTCCTGCCAGGTGTTCGGTAGTCATCGCTTGAGTCTTCCCATCTGGTGGAACCGCCGCCGGGGGCAGGGTTGTTCGGGGTCGTGCGATTGGTTCAGGCGTGTCCGGTGACCCAGGCGTGTCCGGTGGTTCAGGCATGTCCGGAGATCCAGGCGTGTCCGGTGGTTCAGGCGTGTCCGGGGATCCAGACGTGCCAGTGGTTCAGGCGTGTCCGCTGCCGGTACGCGGCAGTTCGGCGAGGACCTTGGTCAGGCCCTCCACGATGTCGTCGATTTCCTGGTCCCCG
Organism: Streptomyces sp. NPDC088400; assembly: GCF_044753355.1. NCBI lineage: Bacteria > Bacillati > Actinomycetota > Actinomycetes > Kitasatosporales > Streptomycetaceae > Streptomyces > Streptomyces sp. NPDC088400. The sequence goes on along the minus strand of NZ_JBIVMZ010000002.1, from coordinate 624,888 downwards.
CCCAGCAGGACCTGGTGCGGGATCATCAGCCCGCGGCTGCCGAGCTTCTCGGCGTTCGGGCAGCGCCGGGCGAGGTCCTCGGCCGGCTCGGGGCCGGTCCGCGCGGTCCAGAACGCCTCGGTGCGGTGGATCGCGCGGTTGCAGCCGAAAGCGGGGATGCCCTCGGCGAACAGGGCGCCGGACACGGTGTCCCGGTCCAGGCCGTCGAGTTCCTCCGGGTCGAGGATGAACATCGTCATGTAGTGCGGGTTGACGGTGCATCGCTCGTCGCGGCCCTGGGGGACCACTCCCGGGATGCCGGCCAGCCCCGCGGCGAGCTTCTCGTACTGCCGCTCGCGCCGTTCGGTCTGGGCTGCGAGGCGGCCGAGCTGCACCCGCAGCAGCGCCCCCGTCATCTCGGAGATCCGGAAGTTGGAGGAGGCGGTGCGGAGGCTGAGATCGCCGGCACGGCCGCAGTTGTGCCGCATGTGGGCGATCTCGTAGCTCTCCTCGCTGGGCAGCAGCAGCGCGCCGCCCTCGCCGGCCGTGACGACCTTGGTCTCCTGGAAGGAGAACGTGGCCATCGAGCCGAGCGCGCCGAGTCCCTGGTCGCGCCACATCGCGCCGTGTGCCTGCGCCGCGTCCTGGATCACCGTGATGCCGTGGGGTTCGGCCCAGGTGTTGATGGCGTCCATGTCGGCGACGTGGCCGCCGATATGGACCGGGATGACCGCCCGGGTGCGTTCGGTCGTCGCCGCTTCGAGCTCCGCGGGATCCATGCAGTACGTGACGGGGTCCACGTCCACCAGCACCGGGATCCCGCCGCGGCGCTGGACCGCGGTGGCGGTGGCGATGAAGGTGTACGCGGGCACGATCACCTCGTCGCCGGGCCGCAACCCGATGATCTCCAGGGCGAGTTCGAGGGCGTGCGAGCCGTTGGTGACCGCGAGTGCGGCGGGCGCCTGGTGGAACTCGGCGAACTCCTGCTCGAAGGAGCTCACTTCCTTGCCGCCGAAGCGCCACCAGGATCCCTGGTCCAGCGCCCGCCCCACGGCCGCGCGGTCCAGGTCGTCGAACTGCGGCCAGTGGGGAAAGGGCGTGGTACGCACTTTCGGCCCGCCGTTCATGGCCAGCATGAGCGTCTTCTCCTCGGGGAGGCGCGGATGTCCGGGCGGTCGGGAACGATCCAGGTGACCGGGAGCGATCCGGATGGTCGGGAACGGTCCAGGTGACCGGGAACGATCCGGATGGTCAGGAGGGAACGGTGCCGAAGGCCCCGCGGGTGCCGAAGGGGTCGAGCTGCATGTCGAGCCCGAGCTCTTCCTTCCAGCGCTCGGTGATCTCCTTGCCGCCGGCCCGGTTCACGTCGTCGAGCAGGACGCTCGCGCCGGGGGCGAGGAAGTCCCACAGCACCGGGGCCGCGGGGTAGCGGGCCAGCGTGCGATCGCGCTGCCATCCGGGCGGTCCGTCCACCAGCAGCAGGTCGATGGCGCCGTGCTTGTCGGTGTACGCCGTGATCTCGTCCGAGACCGTCTTGCTCGCGTACCAGTCCATGCCCTTCACCGCGGCGGGGTGCTCTTCCAGCGGCGCGTGGACGACCGTCGCCACATCGGAGAGCCCCTCGGCGGCCAGCTGCGTGGTGACACGGGCGGCCCATTCGCCGTCGTGCTCCAGCGAGAGCAGCTTGCCGTAGCCGCGCTGGTTCATCATCCGCGCGAACACCACGGTCGAGGTGCCGCTGCCGCACTCGACGAGGACCTTGCGGTCCCCCAGAGCGATGTCGTCCAGCACCTTGATCATCGCGCTCGGCCGCAGTGAGACCACGGAGAACGGCAGGTAATGACCGTTGTTCAGCAGCGGGGACAGCCGTATCCACGAAGCCAGGTCGTAGAAGGCCTGGAGGAACTGCGCTTCCATCTGCCCGTCTCCTATCTTTCGTTGGGTGGGGCGTGTGTTTCGTTGGGTGGGCGGGGCCGGGTCAGCCGACGAGTCGTACGAGGTGGTCGACGGCGGCGTCCACCGGGGGGAGGGAGAGCATGTGCCGTTGGGCCTTGCGGGCCTGCTGGGCGAACCGCGGGTCCTCCAGCAGCCGGGTGCAGGTCTCCGCGACGGTTTCCGCGTTCGCCGCGGGTACGCGCAGCCCGAGCCCGAGCTCTTCGACACGGTTGGCGTTGTGCAGCTGATCGCTGACCTCCGGGAGGACGGCCATCGGCACACCGGCCCTGACCGCTTCGCGGACGCTGTTGTAGCCGCCGTGGGTGAACAGCAGTTGCGTGCTCTCCAGGAGCAGCGGCTGCGGGATGCGTTCGAAGACATGCACGTTGTCTCCGACGAGGTCCTGGTTGAGAGGCATGCCACGGGTGGCGACGACCGCGGTGCAGTCGACCTCGGACAGCCCCTTGACGACGGCGTTGAGCGGGTTGGCGTCGCCCTGCATCAGGGCGTTGACCATGACCGCCGGATCCATCTGGACATCGCCCATGCCCTCGAACATGTGCCCGGCGACCAGTCCGTCGAAGAACAGGCCCAGGATGCGCGGGAACACACTGCTCGACATCACCGAGGCGAACACGTTGGTGGAGGACACCACCACCAGCGGTCGGTCGGTCGGAATGTCCCGCAGCCACTCGGGCCCGGTCTCGTCGCGGACGATGCTCGACGGCTGCTGGTAGGCGAAGGTGTTCGCGATGTCGTGCGTGGTGAAGGAGTAGTCCGACGGCATGCAGTCGAAGCGGCCGTTGGCGAAGATCGCGTCCGGGTCGTCCCCGGCGGGCAGGTCCAGCTCCGCACGGCGCTCGTTCAGCTCCGCCAGCACCTGCTTCGGGTCCAGGTACTGCCCGCCGCCCGAGGGGGCGGTCACATGCGGGATGCCGAGCTTCTCGGCGACGAGGTAGCCGGCGAACTCGACGCCGCTGCGCAGCACGATGTCCGGGCGGAACTCCTCGGCCACCTCGATGAGCCGCCGGTACGCCTCGGTGACGTGCGGGCCGCACGACGTGGCGACCAGTGTGTCCGGCGAGAACGGATCGGAGGGCATCGCCTCGATCCGCTTCTCCTGGAGCAGGCTGAGCACGATGTCGCCCATGTCGCTGAACAGCGGCTTGACCCGCACCGGTTCACCGTCGAACACACCGGCCATCTCCGGCGGCGCGACCACGAGGACCTCATGACCGGCCTCGGCCGCGGCCCGTGCCAGGGGAAGCAGGGCACGCGCGTTCGACGGCGACAGCGCAATGCTGCACAGAATGCGCACAACTATTCCTTTCCACGCGGGAGCAGAGCCGGCTGCCGCGGACAATCGCGAGCGGGAACGGGAGGACATACCGCCCGCGCCGCCGACCATCGCAATGATCTGCCTTCGAACTCAGTGTTTTCATGAGTATTCAGCGGGGCTTTCCGGCCTCCGGTGCATCCGAAGATAGGCGATGCCGGAGCGGGTCCCAATGCCGTATTTCCATCGTCGAGTAACCGGCCCCGGCACGGGAGTTCCCGCAGTAATTCGCTTCCCGCCAGGGGCCCCTATGCGGGGAGGTCTGCCGCGTTCCGGTCGTTCCAGACGGCGGCCCGGCGACGCTTGTCCTCGCGCGTCGAGGGGGAAATCAGGGAATCGACCACCTCGCGGGTCGCCGAGTACCGGAAGGCGTACTGGGCCTCCCCGGTGGGCGAATCGTGCCGGGAGCGCCGCAGGAGGTCGCGCCGTTCCAGATGGTCCAGCCATGTCGCGGCTTCCGCCCGGTTCCCGTCGCCCACCGCTGCGACGCCCTCGGCGCAGAACACCCCACCGAGCGCTGACGCGTTGACGAGAGCGGACGCGTTGACGAGTACGGCCTTGCCGTCCGGCGGCACGGTGTCCACCCGGGCCGCGATCACGCGGTGCACGTAGTCGGGGACCGGCGGGGCCATGGACGCGGGCATGTGTCCGGATTCCTGGCCCGGCAGGTCGGAGCGGGGCACGTGTCCGGACAGTGGCGGCCGCTCCCGCAGCTCACGGGCGTACTCGACGGCGAACAGCGGATTCCCGCCGATCCGCCGGATCAGCTCGCGGTGCAACTCCCCCGGCAGCGCCCGCCCGTCCCGGGTCAGCAGGTCGGCCAGCAGTCCGCTGATGCCCTCGGCGGTCAGCGGGTCCAGGGTGAGGGCGAGGGCGTCGCGCAGGCCACCGCCCCAGCTCGGCCGGAAGTCCAGCAGTTCGGGCCGGGCGGTCACCGCCACGAGCATCGGCACCGGGCCCGCCGTGGCGGCCAGGTATTCGATGAAGTCCAGGAGCGACGCGTCCGACCGGTGTACGTCCTCGAAGACGACCACCAGCGGGCGTTCCGCCGCGAGTTCGGTGAGGAACAACCGCCACGCCTCGGCGTCCGCCTCCGGGCCGGGCGAGCCGGGGCCCACCGGGCCAGGGCCGACCGAGTCCGGGCCGACCGGGTCAGGGCCCGCCGTCCCGAGCAGTGCGCGCAGCCGTCCGAGCATCCACGCACCCGACTCACCGGTGCCGAACAGCCGGTGCACCTTGCGGGCCAGCTTCTCCTCCGCCGCCACCGGGGAGTCCCCCGGCTCGATCCCGGCCCCTGCGGAGACGATCCGCTGGAGGGCGGCGAGGGGCGCGTCCCGGTCGGAGAACGAGCCACAGCCGGTCAGTACGGTGAACTCACCGGGACCTCGCGCGGCCAGCAGCCCGAGTTCGGCGGCCAGCCTGCTCTTGCCCAGGCCGGGTTCGCCCAGCACGGTCAGGAAGTGGGACCGCCGCCGCCCGCACACGTCACCGAGCAGCCCACGCAGCTGATCGATCTCGCGCTCACGGTCCACCAGGGCCACCGACGCGTCCAGGCCCGTGTGACCGGGGCGGACGACGCGGGGTTCCGAGCCGCCGCCCGGTCCTTCGGCCGGCTCGTACTCAACGGCGCGTTCACTGCTCCTGCGGGTGGTCGGGCACACCCGGATCCCGCCCGCGGGCACGGTCTCCAGCAGACCCATGCAGCTCTCCGGGACCGCCCCGCCGACCACCGGAATCGGCCCGCTGCCGTCCGCCGCGCAGGTCACCAGCACCTCGCCGGTCGCCACCGCCACCCGGACGGCCAGCTTCCCGCCGGCCGGGCTCCCGCCGCCCGGACGGCCGGCAGGAGCCCGGTGGCCGAACCGGTCGCGGATGGCGAGCCCGGCACGTACGGCACGGGTCGCGTCGTCCTCCTGGGTGCGGGGGACTCCGAACAGGGCGAAGGTGACGGGACCGATCACGCCGACGATCTTGCCGCCGTGGCGTTCGATCTCCTCGCGGATCGTGGAGGTCAGACCGCCGGTCGTGGAGGTCGGACCGCCGGTCGTGGAGGTCGGACCGCCGACCAGGCGTGCCTGGTCCTCGGGGTCGACCGGTGCGTCCGGGCCGGTCTTGGTACGCACGAGCAGCATGCTGAGCCGCTTGCGCTGCTCGGTGAGCCCGCCGCCCCACGGGACCGGCGGGGCGGGACCGCGCATCGCCACGTGCCACCCCGTCCCGGTGGCGTCCGCCGGCGGACCGGCCTCGAACCGGGCCTGCCGCCTTGGAGCGGGATCCGGTTGCCGCAGGACCGGCGGCCGACGCCCGGCGAATCCGGTGCCCGTGCGTACGGGAACGGCCGGCGGGGTGGGCGCGACGGCGGGGGCAGGCCGTTCCGGGGCCACACGGAAGGACGGTGAAGGGGGAGGCTGCGCACGGAAGGACGGTGAAGAGGGAGGCTGCGCACGGAAAGACGGTGAAGGGGCAGGCTGCGTACGGGAGGGCAGCATAGGGGACGACTGTGTGGAGGCAGTCGTACGGGAGCCTGTGCGGGAGGTCGTACGGGAGGTCGCGGCGGGCGGAGCGGCGCACTTGACCTCGCTACCCCGGGCGATGATTGCCAGCGCGTCGGGCTGGGACAGCACCGGGTCGTGTTCGAGGATCGCCCGCTCCATGTCGCGCAGTACGCGGCCGGGCTCCAGGCCCAGCTGTTCGCCGTACTCGGTCCGCGTACGGCGGTAGACGTCCAGCGCGTCGACCTGGCGACCGCAGCGGTAGAGGCCCAACAGCAGCTCGGCGCAGAGCCGTTCGCGTACCGGCTCGGTGGCGACCAGCGCCTCCAGCTCGTGCACCACCTCGTGGTGGCCGCCGCAGGCCAGTTCGGCCTCGAACAGGTCTTCCTGCACGGTGCGGCGGGCGTCCTGGATCGTGGTCAGCTCCGGCCAGTCCGCGCCCGCTTCCGCGAGATCAGCCAGCACCGGGCCGTGCCACAGCTCCAGTGCGGCCCGCAGGGTCTTCGCTGCGGCGGCCCACGAGCCGAGCTCCAGTTCCGCCCGGCCGCTGTCGACCATCGCCTGGTAGGCGGTCAGGTCGAGGGCGTCGGTGTGCACGCTGAGCAGATAGCCCGGCGCGTGGGTCAGCAGCATCGGCGCGGCGGCCGAGCCCTCGTCGAGGTCACCGGTTCCGCCGTGCGCACGGCCGCCGCGGTCGACAGCGCCGCCGTAACCGCCGACGCTGCCGACGCTGTCGACGCTGTCCGTGGACAGCAGGCCACGCAGGCCGGAGACCGCGTTCTGAAGCATCTTCCGCGCGGTGGGCGGTGGGGTGCCGGTCCACAGCGCCTGGAGCAGGGTGCTGGTCGCGACCACCTGGTTGGCGTGCAGCAGGAGGAATCCGAGGGCGGCGCGCTGTTTCATGCCGCTCAGCCCCACCGGGCCGCCGTGGTCGAGAACCGTCAGCGGACCCAGCACCCGGAATTTCATACCGAATTCGCTCCCGCCCCGTCCGCCGCGCGGTGGATCATCAGCCGATGCCCGGCCGGTCGGATTTCCCTGTTCGGCCCGGCCAGGATGCTAACGGGCGGGCCACTAGGGAAATTACCGGCCTCCGGAGCGGCGCCTCGGGAGCGGCGTCTCAAGGGCGACGACTCGGGAGCGATGACTCGGGGAGCGGCCCGGTGACCTCAGGAAGCGCGCCAGCGCAGCGCCCGGTCCGCGACCAGGAGGGAGAACACCGTCATCACGCCCAGCACACCGAGGTCGAAGGCGAACGTGGCGTCGAGGTTGTCGCTGACACTGCGCCGGATGGCGTCCGCCCCGTAGGTGGTGGGCATGACGTAGCTCAGCGCCTTGAGCGGCAGCGGCAGCGCCTCTGCGGGGATGAGCAGCGGCGCACCGAGCAGCAGCACGAAGTTGAGCACGTAGGTGACGATCGAGATCAGCTCGATGCGGTCGATGAGGCTGCCGATGACCAGCCCCAGCGCGGCGAGCGGCAGCGCGGTCAGCGGATAGACGAGGAGCAGCGCGGGCGACAGCGTCAGGTCGAGGCCGTAGAGCAGTCGCACCGCGAACAGCGAGGTCACCAGGCCGGGAGCGATCAGCAGCAGTCGGGCGGCGACGAACGCCATCACGAACGCCACCTTGCTGATCGGCAGCGAGGCGTAGTACAGCATCGATCCCTCGGCCTTGATCGCGCCGATCCGCTGCGCGATCGCCGTGGTGCCGAGCGCCGCGATCGCGAACACGCCGGAGCCGCTGGCGATGTACGTCAGGCTCTTCTCGTCGTCCAGCCCCGAGCCGATCCGGGAGAAGCCGAACACCATGGTCAGCGGCATGAAGATGCCGAACACCATGTGCACGTGCCATGACGTGCGGACGGTCAGCATGTGCTCGAACCACAGGAATTTGAACGCGGTACCGAACCGGCCGAGCCGGTCCCGCAGCGGCAGCTTGGTCCTGCCCTGCTCCGGACGGGACTTCTCCCGTTGCGGGCTGGGCTTCTCCTGTCGCGAAGCCCTCGGATCGTCGGCTGTGATCGTGGTGGTGGCCGAGGGCGTGGCCGAAGGTGTGGCGGTAGCCGAGGGCGTGGCCGTGGCCGAGGGCGTCGGGGCCAGTACGGCGACGGGGCTCCGGCCGTTGGCTTCTGCTTCTGCCTCTGCCTCTGCCTCTGCCGAGATCGCCGCCGGCTCGGCATCGCCGGCCCGGACTGCATCGTCGGCCGGGGCAGTCGCCGGCTCCGCGAGGGCGGGGGCCTTGGCGTTCTGCCTCGGGCTGAGACTCAGGTAGACGTCTTCGAGTGTGGGGCGGGCGAAGCGGAAGTCGTCGACACGCTTCACGCCGATATCGGCGACCAGCACTTCGATCAGCGACTGAAGCTGGTCCGGCGAGGCGGTTATCAGGTAACTGCCGCTGCGGTTGCCCTGGCTGACCTCGCCGACCGTACTGAGCCGCGCGATCTCCTCCTGGCTGAGGACGCCGCCGTCACGGACGAACAGCTCCAGCCGCGCCTTCGCGCCGATCTGCTCCTTGAGTTCGCCGGGCGTGCCCATCGCGGCGATCCGGCCCCCGTGCATCACGGCGACGCGGTGCACGGCCTTCTCGGCCTCCAGCACGTTGTGTGTCACCAGCACGATCGTGGCGCCCTCGTCGGTGCTGCGGCGCTCGATCATCTCCCAGATGAGCCGCCGGTTGTGCGGATCCAGCTCGTTGGTGGGCTCGTCCAGCACGATCAGCTCGGGACGGCCCATCAGGGTCATACCGAAGTTGACCAGCCGCATCAGTCCGCCGCTGAGCTTCTCCACCTGCCGGTCGGCGTACTGGCCGAGGCCCAGTTCCTCGATCAGCTCGTCGGTCTGGCGGCGGGCGTCGTGCTCGCTCTGGCCGCGCAGCCGCCCGGTGTAGTGCAGCGCGCGGCGGGTCTCGATCAGCCGCATGGAGAGCCCCGTCTGCGGCAGGAAGCCGACCGTGGACTTCACCATCTCCGGGTTACGGGTCACATCGATGCCGTTGACCAGGATCGAGCCGGAGGTGGGCTGTACGAGTCCGAGCAGTTGCAGTACGAGTGTCGTCTTACCGGCGCCGTTCGCGCCGAAGAGGCCGAATACCTGCCCGCGGGGCACGCTGAAGCTCAGGCCGTCATTGGCCTTGATCAGCTCCCCGTTGCGTCCCGGGTAGGCGCGGACGAGATCGTGCACCTCGACCGCTGTGTCGCCACCTGTTTTGACCATGCCCCTACGCCTTATCCCCTCATCGGCTCACGAACCGGGCACGCGCCACCGGTTGGCCGTCTACGTATCGGGTGTCCTCCCGCTCCGCGGCTCAGGCACGATCACGTCGTGCTGCCACGAGCGAAGAATTCCACGCTTCGCACTCACGTTATGCCAGGCGGGTTCCCCGCGTCATTGGAACCTCTCCACTGTGCGCCCACGGGAATGTCCGACGACGCCACAGGATCTTTTTCCCATGGAAAGGTCTCGGGTTTTTCCCGTTCCTTCCCTTCCCGTTCTCTTTCCCCGCTCTGTGGTCACGAGCCGTCCAGTTCATCGTCGAGGAAGGCGAACATCTCGTCGTCCGAAGCGGCCTCGAAGTCGAGTTCGGCGTCCCGCCGCGCAACACCGTCCGGGCCGTCGCCCGGTACGCCGTCGTCGGCGCGCACGGTCGCCCACCGTGACCTGAGTACTTCGAGCCGCCCGGCGATCTGCTTGTGTGTCTTCGCGTCCACGTCCGCCCCGGCTATCGCCCGCTCGACCTGGTCCAGTGTGGCGAGGATCGAGCCGGAGCCGGCCAGTTCGCCCGACACCAGTTGGGTGTGCAGATGAGACGCGATCTCGGTTGCCGTCGGATAGTCGAGGGCCAGTGTGGCCGGGAGCCGTAGCCCGGTCGCCCTGCTCAGCGCGTTGCGCAGCTCCACGGACGTCAGCGAGTCGAAACCGAGTTCGCGGAACGCCCGGGTCGGGTCGACGGCGGCCGCGCCCTGGTGTCCGAGCACTGCCGCGGCCTGCCCGCATACCAGGCCGAGCAGTGCCTCGTGTTGCCCGGCCTGGTCCAGCCCGGCCAGCCGCTGGACGAACCCGGGCTCCGCGGCGGCCGACCGGTCGGCCGTGCGGCGGGTGCGGACCAGGCCGCGCAGCAGCGGTGGCACGTCGGCGTGGGTCCGCAGGGCGGGCAGGTCCAGCCGGACCGGCAACAGCACCGCGTCCGCCGTGGACAGGCCGGTGTCGAACAGAGCGAGCCCTTGCTCGGTGGAGAGGGGCGGGAAGCCGGAGCGGCGCATCCGGTCGCGGTCGGCGTCGCTCAACTCACCGAGCATGCCGTCGCCTTGCTCCCACGGGCCCCATGCGAGCGACACTCCGGGCAGCCCCAGTTCGCGGCGGTGCTCGGCCAGGGCATCGAGGAAGGCGTTGGCGGCGGCGTAGTTGCCCTGGCCGGCGCCGCCGAACGTACCGGCGACGGACGAGAACACCACGAACGCCGACAGCTCCAGACCCAGTTCCCGGGTCAGTTCGTGCAGATTCCAGGCCGCGTCCACCTTGGGTCGCAGCACGGCGTCGACCCGGTCCGGGGTGAGCGCCCCGATGACACCGTCATCGAGGACACCGGCCGTGTGCACCACCGCCGAGATCTTCCGCCCCGACAACACGTCGGCGAGCGCCTCACGGTCGGCCGCGTCACAGGCGACCACGTCGGCGTGGGCGCCCAACGCGGCCAGTTCGGCGACGAGTTCCTGGGCTCCGGGTGCGGCCGGTCCGCGCCGGGACAGCAGAAGGAGTTCCCGGGCACCGTGCTCGGTTGCGAGGTGACGGGCAGTCACCGCGCCGAGGCCGCCGGTGCCACCGGTGATCAGCACCGCACCGGAGCCGACGCCCCGGACGGCGTCGGTCTCTGTATCCGGGTCGGAGCCGGTCCCGGGGGCGGCTTCGGCGCCGGCTTCGGGGTCGGTTTCGGCGTGGGTCTCGGGGTGGGTCTCGGGGTCGGACGCCGTCGCCCTTACGAGCCGGGGCACGAACACGTGCCCTTCGCGGAGAGCCAGTTCCGGCTCCGGCGTCGTCAGGGCACGGGACAGTGCGACTCCCGGAAGGTCTTCGCCGGCCACGTCCAGGAGGGTGATCCGATCCGGGTTCTCCGTCTGCGCGGACCGGATCAGGCCCCACGCGGAGGCGGCGGCCAGGTCGCCGGCGGTGGCGTTCCGTGTCAGCACCACCAACCGGGAATCCGCGAACCGCTCCCCTGCCAGCCAGTCCTGCACCAGCCGCAGCGCACGCGAAACCGTGGCGTGAACAGCCCCTACCTGTCCGGTGGTTGGCTCAGAGGCCGCCGTCCCGGTGACCGGCTCGGCGGATGGCTCGATGGACGGCGCGGCCGACAACTGGACCAGAACCACGTCCGGCACCACGTCCGCCGACGCGGCAAGCGTGGCCAGATCCGGATACCCGTACGCCCGGACGTCGATCCCGGCGGAACTCAGCGACTCCGCCACGTCGTCCGCCAGGCCGACGGCGGCCATCTCGGGCGGTGTGGTCCCGGCAACAGCCTGCTCCGTGGCGGCCTCGGTCCACTCCGTACGGAAGAGGGAATCGTCGCCGACGGCCTGGCCGGTGCCGAGCTCTTCGGAGCTGACCGGGCGTACCACCAGAGCGTCCACCGAGAAGACGGGCTGGCCCGCCGCGTCGACGGCCGCGATCGCCACGCTGTCCGGCCCGGTACGCGACAGCCTCGCCCGTACGGACCTGGCCGCCGAGGCGTGCAGCGACACTCCTTCCCAGGAGAACGGCAGGGCGCCTCCTTCGCCGTCGCCGTCCTGTGCCGCGCCGGTGAATCCGGCGGCGTGCAGGACCGCGTCCAGCAGCGCGGGGTGCGCACCGAACCCGTCGAGGCCGGTGTCCGCGCCCGCACCGGTGCCGGCGCTTTCGGGCAGCTCGGCCTCGGCGAACACCTCGTCACCGATCCGCCACGCCGACCGCAGGCCCTGGAACACCGTCCCGTAGTCGAATCCCGCTTCGGCAAGCCGCGCGTAATGGTCACCGAGGTCGATCGGTTCGGCGCCCGGCGGGGGCCACGAGGCCATGTCCGGGGCGGCGACGGATTCGGCGGGACCAGCAGGACCGGCGGGACCGGCGGGATCGACGGCGAGCAGGCCGGCGGCGTGCTGGATCCAGGGCGCCCCCGGGTGGCCGTCGGGCCGCGAGTGGACGGTGACGGTACGCCGCCCGTCCCCGGCTCCGTCACCGTCCCCGTCGGCGCCGACCCGTACTTGTACCTGCACGGCGTCCCGTTCGGTCAGTACCAGGGGCGCGGCCAGGGTCAGTTCCTCGACGCGGCCGCTTCCGACCTCGTCACCGGCCCGGATCGCCAACTCCACGAACGCGGTACCCGGCAGCAGGATCCGGCCCATGACCGTGTGACCGGCCAGCCAGGGATGCGTGTCCAGGGAGATACGTCCGGAGAGCACCACCCCGTCCGAGTCCGCCAGCGACACCACAGCGCCCAGCCACGGGTGCCGCGCCGGGGCGAGCCCCGCCGCCCGCATGTCGCCCGGCGTGGTGGTGACGGCGGCGGTAGTGGGCCAGAACCGCTCGCGCTGGAAAGCGTACGTGGGCACGTCGACCAGTTGGGCGCCCTTGCCCGCGAAGTACGCCTGCCAGTCGACGGCCACACCGGTCACATGCAGCCGGGCGAGTGCGGTAACGGCGGCCGTCTCTTCCGGACGGTCCTTGCGCAGGAAGGGAACCACGATGGCGTCGTCGGGCAGGGATTCCCGTGCCATCCCGGACAGCACCCCGTCCGGGCCCAGTTCCAGGACGGTGCGTACACCCGCGTCGGACAGGGCGCTGACACCGTCGGCGAAACGTACGGTCTCACGGACGTGCCGGACCCAGTACTCGGGCGACCGGAGATCATCGGCGGTCGCGAGGGCGCCGGTCAGGTTCGAGAGCACCGGAATGACCGGTGTACGGAACTCCAACTGCTCTGCGACAGCGCGGAATTCGTCGAGCATCGGGCGCATGAGCGGCGAGTGGAACGCGTGGCTGACAGCGATCCTGCTCGTACGCCGCCCCTCGAACCGCCCGACAACCTCCAGCACCGCATCCTCGACACCGGACACCACGACCGATGAAGGCCCGTTGACGGCAGCGATCGACACCTGACCGGAAAGGTCGGAGAGGCCGGAGGGTTCGGGGAGGTACGGCAGGACTTCGTCCTCGGTGGCCTGGATCGCCACCATCGCCCCGCCACGCGGGAGCTCCTGCATCAGACGGGCACGAGCCACCACCAGACGGCACGCGTCCGCGAGCGACAGGACACCGGCCACGTGGGCCGCCGCGACCTCACCGATCGAATGCCCACCGACGTAGTCCGGCGTAACGCCAAGGGACTCCAGCAGCCGGAAGAGGGCTACTTCCATGGCGAACAGGGCCGGCTGAGCGATACCGGTCTCGTTGAGGGCGTCCGGGTCCTCACCCCAGATCACCCCACTCAAACTCTCCCCGTCGCCCAGTTCTTCGAACACAGCGTCCAGTGCCTCCGCGAACACCGGGAACCGCCCGTACAACTCCCGACCCATACCAAGCCGTTGAGCGCCTTGACCACTGAACAGAAACGCCACGGCGCCTTGTGTAATGGAGCCCCGCGCTGCCTCGGTCAGACCGTCCTGCGAAGCCAGCAGAACAGCCCGATGCTCGAAGGGGGTACGGGCCGTGGCCAGCGAGAAGCCAACATCCACAGGCGACGCACTACTTACGAAGGACCGCAGCTGGTCGATCTGTGTATCCAACGCGGTCGGCGTACGGCCGGAGACCACCCACGGCACGACCGCCCCGGGCTCTTCCTCGACCCGCTCGGGAAGAGGAACGGGCGCGGAAGGCTGCTCCAGGATCACATGGGCGTTTGTGCCGCTGATCCCGAACGACGACACACCCGCACGACGAGGGTGATCCGCCTCGGGCCAAGCCGTGTTCTCCCGCAGCAACTCGACATCGCCCGCCGACCAGTCCACGTGCGATGACGGAGCATCCACATGCAGCGTGCGCGGCAGTACGCCGTGCCGCATCGCCATCACCGTCTTGATGACCCCCGCGACACCCGCAGCCGCTTGCGTGTGACCGATGTTGGACTTCACCGTGCCCAGCAGCAACGGGCGTTCACGGTCTTGGCCGTAGGCAGCGAGCAGGGCCTGTGCCTCGATCGGGTCACCCAGCGTCGTACCCGTACCGTGCGCCTCCACCACATCCACGTCGGCGGGCGACAGACCACCGCTCGCCAGCGCCTGACGGATCACCCGCTGCTGCGACGGACCATTCGGCGCCGTCAGACCATTCGACGCACCATCCTGATTCACCGCACTGCCACGCACCACCGCCAACACAGCGTGCCCGTTACGCTCCGCGTCCGACAACCGCTCCAGCAAGAGCATCCCCACGCCCTCGCCCCAGCCCACACCATCAGCCTCATCCGAGAACGCCTTGCACCGACCGTCCATGGCCAAGCCGCCCTGACGGGAGAACTCCACAAAGGTCGTCGGAGTCGACATCACTGTCACACCACCGGCCAACGCCAGCGAACACTCACCCGCACGCAACGCCTGCGCCGCCAGATGCATCGCGACCAGAGACGACGAACACGCCGTATCGATCGTGACCGTCGGACCTTCCAGGCCCAACGTGTACGCCACCCGGCCCGACGCCACACTCGGCGCGCTGCCGTTGCCCCGGAAGGCCTCGAATTCCTGGGCGGTCAGCAGGTTGCGGTAGTCGTTGTACATCAGACCGGCGAATACTCCGGTCTGGCTTCCCCGCAACGACGCCGGGTCGATACCCGTACGCTCGACGGCTTCCCACACCGTCTCCAGCAACAACCGCTGCTGCGCATCGGTCGCCAACGCCTCACGCGGACTCATCCCGAAGAACTCAGGATCAAACTCCGCAGCATCATGCAGGAACCCACCCGCACGCGTAGAAGACGTACCCGGGTGCTCGGGGTCCGGGTGATACAACGCGTCCCGGTCCCAGCCACGGTCCGTCGGAAACTCCGAGACCGCGTCCACTCCGCCGGACACCAGATCCCACAACTGATCAGGAGACGACACCCCACCTGGATACCGGCACGCCATCCCCACAATCACCACCGGGTCGTCCGCCACCGGCGGCAGTACGGCCACTGGCACGGACGACTCAGCCTCGGCACCCAGCAACTCGCCAACCAGATAGGTCGCAAGCGCCTGCGCGGTCGGGTAGTCGAACACCAGAGTCGCGGAGAGTCGCAGCCCCGTCGCCGCACTCAACCCATTCCGCAACTCCACTGCCATCAACGAGTCAAACCCGAGATCACGGAACGACCGAGCCGCATCCACCGCAGCCGCGCCCTGGTGGCCGAGCACCAACGCGACCTGGCTACGTACCAGGTCGAGCAGCACCTCACGCCGCTCAACCTCGTCGAGCCCCGCCAACCGCTGCACAAACCCGGAAACCGCCGCCCCATGCCCCACAGCACGCCGCGACCGCACCAAACCGCGCAGCAGAGACGGCACCTCACCAGCGGAACCAGAACGGAAGGCGGAGACATCCAGCCGCACCGGCAGCAACACCGGCTCGCCCGTACCGAGCGCCGCGTCGAACAACGCCACACCCTGCTCGACGGACAACGGCGGGAAACCCGAACTATTCATCCGCTCACGGTCGGCGGCGGACAGCTCACCTAGCATGCCGTCCGCCTGCTCCCACGGACCCCACGCCAACGACACACCCGGCAAACCCTGCCCACGCCGGAACTCCACCAACGCGTCCAGGAACCCATTCGCCGCCGCATAATTCGCCTGACCAACACTGCCCAACGTACCCGCAGCAGACGAGAACACCACAAACGCCGACAAGCCCATGTCTCGCGTCAACTCATGCAAAAACCAACCCGCATCCACCTTCGGACGCAACACACCATCAACACGCTCAGACGTCAACGACCCGACAAGACCGTCATCCAGCACACCCGCCGTATGCACCACAGCCGAAACGTCATACTCCGCGAAGACTCCAGCCAACGCCTCACGATCCGCCACATCACACGCCACCACATCAGCGTCAGCACCCAGCCCGGCAAGCTCAGCCACCAACTCCCGCGCACCCGGAGCATCCAGACCCCGCCGGGACAGCAACAACAGATCCCGCACCCCATGCTCAACCACCAGATGACGGGCCACCACCGCACCCAAACCACCCGTACCACCCGTGATCAAAACCCTGCCGGAACCGTCCCACACCGGCCCCGACTCGTCAGGCACCTGGACCCGGGCCAGCCGAGGAGCCACAATCTGCCCCTCACGGACCGCAATCTCAGGCTCCGCAGCAGCCAGCGCCTCCAGCAGCACCGGCCCCGAGCAGTCCTCGCTCTCCAGTTCCAGCAGACCGAACCGCCCCGGATGCTCCGACTGCGCCGACCTCAACAGCCCACGCACCACACCGGCAACAGGCCCCTCACCAACGCCGCAGACCGCCACAACCAACCGGGAATCGGCAAACCGCTCCCCCGCCAGCCACGCCTGCACCAACTCCAAGACTCGCGAAGCGGTTTCGTGCGCCGCAGCCACCACCTCGTCAGCCGACGACTCCCCCGGAACCACAGCCAGCACCACACCGGCCACCGGCTCCTCACTCGCAGCCAACTCACCCAGATCCGCCCACAACCCGGCCTCGGCCCCCGCATCCCGCAACACTTCCGACAGCGCCTCGCCCGGCCCGACCACCGCAACCCCGGACGCCACGAACGCCCCGATGTCTGCCGCGCCGGACACCGGAGCCCACTCCACCCGGAACAGCGAATCCCGCCCCAGAACCTGACCGCCCGCAAGCTGATCAGCCACAACCGGACGCGTCACCAACGACTCAACCGACGCGACCGCACGACCCGCCGCATCCGCAACCTCGATCGACACCCCGTCCCGCTCACCGTACGAAAGCCGCGCACGCACGGCCGTCGCCCCCGACGCGTACAGAGACACCCCTTCCCAGGCGAAAGGCAGACCGCCGTCTTGCACGCCGTCGAAGAAAACGGCCGCGTGCAGGACGGCGTCCAGCAACGCGGGATGGACTCCGAACCCCTCCGTGCCCACGCCCTCGGGCAGGGCCACCTCGGCAAACACCTCACCGTCGCGCCGCCAGGCCGCCCGAAGCCCCTGGAACACCGGGCCGTACGCGAACCCCGCCTCAGCACGAGCCCCGTAGAAGTCGCCGAGGTCGACCGGCTCTGCACCGGCCGGCGGCCACACCGCCGCATCGAATCCGCTCTCGGCCCGCTCCAGACTCGTCACGGTAAGGAGGCCGGTGGCATGCTCGGTCCACGGCAGTTCGTCGGAACCGTCCGGCCTGGAGTGCACCTTCACGGTCCGCCGCCCGGAGTCATCGGCTGGGCCGACGAACACCTGAACGCGTACGGCTCCCCGTTCCGGCAGCACCAGCGGTGCGGTCAGGGTCAGCTCCTCGACCGTGTCGCACCCGAAGTCGTCACCGGCCCGAATCGCCAACTCAACAAGGGCAGTTCCCGGGACCAGGGCACGGCCCATGATCGTGTGATCGGCCAGCCACGGATGTGAGGACACCGAGAGACGGCCGGAGAAGACCGCCCCATCCGATTCGGCCAACGAAACGGCCACGCCCAGCAGCGGATGTTCCGCCGACGCCAGCCCGGCGGCCCGTACGTCACCCATCCGGCCCACCCCAACCGGGGGCCAGAACGACTGACGCTGGAAGGCGTACGTGGGCAGGTCGACCCGCTGGGCACCCGTGCCCGCGAAGTACGCCCGCCAGTCGACGGCCACGCCCGTCACATGCAGGCGGGCAAGCGCCGTAACGGCCGCCGTCTCCTCACCACGGTCCTTACGCAGAACGGGCACGACCACGGCCTCGTCCGACACCGACTCACGAGCCAACGCCGACAGCACACCATCCGGACCCAGCTCCAGGAAGGTACGCACACCCGCCTCGGACAACGCCCGCACACCATCAGCGAACCGAACCGTCTCCCGCACATGCCGCACCCAGTACTCAGGCACACACAGCTCATCGGAACCGGCCAGGGCACCCGTCAGATTGGACACCACCGGAATCAACGGCGCACGAAACTCCAGCCCCGACACCACCGCACGGAAATCGTCCAGCATCCCGTCCATCAACGCCGAATGGAACGCATGGCTCACAGCAAGCCGACTCGTACGCCGCCCCTCGAACCGCCCCACAACCTCCAGCACCGCATCCTCGACACCGGACACCACCACCGACGCAGGCCCATTGACCGCAGCGATCGACACCAACTCAGAGAGGTACGGCAGGACTTCGCCCTCGGTGGCCTGGATCGCCACCATCGCCCCACCACGCGGAAGCTCCCGCATCAGACGGGCGCGGGCCGCCACCAGACGGCACGCATCCGCGAGCGACAGAACACCGGCCACGTGAGCCGCCGCGACCTCACCAATCGAATGCCCACCGACATAGTCCGGCGTAACGCCAAGGGACTCCAGCAGCCGGAAGAGGGCCACTTCCGTGGCGAACAGGGCCGGCTGAGCAAAACCCGTCTCATTGAGAAGATCCGGGTCCTCACCCCAGATCACTCCACGTATATCCTCCCCGTCGCCCAGTTCCGCGAGCACCGCGTCCAGGGCCTCCGCGAACACCGGGAACCGACCGAACAACTCCCGCCCCATACCAAGCCGTTGAGCGCCCTGACCACTGAACAGAAACGCCAACGGACCCTGCGCGACCGAACCCCGGGAAGCCTCGACCACACCCTCTTCCGACGCCAGCAGCACCGCCCGGTGCTCGAACACCGACCGACCGACAACCAGCGAGAACCCGACATCTATGGGCGAAAGGGAATGTTCCTCCACAGCCGACCGAAGTCGGTCGAGTTGAGCGTCCAACGCCGTCTCGGACTTGGCCGACACCAGCCATGGCACCACACCCCGCACCACCGTCGGTGCCTCAACCTCACGTTCCACCAGCCGCTCCGCAGATGGCGCGGCCTCAAGGACCAGATGAGCATTCGTGCCACTGACACCAAAGGATGAGACGCCGGCCCGTCGAGGATGTCCGGTCTCGGGCCAGGTCGTGTTCTCCCGCAGCAGTTCGACATCGCCGGCGGTCCAGTCCACATGCGATGACGGAGCATCCACGTGCAACGTACGCGGCAGCACCCCGTGCCGCATGGCCATCACCGTCTTGATGACCCCCGCCACACCCGCAGCCGCCTGCGTATGACCGATGTTCGACTTCACCGTGCCCAACAGCAACGGACGTTCACGATCCTGCCCGTAAGCCGCCAGCAGGGCCTGCGCCTCGATCGGGTCACCCAACGTCGTACCCGTACCGTGCGCCTCCACCACATCCACATCGGCGGGCGACAGACCACCACTGGCCAGCGCCTGGCGAATCACCCGCTGCTGCGACGGACCATTCGGCGCCGTCAAACCATTCGACGCACCATCCTGATTCACCGCCGACCCACGCACCACCGCCAACACCGAATGCCCGTTACGCTCCGCGTCCGACAACCGCTCCAGCAAGAGCATCCCCACGCCCTCGCCCCAGCCCACACCATCAGCCTCATCAGAAAACGCCTTGCACCGACCATCAGGCGACAACCCACCCTGACGATCGAACTCCGCAAAGGTGGACGGGGTGGACATCACTGTCACGCCACCGGCCAAGGCCAGCGAGCACTCACCCGCACGCAACGCCTGCGCCGCCAAGTGCATCGCCACCAGCGACGACGAACACGCCGTATCAATCGTGACGGTCGGGCCCTCCAGGCCCAGGGTGTACGCCACCCGGCCCGACGCCACGCTCAGTGCGCTGCCGCTGCCCCGTAGCCCGTCGAACTCGCGCCCCGCGAGCAACGTCCCGTAATCGCCGTACATCACACCGGCGAATACACCGGTTCGGCTCCCTCCCAGTGACACCGGATCCACCCCGGCACACTCGACGGCCTCCCACACCGTCTCCAACAGCAACCGCTGCTGCGCATCCGTCGCCAACGCCTCACGCGGACTCATCCCAAAGAACTCGGGATCAAACTCCGCAGCGTCGTGCAGGAACCCGCCCGCGCGCGTAGACAACTCCAGATCCCAACCGCGCTCAGCGGGAACCTCCGAGACCGCGTCCACGCCACCGGACACCAGATCCCACAACTGATCAGGAGACGACACCCCACCCGGATACCGGCACGCCATCCCCACAATCACCACCGGGTCATCCGCCACCGGCGGCAGTACGCCCACCGGCACGGATACAGCAGCCTCGACACCCAGCAACTCACCGAGCAGATGTGTCGCAAGCGCCTGCGCGGTCGGGTAGTCGAACACGAGCGTCGCCGGAAGCCGCAACCCCGTCGCCGCACTCAACCCGTTCCGCAACTCCACCGCCATCAACGAGTCAAACCCGAGATCACGGAACGAACGAGCCGCATCCACCGCAGCCGCACCCTGATATCCCAGCACCAGAGCAACTTGACTACGCACCACGTCAAGCAACACCTCATGCCGCTCGACCTCACCCAGCCCGGCCACGATCTCTCCGAGACCGCCCGTGGCAGCGCGGCGACCAGCTGTACGGCGCGTGCGCGTCAGGCCGCGTAGCAGAGGCGGAACGTCACCGCTGGAACGAAAGGCGGGGAGGTCCAGCGACACAGGCAGCAAAACCGGTTCGCCGCTACTCAGTGCCGCGTCGAACAGCGCGAGCCCCTGCTCGACCGACAGCAGCGGTAGGCCGGCGCGCGACATGCGCTCACGGTCGGCGGCGGACAGTTCGCCCAGCATGCCGTCCGCCTGTTCCCACGGACCCCACGCCAACGACACACCCGGCAAACCCTGCCCACGCCGGAACTCCACCAACGCGTCAAGGAAACCGTTCGCCGCCGCATAATTCGCCTGACCAACACTGCCCAACGTACCCGCAGCAGACGAAAACACCACAAACGCCGACAGACTCATATCCCGCGTCAACTCATGCAAAAACCAACCCGCATCCACCTTCGGACGCAACACACCATCCAGCCGCTCAGACGTCAACGACCCAACAAGACCGTCATCCAACACACCCGCCGCATGCACCACAGCCGAAATATCCCGACCAGCCAGCACCCCGGCCAGACCCTCACGATCCGCCGCATCACAGGCCGCCACATCAGCGTCAGCACCCAGCCCGGCAAGCTCAGCCACCAACTCCCGCGCACCCGGAGCATCCAGACCCCGCCGGGACAGCAACAGCAGATCCCGCACCCCATGCTCAACCACCAGATGACGGGCCACCACCGCACCCAAACCACCCGTACCACCCGTGATCAAAACCGTGCCGGAACCGTCCCACACCGGCCCCGCCTCGCCGGACTCCACAGCCCGAACCAACCGAGGCACTCCAAGCCGCCCCTCACGGACAGCCATTTCCGGCTCGGAACCCGACGCTCCCAGCGCCTCCAACAGCACCGAACCCGAGCAACCCTCACCGTCCAACTCCAGCAGACCGAACCGCCCCGGATGCTCCGACTGCGCCGACCTCAACAGCCCACGCACCACACCGGCAACGGGACCCTGACCCGCACCACGGACCACCACAACCAACCGGGAACCGGCAAACCGCTCCCCCGCCAACCACTCCTGCACCAAACCCAAAACCCGCGACGCCACACCATGCGCCACATCCACCGTATTCTCCGAGCCGCCCCCGGACAGCGCGGTCAGCACCATCTCCGGAACCGCATCGCTCTCGGCCAACCCGGCCAGGTCCGGATACGCGTCGGCGGTGACCCCGCTCTCTGTCAGTCCAAGTGCATCGGTCAGGACAGCGGCGTCAGGACCGACGACGGCCACAGGGCCGGTGTGCCTGCCGCCCGGCTCGGCGGCGGTCCACTCGACCCGGAACAGCGAGTCCTGGTCCGGGGCGGCCACCGCGTCCAGCTGTCCGGGGGTGATCGGGCGTACCACCAGCCCGGTCACCGTGGCGACCGGCTGCCCCGCCGGGTCGGCGATCGCGATGGCGATCTTGTCCGGTTCGGTGTGGGTGAGGCGGACCCGTACCGTCGTCGCGCCCGACGCGTGCAGGGAGACGCCCTCCCAGACGAACGGGAGCACGCCGTCCTCAACGGTCAGTGCCGTCGCGTGCAGCACCGCGTCCAGCAGTGCAGGGTGCAGGCCGAATCCGCCGGTCTCGATGAGTCCACTGAGGCTCTGGTAGTCCTCGTCGGTGTCGTTGATGTTGAAGTCGGCCTCGCCCAGGCTTACTTCCGCATAGACGTCCTCGCCCTGCCGCCAGGCGGCCCGCAGGCCCTGGAACACCGGGCCGTAGTCGAAACCTGCCTCGGCCCGAGCCGCGTAGAAGTCGCCGAGATCGACGGGCTCGGCCCCGGTCGGCGGCCACACAGAGGTGTCGAGCGCGGCCACCTCGGCGTGGCCCGCCGGGGCATCGGTGGAGAGTGTGCCGGCGGCGTGCTGGGTCCATGGCCCGGGGGTACCGCCGCCCGTGACCTCTGGCCGGGCGTGGACGGTGACCGTGCGCCGGTTGCTTCCGTCGTCGGCCGCGCCCACTCGTACCTGGATCTGTACGGCACCCCGCTGCGGCAGTACGAGCGGTGTGGCCAGGGTCAGTTCCTCGATCCATGAGCAGCCGAACTCGTCTCCGGCCCGGATCGCCAACTCCACGAGCGCGGACCCCGGTACGAGAATCCTGCCCATCACGGTGTGGTCGGCCAGCCACGGATGCGTCGTCACCGACAGCCGACCGGCGAACACCGCTCCGTCGGCATCCGCCAGGGGCACGGACGCGCCCAGCAGCGGATGTTCCGCCGAGGCCAGCCCCAGCCCAGAGGCGTCCCCCACGGCCGTCGGCGCGGAAGGCCAGTACCGCCGGTGCTGGAAGGCGTATGTCGGCAGTTCGACCCGCCGCGCGCCGGTTCCGGTGAAGAGCGCGGGCCAGTCCACGGCCACACCCGTCACATAGAGCCCGGCCAGTGCGGTGACAGCCGCCGTCTCCTCCGAACGGTCCTTGCGCAGTACGGGGACGGCCACGGCCTCGTCCGGTGCCGACTCACGGACCAGAGGCGAGAGCACGCCGTCCGGGCCCAGTTCGAGGAAGGTACGGACACCTGCCTCGGCCAACGCCCGCACACCATCGGCAAACCGAACCGTCTCCCGCACATGCCGCACCCAATACTCAGGCGCGCACAGCTCCTCAGCCGTAGCCAGAGCGCCCGTCAGATTCGACACCACCGGAATCAACGGCGCACGAAACTCCAGCCCCGACACCACACCCCGGAACTCGTCCAGCATCCCCTCCATCAAAGGCGAATGGAACGCATGCGAGACCCTCAGGCGACTCGACCGGCGCCCCTCGAACCGCCCCACAACCTCCAGTACCGCATCCTCGACACCGGACACCACCACGGACGAAGGCCCATTGACGGCAGCGATCGAGACCAGCTCGGAGAGGTACGGCAGGACCTCGTCCTCGGTGGCCTGGATGGCCACCATCGCCCCGCCACGCGGAAGCTCCTGCATCAACCGCGCACGAGCCACCACCAAACGGCACGCATCAGCCAACGACAGCACACCCGCGACATGCGCAGCCGCCACCTCACCGATCGAATGCCCACCCACATAGTCCGGCGTAACGCCAAGGGACTCCAACAGCCGGAACAGAGCCACCTCAACCGCGAACAACGCCGGCTGAGCGATGCCGGTCTCATTGAGGGCGTCCGGGTCCTCACCCCAGATCACCCCACGCAAACCCTCCCCGTCGCCCAGTTCCGCGAGTACCGCGTCCAGCGCCTCCGCGAACACCGGGAACCGACCGTACAACTCCCGCCCCATACCCAGCCGCTGCGCACCCTGACCACTGAACAGAAACGCCAACGGACCCGCCGCGACCGTGACCGAGCCTCGGGCGACCTCGCCCGAGCCCGGCAGCAGGACCGCCCGCCGCTCGAACGTCGATCGGTTGGTGACCAGTGAGAGCCCGATGTCCAGCGGCGAGAGGGAACGCTCGGCCGCGAAGGACCGGATGCGGTCCGATTGGCGGTCCAGTGCCGCTTCGCTCTTGGCCGATACGACCCAGGGCACCGCGCCAGGCGTCACCGTCGGTTCCTCGACGCGCGGCTCCAGCGATGGGCCCTGTTCCAGGATCACATGGGCGTTCGTACCGCTGACGCCGAAGGAGGAGACGCCCACCCGCCGTGGACGGCCCGTTTCGGGCCAAGCCGTGTTCTCCCGCAGCAACTCGACATCGCCCGCCGACCAGTCGACGTGCGACGACGGGGCGTCCACGTGCAAGGTGCGCGGCAGCGTCTCGTGACGTATCGCCTGCACCATCTTGATGACTCCCGCGACACCCGCAGCCGCCTGGGTATGACCGATGTTCGACTTCACCGAGCCCAGCAACAGCGGTCGTTCGCGGTCCTGACCGTAGGCGGCGACCAGGGCCTGCGCCTCGATCGGGTCACCCAGCGTCGTACCCGTACCGTGCGCCTCCACCGCGTCCACATCAGCGGACGAGAGTCCCGCCCCCGCCAGCGCCTGCCGGATCACCCGCTGCTGCGACGGACCGTTCGGAGCCGTCAGACCGTTCGACGCACCGTCCTGGTTCACCGCCGAACCACGCACCACCGCCAGGACCTCGTGGCCGTTGCGCACCGCGTCGGACATCCGCTCCAGTACCAGCATGCCCACGCCCTCGGCCCAGCCCACACCGTCGGCCGCGTCGGCGAAGGACTTGCAGCGGCCGTCCGGGGCGAGGCCGCCCTGCCGGGAGAACTCCACAAAAGTGGACGGCGTCGACATCACCGTCACACCACCGGCCAACGCCAGGGAACACTCACCCGCCCGCAGCGCCTGCGCCGCCAAGTGCATCGCCACCAGAGACGACGAACACGCCGTATCCACCGTGACCGTCGGGCCCTCCAGGCCCAGCGTGTACGCCACCCGACCCGACGCCACACTCGGCGCACTGCCGTTGCCCCGGAACGCCTCGAACTCGTCGCCGGTCAGCAGGGTGCGGTAGTCGTTGTACATCACACCGGCGAACACACCGGTGCGGCTCCCCCGCAGTGACAGCGGGTCGATGTCCGAACGTTCGACGGCCTCCCACACCGTCTCCAGCAACAACCGCTGCTGTGCGTCCGTCGCCAACGCCTCACGCGGACTCATCCCGAAGAACTCGGAATCGAAGTCCGCCGCCTCGTGCAGGAACCCACCCGCACGCGTCGAAGACGTACGCGGATGCTCGGGATCCGGGTGATACAACCCATCCCGGTCCCAGCCACGGTCCGCCGGAAACTCCGACACCGCGTCCACACCACCGGACACCAGATCCCACAACTGATCAGGAGACGACACCCCACCCGGATACCGGCACGCCATCCCCACAATCACCACCGGGTCGTCGGTGACCGGCAGTTGGGTGACCATCGGCCCGGAGACCGGGGTCCGGTCGGGCCCGCCGAACAGTTCGTCGCGCAGATGGTCGGCGAGTGCCGTCGGTGTCGGGTAGTCGAAGACCAGGGTCGCCGGGAGCCGCAGTTCAGTCGCCGCGCTCAGCGCGTTGCGCAGTTCGACCGCGGTCAGCGAATCGAAGCCCAGATCACGGAAGGCCAGCGTGGCGTCGACCGTGGCCGCGCTCTCGTGGCCGAGTACGAGCGCGATCCGGCCGCACACCAGTTCCAGCAGCGCGGCGTCACGGTCCGCCTCGCTCAGCTCGACCGGCAGGCCGAGCCCACCGCTCGGGGCCCCCGTCGAAACGGCGGCGAGGGCGGAAGCGGTATGTGCGGTGGTACGGGTACGGCGGCCTCGGGGACGGACCAGGCCTCGCAGCACCGGCTGCACCTCGCCGCGCGTACGCAGGGCGGGCAGATCCAGCCGGATCGGGAGGAGCGTGGGCCGGTCGGTGGCCAGTGCGGTGTCGAAGAGGGCCACGCCCTGCTCGGCGGTCAGGGGCGGGAAGCCCGCTCGGCTCAGCCGGGCCCGGTCGACCTCGGTCAGGCCGCTGGTCATACCGGTCTCGCCGGACTGTTCCCACGGGCCCCACGCCAACGACACCCCGGGCAGCCCGAGGCTTCGGCGGTGCTCGGCCAGGGCGTCGAGGAAGGCGTTCGCGGCGGCGTAGTTGGCCTGCCCCGGCCCGCCGATGGTGCCGGCGGCGGAGGAGAAGAGCACGAACGCCGAGAGTTCCAGGCCCAGTTCCCGGGTCAGCTCGTGCAGATGCCAGGCCGCGTCCACCTTCGGCCGCATCACGGCGTCAAGGCGTTCGGTGGTGAGTGCGCCGACCACACCGTCGTCGATCACCCCGGCGGTGTGCACGACGGCGCCGATGTCGTGCCCGGACAGCAGTTCCGCCAGGGCGGCGCGGTCGGCGATGTCGCAGGCCACCGCACGCACCCGGGCGCCGAGCCCGGTCAGTTCGGCGGTGAGGTCTCCGGCGCCGGGGGCCTCGGGGCCGCGACGCGACGCCAGCAGTACGTCCCGTACGCCGTGTTCGGTCACGAGGTGCCGGGCCAGCAGCGCTCCCAGGCCGCCGGTCCCACCGGTGATGAGGACCGTACGCGCGGTGTCCCAGGCGGCCGCCGTCGCGTCCGGCCCGGGGGCCCGCCGTTCGAGCCGGGCGACGAAGAGCTGTCCGTCACGGAGCAGGATTTCCGGTTCCGGCAGGGCCAGCGCCCGCGAGAGCGCCGCCACCGGAGCTGCCCCGACCGTCGCGTCGGACGTCCGGCGCAGCGCCCCGTCCATCGCGTCGGGGATCGCCTCGGGGATCGCCTCGGGCGTCGCGTCGGGGATCGCGTCGTCTCCGAGGTGGAACAGGGTGATCCGGCCGGGGTGCTCGGCCTGCGCGGACCGTACAAGACCCCAGACCGGCGCGAGGGCGACGTCGTCGGCGGCGCCCCGGACGGCCACGACCAGACGGGAGCCGTTGAACCGTTCGTCCGCCAGCCACTCCTGTACGAGGCTCAGTGCGCGCGCGGCGGTGGCGTGGGCACTCGCCACGATGCCCTGGGCGGGTACGGTCGCGAGTTCGGTGACGACGATCTCCGGGACCGGGGCCGGGCGCTCGGCGAGCGCGGCCAGATCCGGGTACACCTCGACGGCTTCCAGGTCCGTCCCGACGGCTTCCTCATGCGTCCCGACGGCTTCCTGGTGCGTCCCGACGGACGCGGCGACCTCCCGCAGCGCGTCGGCCGCCGACCCGATCAGGGCGACCTGGCCCGCGTGTGCGGCGCCGGGTTCCTCCGTCACCGGTGTCCAGCCGAGGCCGAACAACGCGTCGGAGCCGGTGCCGACCGCCCGCGCCGCGTCCAGTTGCCCGTCCGCGAGCGGGCGGGTGACGAACGAGTCGACGGACGCGACGAGTTCACCGGCCGGGTCGGCGATGACGATCGACACGGCTCCGTGTCCGTTCCGCGCCAGCCGTGCCCGTACGGTCGTCGCCCCGGACGCGTACAGCGAGACGCCCTCCCAGGCGAACGGAACGCCGCCCTCGCTGAGGGCGCCGAGGTCCGCGTAGGACGAGGCGTGCTGCGCGGCGTCGAGGAGCGCGGGATGGAGGCAGAAGCCCGAGGCGTCGGCCTCGGCCTCCCGGGGCAGAGTGGCCTCGGTGAACAGCTCGGTGCCCCGGCGCCAGGCGGCCCGCAGCCCCTGGAAGGCGGGGCCGTAGGTGAAGCCCAGGTCGGCGAGGTGCGCGTAGCAGTCACCGAGTTCGATGCGCTCGGCGCCGGCGGGGGGCCACACCGTCGCGTCGAAGTCCGCGCCGGCATGAGCGGCGGTCGCCGTCCGGGCGCCGCCCTCGGGACCGGTGATCCGGCCCGGACTGATCAGACCCGAGGCGTGCTGCGTCCACGGGCTGTCCTCCGTGCCATCCGTACCGTCCGCGCGGTCCGCCGTTCCCTCGGGCCGGGCGTGGACGGTGACCGGACGTCGGGCGTGGTCGTCGGCCGCGCCGACCCGGACCTGGAGGTGTACGGCACCCCGCTCGGGCAGTACCAGGGGCGCGGCCAGGGTGAGTTCGTCGATACGGTCGCAGCCGAACTCGTCGCCGGCGCGAACGGCCAGCTCCAGGAAGGCAGTTCCTGGCACCAGGATGCGGCCGCCCACCACATGGTCGGCGAGCCAGGGGTGCGAGAGCGCGGACACCCGGCCGGTGAACACGACGCCCGCGCCGTCCGCGAGGTCGACGGCCGCGCCCAGCAGTGGATGGTCCGTGGCTCCCAGGCCGAGCCCGGCCGCGTCCCGGGCGCGCCCGGCGCCCGAGGGCCAGTGGCGGCGGCGCTGGAACGCCGTGGTCGGCAGGTCCACGCGACGCGCGCCGGTGCCCGCGAACAGTACGGGCCAGTCCACCGGCTTGGCCGCCAGGGCCACATGCAGCCGGGCCAACCCCGTTACCAGGGCGATCTCCTCGCCTCGGTCCTTGCGCTGCACCGGTACGGCGATGGCGTCGTCGGGCGCCGAGTGCCGTACCAGGGCGGAGAGTACGCCGTCCGGGCCGAGTTCCAGGAAGGTGCGCACCCCCTGGCCGGACAGGCTCCGGACGCCGTCGGCGAACCGTACGGCCTCGCGTACGTGCCGCACCCAGTACTCGGGCGAGCACAGCTCGTCGGCCGTGGCGGTCCGGCCGGTCAGGTTGGACACCACGGGGATGGCGGGGCGGCGGAAGGAGAGGCCGGCCACGGCGGCGCGGAACTCGTCCAGCATCGGGTCCATCAGGGGCGAGTGGAACGCGTGCGAGACCCGGAGGCGGCTCGTCCTGCGGTCCTCGGCCCCGAACCTGGCGCTGATCTCCAGCACCGCCGGTTCGGCGCCGGAGATCACCACCGACGACGGGCCGTTCACGGCGGCGATCGACACACCGTCGGAGAGCAGGGGCAGGACCTCGTCCTCGGTGGCCTCGACCGCCACCATCGCCCCGCCGGGCGGGAGCGCCTGCATCAGACGGGCCCGCGCGGAGACGAGCGCGCACGCGTCCGCCAGCGACAGCACGCCCGCCACGTGCGCGGCGGCGACCTCGCCGATCGAGTGTCCGCCCACGAAGTCCGGTGTGACGCCCAGCGACTCCATCAGCCGGTACAACGCCACTTCGACGGCGAACAGGGCCGGTTGGGCGAAGCCGGTCTCGTCGAGCCGGTCCGGGTCCTCCCCCCAGATCACCGCGCGGAGTGTGTCTTCCGCGCCGCCCGACCCGTTCTTGGATCCGGCGAGTCCGGCAGATTCAGCGGATCCGGCGGATTCAGCGGATTCAGCGGATCCGGCGGCCTCCGGCGCACTCCCGGCCAGCCCCGCGAGCACCTCGTCCAGCGCCTTCGCGAACACCGGGAACCGGCCGTACAACTCCCTTCCCATACCGAGGCGTTGTGAGCCCTGGCCGGAGAACAGCACCGCGAGCGGCCCGTCCGAGGCCGTGCCGCGCGCGATCTCGTATGCCTCGCCCTCGCCGGGACCTGCCAGCAGGACGGCCCGCCGCTCGAACACCCCCCGGCCGGTGGCCAGCGAAAACCCGACGTCCAGCGGGTCGTGGCCGGCCACCGCGGGGGTGAGCCGGGCGAGTTGCTCGTCGAGTGCGGCGGCCGTACGGCCCGAGACCACCCAGGGGACGACACCGGGCACCACTGAAGGAGTCTCGGCCCGCTCCTCCGCGGTCGGCGCCTGTTCCAGGATCACATGCGTGTTGGTGCCGCTGATCCCGAACGAGGACACACCGGCCCGCCGGGGGCTCCCCGTCTCGGGCCAGGCCGTGTGTTCCGTCAGGAGTTCGACGGAACCGGCGGTCCAGTCCACATTGGTCGACGGCACCTCGGTGTGCAGGCTGCGCGGCAGCGCGCCGTGGCGCAGGGCCATCACCGTCTTGATCACGCCCGCCACACCGGCGGCGCCCTGCGTGTGGCCGATGTTGGACTTCACCGTGCCGAGCAGCAGCGGGCGTTCGCGCCCCTGTCCGTACGTCGCGAGGAGGGCCTGCGCCTCGATGGGGTCGCCGAGAGTGGTGCCGGTGCCGTGTGCCTCCACCGCGTCGACCTGGTCGGCCGTGAGGTCGGCGCTCTCCAGAGCGGCCCGGATCACACGCTGCTGCGCGGGGCCGTTGGGGGCGCTGAGGCCGTTGGAGGCGCCGTCCTGGTTGATGGCGCTGCCGCGTATGACCGCCAGTACGGGGTGGCCGCCGCGCCGGGCGTCCGACAGCCGTTCCAGGACGAGCATTCCGGCGCCCTCGCCCCAGCCGACCCCATCGGCCGCGTCGGAGAACGGCTTGCAGCGTCCGTCGGCGGCCAGTCCGCCTTGTGCGGTGAACGAGACGAAGATGCCGGGGGTGGACATCACGGTCGCGCCGCCGGCCAGTGCGAGGGTGCACTCGCCCGCGCGCAGCGACTGGACCGCCCAGTGCAGCGCGACCAGTGAGGACGAGCAGCCCGTGTCGACGGTGACGGCCGGGCCTTCGAGACCGAGTACGTAGGACAGCCGGCCGGAGATGACTCCCGCCGCGTGGCCGGTGGTGGAGTAGATGTCCATGTCGTCGCGGGAGCGCGCGACGACCTTGCCGTAGTCCTGTCCGGTGGTTCCGGCGAACACTCCCGTACGGCTGCCGCGTAGCCGTGTCGGTGCGATCCCGGCCCGTTCCAGCGCCTCCCACGCGGTCTCCAGCAGCAGCCGCTGCTGGGGGTCCATCGCGACCGCTTCGCGTGGTGAGATGCCGAAGAAGCCGGGGTCGAACTCGGTCGCGTCACCGAGGAATCCGCCCTGGAGGGCGAGACTGCGCCCACGTCCCTCGCCACCGAGCCGGTCCAGGTCCCAGCCCCGGTCGGCCGGGAAGTCGGAGATCACGTCCCGGCCCTCGGCGACCAGTCGCCACAGATCCTCGGGCGAGGCCACCCCGCCGGGGAACCGGCAGCCGATACCGACGACGGCGATGGGTTCCACCGCCGCCGCGATCAGCCGCTGGTTCTGCCGGCGCAGCCGCTCGTTCTCCTTGAGGGAGGAGCGGAGGGCTTCGATGTACTGCTGAGAAGTGTTCATGCACGCTCTCTCGGGTCGGGCGTGAGTCCGTCTCTCGGGACGCGCGTCAGTCGGTGCTGGTCTCGGCCGCGAGCCTCAGCAGGCTCTCGCCGTCGAGGTCGTCGATGTCGTCGATGTCGGTGATCCCTGCCTTGTCGGTGCCATCGGTGTTGCCGTCGACCGCGTCGGGACCACCGTCGGCGGCGGCGCCCTCGCGGTGCCGGGTGTCGTGGCTGTCCGATGACCCGGGCCGGGCGCTCGCGGGGTCGGCGGTGCCGCCGGCGTCCGCGAGTTCCAGCACCAGGTCCAGCAGCCCGGCCTTGCGCAGCCTGCTCGGCGGGATCGACGCCAGCACCCGCCGGACTTCGGCCTCCGGGTCCGCCACGGGCTCCCGCGCTTCGGGGAACAGCTCGGACGCGAGGTGTCCGGCGAGTGCGGTGGCGCTGGGATAGTCGAAGACGAGGGCCGCGGGCAGGGACAGCCCGGTCACCGTCCTGAGCCGGTTGCGCAGTTCCACCGCGCTCACCGAGTCGAAGCCGAGGTCGCGGAAGGCACGGTCGGCGGGGACGGCTTCCGTCCCGGTGTGGCCGAGCGTCACGGCCACTTCGGCGCGTACGGCTTCGAGGAGCACGCGGCCCCGTTCGGCGGTGGGCAGTTCGGCGAGGCGCCGGGGCAGCGACGGTGTGCCGTCCTGGTCTCCAGCGCTGTCTCCCGGGTGCGCCGCGTCTCCCGTGTTTCCGGCGCCTTGCGGGAGCGCCGGTTCGCGGGCCTCGGGCAGGTCGGCGAGCAGAGGGCTGGGGCGGACGGCGGTGAAGCTCGGCGCGAACGCGGCCCAGTCCATCGCGGACACCGTCATGGTGGTCCGGTCCTCGTCGAGGACGCGCTGGAGCGCGGCGACGGCCTTCGAAGGCTCCATCGGCAGGACGCCGCGCTTCGCGAGCCGCGCCAGCAGGCCGGGGTCGTCCACGGCCATGCCCGCCTCGCCCCAGGCGCCCCAGGCGACCGAGGTGGCGGTCAGGCCGGAGGCGCGGCGGTGTTCCGCGAGCGCGTCGAGGAAGGCGTTGGCCGCCGCGTAGCCGGGCTGCCCGCCACTGCCCCAGGTCGAGGCCCCCGAGGAGAACATCACGAAGGCATCCAGGTCGACGCCCTCGGTCAGCTCGTGCAGGAGGAGCGCGGCGGCCAACTTGGGCCGCAGCAGCGCCTCCAGCTGATCGTTGGTCAGGGACGCGCTGTCGCCGTCGCCCGTGGACACTCCGGCGGCGTGGATCACCGCCGACAAGGGGAACTCTTCCGGGATCGCCGACAGTACGGCGCGGAGCGCGTCCCGGTCGGCGGCGTCGCAGGCCACGACCGTCACGCGGGCGCCCAGCTCTTCCAGCTCGGTACGGAGTTCGGCGGCGCCCGGCGTGGCAGGGCCTCGGCGGCCGAGGAGCAGCAGGTGCTCGGCGCCCCGGTCGACGGCCCATCGGCCGAGATGTCCGCCGAGTCCTCCGACACCGCCGGTGATCAGTACGGTTCCGTGGGTACGCCACGGCCGTTCGGACCGTACGGGGGCGGGCTCGGCGCGGACCAGCCTGCGGCCGAAGGCGCCCGAGGCGCGGATCGCGACCTGGTCCTCGCCCCGCGCGGCCAGCACCGCGGCGAGGCGGGCGGCGGTGTGCCGGTCAGGTGTCTGCGGGAGGTCGACCAGACCGCCCCACAGGCCGGGCTGTTCCAGCGCGACGACGCGGCCGAGTCCCCACAGCGCGCCCTGCTCGGGGCTGCCGACACGGTCGTCCCGCGTCGCCTCGACGGCGCCGCGGGTGAGGCACCACAGCGGTGCGCCCAGTCCCGTATCGCCCAGGGCCTGCACCAGCGCGAGGGTGGCGGAGAGGCCGCCGGGGACGGACGGGAATCGCGGATGCGGGGCCTCGGTCAGGCCCAAAAGCGAGACGACTCCGGCGAACTGCGGTCGCTGCTCCGCCGGTTCGGAAGCGGGCCTGTCCGACGATTCAGGGCCCGGGCGGGAAGGAACAGCAGAGCCGGGTCCGGGGACGGAAGTGCTGGGCTCGGGAGAGGCAAGGGCCTTACGCGCACGGTCGATTCGGTCCGCGAGGAGCGCGCGGTCGGCGCTTTCGGCGGACTCGATGTCGATCCGTACCACGTCCGGGCCGAGCGCCGCGAGCACGGTATCCACCCAGGAATCGCCGCCGTCGTCGACATCGACGGCCGGGACGACGACCAGCCAGGGGCCGGTGGGTACACCTGGGGCGGGCTCGGGCAGCCGGGACCAGTCGGTCCGGTAGCACCAGGCGTTGACGGCCGCCCGCCGGCGGGACCGCTCGCGCCACCCGGTCAGCGCGGGCAGCACGGTAGAGAGCGCGTCGTGCCTGTCGTCGGTGTCCGGTTCGTCGGTGCCCAGTTCGGCGGAGAGCGCGTCCAGATCGCCGGTCTCCACCAGATCCCAGAAGGCAGCGTCCGCCCCTCCGCTCTCATCGGCGGTCCCGTCCGCGCCGCCGTACGGCCGGGCACGCTCGGGCTTGGGCTCGGGCCAGTAACGCCGGTGCTGGAAGGGGTAGGTGGGCAGGTCGAGCGGGGCTCCGCCGCCGTCCGGGAACGCCGTACGCCAGTCGACCGGCAGCCCGCGCACCCAGCCTTCGGCGAGGGAGCTGAGGAAGCGCCGGCCGCCGTCGTCCCGGCGGATCGAGCCGAGTACGAGCGTCCCGTCCACGCCCGCCGCCTCGCAGGTCTCCTCGATCGCGCCGGACAGCAGTGGATGCGGGTTCGTCTCGACGAAGGTCCGGTATCCGTCGGCGATCAGGGAGCGCGTCGCCTGCTCCATGTTCACCATCCGGCGCAGGTTGGCGTACCAGTAGTCGGCGTCGAGGGTGGCCGTGTCCACGCGTTCGCCGGTCACCGTCGAGTAGAACGGCACCCGTCCGGAGACGGGGCGCAACGAGGAGAGCACGGTGAGCAGTTCGTCCCGTACGGCTTCGACCTGGGGTCCGTGGCCCGCGATGTCGGCCCGGACCTTGCGGGCGCGCAGGCCCTGGCTCTCGCACAGGCGGCTCAGTTCGTCGAGCGCCGCCGGGTCTCCGGAGACCACCACGGACGACGGCCCGTTGAGGACGGCCAGGGACAGCCTGCCGGGCCAGGCGTCGAGCAGCGGGCCCACCCGGTCGGCGGGCGCGGCCACCGACATCAGTCCGCCGTGTCCGGCGAGCTTGAGCATCGTCCGGCTGCGGAGCGCGATGAGCCTGGCGGCGTCCTCCAGGGACAGGGCCCCGGCGATGTGGGCGGCGGCGACCTCGCCCTGTGAGTGGCCGACGACGGCGCCGGGTTCGACGCCGCGGGAGCGCCACAGTCCGGCCAGCGCCACCATCATCGAGAACAGGGCGGGCTGTACGACATCGGTCCGGCCGAGCTGTTCGGGGTCGCCGACGCCGGTGAGCAGGTCGGTCAGCGACCAGTCGATGTGCGGGGCGAGCGCGTCGGCGCAGGCGGTGACGGACTCCCGGAAGGCGCGGGACCCGGCGTAAAGGTCGCGGCCCATGCCCCACCACTGCGAGCCCTGGCCGGGGAAGACGAACACCGGTCCGCTCTCGCTCTCCAGGGCGGTCCCTTCCACCAGGCCGGGCGCGCTGCCCTGAGTGGCCAGGGTGTCGAGGGAGCGGAGAAGCTCCCCGGAGTCCTCGCCGAGCACGACGGCGCGGTGGTCGAAGGCGGAGCGGGTGGTCGCGAGGGACCACCCCACTTCGGTGGGCGTGGCCTTGGGGTGTTCTCGCGCGAACTCCCGTAGACGCGCGGCCTGTTCGCCGAGGGCCGGGGTGGACCGCGCAGAGAGGATCCACGGTACGAAGCCGTCGGTCAGCTCGGCGGGACGGTCACCCGGCACAGCATCGGCGACCTCGGCGGCGGGACGCTCCTGCCGCACGGAGCCGTCGCTCCCCGGGGCGGCTTCCTCCCGTATGGCGCCGTCGGTCTCCGGGGCGGCTTCCTCCCGTACGGCGCCGCCGGTCTCCGGGTCGGGGCTCTCTCCCGCCCCGAAGTCCTGTGTATCGGGGGCCTGTTCGAGGACGATGTGCGCGTTGGTCCCGCTGATGCCGAACGCCGAGACCCCGGCGCGGCGCGGCCGGTCCACGGCGGGCCACTCCCGCTGCTCGGTGAGCAGTTCCACGGCGCCGGAGGACCAGTCCACCCGCGAGGACGGAGTGTCCACGTACAGGGTCCGGGGCAGTGTCGCGTGCCGCAGGGCCAGTACGGTCTTGATGACCCCCGCGACGCCGGCCGCCGCCTGAGTGTGGCCGACGTTGGACTTGAGTGAACTCAGCCACAGCGGCCGGTCCTTGGGCCGCTCACGGCCGTAGGTGGCCAGCAGGGCCCCCGCTTCGATCGGGTCGCCGAGCCGGGTGCCGGTGCCGTGCGCCTCCACGGCGTCGATGTCCGCGCCCGACAGGCGCGCGTCGGCCAGCGCCTGCCGGATGACACGTTGCTGGGAGGGTCCGTTGGGCGCGGTGAGGCCGTTGGACGCACCGTCCTGGTTGACGGCGCTGCCCCGTACCACCGCGAGGATCCGATGGCCATCACGCAAAGCGTCGGACAGGCGTTCCACCACGACGACGCCGACGCCCTCGGAGTAGCTGGTGCCGTCGGCGTCGTCGGAGAACGCCTTGGACCGGCCGTCGCGGGCGATCGCGCCGAGCCGGGCGATCCGCGCGAAGCTCGCGGAGTCGGTCATCACGGTCACGCCGCCGACCAGGGCGCGCGAGCATTCACCCGCGCGCAGCGCCCTCGTCGCCATGTGCAGGGCGACCAGGGACGAGGAACACGCGGTGTCCACGGTGACGGACGGGCCCTCGAAACCGAAGGTGTACGAGACCCGGCCGGAGAGCACGCTCGCCGCGATCCCGGTCGCGGCATGGGGCGCCACGTCCTCGCGGGAGCCGGACATCACATGGGCGTAGTCCTGGCCGTTGCTGCCCACGAAGACGCCGGTGCTGCTGCCGCGCAGGGTCCTCGGGTCGAGTCCCGAGCGTTCGACGGCCTCCCAGGACACCTCCAGCAGCAGCCGCTGCTGCGGGTCCATGGTCACCGCCTCGCGCGGGGAGATACCGAAGAAACCGGGGTCGAAGTCGGCCGCGTCGTAGAGGAATCCGCCCTCGAAGTACGCGCCGCTCCACGGCCCGTCGCCCTCGAAGGCCCCGAGGTCCCAGCCGCGGTCGGTGGGGAACTCCGAGATCGCGTCCCGTCCCTCGGCGAGCAGTTCCCACAGCTGTTCGGGGGTGTGGACACCCCCGGGCAGCCGGCAGGCCATGCCCACGATCGCCACCGCGTCGTCAGCATCATCCGCTTCGTCAGCGCTGTCAGGGTTTGCACCGGACACCGCCCGTTCGCCGGACACCGCCCCCTCACCGGTCAGTTCGGCCAGCAGGTGCCCGGCCAGCAGCCGGGGCGTCGGGTAGTCGAACACCACCCCGCCGGGCAGGGGCAGTCCGGTCTCCGCCGCAAGCCGGTTGCGCAGGTCCACCGCGGCCATGGAGTTGAAGCCCGAGTCCCGGAATGCCCGGTCCGAGCGCACCGCGTCCACCCGTGCGTGGCCGATCGCCCCGGCGGCGTGGGTCCGTACCGTCTCCAGCACCAGCGCGGCCCGCTCCGTGGCCGGTACGTCACGCAGCCGCCCGCTCAGCCGGGGTGCCGGCGCGCCGGCCTCGCGGGTCGCCGACCGCGCGTGGGGCAGTTCGTCCAGCAGCGGGAGTCGGCGCGGGCCGGAGAGCAGGGAGGAGATCGCGGGCTGCGACAGGTCGGCGACGACCAGCGTCGGATACGGCTCGATGGCCGCCTCGAACAGGGCCGCGACCGCGAGCCCCGGGTCCAGCCGGCCTGACGCGAGGCCGCCGGAACCTGGTCCGGTGCCGGGCCCGGACGCCGCCATACCGCCGCCCTCCCAGCCTCCCCAGGCGATCGAGGTCGCGGGCAGCCCGCGCGCGTGCCGGTGTCGGGCGAGCGTGTCCAGTACCGCGTTGGCGGCCGCGTAGTTGGCCTGGCCCGGGTTGCCGACGGCCGACGACACCGAGGAGAACAGGACGAACGCCGACAGGTCCGCGTCGCGGGTGAGTTCGTCGAGCAGCAGGGCGGAGCGGGCCTTGGCGCGGAAGACGGTCGCGAACCGCTCCGGCGTGAGCCGGTCGAGGACCCCGTCGTCCAGCACACCGGCCGTGTGCACCACACCGGTCAGCGGGTGTTCGGCCGGGATGTCCGCCAGGACGGCCGACAGCCCGGCGCGGTCGGCGGCGTCGCAGGCGGCGATGGTGACGTCCGCGCCCAACTGGTTCAGTTCGTCGCGCAGTTCGGCCGCGCCGGGGGCGGCCGGGCCGCGTCGGCTGACGAGCAGCAGCCGGGGCCCGCCCGGCCGGGCCAGCCCACGCGCCACATGCGCGCCGAGCGCGCCGGTCCCACCGGTGATCAGCACGGTGCCGGACGGCTGCCACATGCTCGCGGGCCGCCGGGCCGGGGCGGGCACCAGCCTGCGTACATACGTACCGGAGGACCGTACGGCGACCTGGTCCTCGCCGTCCCGGGCCGCCAGTACGGAGGCGAAGGCGGTGGCCACGCGGTCGGTCAGCTCGGCGGGCAGGTCGATCAGCCCGCCCCAGCGGTCGGGGTACTCCAGTGCGGCGACCCGGCCCAGTCCCCACACGGCGGCCTGTTCCGCATCGGCCGGGTGGTCGGCGTCGTCCACCGCGACGGCGGCGCGTGTGACGCACCACAGGGGGCGGTGGATCCCCGCGTCGCCGAGCGCCTGTACGAGCACGGCCGTGGAGAGCAGCCCGGCCGGGGTGCCCGGTTCGTCGGCCGCCGTCCCGTCCGGTGCCGTCCCGTCCAGCGCCGGCAGCGAGAGCACTCCGGCGACGGACGCGTGCCCCTCGGTCGCGGCGGTGAGCTGCCGCGCGAGGCCCGCGCGGTCGGTGTGTGCCGCCTCGACGCGGACGATGTCGGCCGTTCCCAGGGCGGAGACAAGCGTCTCGGTCCAGTCCTCGTCCGGCCCGTGCGGCGAGGTGACGACAACCCAGGTGCCGGAGGTACGCGCCGGCCTCGGCGCCCGGCGCGTCCAGGTTTCGCGGAAGCGCCAGGAGTCGATGGCCGATCGCTCGCGGCTCTTGGTCCGCCAGGTGGAAAGTGCGGGTACGACGCCGCCGAGGGTGTCGGGGTCCACGTCGAGGCTCGACGCCAGGGACGCCAGATCCGCCCGCTCGACCGCCGCCCAGAACTCGGCGTCGTCACCACCGACAGCATCGCCCCGGCTGCCCCGGACCACGGCATGCGCGAACGGCGGCGCGAAGCTCTCGTGCTGGAACGGGTAGGTGGGCAGATCGACCTGGCGTGCTCCGGTGTCCGTGAACAGCGCGGGCCAGTCGACGCGTACGCCCGACACATGCAGCCGTGCCAGGGCGGTCACCGCCGCCAGTTCTTCGCTCCTTACCCGGTCCAGGACCGGGACGACGGCTGTCGCGTCCGGCACCGACTCGTGGACCATCGGTGAGAGGACGCCGTCGGGGCCCACCTCCAGGAAGGCGCTCACGCCCTCGTCGGCCAGGGTCCGGACGCCGTCGGCGAAGCGGACGGTCTCCCGGACGTGGCGGACCCAGTAGTCGGCGGTGCGCAGATCGCCGCCCTCGGCAAGCCGCCCGGTCAGGTTCGACACGACAGGCAGGCACGGCTCGTGGAACGTCAGCGCCTCGACGGCCGTACGGAACTCCGCCAGCATCGGGTCCATCAGGGGCGAGTGGAACGCGTGGCTGACCGTCAGCCTGCTCGTACGACGCTCCCCCAGAGCCGCCACGACCTCGTCGAGCGCCGCTTCGTCGCCGGACAGCACCACCGAACCGGGTCCGTTCACCGCCGCGATC
The DNA here is from genome assembly GCF_044753355.1 of Streptomyces sp. NPDC088400. Taxonomy (NCBI): domain Bacteria; kingdom Bacillati; phylum Actinomycetota; class Actinomycetes; order Kitasatosporales; family Streptomycetaceae; genus Streptomyces; species Streptomyces sp. NPDC088400. The sequence continues at coordinate 586,284 of NZ_JBIVMZ010000002.1, read as the reverse complement.
GCGACCCCGCCGGTCAGCAGAGGACGGACCTCGGCCTCGCCGGCCTGGACCGCCACCATCGCCCCGCCTCGCGGGAGCTCCTGCATCAACCGGGCGCGGGCCGCCACGAGACGGCACGCGTCCTCCAGCGTCAGCACGCCCGCGACATGCGCGGCGGCGACCTCACCGATCGAGTGCCCGCCCACGAAGTCCGGCCTGACCCCCAGCGACTCCAGCAGCCGGAACAACGCCACTTCGACCGCGAACAGGGCCGGCTGAGCCGAACCGGTCTCGTCGAGCCGGTCCGGGTCCGCACCCCACATCACCGCACGCGGGCTCTCCGAGCCCAGTTGTTCCAGCTCCGCGAGCACCGCGTCCAGGGCCTGCGCGAACACCGGGAAACGCCCGTACAGTTCACGTCCCATACCGAGCCGCTGTGCGCCCTGGCCGCTGAACAGGAACGCCAACGTGCCCCCGGCCGCCACGCCCCGGGCCAGCTCCGGCATCCCATCGCCCGAACCCGAACCCGAACCCAGCAGTACGGCTCGGTGCTCGAACGTCGAGCGGCCCTTCGCCAGGGAGAGCCCGGCATCGATCGCGGACGGCCGCGGGTCCGGCAGGGACCTCAGTCGTACGAGCTGCTCGTCGAGTGCGGCTTCGGTCCTGGCCGAGACCGGCCACGGCACCACGTCCGGTACGACCGGCACCACCGGATCCGGGGTACCCACCGGGGCGTCCGGAGCCTGCTCCAGGACGACATGGGCGTTCGTACCGCTGATGCCGAACGACGACACGCCCGCCCGCCGGGCACGTCCGGTATCCGGCCAGGCGACGGCTTCGCGCAGCAACTCGACCCGGCCCGTGGACCAGTCGACCCGTGAGGACGGTACGTCGGCGTGCAGGGTGCGCGGCAGGGTGCCGTGGCGCATCGCCTGGACCGTCTTGATGATGCCGGCGATTCCGGCGGCGGCCTGGGTGTGGCCGATGTTCGACTTGAGGGAACCCAGCCACAGCGGCCGGTCGTTGGGCCTCTGACGGCCGTAGGTGGCCAGGAGAGCCTGTGCCTCGATCGGGTCGCCGAGACGGGTGCCGGTGCCGTGGGCCTCCACCATGTCCACGTCGAGGGTGTCCAGCCCGGCGTTCTCCAGCGCCTGCCGGATGACTCGCTCCTGCGACGGACCGTTGGGCGCCGTCAGGCCGTTGGAGGCACCGTCGGAATTCACGGCGCTGCCGCGCACCACGGCCAGGACGGGGTGGCCTTGGCGCTGTGCGTCGGAGAGGCGTTCGACGACGAGCACCGCGACGCCCTCGGACCAGCCGGTGCCGTCCGCGCCCTCGGCGAACGCCTTGCACCGGCCGTCGGGGGCGAGGCCGCCCTGTCGGCCGAACTCCGGGAAGATCGCGGGGTCCGACAGGACGGTGACCCCGCCGACGACGGCGAGCGAGGAATCCCCGCCGCGCAGCGAACGCACCGCCATGTCCAGCGCGACCAGCGAGGACGAGCAGGCGGTGTCCACCGTGACGGCGGGGCCTTCCAGGCCCAGGGAGTAGGCGACGCGGCCGGACATGACGCTGGCCGCGGTGCCGGTCATCACATGGCCCTGGTGATCCTCGCCCTCGGGCTCCGGCGGCTGCTGCCGGTAACCCCAGTTGTAGCTGCCGACATAGACGCCGGACCGGCTGCCGCGCAGGGTCCGCGGGTCGATCCGGGCGCGTTCCAGCGCCTCCCAGGAGACTTCGAGCAGCAGCCGCTGCTGCGGATCCATGGCGGCCGCCTCACGCGGTCCGATCCCGAAGAAGCCGGGGTCGAAGTCGGTCGCCCCGGTCAGGAAGCCGCCCTCGTGGCTGGGGCTGCCGCCGGGGCCGTCGCCGCGCAGGGCGTCCAGGTCCCAGCCGCGGTCGGTGGGGAAGGCCGTGATGGCGTCCCCTTCGGTGCTGACCAGTTCCCACAGGTCTTCCGGGGAGCCGATGCCGCCGGGCAGGCGGCAGCTCATGCCGACGATCGCGATCGGTTCGTCGGCGCCCCGCTCCAGCTCCTCGACCCGCGCTCGGGCGCGCCTCAGGTCGGCGGTGAGCCGCCTGAGGGTTTCGACGATCCTGACCTGCTGGTCCTGCTGGTCCTGCTGGTCCTGCTGGTCCTGCTGGTCCTGCTGGCCATCTGACTGGTCTGCTGGCACCGGACTGTCCTCACGACGCGACGAAAGAGGGCTGCTGCTCACTGAAGTTCGAATTCCTCGTCGATGAGGTCGAGGAGCCGGTCCACCGGCGCGGCATCGATGTCCTCCGTGGAAACCTGGCCGGGCTCCGGTCCGGCCGGTCTCGTCGGGCGGACCGGACCGGACGAATCACCCGCGGGATCGGGAGGATCACCCGCGGGGCCCTCGGGCGGGTCGTCCGGGTCGGCCCCGAGCAGGTCCGCGAGGTGGTCCGCGACCGAGGCGGGTGTGGGGTGGCTGAACACGAGGGTGCCGGGCAGCCGCAGCCCGGTGGCGGCGGTGAGCCGCTCCCGCAGTTCGGTCTCGGTGAGGGAGTCGAAGCCCAGCTCTCGGAAGGCCAGGTCCGCACCGACCTGGTCCGGGTCAGGGTGGTCCAGCACTACGGCGGCCTCGGCGCGTACCAGGTCGAGCAGGGCGCGGGCCCGCCGGGCGGCGGACATGGCGCGCAGCTCCTCCGGCCGCCCCGGACGTGTGCTCGCCCCGGCGGCGGACTCGGCCCGAGTCAGGTCTGCTTGAGGAGCCAGGCCTGCTTGAGGACGGTCTGCCGGTGCAGCGTCGAGTGGCGGGACGGGCCGTACGAACAGTGACTCGACCGAGAGCGCCGGCTCGCCGCCCGGGGTGACGGCCTCGATCGCCACCGAACCGTCCGGCCGGGCCATGAGCCTCACACGAAGTGCCGTGGCACCGGAGCCGTGCAGCGAAAAGCCTTGCACATACGAGGGGTTGCCGACGTCGGCCTCCACCGGGGTGGCGTGCCGGGCCGCGTCCAGCAGGGCAGGGTGCATGACGTACGCGACCGGGTCCACGCCCTCGGGCAGGGCCACCTCGGCGAACACCTCCGTACCGCGCCGCCAGGCCGCGCGCAGTCCCCGGAACGCCGGGCCGTAGCCGAACCCGGCGTCCGCCGACCGTCGGCGGACGCTCTCCAGATCGACCGGTTCGGCGCCCACGGGCGGCCATTGAGCCGTGTCGAATCCGGCGTCGGGCCCGCTCTTGGGGCCGAGCACACCGAAGGCGTACTGGGTCCACGGTGTGGCCGTGGCCGGGGCGGGCCGCGCGTGTACGGTCACGGGCCGCGCGTGTACGGTCACCGGACGCCGCCCCGACTCCCGGGCGGCTCCGACCCGCAACTGGAGTTCCAGGGTGCCGGATTCGGGGAGTACGAGGGGTGAGGTGAGGACGAGTTCTTCGAGGTGGGCGCACTCGACTTCGTGCCCGGCCCGGACGGCGAGTTCCGCCAGGGCCGTGCCGGGCAGCACGATCCGGCCGCGTGCGGTGTGGTCGGCCAGCCACGGCTGCGCGGCGGGCGAGACGCGGGCGACGCACACCAGGCCCGCGTCCCCGGCGAGTTCCACGACCGTACCCAGGAGCGGGTGGCCGGGACTGTCTCCGTACGCTCCGCTGGCGCCGGAGTCGCTTGCGTACGCGCCGTTCGCCCCGCGGCCCGCGGGGTGCGACGGGAGGGTCGGCCAGAAGCGCCGGTGCTGGAAGGCGTACGTCGGCAGGTCCACCCGGCGCGCGCCGGTGTCCGCGAACAACTCGCGCCAGGCGACCGGCACTCCGGCCACATGCAGTCGGCTCAACGCGGTGACCAGGGCGGTTTCCTCGCCGCGGTCCTTGCGCAGCGCGGGCAGCGCGGTGACCGGCGGCCCGGCCGGCTCGGTCGGGTCTGCCGGGCGGGCCGGGTCGCCGAGGCTGTCCAGGCTGTCTTTGGACAGGGCGGCGAGCGTTCCGTCCGGGCCCAGTTCGAGCAGGACCGTGGCGCCCGCCGCGCGCAGCGCGAGGACGCCGTCGGCGAAGCGGACGGGCTCGCGGACGTGCCGGACCCAGTACTCGGGTGAGCTCTGTTCCCCGGCCGTCGTGATCCTCCCGTACAGGTTCGACACCACGGGGACGCGCGGTTCCTGGAACCGAAGCCCTTCCAGCACCTGTCGGAAGTCCGCCAGCATGGGGTCCATCAGCGGCGAGTGGAAGGCGTGCGAGACGGGCAGCCGGGTGGTCTTGCGGCCCCGCCCGGCCAGGGTCTCCGCGATCCGCAGCACCTCGTCCTCGGCGCCGGAAATCACCAGTCGCGTCGGGCCGTTGACCGCGGCGAGCGACGCGCGTTCGGTCAGCAGAGGCAGCACTTCGTCCTCACCGGCCTGTACGGCGACCATGGCTCCGAGCCGGGGCAGCGCCTCCATCAGCCCGGCGCGGGCGGCCACCAGCCGGCACGCGTCCTCCAGGGTCAGGACACCCGCGACATGCGCGGCCGCCACCTCGCCGACCGAGTGCCCGACGAGGAAGTCGGGGTGCACGCCGAACGACTCGACCAGCCGGTGGAGCGCCACTTCGACCGTGAAGAGAGCGGGCTGCGCGTACCCCGTTCCGTCGAGCAGGCCCGGGTCCTCGCCCCACATGACATCGCGGAGCCGCCCCAGGTCGGCTCCTGAACCGGTGCGCGGTCGCGACGCGGAGATCGCGGAGATCGCGGAGATCGCGGAGAACTCCGCCAGCACCGCGTCGACCGCCGCCGCGAACACCGGGAAGCGCGCGTACAACTCCCGCCCCATGGAGAGCCGTTGCGACCCCTGGCCGGGGAACATCACGGCGATCCGGGGCTGTCCGGCGACACCCCGCGCAGCCTCGGTCAGCTTCCCGTCGGCCGCCAGCAGGACCGCCCGGTGGTCGAACGTCGCACGGCCGGTGGCCAGGGAGAAACCGACATCGGCGGCGCGGCCCTGGTCGGCGGCGGACCGGATCCGGGCCAGCTGGGCGTCCAGCGCGGCCTCGGACTTGGCCGAAACGGCCCAGGGCACCGCGGTGGGGACGACGCGCGGATTCCCCTCGGGAGCGTCGAACTCCGGTTCGGGAGAGGCTTGTTTGGGTGCCTGTTCGAGGATGACGTGCGCGTTGGTGCCGCTGATCCCGAACGAGGACACCCCGGCGCGACGCGGACGGCCCGCGTCCGGCCACGCGGTGTTCTCGCGCGGCAGCTCGACCGCGCCGGCCGTCCAGTCGACCTCGGAGGTGGGCGCGGTCACGTGCGCCGTACGCGGGAGTGTCCCGTGGCGCAGCGCCAGCACCGTCTTGATCACGCCCGCGACGCCCGCCGCCGCCTGCGCGTGGCCGAGGTTCGCCTTGAGGGAACCGACGTACAGCGGACGGCCGTTGCTGCCCCGGTCGCGCCCATAGGTGGCGAGCAGCGCCCGCGCCTCGACGGGGTCCCCCACCCGGGTGCCGGTGCCGTGGGCCTCCACGGCGTCGACCTGATCCGGTGTCAGTCCGGCGGCGGCGAGCGCCTGCCGGACGACCTGTTCCTGGGCGGAGCCGCTCGGAGTGGTCAACCCGCCTGAAGCGCCGTCGGAGTTGACGGCGCTGCCGCGCACCACGGCCAGTACGGGGTGCCCGTACCGACGCGCGTCGGACAGCCGCTCCAGCAGCAGTACGCCGACGCCTTCGGCCCACACCGTGCCGTCCGCGTCGTCGGAGAACGGTTTGACCCGGCCGTCCGGTGCGAGACCGCCCTGCCGGGAGTAGCCGACGAATCCACGCGGGGTGGACATGACGGCCGCGCCACCGGTGAGCGCGAGCGAGCACTCCCCCGCGCGCAGGGCCGCCACCGCGCTGTGCAGCGCCACCAGAGAGGAGGACGAGGCGGTGTCCACCGTGATCGCCGGGCCCTCCAGCCCGAGTACGTAGGCCAGTCGGCCGGACGCCACGGCCGGCGAGGTGCCGGTGACGGCGTGCCCGGCCAGGTCCTCGTCCGCCCGCTGGACGAGGAGCGCGTAGTCCTCGCCGCTGACGCCGAGGAACACACCCGCCGGGCTGCCCCGCAGCGACAGCGGGTCGATGCCCGCGCGTTCGACCGCCTCCCAGGCCACTTCCAGCAGCAGCCGCTGCTGCGGGTCCATGGCCAGCGCCTCGCGCGGGCTGATCCCGAAGAAGCCGGGGTCGAAGTCCGCCGCGCCGCGCAGGAAGCCGCCCCGCCGGGACGTACTGCGCCCCGGGCCGTCGCCGGTGAGGGCGGTCAGGTCCCAGCCCCGGTCCTCCGGCAGGGGCTCGGTCACCTCTCGTCCGGACAGGACGAGGTCCCACAGGTCCTCGGGGGTGTCGACACCACCCGGGTAACGACACGCCATTCCGACGATCACCACGGGATCGCCGGAGCGCTCCGTGCCGGATCCAGGCCCTGTCCGGCCGATCTCTGCCGGGCCAGGGGCTGATCCGAAAAGACCGTCCGGACAGGACCCAGGCCCTGTCCGGCCGATCTCTGCCGGGCCCGGAACGCCTGGCACAGCACCTCGCCGCGTTGCCGAAACGCCCACAGGAAACCACCCTGCGGGCGCCCCGGCGCCTTGCGATGCACCGCACCAGACGCCCCGGGCCGATCCGACAAGATCGACCGGACAGGACCTAGCCGTCATGCCGCCGCACCGCCTTCGGGGAAGTCTGACGATTGGAGCTCCAGGTCGGAGGCTAAGGGCGGCGGTGCTTTACATTCCCCTAGACCTCACGCCCGCCGCTCGCGTCCGCACCTCGCGTCCGTCCGGTCCGCGCGCGAAGCTCGCGGCGGGCCGCTTCGGCGGCCAAGGCGGGCGTAGGAGACGGCACCCTCTAGGACCTGTCCGGTCGATCTTGTCGGATCACCCCGGGGCGTCCGGTGCAGGGGGTACCTCCCCGGCCCCCAGGGCCGAGGGGGAGCATCGCAAGGCGCCGGGGCGCCCGCAGGGTGGTTTCCTGTGGGCGTTTCGGCAACGCGGCGAGGTGCCGTGCCGGGCGTTCCGGGCCCGGCAAAGATCGGCCGGACAGGTCCTAGGGTCTTTCGTTTGGATCAGGCCGGATCAGGGAGCGGGGTCTGGTGCCGTGGATCGCAAGGCGGAGGAGTGAGGCGACGCGGAGCGTCGTGGAGTGACGACAACGCGGCGAGGCGCGGTGCCAGGGCACGCGAGCCCGGCAAGATCCAAACGAGAGGCCCTAGCCCTCAGCGGGCCTTCCCTTGCCCAGCGGTACGGGAACGGCGGCAGGAAGCCGCGGGGCGAGCCGCGGCAGCCACCGGTGTTCCTTGTCCACATCGTTGGCGGCCCCCCGCGATGCGAGGGAGCCGTACGACCATGTCCTCGCCGAGCTGATACATGGCGTTGGATGTGCCCGCGGAGTCGACCAGGGTGACGGGGAGGTCCGCCCACTGCGGAAACTGCGCGGTGATCAGTCTCCGCACGAGCGGTACGTCGATGTCCAGCTCCTCGGCATGCATCGTGCCCACGCGTATGAACACCTTCCCGGAGTGGGGCGATTCGCCACGCGACAGGAGCGACACGCCTGAATCGCCCACGAATTCGACGGCTGGGCACCGGAGCTCACCGCGCTGATCACCGACAGCGAGACCGCACCGGTCCTGCGTCCCCTCAACGCCCTGCCCGTCGGGCACCGGTGGGATCGCGTGCAGGGGGCGACCCTGCTCGGCGACGCCGCCCACCTCTCGATCCCGGACGGCGAAGGCGCCAACCTGGCCATGTACGACGGCGCCGAAATCGGCAAGGCCCTCGCCGCGCACCCCGACGACGTCGAAGTCGCCCTCACCGCATACGAGCGGGCCCTCTTCCCCCGCAGCGCCGAAGCCGCCGCCGAAGGCACTCAACTCCACGAGCTCCTCTACGGCGACAACACACCCCACGGCCTGATCGACATGTTCACCGGACACGAGCAGCCCCAATGAGGCGGATGCTCGACGGGCCGACGCGGGTGCGAACCGGGCCCGGTAGAGGCCCGGTTGGTACCGGCGCCGTAAGCGGAAGTTTCCGTGGCCCGGCCCTGCCGTCAGGAGTTGGACAGGCGGCGGAAGCGGTCGTCGTCCTGGTAGCCGACCGCGGGAATGCCCAGCAGGTCGTCCACGCCGGGGAAGCCCTCGCCCGCCTGGAACTGCGCCCCGTGCACCGACGCGTTCTGCGGCGGGCCCGCGTACATGCCGGTGTGCGCGCTGCCCAGCTCCATGAGGTAGCCGCCCGTCGCCGACGGACGGCGCCGGTCGTTGGCGACGGCCTGGGTGGCGTAGGTGTTCATGGCGGCGACGCGCTGGTAGAGGGCGGTCGCCGACATCGTGGGACGGCGGGCCGGACGGCCGTCCAGGCCCTTGACCCGGATGCCGTGCGTCCGGGCGGCCTCCAGCACAGCTCCCAGCCCGGTCGCGCCCAGGTTCATGTTGCCGTCGTAGCGGGTGACGAACGCCCGCAGCTCGGGGCTCATGGTCCCGGTGGCGAGGTACACGTCGACGTGCGACTGGTAACCGTCGTCCCGGATGCTCTCCAGGTAGAGGGTGCGCACACCGGCGGCCTTGACCTGCTCCATGTGCGTGCACAGGAACTGCCAGATCGGTGCCCCGGAGTGGGTTCCGCCGATGGCCACGCCCTCGAACCGCTCCAGCAGTGCGCCCAGGTCGCCCATCGCGTCCTGGGGGCCGGCGTCGGCCAGGGTTTCCTCGACTGCCTGGTGGCGCTGCTGCCGGCCCTCGGAAGTCTCCGTGTACGCGTCGCGCGCGGCTCGCGCGTCGCGGCCGAGCTGTGTGTCGCGTGCGTCCTGGCGCTTCCAGTGGCCGAGCGTCTTCGGGTCGGCGCGGCCGATGCCCTCCAGCACCTCGTTGCGCCCGGCTGCCAAGGGAACGTCCGGCGCCAGCCTGCGGATGTTGCCCAGGTTGTAGTGGAGGAGCTGATCGGTCTCCATGAGCGTCTGCGGGTCCGCGTCGATGTCCACGCGCTGCTTGTGGCCAGCGTCCCGGGTGGCCTGCGGCAGACTCTGCCATTCGGGCGCCGTCAGCGCGTTCGGTGTGCGGTCGCTCGCGCGGGAGTTGCGGGGACCCCGTACCCGCAGCGCGGGGCCCGGCGGGTGCCGGTGCAGTTCGTCCTGCTGCATGCGCTGGACCACGGGAGCGGGACCCGGCGGCGGCGCCGTGCGCTGGACGGGGGGTGTGTGCCCGCAGTCCGCAGTGTGCGTGTGCCGCTGTTCCTCGATGGTCTGGGACACCGCCGCGTTCCCGGCGAGACGCTGGAGTCGCAGCATCGACTCCGCGGTCGTTCCGCCGCCGGGCCGGGGCTGTCGCACGGCCTTCGCGGTTCCCGGGCACTGCGGTCCGTGCCGCTGCTCGTCACCGGTCTGCTGCGCCCGCATGCGTGCGTCCCCCTCTGAAACACGGACTGGGAAAGTCCAGTGTCACCGCTCTGCCCCGCTCGGCGGTACGTCCGGACGAGCAGGTACGGGTGCAGGCTCCTTACCCTTTCAGGCCACCGATCCCGGCCGGATCGGGCAGCACGGCCCCAAGGGCGGCTGAGAACCGACCTCAGACCAGCGCCGTGCACCCCGTGAACGGGACCAGAATCAGCACGGCCGTGCCGAGCCACCTGCCGAGCCGGTCACCGCGCCGCAGCGGCAGAAGCACATCCACCATGAGGACCACCAGCAGCATGAACAGCCCTGTCACCGCCAGCAGGAGCATCACGGGAAACGCGTGATCGAGAGTGGTGTAGTTGCAGTTGACGGACCCGGCGCCGGCCGGGTCCCCCGTACTCCGGCAGTCCATCGGCAGGTACTCGGTCAGCAACCACCACGCGAGGTAGAGCGGGATCATCGCGGGTATGCCGACGGCGAGATTCACGAGGCCGGGCACCCAGAGGCCACCCCTCGCCCGCTGATCACGATCGGCGCCCGCATCGGTCTCTGACACAGCCTCAAATCCCTCCCGTTTCCCGCCCGCCGGGACGAACTCACAAGATCCGTCCGGTGGTTCCGTGCCGGAGCACGGGCGGCCGTTGCGGGAGGCCCGGCACCAGGACTGATCTTAACGACCGTCGCTGCGCGCTGGCATAGTGCCCGCATGCTCCAACGAATACGGACACGGATACGTATACGGATCACCAGACGCCCGGCGGCCCTGGCGGCCCTTGCGGCGAGTCTCGCCGCCGCCCTCGCCACGGCCTCGGCTCCCGCGGCGGCCGACGGCTCCCGCGACGTCGCCTTACGGCTCGAAGCCCCGGCGGCCTTCCACATGTACAACGCCGACGAGGGTGCCGAAGCCACGAACAGTGACTTCGTCGTGCCCGTCGCCGTCGTAGCCGGCGACGGCGGCCCGGCGCGCAACGTCAAGGTCGTCGTGGACGCGTCGGGGCTGGAGGGCGTCGCCCGAGCGGAGAAGGGCGGCTACGGGAACTGCACCGGCGAGGGCCCGGTGTTCACCTGCGCGTACGGCAACCTGCAGAACGGCGACGGAGAGGCCAACGCGCCGTTCAACCTCCGCGGTGTGGACGGCGTCAAGCCGGGCGACAGCGGGACGGTGACGTACACCGCCACCGCCGACAACGCGGCCCCGGTCACCGGCACCACCCGCATGACCGTGGGCGGTCCCACACTGCACTCGCCCAAGGAGGAAAGGGCGGTCAAAGGTGTGGAACCGGGGAAGTCCGTGCCGCTGACCCCCAGGTTCGCCAACCACAGCCGGTTCACCGCGAAGCGGGGTGTCGCCCTGCACATCACCACCGCGCAGAGCGGTCTGCTGATGACGTCACGCCCCGACAACTGCTCTTTCGACACCGCGTTCACCTCGGCGTGGTGCACGTTCCCCACGAAGGCCGCACCGGGCAGCGCGTACCGCACCAGTTCCCCGATCAACTACACGGCCGCCCCAGGGAAGTTGACGGGCACGCTGTCCTACAGCTGGTCCTCCGACCCGCGGATCCCCGACGACCTCACCGTACGAGGCAAAGGCGCCCCGCTGACCCTGGCGAGGACGGCCGACCGCGGCCTCACGAACGGCAGCACCGACGTCCACGTCGAGACCACCGTGCAGGCCGACTACGAGCCGGTAACGGCAACCGTCCGGGGCCGGGTCGGCGACACGGTGACGGTACGGCTCGGGCTGCGCGACCACGGACCCGGCCGGCTGATCGATTCCGAGGCGCTGGGCCGCTTCGAGGTGGTTCCGCCGCAGGGAACCACCGTCACGTCCATCCCGTTCACCTTCGAGGATTCGGGCGGCAAATGGGCGTGCGAACGGCCGGAGAAGCCCGGCGGGGCCTTCGTCTGCGACATCGGTTACGACGGCTTCTCCGAGGTACGGCACGAAGGGGGTACGACCGCCATCGGCTTCCACGTCCGCATCGACCGGCAGGTCCCCGGCGCACGGGGCACCATCCGTACGTACAACCCTTACGACCGCACCCCCGGAAACAACACCGCCGTCATCCCGCTCGACGCGTCGCCCGCCCCGCCCTACCAGCCCTACCGGGATCCCGTCATCTGGGCAGCGGGTTTCACGGGGGCTGTGGCGGCCGTGGTCCTGGTGGCCGTGTACCGGCGTCGGCGGCGCGTGTCCTAGATGCCGTGTTTCACCTGGCGTCGCAGAGCCCGCTCGTCGCTCACGGCGCCGACGTACGTCGCTCATGGCGCGAACGTGCGAGGTGATGGGCGGTGCGGAGCAGCTCGCGGACTGCCGCGTCGGTCCGTTGGCCCGGATTCACCACCGCGAGCCAGCCGAGGGAGCCGTAGACGGGGTGTGCGATCACAGCATCGGTGACGCCGGGGTCGTCGTCGCTGGCTGGTTCGCGCGGCGCGTGGCCGGTCCAGTTGATGAACGATTCCTTCCCGGCGGCCATATTGACGCGGAACGCGTCCGGGCGGTCCAGGCGCGACCTCTCGTCGCCCGGCTGGTTCTTCGTCACGATCGTCGCGAACGGTTGAGTCGCTTTCGGCATGACGCCCTCGGGAGAGTAGAAGAAGAACGTATCCCCCCAACTGATCTCCGGTGAACCGTCGCCGGGCCCCGGCCTGATGGCCAGGGCTCCGTCCAGGTGCTCGATGAAGTCGATGATCTCTTCTTCGGTCATGTGCTCAAGCGTTTCATTAAGGTGCTTGTGGAGACTTCGGGCCGGAAAACAGAGGATCATCGGGTGCCAACTCTCAAGTCGTCGGCGATGCGCACAGTCGATGTCGCCCGACGTGCCGGGTACTCCGTTCAACAGGTGCGCAATCTCGAACGCGACGGTGTCCTGCCGCCGGCGAGGCGCTCAGCCGCGGGCTACCGGATCTACGGGGAGATTCACCTTCGGTCCGCCCTGGCCTACCGAGCCCTTGCCGCCGGCACGGGTCCGGTCGAGGCCAAGCGGATCGTTCGTGCCGTGCACGAGTGCCCGATCTCGGACGTACTCGCACTCCTCGACGCGGCACACGCCCAACTCGACCGGGAGCGCAGGGACCTCGGACTCGCCAAGGAGGCCGCCGCGGCGATCTCCGCCGAACTGGTCGAGGACGTACGCCCCTCGGACGCGATGAGCGTCTCCGAACTTGCCACCGCGCTCGGAGTGCGCCCCTCGACCTTGCGGCACTGGGACGCCGAGGGGCTTGCCGTACCCGACCGGGTCTCCCCGCGAGAAACCCGACGATACTCACCCGCCCAGACTCGGGACGCCCGGATCGTGCACCAGCTGCGCGGCGCCGGGTACCGCGTCGACCAGCTCCGGACCTTGATGCCGGGCCTGCGGAGCGGGCACCGGTGGGAAGACATCGGAGCCGCGCTGGCGGCCCGGGATGTGAGCATCGCGGCTCGCTCCCGCGCTCTCCTCGACGCCTCCGTCGCACTCAGTGCGGTCCTCGCCGCCACGAACTGGGCACGCTGATCAGGCCGATCGGGGAAGCGCCTGATGTCACTCACCGCGGTGCGTGTGATCGCGAGGCGAACACGGCACGCCTGTACGCCTGCCGGGCGTACCGTGCTGAGTGTCACCCAGGAGCGGAGGCCCGTATGCCCGAGAAGAGGCGCGCGCACCTCGGCGCGCGCATCGCGGAAGAGCGTGTTCGCGCCCACCTCACTCAACGTGGGCTCGCCGCCCGCGCGCATGTGTCCTTCAGCCTTCTGTCGAAGGTCGAATCCGGCGCCCGCCCCGCCTCGCCCGCGCTCATCGCCGCGTGCGCCCGTGCGCTCGGAATCGAGAGCAGCACCCTGATCGGCCAACCCTTCGCCGAAGAACTACGAGTTGAGCGCTTCGAGGCGCCTCTGGCCGCGATTCGCGCGAGCCTGGAGAACTGGGACATCGCACTCGATGAAGGCGTAGCACCACGCGATCTGGCGGAGATCGGCAAAGACGTCAACAGCCTGGGCACCCTGCGACGCAGCGCGGCCTACCTCGGCGTGGCCTCGAACGCGCCGGCGCTCATCGACGAACTGGTGGAGGCATCGCACCGTTACGAGGGAGCCGACAAGGAACGCGCACACCGGTTTCTGGCGTACACCTACCGATGCGTGCACGACGTGGCCCACAAGCTCGGACATCTGGACATGGGCAACACCATCCTCGCGCGCATGTCGTACAGCGCCGAGCGCAGCGACGACCCGAACATGCCGCTGCTCACCGCGTATCTGCGCGCTCAGAGCTGCTTCAACAGCGGACGCCACGAGGTGGGTATACGGCTGATGGGCCGTTCCCTGCACGATGTCGAAGACGCGGCTTCCGCCGGGGACGTATCGGCGCTGTGCGTGCAAGGGAACCTGCGCCTGCGGACCACCATGCTCGCCGCCCGCAGCCAGGACAGCGGCCAAGCGAAGGCCGAGTGGAAAGAAGCCGACGAGACCGCGATGCGGCTGGGGCGTGACACGCAGAACTATGTCCTGTCATTCGGGCCGACGAACACCGCGATCCACAAGGTCGCCATGCACGTTGAGCTCGGCGAGTACGGAGAAGCCGTACGAGAGGCCCGGAGCGTGCGGTTCTCTGAGGCGTTCGAGAAGACCTACCCCGACCGGGTCGGTCATCACTTCATCGACCTGGGGCGCGCCCAGTTGTGGACCGGCGACCGGGCCGCAGCGGAGGCTTCGCTGCACAAGGCCCGCAAGGCAGCGCCGCAGCAGGCGCGGTTCCATCCGCACGCTCGGGAAACAGTGCTGTCGCTTCGTCGGGCTGAGCGGCAGAGCAGCGAGACCCTTTCCAACCTGGCGCAATGGATGGGGCTGTAACGGCTGAACGGTTGTCAAGGAGGCGGAGTTTCACATTCTGTGAAACTCGCCGCGCGACCAGGTCGGCACGCTGTGACGGTCAGCACACCGTCCGTTATGGAGCCGACCATGTCCGACACCGACCGACCGCTCGCCTTCATCTACGACCGGCACGCCACCGAACGATCCCGGGGGATGCTGGACCTGAGACTGGAAGGCTGCCGGAACTGGGCGGCCCTCCAGCGCTGGGACGTCGCGGGCGCCTGGGTCGATCTGGGTGACCACGCCCTCTGCGGCTGTCAGGCCCCGGAGGAATCGTGAACATCGACGTGCGTCCCGGCCTGCCCGCCTACCCCCTGCTCGGCGACTGCTTCCGCTGCCCCCGCCGCCACGTCCAGACCATCCGCATCGGCCAGATGACCGCTCCAGGCGGCCCCGGCCACACCTCAGGCACAACACCCCTGTACGCCTGCCGAACCTGCGAGGTGGAGCTCATGGCCATGCACCACCAGGCACAGGCCTACCCGGTCCGGCCGTACACACAGGCCGGACACCCCCGCTGAGCCCCCGCCCCGGCCGACGTATCCCTGGCAGGACTCCGGCCGGGGCGGGTTCCATCACCCATCCGTCAGGGCGGGAGCCGCCGTCATGACTACCCGCTCAGTGCCCCAGTACCCGACCCGTGGTTCTTGACCGGGCCGGCCCAGGTGGTCTCAAAGGCAGCGGTTTGCTCGCCCCTATCGAGCGAGGGGCAGCTTGTCGCTCGCAGTCGGACGGCGGACCAACACGCGGGTGGTGCTGCCGTGGTCCTCTTCGATGTCCCGGACATGCTCGAAGCCGATTCTGTCCAGCAGGGTCAGTGAGGCCTTGTTCTGTGCGGCTACGGTGGCGTAGACCTCGGTCAGTCCAAGAGGGCCGAAGCCATGGGCGACGATCGCTTCCGCCAGCCCGGTTCCCAGGCCAACCCCCCAGGCCACCGGCGCCAGAGCGTAAATGATCTCGTGGCCTCCGACGACATCGGTCGGCTTGATCTCGGCATGCCCGACCAGGAGTCCGTCCCGACGAACAGCCCAGACATCGAACAGGTCCTGGGCATAGACCTTGGTGAAGATCCGCCCGAACAGAGCCCGGTCCGCTGCTTCGGAAACAGGTCCGTCACCCATCCATCGCGACACCCTGGTGTCCTGGAACAGAGCGACGAAGTCCTCTTCGTCCCCGGGGACATACGGCTCCAGTAGTAGCCGCTCGGTGCGCAGAGTCGGGGTCACGGACGGCGACGCTACCCACGCGGCACCGGGTCGGCAAACCACTTCACCCGCACAGAGATCGCCCTCCCGATCGGTCTCCGGAGTTACGTGTCCCGGTCGGCCTCCTGAGCCGCACGCTCCAGTCGGCGTCGGTAGTTCTCCCACCACTCCGAGTCGCCCGGCGGCATGCTGTCGTTGCCCTTGTTCATCCCCACCGCACCGTCCATGAGTTCCCGGAGGATGTCGGCGTGCCCGGCGTGCCGGTGCGTATCTGCGATGACGCGCACCACGGCATGGTGCAACGTCACCTCGTCCCTGTCGCTCGGCCACCACGGGACCCTGCCGATCGTGTCCAGCGGCAGCGCGTCGACCGTCGCGTCCGCGTGGGCCCACGCCCGGCGGTAGAGCTCCACCATCTGCTTCCGTGACTCGTCGGCGGTGGCCCACATGTCCGCGTTGGTCTCAGCACCGTCTTCGAGCCAGGGCAGCGGCTCACCGGACGGGCGTCCGAAGGTGTCGCCGAGGTAGCCCAACTCCACGCCGGCCGCGTGTTTCACCAGGCCCAGGAGGTTGGTGCCGGTCGGTGTCAGTGGGCGGCGGATGTCGTACTCCGAGAGCCCTTCGAGCTTCCACAGCAGGGCATCTCGGGCGGACTGCAGGTAGAAGTGAAGGTCGGTCTTGGGATCCGATGCGGTCATGTGACAAGTCTGCCGCTCGCGTGATCTCTGTCCACCGCTTTGTCCACACTCACGGCGAACCAACGAAGTGGGTAGTGGCTCAGTGGTTTACGTCCATGCGCTGTGTGCCGATGACCGACAGCAGCCGTAGGGCCTCCTCGGAGGGCGAACCCGGTACGGCGGTGTAGATCACGAGCTGCTGGTCGCGGTCGGTGATGTCGAGGGCGTCGCAGTTGACCGTGACCGGGCCGACCAGTGGGTGCTGGAAGGTCTTGCGCAGGGTGGGCTCGGTGGACACGTCGTGGGACTCCCAGAGGCGGGTGAACTCTTCGCTCGCGTCGAGGAGTTCGGCTACCAGCGCGGCCACCTCCGGATCGTCGGGGTAGCGGGCGGCGGCGGCGCGCAGCCGCCGCGTCGAGAAGCGGGCGAACTCGTCCGCGTCCGACACTCCGTACAGCCGGTTCCCCTGCGTGTGCGACCCGAGAAAGGCACGGCGCAGGAAATTGCGGTCGCGTCGCGGCAGAGCGGAGAAGTCCTCCATCAGAGCTGCCGCCAGATCGTTCCAGGCGAGTACGTCAAAGGTCGCGGACGTGACGGTTGCCGCGGCCTGCGGCAGTCGGTGCAGCAGGTCGAGGATGCTCTGCCGTACCTCGCGCGAGGGCCCGGCCGACGGGAGCGGCGGTGCGCCGGCGAGGTAGTGGAGATGGTCACGCTCGGCGTCCGACAGGCGCAGGGCCCGAGCCAGCCCGGCCAGCACCTCATGGGACGGGTGTGGCGACCGGGCCTGCTCCAGCCGCGTGTAGTACTCCGTCGAGATGAACGCCAGCTGCGCCACCTCCTCACGGCGCAACCCAGGGGTGCGGCGGCGCGGGCCGGCGGGCAGCCCGGCCTCGGCGGGGGTGATCCGCTCGCGTCGGCCGCGCAGGAAGTTCGCCAGTTCTCTTCGATCCACATCCCCAGTGTGTACAGACGTCGGCCGGCTCAGCCAGGTACCGCCGGTGCCTGGCTGGGCTTCGCGGACGGGCGCAGACTCGCTGCCATGGACAACACACCGGTTACCGGCACGTCAACCGACCCCGCGGCCCTGGGCCTGCTGGCCGACAAGGTCGCCTTCATCACCGGTGCCGGACGCGGCATCGGTGCCGCCGCGGCCCGGCTCTTCGCCCGCGAGGGCGCCCGAGTGCTTCTCGCGGCCCGGACGGAGGCCCAGCTCATGACGGTGACCGAGGAGATCCGGGCGGCGGGCGGCACCGCGGAGTACGTGGTGTGCGACCTGGCCGACGCGGCCGGCGTGCGCGCCGCGGTGGACCGCACCGTGAACCTGTACGGCAGGCTCGACATCGCGTTCAACAACGGCGCGACGATCCAGCGGCCCGGCCCGATGGACCAGATGCCGGAGGCCGACTTCGACCGCATCTACGGCGTGAACCTCAAGGGCGTCTGGCTGGCCATGATCGCCGAGATCGCCGCCATCCGAGCCACCGCCGGGACGGGCGCCATTGTCAACAACTCATCCGTCGGCAGCCTCATGGGCAACCCCGAGCTGCCCGCCTACGGCGCGATGAAGCGGGCGGTCAACAGCCTCACCGAGTCGGCCGCCGTCACCTACGGCCCGGAAGGCATCCGCGTCAACGCGATCGCTCCCGGCAACACGCTGACCGAGATGATCCGCAGCTGGGAAGCCGATTCGCCCGGTCTCCAGGAGCGACTCACGACGCACACGCCGCTGCGCCGCGCGGCCGACCCCGACGAAATCGCCCAGGCCGCCGCCTGGCTCCTCAGCGACCGTTCCTCCTACGTGACCGGCACGGTCCTGCGGGTCGACGGCGGCGCGCGGGCCTGAGCCGGGGCGGACAGGATCTGGGTCCTGTCCGCCCCGGCTCAGGCGCCAGGCGTCACATCACCTCACGTCACGGCTTCAGGCCTCAGGCCTCCGGGTCGAGTGTCGTGAGCCATTCCTCCATCAGGCGCGCGGTCTCCGCCGAGTCGTCGGAGATGAGCGTCAGATGATCCGCGTCGATCATGCGCGTCGCGGTGGCGGGCACCGCCGGCACCTCGTCGCCGTGGCCGACGCCCGGCAGCGCGTCCCCGCACCGGATGAGCAGGCTGGGCACCGAGGTGTGGTACCGCTCGGCGTCACCGGTGGTCATCCGGATGAACCAGTACGCCATGGCCGAAAGCCGGGCGCTGTTCAGCTTCACCGACGGCGAGTCGATGCCCGCGAGGTAGTTGGTCTGGACCGCGCCCCAGTCGACCTGTTCGCCGGCCCCGTACCCCAGGCTCAGGGTGTCGAGCATGATGATGCCCTCGGGCCGGACGCCCCAGACTTCCTCCAGCACGCCCGCCGCCCGGTAGGCGAACGTGCCGCCCGTCGAGTAGCCGACCAGGACGAACGGTTCGCCGTCGCTGGCCAGCAGCGCGCTCTCCGCGATCAGCCGGGCCGCGGTCTCGCTGTCGGCGGGCAGTGGCTCGCCCTCGGCGAAACCGAGCAACGGCAGTGCGGAGACGTGCCTGTTGCCGCGGAAGCGGGAGGCGATCCTGGCGTACTGGTGCACACCTCCGTTCGCGCCGGGGGCGCTGACGCAGATCAGCCGGGGGCCGCTCGGTCCCGAGGCCAGGGTCACCGGCTGGGGCAGTTCCTCCACCTCGGCGGATGCCGCGACGGACGGGCGGGTGGCGGCGACGGCCATCAGCAGCCGCATCGCCTCCAGTTGCTTGCCGGAGTTCACCGTGTCGAAGAACATGCCGACCAGCGAGTCCTGGGTGTTCTCCTGGATGGCGGTCAGCGCGCCGGGTTCGGCCGCCGCGCTCAGGCCGCCCTGGTCGGCGAGCCTGCCGCGCAGCCACTGGGCGAGCCCGACCGGCGTCCGGCTCTCGAAGACCACCGACGTGGGCACTCGTATGCTCAGCGCCTCGCCGAGCTGATTGCGCAGCTCCAGCGCGATCAGCGAGTCGAACCCCAGGGTGAGGAAGGCCCGTTCGGGGTCCAGCGCGTCCGCGTCGCGTCGGCCGAGGAGTACGGCGGAGGTGCCCACCACCAGTTCCACCAGCAGTTTCTCCTGCTCGGTGGGGTCGAGGCCGCGGAGCTTGTCCCGTACGGTGGCGAACGACCTGGCCTTTCCGGCGGCCGTGGGCCTGGCGCCGGCGATGAGGTGGCGCAGCAGGGGGTGTACCTGCTGGAGCGCCCGCGAGCGGTCCACCCGGAGCGGGACCAGCGCGGCCTCGTCGCGGGTCAAGGCCGTGTCGAAGAGGGCCAGGCCGAGTTCCGGGGTGAGCGGCGGTGTGCCGGAGCGGCTCATGCGCTGGATGTCGGTGTCGGTGAGGTGGCCGGTCATGCCGGTGCGGCGGCCCCAGAAGCCCCATGCCAGCGAGGTGGCGGGCAGTCCCAGGCCGTGCCGGTGGCGGGCCAGGGCGTCGAGGTAGGCGTTGCCCGCCGCGTAGCCGGCCTGTGCCTGGCTGCCCATGACGCCGGACACCGAGGAGTAGAGCACGAAGGCCGCCAGGTCGAGTCCGCCGGTTGCCTCGTGCAGGTGCCAGGCGGCGTCGGCCTTGGGCCGCAGTACGGTGTCGATTCGTTCGGGGGTGAGCGAGGCGATCAGGCCGTCGTCCAGGACACCGGCGGTGTGCACCACGGCGGTCAGCGGGTGTTCGGCCGGTACGGAGGCCACCAGGTCCCGTACGGCGACGGGGTCGGTGACGTCGCAGGCGGCGAGGGTCACCCGCGCCCCGGCGGCGGTCAGTTCGTCGCGCAGTGCGGCGGCGCCCGGCGCGTCGGCGCCCCGGCGGCCGGCCAGCAGCAGGTGCCGGACGCCGCGCGTGGCCACCAGGTGCCGGGCCAGATCCCCGCCGAGGCCGCCGGTGCCGCCGGTGATGAGCACGGTCCCGTCAGCGTTCCAGGCCCGCTCGGAGAGAGACTGCTCGGTGGGAGGCTGCTCCGGCACCCGGGCGAGTTGGGCGACCCTGGCCGTCCGCTCGCGGAGCACCCACTGTTCCTCGTCGGAGGCGAGCAGGCCGGACAGGGCCGGCGCCGATATGTGCGCGTCGTCGATGTCCACCAGCAGGAAGCGGCCGGGGTTCTCCGACTGCGCTGAGCGCACCAGGCCCCATACGGCGGCGGCGGCCAGGTCGCGTATGTCCTCGCCGTCCACGGGCATGGCGCCGCGAGTGACGAAGAGGAGCCGGGAGCGGGCGAACTTCTCCTCGGCCAGCCACTCCTGCATCAGCGCGAGGGCCCGGTGAGTCTCCTCGTGCACGGCTTCGGGGCCGGAGTCACCGGCGACCGCGACCACGAATCCGTTCGGTACGGGGCCGTTGTCGCCGTTCTCACCGATCGCTCCGGCGAGGGTCTCGGCGTAGGCGGCGATGGTCTCGCCGCCCAGTGCCATCGCGTTGCCGAGGTCGAGCCGGTCGTCCCCGACGACGGCCCACCGGGCGCCCGCGAGCGGGGTCGGCTGGGTCGGGGCGGGGCGCCATTCGACGCGGTAGAGCGAGTCGAGCGGATTCTGTCCCGCGCGGTTGTCCCGCTGGGCTTCCGTCACCGGACGCAGCGTCAGCGAGTCGACCGAGATGACCGGCATGCCGTCGGTGTCGGTCGCGGTGAGCGTGACGGTGTCCGGTCCGGTACGGGCGATCCGGGCGCGCAGCACGGTGGCGCCGGAGGCGTGCAGGGAGGCGCCGTTCCAGGTGACGGGCAGCACGCTGTCACCGGCCGACTCGCCACTCTCGCCTGTGTACGGGGCGGCGTGCAGCACCGCGTCGAGCAGCGCCGGGTGCAGTCCGTAGCCGCTCGCGTCCGGTGCCCCGCCCTCCAGGGTGACCTCGGCGAACGCCTCGTCGCCCCGGCGCCAGAGCGCCCGCAGGCCGCGGAACGCGGGGCCGTATTCCAGGCCCGCCTGTGCGTGGCGCTCGTGGAGGCCGTCGAGGTCGACCGGGGTGGACTCGGGCGGCGGCCACTCGGTGGCGTCGAACCCGGCGTCGGGCGTGATCCCGGGCGAACGGGAGCCGAGCACGCCGGTCGCGTGGAGGCGCCAGTCGCCGTCGGCCGCGTCGGCGGGCCGGGCGTACAGCCGCAGGTCCCGGTGGCCGTCCGCGTCCGGCTCGCCGACCCGCGCCTGGATCTGTGTCGCGCCCTGGGCGGGGAGCGGCAACGGCTCGGTGACGGTGAGGTGTTCGACGCGGTCGTGGCCGGCCTGGTCACCGGCCCGGACGGCCAGTTCCAGGAAGCCGGTGCCGGGGAAGTACGCCGTTCCGCCGATGCGCGGCTCGGCGAGCCAGGGGTGGATCGCCGGGGAGAGGGACCCGGTCAGTACGAGATCGTCCGAGCCCGCGACGGTCACGGCCGCGCCGATGAGGGGGTGCCCGGTCGGGTCGAGGCCCACGCCGGACAGGTCGGTCGGTACGGGCGATCCGGACGGCCAGTACCGCTCGTGCTGGAAGGCGTACGTCGGCAGGTCGACGCGGCGCGCGCCGGTGCCCGCGAAGAACGCGCGCCAGTCCACCGGCGCTCCGCTCACATGCAGCCGCGTGAGTGCGGTGACGGCGGCGCTCTCCTCCGGCTGGTCCTTGCCCAGCAGCGCTACGGCGACGGCGTCGTCGGCCGCCGATTCCCGGATCATCGCGGTGAGCGCGCCGTCGGGGCCGAGTTCGAGGAAGGTCCGTACGCCGCTGTCGGAGAGGGTCCTGATGCCGTCGGCGAAGCGAACTGTGCCGCGGACGTGTCGGACCCAGTAGTCGGGCGAGCGCAGTTCGTCGCCGGTGGCGAGGGCGCCGGTGAGGTTGGACACCACCGGGACAGTCGGCTCGTGGAACTCCAGGCCGGCCAGGGCGGCGCGGAAGTCCTCCAGCATGGGGTCCATGAGCGGCGAGTGGAAGGCGTGGCTGACGGTCAGCCGGTGTGTACCGCGCTCCTCGAACCGTGCCGCGATGTCCCGTACGGCGTCCTCGTCGCCGGAGACGACCACCGAGGAGGGGCCGTTCACGGCGGCGAGGGACACCTGCCCGGCGAGCAGCGGGGTGACCTCGTCCTCCGTGGCGCGCAGGGCTACCATCGCACCGCCGGGCGGGAGTTCCCCCATGAGGCGGGCGCGGGCGGTGACGAGTGTGCAGGCGTCCGCCAGTGACAGTACGCCCGCGACGTGCGCGGCCGTGATCTCGCCGATCGAGTGGCCCGTCACGAACTTCGGGGTGACACCGAGGGATTCCAGGAGGCGGAAGAGGGCCACCTCGACGGCGAACAGGGCGGGTTGGGCGACACCGGTGTCGCCGAGCCGGTCCGGGTCCTGGCCCCAGATCACCTCGCGCAGCGCGTCCGGTCCCGGGGCGGAGAGCTCCGCGAGTACGGTGTCGAGCGCCTCCGCGAAGGCCGGGAAGCGGTCGTACAACTCCCGTCCCATGCCGAGGCGTTGGCTGCCCTGGCCCGAGAAGACAACCGCCAGCGGTCCGGGGGTGACGGTACCGCGGACGGCCTCGGTCACCGAGTCGCCGGTGGCCAGCAGGGCGGCCCGGTGGTCGAACGCCGAGCGTTCGGTGGCGAGCGCGAAGCCGATGTCCAGCGGGCTGTGGCCGTTCGCGGCGGCGAAGGACGTCAGCCGGTCCACCTGGGCTTCGAGGGCGGCCCCGCTCTTGGCGGACAGCAGCCACGGCACGACGCGGGGCGTCACCGAGGGCGCCGGGACGTCGTCCGTCAACTCCTCGGGCGGGGCCTGTTCGAGGATGACGTGCGCGTTGGTGCCGCTGATCCCGAACGCGGACACGCCTGCCCGGCGCGGGCGTTCCGTCTGCGGCCATCCGGCGTTGTCGGTCAGCAGCCGGACCGAACCGGCCGACCAGTCGATGTGCGAGGACGGGGCGTCCACGTGGAGGGTGCGCGGCAGCACGCCGTGGCGCAGCGCCATGACCGTCTTGATCAGACCGGCCACACCGGCGGCGGCCTGCGCGTGGCCGAGGTTGGACTTCACCGAGCCGAGCAGCAGCGGGCGTGCCGGGTCGCGTTCCTGCCCGTACGTCGCCAGCAGCGCTTCCGCCTCGATCGGGTCGCCGAGGGTGGTGCCCGTGCCGTGTGCCTCCACCGCGTCGACGTCGCCGGTGGTCAGGCCGCCGGCGGCGAGGGCCTGGCGGATCACTCGCTGCTGGGACGGGCCGTTCGGCGCGGTCAGACCGTTGGACGCGCCGTCCTGGTTGACGGCGGAGCCGCGTACCACGGCCAGGACGGGGTGTCCGTTGCGTCGGGCGTCGGACAGCCGCTCGACGACGAGCATGCCGACGCCTTCCGACCAGCCGGTGCCGTCGGCCGAGTCGGCGAACGCCTTGCACCGGCCGTCGGGGGCGAGGCCTCCGTGGTGCCGGAATCCGGCGAAGCTCGCCGACGTGGTCATGACCGTCACGCCGCCCGCCAGCGCGAGCGAGCACTCGCCGCCACGCAGCGCCTGGGCGGCGAGGTGCAGGGACACCAGGGACGACGAGCAGGCCGTGTCCACGGTGACGGCGGGCCCTTCGAGGCCGAGGGCGTACGAGACCCGGCCGGACATGACGGCGGGTGCGAGCATGACGCCGCGGCCCTCCATGTCCCGGGCGCGGGCGATGACATGCATGTAGTCCACGCTGTTGCTGCCGACGAACACGCCGGTGCGGCTGGAGCGCAGAGCGACCGGGTCGATACCGGCCTGTTCGATCGCCTCCCAGGAGGTCTCCAGCAGCAGCCGCTGCTGCGGGTCCATTCCCAGGGCCTCGCGCGGTGAGATGTCGAAGAACTCCGGGTCGAAGTCGGCGGCGTCGTAGAGGAAGCCGCCCTCGCCCTCCAGCCCCCAGCCCCGGTCGGTGGGGAACCCGGAGATGGCGTCGCGGCCGTGGGAGACGAGGTCCCACAGCTGGTCGGGTGAGTCGGCGCCGCCGGGGAAGCGGCAGGCCATGCCGACGATCACGATCGGGTCGTCGGACGCGAGGGCGGGGGCCGCGGCGAGCGCGGGGGCGTCCCTCCCGGGCCGCTGTCCCATCAGTTCGCCCGCGAGGTGGTCGGCGAGCGCCCGGGGCCTCGGGTAGTCGAAGAGGAGGCCGGCGGGCAGTGTGAGGCCGGTGACGCGCGCCAGTTGGTTGCGCAGTTCCATCGAGGTCAGCGAGTCGAAGCCGAGGTCCTGGAAGACCCGGTCCACGCTGATGGCTTCGGGGCCCGGGTGGCCGAGGACGCCGGCCGCGTGGGCCCGGATGAGGTCCAGCAGCAGCGCCGAACGCTCGGACTCCGGTGCCTCGTACAGCCGTTGCCGTAGCTCGGAGGCCACCGACTCGCTGTCGCGGCGGACGTCCTTGGCGGAGCGCAGGGCTTCCTGGGCGGCGGGCAGGGTGCTCAGGGACGCGTTGGCCCGCAGGCTGAACAGCGCCTCCAGTACGTCACTCCGCCCCAGGTCGGCGACCACCGTGACGGGGTCCGGCGCGGCGACCAGTTCGGCCAGCACCCCGAGGGCCAGGCCGGGTTCGAGGGCCGTGGTGCCGCTCTCGCGTATCACGTCCTCGACACCGGCGGCCATGCCGCCGCCCTCCCAGGCGCCCCAGGCGACGGAGGTCGCGGGCAGGCCCTGTGCCCGGCGCTGCTGGGCGAGCGCGTCGAGCACCGTGTTGGCGGCGGCGTAGTTCGCCTGGCCGAGGTTGCCGACGGCGCCGGCCACCGAGGAGAACAGGGCGAAGACCGACAGGTCGCGGTCGCGGGTGAGTTCGTCCAGCAGCATCGCGGGGGCGACCTTCGCCCGGAACACCGCGCCGAACCGCTGCGGGGTCAGTCCGTCGAGTACGGCGTCGTCGAGCACTCCGGCGGCGTGTACGACCCCGGTCAGCGGGAACTCCTCGGGGACGGCGGCGAGTACGCCTTCCAGCTCGGCGCGGTTCGCCGTGTCGCAGGCGGCGACGGTGACGCGCGCGCCGAGCGCGGTCAGCTCCGCCTCCAGGTCGGCCGCGCCCGGCGAGAGGGGGCCTCGGCGGCTGAGGAGCAGCAGGTGTTCCGCGCCGTGTTCGGCGAGCCAGCGGGCCAGGTGGGAGCCGAGTGCGCCGGTGCCTCCGGTGATGAGGACCGTTCCGGCCGGCCGCCAGGTCGGGGCGCCGTCGCGGGACGGGGCGGGCAGCAGCCGCCTGCCGTACACACCGGAGGCGCGGACGGCGAGCTGGTCCTCGTCGCCGGGCCCGCCGAGGATGCCGATGAGCCGCCGTACCGTACGGTCGTCCGGCGCGGCCGGCAGGTCGACGACGCCGCCCCAGCGGTCCGGGTACTCCATCGCGGCCACCCGGCCCAGGCCCCAGAGGGCGGCCTGGCGCGGGTGGGTGACGGGGTCGCCCTCGTCCACCGACACCGCTCCCCTGGTGACGGACCAGACCCGCGCGGGGATCCCGGCGTCGTCGAGTGCCTGGACCAGTACGGCGGTGTCGATCAGGCCCACCGGGACGCTCGTCCAGCGTCGCGCCTCGGTCGCGGCGAGCAGCGAGACCACTCCGGCGAAGCGCATGCCGCCGGCCGCCAACGCGCCCAGTTCCTCGGCGAGTTCGGCGCGGTCGGGGCGCTTGTCCAGGGTCACGTGGACCGTGTCGGGGCCGAGCCCGTCCAGCAGTGGCCGCAGCCAGGCGGTGTCGACGTCCGGCCCGTCGGCGGGCAGCGCCACCAGCCATACGCCGGGCAGGGTGGCGGCGGCGGTGCCGCGCAGCGGCTGCCAGCTCTCCCGGAACCGCAGTGAGTCGGCGAGCGAGCGGGCCCGTCGCCTGCCGCGCCACGCCGACAGCGCGGGGACGACACCGCCGAGGGCGTCGGCGTCGATGCCGAGGCGGGCGGCGAGGTCCGACAGGTCCTCGCTCTCGACGGCGGCCCAGAAGTCGGCGTCGGCCCCGTCCCCGGCTCCCGCGAGGGACGGCGGGACCGCCCCCGCCGCCTGGGGCCAGTAGCGTTCGCGCTGGAAGGCGTACGTCGGCAGGTCGATACGGCGGGCGCCGGTGCCGGCGAAGAACTCCGTCCAGTCGACCGCTACCCCGGCCGCGTGCAGCCGGGCGAGGCAGGTGACTGCGGCCGTTTCCTCGTCCCGGTCCTTGCGCAGCAGCGGGACGACGTGCGTGTGCTCGGGCGCGGACTCCCGCATCAGCGGCGAGAGGATCCCGTCGGGGCCGAGCTCCAGCAGCACCCCGGCTCCGGCGTCGGTCAGTGCCCGTACGCCGTCGGCGAAGCGTACGGTCTCGCGGACGTGCCGGACCCAGTAGTCGGGCGAGCGCAGCTCGTCGGGGGTGGCGAGGGCGCCGGTCAGGTTGGAGACGAGGTCGATCTCGGGGGTGTGGAAGGTCAGTTGCCCGACGACGGTACGGAACGCGTCCAGCATCGGGTCCATGAGCGGGGAGTGGAAGGCGTGGCTGACGGACAGCTTGCTCGTACGGCGTCCCGCCAGCCGGGCCGTCACGGCCGCGACGGCGTCCTCGGTGCCGGAGAGCACCACCGAGGAGGGGCCGTTGACGGCGGCGACCGACACCTGTCCGGCCAGCAGCGGGGTGACCTCGTCCTCGGTGGCCTCGACCGCCACCATCGCGCCGCCGGTGGGGAGTTGTGACATCAGGCCGGCGCGGGCGGCGACGAGGCGGCAGGCGTCGGGGAGGGACAGCACGCCGGCGACGTGCGCGGCCGTGATCTCGCCGATGGAGTGTCCGGCCACGAACCGGGGGCGTACGCCCAGCGATTCGACCAGCCGGTAGAGGGCCACTTCGATCGCGAAGAGGGCGGGCTGGGCGTACCCGGTGCCGTCGAGCGGGGCCGGGTCGTCGCCCCAGATGACCTCGCGGAGCCGGGCCAGGTCGGGGTGAGGGGTGGCTTCCGGGAGCGCGGAGGGTCCGGTTTCCAGGGCCGGGGTGGATTCGGCGGCGGCGAACTCCGTCAGGACCGCGTCCAGCGCCCGCGCGAACGCGGGGAACCGCTCGTACAGGCCACGTCCCATGCCGAGGCGCTGCGCGCCCTGCCCGGAGAAGGCGACGGCGACCGGCGGGTCTCCGGCCTCGCCCCTGGCGGCTTCGAGGATTCCCTCGTCGGAGGCGAGCAGCACCGCGCGGTGCTCGAACGCCGAGCGGGCGGTGGCCAGGGAGTATCCGACGTCCAGGGCCGAGCACTTCGCGTTCTCCGCGATGAACCGCCTCAGCTGTTCGACCTGCGCGTCCAGCGCGGTCGCGGTCCGGCCGGCGACGAGCCAGGGCACCACGCCGACCACCGGGGCGGGCGACTCGGCGGCTCCGGACATGGCCCCGGCTCCGGCACCGGCCTCGACTGCGGCACCGGCCTCGATTCCCGCGTCCACGCCGGTCTCGGGGCCGTCCGGTGTGTGTTCCTCCAGGAGCACGTGCGCGTTGGTGCCGCTGATGCCGAACGAGGACACACCGGCCCGGCGCGGGTGGTCGGTCCGGGGCCAGTCGGTGTGGGCGGTGAGCAGGTCGACGCGGCCCTCGGCCCAGTCCACGTGGGAGGACGGGGTGTCGATGTGCAGGGTGCGCGGCAGCACCCCGTGCCGCATGGCCATGACCGTCTTGATGAGCCCGGCGGCGCCCGCCGCCGCCTGGGTGTGGCCGAGGTTCGACTTCACCGAGCCCAGATACAGCGGGCGTTCGCGGTCCTGACCGTACGTCGCGAGCAGCGCCTGCGCCTCGATCGGGTCGCCCAGCGTCGTACCCGTACCGTGCGCCTCCACCGCGTCGACGTCCGCCGGGGAGAGCCCGGCGGAGGCCAGGGCCTGCCGGATGACCCGCTGCTGGGAGGGGCCGTTGGGGGCGGTGAGGCCGTTGGAGGCGCCGTCCTGGTTGACGGCGGAGCCGCGTATCACGGCGAGGATGTCGTGCCCGTTGCGTACGGCGTCGGACAGCCGCTCCACCATCACCAGGCCGACGCCCTCGGACCAGCCGGTGCCGTCCGCCGCGTCGGCGAAGGCCTTGCAGCGGCCGTCGGGAGCCAGCCCGCCCTGGACGCCGAACCCGGCGAAGCTCGCGGGGGTCGTCATGACGGTGACCCCGCCCGCGAGCGCGAGGGAGCACTCCCCGCTGCGCAGCGCGTGCGCCGCCAGGTGCAGGGAGACCAGCGAAGACGAACATGCCGTGTCCACGGTGACCGCCGGCCCCACGAGGCCGAGTACGTACGACAGCCGCCCGGAGATCACACTCGCCGCGAGCCCGGTGCCGCCCTGGCTGTCCATCTCTTCCCGGGCCTCGGCCACCAGGCGGACGTAGTCCTGGCCGTTGGTGCCGACGAATACGCCGGTCTGGCTGCCGCGCAGGGCCAGCGGGTCGATACCGGTGCGTTCGACGGCCTCCCAGGCGACCTCCAGCAGCAGCCGCTGCTGCGGGTCCATGGCCAGCGCCTCACGCGGGCTGATCCCGAAGAAGCCGGGGTCGAACTCGGCCGCGTCGTAGAGGAATCCGCCCTGCCCGGTCACGCTGCGGCTTCGGTCGTCCCCGCCCAGTGTCCCGGAGTCCCAGCCGCGGTCGGCGGGGAAGCCGGAGATCGCGTCGCCGCCGGAGGACACCAGGTCCCACAGCTGCTCCGGCGAGCGCACTCCGCCGGGGAACCTGCAGGCCATGCCGACGATCGCCACCGGCTCGTACCGACCGGACTCGGCCTCCTCCAGACGCCGCCGCGTCTGATGCAGATCCTTCGTGACCCACTTCAGGTATTCGACGAGCTTGTCTTGGTCAGCCATGGTCAACGAGCCTTTCCGCTTCCGCTTGAGAGATCGACCTGAGAGATCGGACTGGGAGATCGACCGGGGTCGACTGTGGTCGGGGGCCGCCTGATGTCAGTGGTCCTCTGTGCTCAGTGGTCCTCTGTGCTCAGTTGTCCCCCGTGGTCAGTGGTCCCCCGGTCGGCCGAGCTCACTGTCGATGAAGGCCAGGACCTCGTCGGCGCTCGCCTCTTCGATCCGTCGCTGTACGTCGTGTTCGGTGTTCTCGGTGCTTCCTCCTGTCACCCGGGCGAGCATCGTCCGCAGCCGCGCCGCCGCGCCCGCCCTGGTCCCCTCGTCGAGGTCGGCCGACAGCGCGGTGGACAGCGCCGCCTCCAGCCGGTCGAACTCGGCGGGGAGAGCCGGTTGCGTGTCCGCCACGACGCCGTCGCCGAGGCGGGACGCGAGGAATTCCGCGACCGTGACCGGTGTCGGGTAGTCGAAGATCAGCGTGGCCGGCATCCGCAGACCGGTCGCCGCGGTGAGCCGGTTGCGCATCTCGATCGCCGTGAGCGAGTCGAACCCGAGCCGGTCGAACTCCCACTCGGCGCCGACCTGGTCCGAGGACCGGTGCCCCAGTACGGCCGCCGCCTCGCCCCGCACCAGATCGGTGAGGAACGGCACCCGCTCGTTCTCGCGCTTGTCCCTCAGCACCGCTTCGAGGTCCGCCGCCCGGTCGTCGGCGGCGGCGGTCCGGCGGCCGGCCCGGACCAGGCCGCGCAGGATCGGCGGCACCGCACCGGCGAACGTCGCGGAGCCGGGCCCCGCCTTGCTCGCCGTACGCATGGCGATCAGGCCGGCCTCGGCACGGCCGGTGACGGCGTCGAAGAGCGCGAGACCCTGCTCCGCGCCGAGCGGCGGTGTCGCCGACCGGTTCATCCGCTCGATATGGGCCGCGCTCAGCCCGCTGGTCATACCGCTGTCCTGTGCCCAGGGGCCCCAGGCGATCGAGGTCCCGGCCAGCCCGTTGGCCTTGCGGTGCTGGGCCAGCGCGTCGAGGAAGGCGTTGGCGGCCGCGTAGTTCGCCTGACCGGGGCTGCCCATCACGCCCGCCACCGACGAGAAGAGGACGAACGCCCCGAGGTCCGCCGTACGGGTCGCCTCGTGCAGATGCCAGGCGGCGTCGGCCTTCGGCCGCAGCACGGTGTCCATCCGCTCCGGAGTGAGGGCGTCGAGCACACCGTCGTCGAGCACACCGGCGGCGTGCACCACGGCGGACAGCGGGCGCCCGGCGGGGATCGCGGCCAGCAACTCCCGTACGGCGCCGGGGTCGGCGAAGTCGCAGGCGGCGAGGGACACGTCGGCGCCGAGTGCGGTCAGCTCCTCGCGCAGCTCGGCCGCGCCCGGCGCCCCGGCACCACGCCGGCCGGCCAGCACCAGGTGCCGGGTTCCGCGCTCGGCCACCAGGTGCCGGGCCAGCAGACGGCCCAGGCCGCCGGTGCCGCCGGTGATCAGTACGGTGCCGTCGGGGCCCCACGGACTACGGTCCCGGGCCGGGCCGGATGCTCCGGCGGGCGCGTCGGAGGTGGGAACTGCTCCCCCGGCGGGCGCTTCGGGAGAGGGAACAGAACCTCCGGCGCGCGCTTCGGGAGAGGGAACAGGTCCTCCGGCGGGCGCGTCAGGGGCGGCCATCAAGCGCGGGACCCGGACGGCTCCCTCCCGGACCATGAACTGCTCCTCGTCCGTCCCCGGCAGCCCCGGCAGCACGGCCGCCGTGGCCGCCGTGCCGTCGACATCGGCGAGCAGGAACCGGCCGGGGTTCTCCATCTGCGCGGCCCGCACCAGGCCCCATACCGCCGCGCCGGCCAGGTTCGGCACATCGTCGCCCTCCGGCGCGACCGCGCCCTCGGTGACGAACAGCAGCCGGGTGCGGGCGAGCCGGTCCTCGGCCAGGTACTCCCGCAGCAGCGCCAGCACCCGGTGCGTCACCTCGTGCACCACGGACACGCCATGCACCACGGACGCGCCATGCACCGCCGACGGACCGTGCACCGCCGATGGGCCGTGCTCAATCGCGCCGTGCTCTGTCGCGCCCGCGACGGGCACCAGGACCACCTGCGGTGTCACCACCCCGCTACGGTCGCTCAATTCGGCCAGGGATTTCACTGGTTCCACGCCCGGATAGGGCAGAGCGGGCGCGGAGTCCGCCTGCCCGAATCCGCCCGTGGTGTCCGCCAGCACGAACCGGCCGGTGGTGTCGGCCGGTGCTTCGGTCGCCGGCAGCGGAGCCCACTCCAGGTGGAACAGCGACCGCTGGTGGTCCGGTCGGGCCGGCGCGTCCGGCCGGCGTGCCGCCGGGCGCAGCACCACGGACTCCGCCGAGAGGACCGGCGCGCCCTGCGGGTCGGTCGCGACCAGGGCGAACCCGTCCCCCTCGCGGGTCAGCCGGGCGCGCAGCACCCGCGCGGAGGCGGCGTGCAGCGTGACGCCACGCCACTCGGCCGGGAGCAGCCGCCCGGCTTCGGCGTCGTCTTCCGGGTCGCCGGTCAGTACCGCCGCGTGCAGGGCGGCGTCCAGCAGCGCCGGATGGATGCCGAAGCCGTCGGTGTCGCGCGCCTCGTCGGGCAGGGCGACCTCGGCGTAGAAATGCCTGCCCTGCCGCCAGAGCGCGCGCAGGCCCCGGAACGTCGGCCCGTACTCCAGGCCCGCGTCGGCGAACTCTTCGTACAGGTCGGCCGGATCGATCTCGGTCGCACCGGTGGGCGGCCACGGCGCGGCGCCGAACCCCGCCCCGGACCCGGACCCGGTCACCGCCTCGTCCGCCGGTACGAGGCGCCCGTGGGCGTGCGGCGTCCACTCGGCGTCGGGGTCGTCGGCGGGGCGCGCGTGGAACCACAGTTCGCGGGCCCCGGTGTCGTCGGGTTCCCCGATCCGTGCCTGGATCTGCGACGCACCACGTTCCGGCACGACCAGCGGCGCGGTCAGGGTCAGTTCCGCCACGCGGTCGCACTCGACCTGGTCGCCCGCGCGGATCGCGGCCTCCAGGAACGCGGTCCCCGGCAGGACGGCCTCTCCATCGACGGCGTACTCGGCCAGCCAGGGGTGCAGGGCGAGGGACAGTGTGCCGGTGAGGACCCGCTCCGCCGAGCCCGCGACGGTCATCATCGCGCCGAGCACGGGATGCTCGGTGGCGGCGAGGCCGAGACCGGCCGCGTCGGTGGAGCGCACCGAGGCCGTCGGCCAGAACCGCTGGTGCTGGAACGCGTAGACGGGCAGGTCGACACGGCGCGCGCCGGTGCCCGCGAAGAACTCCCGCCAGTCCAGCGGGACTCCTGTCACGTGCAGCCGGGCGAGCGCGGTGACCAGGGCGGCCTCCTCGGGCCGGTCCTTGCGCAGCGCGGGGACGACGGTGGTGCCCTCCGGCGCGGAGTCCTCGATCATCGCCGAGAGGACGCCGTCGGGGCCGAGTTCGAGGAAGGTCTTCGCCCCGCCGTCGGCGAGGGCCCGGACACCGTCGGCGAAACGGACGGTCTCGCGGACGTGGCGGACCCAGTAGTCGGCGGTACGCAGATCGTCGGGACCGGCGAGGCGGCCGGTCAGGTTGGACACGACGGGGAGGGCGGGCGCGTGGAAGGCGAGGCCCTCGACGACCGTACGGAACTCCTCCAGCATCGGGTCCATGAGGGGCGAGTGGAACGCGTGCGACACGCGCAGCCTGCTGGTACGGCGCTCCCCCAGACCCGCCACGACGTCGGCGACCGCGGTCTCGTCGCCGGACAGCACCACCGAGTCCGGCCCGTTCACCGCCGCGATCGCGACCGCGCCCTTCAGGAGCGGGCGGACCTCGGCCTCGGTGGCCAGGACCGCCACCATCGCCCCGCCTGGCGGCAGTGCCCGCATCAGCCTCGCGCGGGCGGCCACCAGGCGGCAGGCGTCCTCCAGCGACAGCACACCCGCGACATGCGCGGCGGCGATCTCGCCCACGGAGTGACCCGCGACGTACTTGGGCGTGACGCCGAGGGATTCCATCAGCCGGAAGAGGGCCACTTCGACGGCGAACAGGGCGGGCTGGGCGATTCCGGTGTCGTCCAGCGGGTCCGGGTCGTCGCCCCAGATCACCGCGCGCAGCCGGTCCAGCCCCGAGTCCGGCCCCACGTCCGGCCCCGAGTCCGTCTCCGCGAGCGCCGACAGCACCGCGTCGAGTGCCTGGGCGAAGGCCGGGAAACGGTCGTACAACTCCCGTCCCATACCCAGGCGTTGGGCGCCCTGCCCCGAGAAGACAACCGCCAGGGCGCCGCCCTCGGCGGCCGCGCCTCGCGCGACCTCCGTGGTCCCGTCCTCGCCGGCCAGCAGGACGGCCCGGTGCTCGAAGGACGTACGGGCGGTGGCCAGCGAGAAGCCGATGCCGAGCGGCGGCCGGCCGGCGGCGTAGGAGGTGATCCGGTCGAGCTGGGCGTCGAGCGCCGCCGCCGTACGGCCGGATACGGGCCACGGCACCACGGCCGGCCGGACCGACGGCTCGTCGGTGGGGGCGGGATCCGCCGCCGGCGGTGCCTGCTCAAGGAGGACATGGGCGTTGGTACCGCTGATGCCGAACGAGGAGACCCCGATCCGGCGGGGGTGTTCCGTTTGAGGCCAGGGCCGGTTCTCGCCGAGCAGTTCGATCGAGCCGGCCGTCCAGTCGACCTGGGACGACGGCTCGTCCAGGTGGAGCGTGCGCGGCAGGGTTCCGTGCCGCATCGCCAGTACGGCCTTGATGACGCCGGCGACGCCCGAAGCGGCCTGGGTGTGGCCGATGTTGGACTTCACCGATCCGAGCAGCAGCGGGCGTTCGCGGTCCTGCCCGTACGTCGCGAGCAGCGCCTGCGCCTCGATCGGGTCGCCCAGCATGGTGCCGGTGCCGTGTCCCTCGATCGCGTCGATGTCCCGGGGCGCCAGTCCGGCGCCGGCGAGGGCCTGGCGGATGACGCGCTGCTGGGAGGGGCCGTTGGGCGCGCTCAGGCCGTTCGACGCGCCGTCCTGGTTGACGGCGGAACCCCGCAGGACTGCGAGGACGTGGTGCCCGTTGCGCAGCGCGTCGGACTGGCGCTCCACCACCAGCATGCCGACGCCCTCGGACCAGACGGTACCGTCCGCGGCCTCGGCGTACGGCTTGCAGCGGCCGTCGGGGGCGAGTCCGCCCTGGATGCTGAACCCGGCGAAGGCGGAGGAGGTCGCCATGACCGTGATGCCGCCGGCCAGCGCCAGCGAGCACTCGCCCTCGCGCAGGGCCTGAGCCGCGAGATGCAGCGAGACGAGCGAGGACGAGCACGCCGTGTCCACCGTGGACGCGGGGCCCTCCAGGCCGAACACGTAGGACAGCCGCCCGGAGAGCACGCTCGCCGCCAGCCCGGTGCCGGCGTGGGCTCCGAGGTCCTCCCGGGCCCGGGTCACGAGGTGCACGTAGTCCTGGCCGTTGGTGCCCACGAAGACACCGGTCCGGCTGCCGCGCAGGCCCTGCGGATCGATCCCGGCGCGCTCCATCGCCTCCCAGGACACTTCGAGCAGCAGCCGCTGCTGCGGGTCCATGGCCAGCGCCTCGCGCGGGCTGATCTCGAAGAAGCCGGGGTCGAAGTCCGGGGCGTCGTGCAGGAAGCCGCCCTCGGTGGTCGCGCTGCTGCCGGGCAGATCGCTCCCGAGGGTCTCCAGGTCCCAGCCCCGGTCGTCGGGGAAGCCGGTGATCGCGTCGGCGCCGGAGGAGATGAGGTCCCAGAACTCCTCCGGAGTACGCGCCTCTCCGGGGAACCGGCAGGCCATGCCGACGATCACCACCGGGTCGTCGGCGAGGCCGGTCCGGACCGGGACCGGGGCGAGGTCCGGCACGTCCTCCGGCTCACCCAGCAGCTCGGCGACGAGGTGCTCGGCCAGCACGCGGGGCCTCGGGTAGTCGAAGAGCAGGCTCGCGGGCAGCGCGAGACCGGTGGTCCTGGCGAGCTGGTTACGCAGTTCCATCGAGGTCAGCGAATCGAACCCGTGGTCCTGGAAGGCCCGGTCGGGGCCGATGGCCTCCGCGTCGGCGTGGGCGAGTACGGCGGCGGCGTAGGTGCGCACCATGTCGAGCAGCACCCCCACCCGTTCGGCCTCCGGGGTGGCGAGCAGGCGCTCGCGCAGCCGCAGTGCGGTGGACTCGCCGTCGTGGCGCGCCTTCCGTACGGTCCGCGCGGCCTCGCTCGCCCCGGGCACGCCGGTGAGCGCCGCACTGGTACGGAGGCCGAACACGGCTTCCAGCAGCTGAGGTTGCCGCAGGTCGGCGACGACGGCGATGGCCTCGGGCTCGACGACGAGTTCGGCCAGCGCCGTCACCGCGAGCCCTGGTTCGAGCACGGTCGCCCCGGCACCCTCGGGGGCTCCGGCGCCACGCCAGGGGCCCCAGGCGACGGATGTCGCCGGGAGACCGTCGGCGCGGCGGCGCTCGGCGAGAGCGTCGAGCACGGCGTTCGCGGCGGCCTGGTCCGCGCGGCCCGGGCTGCCGACGGCGGCGGCCACCGAGGAGAAGAGCGCGAACACCGACAGGCCGAGATCGCGGGTCAGTTCGTCCAGCAGCAGCGCGGGGGCGACCTTGGCGCGGAACGCGTCCTCGACGCGGCGCGCGGTCAGCGTGTGCAGCGCGGTGGGATCCTCCGGGTGACCGGCCGTGTGCACGACACCGGTCAGCGGGAACTCCGGCGGTATCCCCGCCAGTACGGCGCCCAGTTCTGCGCGGTCCGCCGAGTCGCAGGCCGCGATCGTGACGCGCGCGCCGAGCGCGGTGAGTTCGGCCTCCAGCTCCGCCGCTCCGGAGGCGTCTGGACCGGGGGTGTCTTGGGGGGTGTTCGTACCGGGCGTGTTCGTACCGGAGGCGGAGAGCAGCAGCAGGTGTTCCGCGCCCTGCGCTGCCAGCCCTCGCGCCACGTGCGCGCCCACGACGCCGGTGCCCGCGGTGATCAGCACCGTGCCGGCCGGCTGCCACCGGCGGGCCTTGTCCGCTCCGGGCGCGGGCAGCAGCCGGCGCCCGAACACTCCGGACGGCCGTACCGCGACCTGGTCTTCCGCGCCCTTCCCGGGCAGCGCCCCCGCGAGGACACCGATCAGCCGCCGGGTGGCGGCGTCGTCCAGCACCTCCGGCAGGTCGACCAGGCCGCCCCAGCGGTCCGGGTGTTCCAGCGCGGCGACGCGGCCGAGGCCCCAGAAGGCGGCCTGCCGCGAGTCGATCGGCGCGCCGCCCTCCGCGGACACCGCGCCACGGGTCACGGCCCACACGGGTGCCGTGATCTCCGCCTCGCCCAGGTCCCTGAGCAGCGCCACCGTGTCCGTGAGGCCGTCCGGGGACGCGGCGAGGAGCGAGACCACGCCCGTGAACCGCGTGCCGTCGGCGGTCAGTTCGGCAAGCCTGTCGGCCGTAAGCCTGTCTGCCGTCAGGTCCGCCGTCCGTCCGTCGGGGAGCACGAGAGGGACCACGGCCGAGCCGAGCGCGTCGGCGACATCCCGCGCCCAGCCGGGCTCGGTGGAACCGACAGGCCCGGTGGCTTCGGTGGTCCCGGCGGGGAGCACCACCAGCCAGGTACCCGGGAGTTCGGCCGGGGAGGCACCGCTCCCGACCGGCCGCCATGTCTCGCGGTAGCGCCAGGAGTCGACCGTCGACCGGGCCCGGCGCCGCCCGCGCCAGGACGACAGCGCGGGTACGACTCCGCTGAGCGCGTCGGCGTCCACGTCGAGACTCGACGCCAGGGACTCCAGATCCTCCCGTTCCACCGCCGCCCAGAACTCGCCGTCGAAGACATCGCCTTCCGCTACCACGACTTCGGCGGCCTCCGGCCAGTACCGCTCGCGCTGGAACGCGTACGTGGGCAGATCGACCCTCCGGCCGCCGCTCCCGGCGAAGAACGCCGGCCACTCCACGCGGACCCCGGCCACATGCAGGCGGGCGAGGGCGGTGACGACGGCGCTCTCCTCCGCGCGGTCCTTGCGCAGGGCCGGGACGACGACCGTCTCGTCCGGCACGGACTCGCGGATCATCGGCGAGAGGACGCCGTCGGGGCCCAACTCCAGGAAGGTGCTGACGCCTTCGTCGACGAGTGCCCGTACACCGTCGGCGAACCGTACGGTCTCGCGGACATGGCGGACCCAGTAGTCGGGCGTACGGAGGTCATCGGCCTCGGCAAGACGACCCGTCAGGTTCGACACCACGGGGATACGGGGCTCGTGGAACTCCAGCCCCTCAAGGGCCGCACTGAACTCCTCCAGCATCGGATCCATCAGCGGCGAATGGAACGCGTGGCTGACCGACAGCCTGCTGCCGCGACGCTCTCCCAGACGCGCCACCGTCGCTTCGACGGCGGCCTCGTCGCCGGACAGCACCACCGATTCCGGCCCGTTCACCGCCGCGATGGCGACCCCGTCGGTCAGCAGGGGACGGACCTCGGCCTCATCGGCCCGCACCGCCACCATCGCCCCGCCGGGAGCCAGCGCCGCCATCAGACGCGCACGCGCCGACACCAGCACGCACGCGTCCGCCAATGACAGCACGCCCGCGACATGCGCGGCGGCGATCTCTCCGACCGAGTGACCCGCCAGGTAATCCGGCCGCACGCCCCACGACTCCACCAGCCGGAACAGCGCCACCTCGACGGCGAACAACGCCGGCTGCGCCCTGTCCGTCCCGCTCAACCGGTCCGGGTCCGCACCCCACATCACCGCGCGCAGCGAGCCGCTTTCCCCACTCGACCGCTCCAACTCCGCGCACACCGCGTCGAACGCCTCCGCGAACGCCGGGAACCGCTCGTACAACTCCCGTCCCATTCCGGGACGTTGCGCACCCTGGCCGGAGAAGAGGAACGCCGACGCGCCCTCGCCGGCCACCCCACGGGCTGCCTCCACCACGCCGTCCGGTGTGGACAGCAGCACCGCCCGGTGGTCGAAGACGGTGCGGCCGTTGGCCAGGGAGTGGCCGACGTCCAGCGCGGGGTGGCCCGCGGCGAAGGCCTTGAGACGGTCGAGTTGCGCGTCGAGGGCCGCTTCACTCGTCGCCGCGACCGGCCAGGGGACCACCGCCGGAACGGGCAGCGCCGCAGGCCCGGACACAGGCTCGGGCTCGGGCTCGGGCTCGGGCGCCGGCTCCGCGAGGGCCGGGGCCTGTTCGAGGATGACGTGCGCGTTGGTGCCGCTGAGGCCGAAGGAGGAGACACCCGCGCGACGCGGGCGGTCCGTCTCCGGCCACGGGATGTTCTCCGTCAGCAGGTCGATGTCGCCGGCCGACCAGTCGACATGGGACGACGGGGCGTCCACGTGCAGGGTGCGGGGCAGCACCCCGTGCCGCATGGCCATGACCGTCTTGATGAGCCCGGCGGCGCCCGCCGCCGCCTGGGCGTGGCCAAGGTTCGACTTCACCGAGCCCAGATACAGCGGGCGTTCGCGGTCCTGCCCGTACGTCGCGAGCAGGGCCTGTGCCTCGATCGGGTCGCCCAGCGTCGTACCCGTACCGTGTGCCTCCACCGCGTCGACATCAGCGGACGAGAGTCCCGCCCCCGCCAGCGCCTGCCGGATCACGCGCTGCTGCGACGGGCCGTTCGGAGCCGTCAGGCCGTTCGACGCACCGTCCTGGTTCACCGCCGAACCACGCACCACGGCCAGGATCTCGTGGCCGTTGCGCACCGCGTCGGACATCCGTTCCACGACGAGTGTGGCGACGCCCTCGGACCAGCCGGTGCCGTCCGCCGTGTCGGAGAACGCCTTGCACCGCCCGTCGGGCGACAGCCCGCCGGCGCGGGCGAATCCGGCGAAGCTGAGCGGGGTGGCCATGATCATCACCGCGCCCACGAGGGCCAGCGAGCACTCCCCGGCGCGCAGCGCCTGCATGCCCAGGTGCAGCGACACCAGCGACGACGAGCACGCCGTGTCCACGGTGACGGCGGGGCCCTCCAGGCCGAGTACGTAGGACAGCCTGCCGGAGGCGACGCTGCCCGACAGGCCCGTGGTGGCGTGTCCCTGGACGTCCACGGCGGAGTTCATGACCACGGTGGAGTAGTCGTATCCGCTGAGTCCGACGAACACACCGGTATCGCTGCCGCGCAGCCGCGTCGGGTCGATACCCGCCCGCTCGACGGCCTCCCAGGTCGTTTCGAGCAGCAGCCGCTGCTGCGGGTCCATGGCCAGCGCCTCACGCGGGCTGATCCCGAAGAAGTCCGCGTCGAAGTCGCCGGCGCGGCTCACGAATCCACCCGCCGCGACAGGACCGGAGCCGTCGGCCCCGGAGCCTCCCGGCCCCATGTCCCGTTCCCAGCCGCGGTCTTCGGGGAATCCTGAGATGGCGTCGCCGCCTGCCTCGATGAACTCCCACAGGGCCTCCGGCGTGTCGAGACCGCCGGGGAAACGGCAGCCCATGCCGACGACGACCATCGGGTCGTCGTCCGCGGCGGCCGGCGCGAGCAGGGCCGGAGCGTCCGCGTCGGCGCCCGCCTCCCCCAGCTCTCCGAGTTCCGTGAGCAGGTATGCGGCGAGCACCTGGGGGGTGGGGTGGTCGAAGACGAGCGTCGCGGGCAGCACGAGCCCGGTGACGGAGGAGAGCCGGTTGCGCAGCTCGATGGCGGTGAGCGAGTCGAAGCCCAGCCGCCGGAAGTCCTTGTCGGGGGAGACGGCCGAGACGGCGTCGCCCGGGGAGTGCCCGAGCACACCGGCGGCTTCCTGCCGTACGAGGTTCACCAGGTGGCGGGCCCGTTCCTCGGCCCGCAGTCCGCCGAGTTGTTCGGTGAGCGCGGCCCGTGTCGCCCCTCCTGCCCGGGCGGTCGCGGCGCGGCGGCCGGCGCGGAACAGGCCGCGCAGCAGCGCGGGGACGGCTCCCGGCCCGGGGCGGGGGCCGGCACCCCTGCTCGCGGTGATGGGCAGGGGGATCACCAGCGCGTCGCTCGCGCCGACGGCGGCGTCGAAGAGCGCCAGGCCCCGGTCCGTGGGGAGCAGCGGCAGGCCGGTGGAGGAGGCGCGGCGCAGGTCCTGTTCTTCGAGGTGGCTGGTCATGCCCGCGCCCTGTTCCCACGCGGGCCAGGCCAGTGATACGGCGGGCAGCCCGGCGGCGGCGCGGCGGTGGGCGAGGGCGTCCAGGAAGGCGTTGCCCGCCGCGTAGTTCGCCTGTCCCGGGGAGCCCATCACGCCCGCGACGGAGGAGTAGAGGACGAACGCGGCGAGGCCGAGGCCCTTCGTCGCCTCGTGCAGGTGCCAGGCCGCGTCCACCTTGGGCCGCAGTACGGTGTCCAGTCGTTCGGGGGTGAGCGAATCGATCACGCCGTCGTCGAGCACGCCGGCCGTGTGGACGACCGCGGTGAGCGGATGCCCGGCGGGGATCCCGGCCACCAAGGCCTGTACGGCTTCGGGGTCGGAGACGTCGCAGGCGACGACGGTGACCTCGGCGCCGTGCTCGGTCAGTTCGGCCTTCAGGTCGTGGGCGCCGGGCGCGTCCGGGCCCCGGCGCGCGGCCAGCACGAGGTGCCGTACGCCGCGTTCGGTGACCAGGTGGCGGGCGAGCGTGCCGCCGAGGCCGCCGGTGCCACCGGTGATCAGTACGGTGCCCTCGGGGTCCCACTGGGGCGGCAGGGTCAGTACGAGCTTGCCGACGTGCCGGGCCAGACTCATGTGGCGGAACGCGTCAGGTGCGCGCCGCACGTCCCAGGCGCGTACCGGCAGAGGCTCCAGCGCCCCTTCGGCGAACAGCGCGGTGAGGGCGGTCAGCATCCGCTGGATGGAGTCGGGGGCGGCCCAGCCCAGGTCGAAGGCCTGGTAGTGGACGTGGTCCGGGACACTGTCCGCGTCCCGGATGTCGGTCTTGCCCATCTCCAGGAATCGGCCGCCGGGGCCCAGCAGCCGCAGTGAGGCGTCCACGAACTCGCCGGACAGCGCGTTGAGTACGAGATCGATCCCGCCGTCACCGGCGAGGGCGGCGAAGGCCGCCTCGAAGCCGGTGGTGCGGGAGGAGGCGATACGGTCCTCGGCGACCCCGAGGTCGCGCAGTGTGTCCCACTTGCTCTCGCTCGCGGTGGCGAACACCTCCGCGCCGAGGTGGCGGGCCAGTTGGATCGCCGCCATACCGACGCCGCCCGCGCCCGCGTGGACGAGCACCTTCTGGCCGGGCCGCAGTCCGGCGAGGTCGACGAGCGCGTGGTACGCGGTGAGGAAGACGAGCGGAACGGAGCCCGCGGTCTCCCAGGACCAGTCCTCGGGGACCGGCGTCAGCTGCCGTTCGTCCACGACCACGGCCGGCCCGAATCCGCCGGACACCATGCCCATCACCCGGTCGCCCGGCCGCAGGGCGGTCGCCTCGGGACCGACCTCCGAGACCACACCGGCCGCCTCGGAACCGAACGCCTCGGCTTCGCCGGGGTACATGCCCAGGGCGTTGAGTACGTCACGGAAGTTGATGCCCGCTGCCCGTACGGACAGCCGTACTTGACGTCCCGTCAGGGGAGTCGGGGTTTCCGGGCAGGGCAGCAGGGCCAGCGCGTCCAGGCTGCCCTTCGCGGCGCTGTCGAGCCGCCAGGACTGGTTCGCGGGCGGCACGAGCGCGCCGCCCGAGGCGCCGCGCGCCAGCCGCCCGACCCGCACCTGCCCGGCGCGGATCAGCGCCTGCGGCTCGTCGAGGTCCAGCAGCCCGGGGACGCCCGGCAGTACGGACGCGGCCGCCGCCATGTCGCCGTCCAGGTCCAACAGCAGGAAGCGGCCCGGGTTCTCGGCCTGAGCGGACCGCACCAGACCCCACACGGCCGCCGCGGGCAGGTCCCGTACGTCCTCGTCCCGCGCCGCGATCGCGCCCCGGGTCACGAACACCAGGCGGGAGCGGGCGAAGCGGTCGTCGGTGAGCCATTCCCTGATCAGGCCCAGCACATGGCCCGTCAGCGCGTGGACGGCCTCCGGGCCGCCGTCGTCGTCCCCCGTCACCGGTACGGCGACGACGCCCGGCAGCTCGGCCGGGTCGCTGTCGCTCCGGGCCTCGGCACAGCCGTGCTCCGTGCCCAGCAGTGCGAGGGACGGCACGGACACGTGGGCGGTCCCGGCCGCGTCCAACGCAGCGCCGAGGCCGAGGACATCCGTGCCGGGGCCGTCCGCGCCGATGACGGCCCACCGCGCGTCGTCCGCGTCCGGCGCGGCCTGCGGGATCCAGTCGAGGTGGAACAACGACTCGGCCGCGTCGGGGCCGGCCGACGCGAGGGCGTCGGTGGACGGGGCCCGCAGGGTCAGCGAGTCCACCGTGATCACGGGCGCGCCGTGGACGTCGGCGCCGGTGACGACGACGGTTTCGGGGCCGGTCCTGACCAGCCGGGCGCGCAGCACGTCGGCGCCGGAGGCGTGCAGCGAGACGCCATGCCAGGCGAAGGGCACCAGGCGCTCGCCGGAGTCCCTCGCCACATGCAGGACCGAGTCGAGCAGTCCGGGGTGGACACCGTAGTCCCCGGCGTCGCGCACGGACTCGGGGAGGACGACCTCGGCGAACAGTTCGTCGCCGCGCTGCCAGGCGGCCCTCAGGCAGCGGAAGGAGGGGCCGAAGTCCAGGCCGGATTCGGCGTACTGGTCGTAGTAACCGTCGATGTCGACCACGGTCGCGCCGGGCGGCGGCCACTGCGTCGCGTCGAACTCGGCCACCCGCTCGTCCGGGGCGAGCCGTCCGGAGGCGTGCAGCGTCCAGGCGGCGTCGGGCGCGTCGGCGGGACGGGCGAAGAACGACATCTCGCGACGGCCCGCCTCGTCGGGCTCGCCCACCTGGATCTGTACCTGCGTCCCGCCGTGCTCGGGGAGCACGAGCGGTACGAGGAGGGTGAGTTCCTCCACCCGGTCGCAGCCGGCCTGGTCGGCGGCCCGGACGGCCAGCTCCAGGAATCCGGTGCCGGGGAAGAGGATCATGCCGCCGACCACATGGTCGGCGAGCCAGGGCTGTGCCGCCGGGGACAGTACGCCGGTCAGCGTCACCTCGTCGGCGCCGGCCACGACCATCACCGCGCCGAGCAGCGGGTGCCCGGCGGGCTCCAGTCCGGTCGCGGACAGGTCGGTGGACAGGTCGGTCCCCGAGGGCCAGTACCGCTCGTGCTGGAAGGCGTACGTCGGCAGGTCGACGCGCCGCGCGCCGGTACCCGCGTAGAACTCCGCCCAGTCCACGGCGATACCGCCCACGTGCAGCCCGGCGACGGCGGTGACCAGGGCGAGTTCTTCCGGGCGGTCCTTGCGGAGCAGCGGGAACACCGCCGCCCGCGTCGGCAGGGACTCGCGGGCCGCCGCCGAGAGCACGCCGTCGGGGCCGAGTTCGGCGAACACAGCGGCTCCGGCGTCGGACAGCGCCCTTACCCCGTCGGCGAAGCGGACGGTCTCCCGGACGTGCCGCACCCAGTACTCCGGCGAGCACAGCTCTCCCGCGTCGCCGACCCGGCCGGTCAGGTTCGACACGACGGCGATCTGCGGCTCGTGGAACTCCAGCCCGGCGAGGGCCTGTCGGAACTCCCCGAGCATCGGCTCCATCAGCGGCGAGTGGAAGCCGTACGGCACGCGTAGCCGAGTACCACGGTGGCCGCGCTCCTCCAGGCGCGCCACGATCGCGAGTACGTCGTCCTCGGCGCCGGACAGCACCACGGAGGACGGCCCGTTCACGGCGGCGATCGCCACCCGCTCGGTCAGCAGCGGGGTGACCTCGTCCTCGGCGGCCCGTACGGCGACCATCGCCCCGCCGGGGGGCAGTGCGTCCATGAGCCGGGCCCGCGCGGACACCAGTGTGCAGGCGTCGGGGAGCGACAGCACCCCGGCGACATGGGCGGCGGCGACCTCGCCGACGGAGTGCCCGGCGACGAAGTCGGCCCGTACGCCCCACGATTCGAGCAGCCGGAACAGGGCCACCTCGATCGCGAACAGCGCGGGCTGGGCGTAGCCGGTGCGGTCGAGCGCCTCCGGGTCCTCGCCCCAGATGACGTCACGGAGGCGGCTCAGGTCCGCCGCGGTGCCGTCGGCCGTACGTACCGCATCGGCCGTACGTACCGCGTCGGAGCCCTCCGCCGTGGAAGGCTCCGTGCCGCCGGCCGGTGAGAACTCCGCGAGCACCGCGTCCAGCGTCTCCGCGAACACCGGGAACCGGCCGTACAGTTCCCGGCCCATGCCGAGCCGCTGCGCGCCCTGCCCGGAGAACAGCATGGCCAGCTTCGCGCGGTCCGGGGCGGTCCCGGCCACGACGGAGGGCGCCGCGCCGTTCTCGGTCCAGGCCGTCAGGCCCTCCCGGAGGGCTTCGCGGTCCTCCGCGACGACGGCCAGCCGGTGTTCGAGGCCGGTCCTGGTCGTCGCCAGGGAGTACGCCACGTCGAGCGGGCGCGTCTCCGGCCGCCAGTCCGACTGCTCCTCCGGCCGCTCCTCCGGCCGCTCCTCCAGCAGGGACAGCGCGGCCGTTACCTGGTCGCGCAGCGCGGCCTCGGTGGCTCCGGACAGCACCCAGGGCAGCGCGGTGAGGCTCCGCCCGGGGGGCGCCGTGCTCTGCGGGGTCTCGTCGCCGAGGTCGTCGGGCGCCGCTTCGAGGATCACATGCGCGTTGGTGCCGCTGACTCCGAAGGACGACACGCCCGCTCGGCGGGGGCGGCCCGTCTCCGGCCACGCGCACGGTTCCGTCAGCAGCTTCACCGCCCCGGCGGACCAGTCCACGTGGGACGACGGGGTCTCGGCGTGCAGGGTCTTGGGGACGGTGCCGTGCCGCATCGCCATGACGGTCTTGATGACCCCGGCGACCCCGGCCGCGGCCTGGGAGTGTCCGAGGTTCGACTTGACCGACCCCAGCAGCAGCGGGGTCTCCCGCTCCTGCCCGTACGTCTCCAGGAGGCTCTGCGCCTCGATCGGGTCGCCGAGCGGGGTGCCGGTGCCGTGCCCCTCCACCACGTCGACGTCCGCCGGGGAGAGGCCGGCGGCGGCGAGCGCCTGCCGGACGACCCGGCGCTGGGACGGCCCGTTGGGGGCGGTGAAGCCGTTCGACGCGCCGTCCTGGTTGACGGCGCTGCCGCGCACCACCGCGAGCACCGAGTGCCCGTTGCGCTGTGCGTCGGACAGCTTTTCGAGGACCAGCACGCCGACGCCCTCGGACCAGCCGGTGCCGTCGGCGGAGTCCGCGAACGCCTTGCAGCGGCCGTCGCGGGCGAGCCCGCCCTGGCGGCTGAACTCGATGAGCGGCCCCGGCGTGGACA
Organism: Streptomyces sp. NPDC088400; assembly: GCF_044753355.1. Classification (NCBI taxonomy): domain Bacteria; kingdom Bacillati; phylum Actinomycetota; class Actinomycetes; order Kitasatosporales; family Streptomycetaceae; genus Streptomyces; species Streptomyces sp. NPDC088400. Next base: position 541,360 of record NZ_JBIVMZ010000002.1, on the reverse strand, counting down.
TCACGTTGACGCCGCCCACGAGGGCCAGCGAGCACTCGCCGCCCCGCAGCGCCTGCGTGGCGAGGTGCAGGGCGACCAGCGACGAGGAGCACGCCGTGTCGACGGTCACCGCGGGCCCCTCCAGGCCCAGGGTGTACGACAGCCGTCCGGACACCGCGCTGGCCGCGATCCCCGTACCGACCTCACCGGTCGCGTCGTCCAGCGAGCGGACCATCAGATAGGCGTAGTCCTGGCCGTTCGTGCCCATGAAGACACCGGTCCGGCTGGAGCGCAGCGTGCTCGCGTCGATACCCGCCCGCTCGATCGCCTCCCACGAGGTCTCCAGCAGCAGCCGCTGCTGGGGATCCATCCGTACGGCCTCGCGCGGCGAGATCCCGAAGAAGCCGGGGTCGAACTGGGTGGCGCAGTCCAGGAATCCGCCCTGCTGGCTGACCTCCATGCCGCGCTCGTCGGTCTGCCCGCCGCGCAGGGCGCTCAGGTCCCAGCCCCGGTCGGTGGGGAAGCCGGAGATCGCGTCGGAGCCGGACTCCACGAGCCGCCACAGGTCGTCCGGGGAGCGCACCCCGCCGGGATAGCGGCAGCCCATGCCGACGACGGCGATCGGTTCGGTGGCCGCCGCGACCAGGTGCCTGTTCTGCCGCCGGAGGCGCTCGGCCTCTTTCATCGCGGCGCGAAGGGCCTCGACGACCTGCTCGCTGGACGTGCTCATGAGTTCCTCCGTCGCTTGGATGACTCGTCGTCGGGTCGTCGGTCTGACTCGTTGCCGGATCGCCGGCCTGGCTCGTTGCCGGATCGTCGGTCCGGCTCAGCGTCAGGTTGTCGGTCCGGCTCGTCGTCGGACTGCCCCTGGAGGGCGGCCCGTACCAGGTCGTCCAGCGCCATCGCGTCGATGGACCGCTCGTCGGGCTCATCGTCGCGCGCCGGGGCTCCGCTGTCCTGGCCCACGAGTTCGAGCAGCGGCTCCAGGAGGCCGATCTCCCGGAGCCGGCCGAGCGGCACCTTGGCCAGCAGCGACCGGATCTCCGCGTCCTCGGCCGACTCGCCGTCCTTGGCAGCCGTGGCGGGCGAACCGTCGGGGGCGAGCCGCCCGGCGATGTGTTCGGCCAGCGCCAGCGGGGTCGGATAGTCGAACACCAGCGTCGCGGCCAGGCTCAGACCGGTCGCGCCGCCGATCTGGTTACGGAGTTCGACCGCGCCGAGGGAGTCCACCCCCAGCTCGCGGAACGGCCGCTCGGCGCCGACCGCGTCGGCGCCCCGGTAGCCGAGCACCTGCGCGGAACGGGCACGGACCACGTCCAGCACCGCTTCCAGGCGCCTGGCCTCCGGCAGTTTCACCAGCCGCTCCCGCAGGGCGCCGCCTTCGGACTCGGCCGGCTCGTCGCTGCGCGAGGCCACCAGCTCCTGGTAGCCGGGCAGTTCACGGAGCAGCGCACTCGGCCGCGCCCCGCCGTACGCCCGCGCGAAGCGGTCCGGGGCGATCTCGGCGACCAGCGCGGTGGGCTCGGGCTCCGCCACCAGCCGGCGCAGCACCTCGCTCGCCAGCCGCGGATCCATCGGCGCGACACCGGCCCGGCGGGCCGCCTCTTCCGCCTGGGCCGATCCGGCCGTGCCTCCGCCGCCCCACGCACCCCAGGAGACCGAGGTCGCGGGCAGGCCGTCCGCCCGGCGCCGCTCGGCCAGGGCGTCCAGTACGGCGTTCGCCGCCGCGTAGTTGGCCTGTCCGGGGTTGCCGACGACGGCGGACGCGGAGGAGAACAGCGCGAACACGGACAGGTCCGCGTCCCGCGTCAGCTCATCGAGCAGGAGGGCCGAGGTGACCTTGGCGCGGAACACCGTCGCGAACCGCTCCGGGGTGAGCCGGTCGAGTACCCCGTCGTCCAGCACACCGGCCGCGTGCACCACGCCGGTCAGTGGCTGATCGGCGGGTACGGAAGCCAGCAGTCCGGTCAGTTGCGCGCGGTCGGCGGCGTCGCAGGCGGCGACGGTCACCCGGGCCCCGAGCGCGGTCAGTTCCTCGCGCAGGGCGTCCATCCCGGGGGCCTGCGCGCCGCGCCGGCCGGCGAGCAGCAGATGCGGTGCCCCCACCCGTGCGAGCCGCCGGGCCACATGCGCCCCGAGCGCCCCGGTTCCGCCGGTGATCAGTACGGTTCCGGTCGGCTCCCAGACGGGGACGGCCGAGGCGGGACGCGTGGTCCCGGTGACCGCCGCCAAGCCGGCTGCCTGGGCTGGTGCAGAGGCTGATTCGGTGGCCGGGGCCGGGGCCGGGATCAGCCTGCGGCCGAAGACCGCGCTCCGGCGGACCGCGACCTGGTCCTCACCGTCCCAGCCCGCCAGCACGGCCGTGAATCCGGCGGTCACCCGGTCGTCGAGTTCGGCCGGGAGGTCGATCAGACCGCCCCAGCGGTCCGGGTACTCCAACACCGCGACCCGGCCCAGGCCCCAGACGGCCGCCTGCACGGGCGCGGTCACGGCGTCCGAGCGGCCGACCGATATCGCGCCGCGCGTGACGCACCACAGCGGGGCGGTCACACCGGCGTCGCCCAGAGCCTGTACGAGCGCCGCGGTGGCGACCGTACCGGCCGGAGCGCCCGTATCCGTTCCGGTCCCGTCCATCGCCAGCAGCGAGATCACGCCGGTGAACTCACCTGCCTGATCACGGAGTTGGCCCGCCAGCACCTCACGGTCACACACCGCCACCGGCACGGGCACCACGTCGGTGCCCAGTGCCTCCAGCACCGCCCTGACCCACGGGTCGTCCGCGTACGCGGCGGGGACGACGGCGAGCCAGCTCCCGGCCGGGCGCTCGGCCGGCGCGCCGGAGAGCGGCTTCCAGATGATCCGGTGGCGCCAGCCGTCCACCGTGGACTCCTCCTGGCGCTGCCTGCGCCAGTCCAGCATCGCGGGCAGGACCCGGGACAGGGCGTCGCCTTCGACGTTCAGCGTCGATTCGAGCGCGGTGAAGTCCTCGCCCTCGACGGCCTCCCAGAAGGCGTCGTCGGCCCTTCCCGACCCGGCTCGTTCGCCGGTACGGGGCGCGGGCACGGCCTCCGGCCAGAACCGTTCGTGCTGGAAGGCGTACGTCGGCAGGTTCACCCGCTTGACCCGCCGCGCGCCGTCCGCGAAGTACGCGTGCCAGTCGACCGCGACACCGCTCAGGCGCAACCGGGCCAGGGCCGTCGCGACGGACTCCTGTTCCGGCCTCTCGCGGGGCAGGGTCGGCACCGTGGCCACGCCCTCGGGCAGTGTGGTGGCGGCCATGCCCAGCAGTGTGTTGCCGGGGCCGAGTTCCAGCAGGGTCGTGACGTCGCGGTCCGCGAGGGTGCGGACGCCGTCGGCGAAACGGACGGTCTCGCGGACGTGCCGCACCCAGTACTCCGGCGAGCACAACTCCTCGGCGGAGGCGAGGGAACCCGTCAGATTCGACACCACCGATATCTGCGGCGCATGGAACTCCAGCCCGGACAAAGCCTGTTGGAACTCTCCGAGCATCGGCTCCATCAACACCGAATGGAACGCGTGCGACACCCGCAAACGCGTCGTCCGCCGCCCCAGCCCCACAAAACGATCCGCGAGCGCGAGAACGGCATCCTCATCCCCGGACACCACGACCGACTCCGGACCATTCACCGCCGCGATCGACACTCCCGCATCCAGCAGCGGGACGACCTCGTCCTCCGGGGCCTCGACCGCCACCATCGCACCACCAGCGGGCAGACCATCCATCAAACGCCCACGCGCGGCCACCAACCGGCAGGCATCCTCCAACGAGAACACCCCCGCCACATGCGCGGCAGCGATCTCGCCCACCGAGTGACCCGCCAGATAATCCGGCACGACACCCCACGACTCGACCAGCCGGAACAGCGCCACCTCCACCGCGAACAACGCCGGCTGCGCACACCCCGTCCGATCCAGAACCTCCGGAGCATCACCCCACATCACATCCCGCAACGGACGATCCGACACGGTGTCCAGGCGGGCCAGCACCGCGTCCAACGCCTCCGCGAACACCGGGAACCGCTCGTACAACTCCCGCCCCATACCCAGCCGCTGACTCCCCTGCCCGGAGAAGAGGAAGGCCAGCTTCCCCGTCCGAGGGGCGTCCGCGCGGAGGATGTGCGGGCCGTCCCCGCCGTCGGCGAGCGCGGCCAGCGCGGCCAGCAGTTCACCGCGGTCGGTGGCCGGAAGCGCGGCCCGGTGCTCGAACAGCGCGCGGGTGGTGGCCAGCGAGTACGCCAGGTCGGCGAGCCCGAGCCCGGGACGGGCCTCGGCATGGGTGAGCAGGCGACGAGCCTGCGCGCGCAGTGCGTCCGGTGTGCGGGCGGAGAGCAGGACCGGTACGGTCTCGCCCGTCTCTCCCGAGATCGTCCCTTCCTGAGGCGTCTGTCCCTGAGGCATCTCTTCCTGAGGCGCCTGCTCCAGGATCACGTGCGCGTTCGTCCCGCTGGCGCCGAACGAGGAGACACCGGCCCGGCGCGGGCGGCCGGAGTCCGGCCACGCGGCGGGTTCGGTCAGCAGTCGCGCGGCGCCCGCGCTCCAGTCCACGTGGGACGAGGGGGTGTCGGCGTGCAGGGTCTTCGGCAGCAGGCCGTGCCGCAGCGCCTGGATCATCTTGATCACGCCCGCGGCGCCCGAGGCGGCCTGGGTGTGACCGATGTTGGACTTCACCGAGCCCAGCAGCAACGGACGCTCCCGGTCCTGCCCGTAGGTCGCCAGCAGCGCCTGGGCCTCGATCGGGTCGCCCAGCGTCGTACCCGTACCGTGCGCCTCGACCGCGTCGACATCGGCGGGGGCGAGCCCGGAGCTCGCCAACGCCCGCTGGATCACTCGCTGTTGGGACGGGCCGTTCGGGGCGGTGAGGCCGTTGGACGCGCCGTCCTGGTTGATCGCCGAGCCACGGAGCACGGCCAGCACGGGGTGGCCTTCGCGGCGTGCGTCCGAGAGCCGTTCGATCACCAGCATGCCCACGCCCTCGGCCCAGCCGGTACCGTCCGCGTCCTCGGAGAACGCCTTGCAGCGGCCGTCCGGCGAGAGCGCGCCCTGGGCGCTGAACTCCACGAAGCCGACCGGGGTCGACATCACGGTCACACCGCCGGCCAGCGCGACCGAGCACTCCCCCGACCGCAGTGCCTGCGCGGCGAGGTGCAGGGCGACCAGCGACGACGAGCAGGCGGTGTCGACGGAGACGGTGGGGCCCTGGAGACCGAAGGTGTAGGCCAGTCGGCCGGACAGGAGGCTCGCCGACTGCGCGGTCTCCCACCGGCCCAGATGCTCCGGCAGGCGATAGTCGCCGCTGCCGCCGCCGACGAACGCGCCCGCGTCGGTCCCGCGCAGCGTGGCCGGGTCGATACCGGCTCCTTCCAGCGCCTCCCAGGCGGATTCGAGTACGAGGCGCTGCTGCGGGTCCATGACGAGGGCTTCGTGCGGGGAGATCCCGAAGAAGCCGGGGTCGAAGTCGGCCGCGTCGTGCAGGAAGCCTCCGCTGCGGGTGACGCTGCCTCCGGAGCCGCCCCCGTCGAGCAGGGCGTCGAAGTCCCAGCCACGGTCCACGGGCATGTCGCCGACGGCGTCGGTGCCGTCCATGACCAGTGCCCAGAGGTCTTCCGGCGACCGCACCCCGCCGGGGAACCGGCAGCTCATCCCGACGATCACGATCGGGTCGTCGGCCGTACGGACGTCCGGCGGCGCCGGGACGGCCGGGGCCCCGGGGGCGGTCCGCCCGCCGAGCAGCCCGGCCAGCAGATGCTCGGCCAGTTCGATCGGGGTCGGGAAGTCGAACACGGCGGTGGCGGGCACCCTCAGTCCGGTCGCCCGGGTGAGCTGGTTGCGCAGGTCGACGGCCGTCAGCGAGTCGAACCCGAGGTCCCGGAACGGCAGACCGGCCTCCACGGCGCGCGCGTCCGTGTGCCCGAGCACCAGGGCGCTCTCCTCGCGGACCAGGGTGAGCAGTTCGCCGAAACGCTCGGCCTCGGGCAGGCCCAGGAGCCGGTCCCGAAGCTCGGTCGTGGCGGTTCCCGCTCCCCCGGCGGCCTCGCCGCCGTCCCCCCGGTCCCGGTCCCGGTCGGCGGCGGCGAGCGCCGCGCGGGCCTCCGGCAGACCGGCCAGCAGCGCGCCGGTGCCGGCTTCGGCGAAGGCGGGAGCGAAGACCTCCCACTTCACGTCGGCCAGGGTCAGCGACGCCTCGCCGCCCGCGACCGCCCGGCCGAGTGCCACGAGCGCCGTGTCCGTGGGCAGTACGGGCAGTCCGCTGGCCCGCAGATGGCCGGTGAGGGACCGCTCGGTGGCTTCCTCCCACGCACCCCAGGCGACGCACAGCGCGGCCGTGCCACGGTCGCGCCGTCGCTGCGCCATGGCCTCCAGGACGGCGCCCGTCGCCGCCTCGGTGGACCGGCCCCGTACACCCCACACTCCGGCGACCGAGCTGAACAGTACGTACGCTTCCAGCTCCCGGCCGGTGAGCAGTTCGTCGAGATGGGTCACCCCGGCCAGCGCCTGGTCCAGGGTGTCGCCGGCGGGCTCCTCCGCGTGTACGACGGTGGTGAGCGCGCCGTCCGGGAGGGCGTCGAGTACGACGGCCAGTTGGTCGCGGTCGGCGGTGTCGCAGGCCAACACCGTTGCCCTGGAGCCCAGTTCGGCTTCGAGTTCCGCCGCCGTCGAGGTGTCACGGCCGATGAGGACGAGGTGTTCGGTGCCTTCGAGGACCAGCCGGCGCGCCACCCGCAGAGCGATGGGGCCGGTGCCGATGACCAGTGCGGTACCGGAGGGGGTCCAGGTCGTGGTGGGTGCCTCGGCACGGACGAGACGCCTGGCGAATGCCCCGGAGGGGCGGAGCGCGATCTCGTACTCACCGGCGCGGTCGATCCGCGACCCGTTGGTTCCCTCGCCCATTCCCTCGGCCGCGAGGCGCTCCGTCAGGTGTGCCGCCAGGTGCTCTGCCAGGTGCGATGCCAGGCGTTCCGGGCTCGAAGAGTCCTGCGAGTCAGGGCCTGGGCGCTCGTCCGGCTCGTCCGGCTCCTCCACCGCCATGTCGATGACGCCGCCCCATCGTTCGGGGTGCTCCAGGGCGGCCACTCGTCCCGCGCCCCACAGCGCCGCCTGGCGCGGGTCCTCGATCCGGTCCTCGGGCAGCGCCTTCACCGCGCCCCGGGTGACACACCACAGCGGCGCGGTGATCCCGGCCGCCGCCAGTTCCTCCAGCAGCTCCAGCGGTCCGGCCTCGGGCGAGGCCGACAGCGAGACCACACCGGCGAAGTCCGTACGGTCGATGTCGGCCACCCGGCGGGCCACGTGCGCGGCCTCGTCGCCCAGTGCCCCGGCGATGGCGACGGCCCACGGGTCCTCGGCCTCCGCGAGCACCAGCCAGGGGCCGGGCGCGGCCTCCGTGTCCCGCTCGGTATCCGTGTCTCGTACGGCTGCCGAGTCCAGCGCGGCCACCGTGTCCCGTACGGTCACCGGCTCCCAGCTCGCCCGGTACCGCCAGCCGTCCGCGACGGCGCCCTCGCGCCTGCGCCGGTTCCACGACGACAGCGCGGTCAGCGCCGGGGCGATCGCCGTCGCCGCGTCGCCTTCGAGGCCGAGCGTCGCCGTCAGCGCACCCAAGTCCTCGCGCTCGACGGCCGACCAGAATTCGGCGTCGGCCGGGTCGGCAGGATCAGCCTGGGCCGTCGGCGCCGGTTCGGGCCAGAACCGCCGCCGCTGGAAGGCGTAGGTCGGCAGAGCGACCCGTTCCGCGCCCGTCCCGGCGAAGAACGCGCGCCAGTCGATGGCGACGCCGTGCACATGGAGCCGGGACAGGGCGGTCACCAGCGCGGTTTCCTCGCCGTGGTCGCGGCGCAGCACCGGTACGACCGGCGGTCCTTCGACGAGCCGGGCCATGGCGGCGGACAGGGCGCCGTCGGGGCCGAGTTCGACGTACGCGCTCACGCCCGCGTCGTGCAGGGTGCGTACGCCGTCGGCGAAGCGGACGGTCTCGCGGACGTGCCGCACCCAGTACTCCGGCGAGCACAACTCCTCAGCCGTGGCGAAGACACCCGTCAGATTCGACACCACGGACATCTGCGGCGCATGGAACTCCAGCGCGGACAAGGCCTGTTGGAACTCCCCGAGCATCGGCTCCATCAACACCGAATGGAAGGCGTGCGACACCCGCAGACGCGTCGTCCGCCGCCCGAGCCCCGCAAGATGATCCGCGAGCGCGAGGACAGCGTCCTCATCGCCGGAGACGACAACCGACTCCGGACCATTGACCGCAGCGATCGACACCCGTTCGGTCAACAGCGAGGTGACCTCGTCCTCGGCGGCCTCCACCGCCACCATGGCACCACCAGCCGGCAGACCATCCATCAGCGCCGCACGCGCGGCCACCAACCGGCAGGCATCCTCCAGCGAGAACACCCCCGCCACATGCGCCGCCGCCACCTCGCCGATCGAATGACCCGCGACATAATCCGGCACCACACCCCACGACTCGACGAGCCGGAACAGCGCCACCTCCACCGCGAACAACGCCGGCTGCGCACACCCCGTACGCTCCAGAACCTCCGGAGCATCACCCCACATCACATCCCGCAACGGACGATCCGACACGGTGTCGAAGCAGGCCAGCACCGCGTCCAACGCCTCCGCGAACACCGGGAACCGCTCGTACAACTCCCGTCCCATCCCCAGCCGCTGACTCCCCTGACCGGAGAAGACGAAGGCGACGGGGCCGCGCGCGCCGCGTGCGACGCCGCGCGCGATCTCCGTCGTTCCGTCCTCGGCGGGCAGCAGTACCGCGCGGTGCGCGAAGGCGGAGCGGGCCGTCGCCAGTGAGTGGGCGATGTCGGCGGCGGGCAGTTCGGGGTGGCGCCCGGTGAAGGAAGCGAGGCGTGTGAGCTGGGCGTTGAGCGCCTCGGCGGTCTTGCCCGAGACGACCCAGGGCAGCACGGCCCGGTTGCTCGCCGGATGGTGAGGACCTTCGGTGTCTTCGGTGTCTTCGGGCTCAGGCGGCGCGCTCGGTGCCTGCTCGATGATGACGTGGGCGTTCGTACCGCTCATGCCGAACGCCGATACGCCCGCCCGGCGCGGCCCGCCGGTCTCGGGCCACGCGGTGGGCGCGGTGAGCAGGTCGAGTTCGCCGGAGGCCCAGGCGATGTGCGGGGAGGGGACGTCCGCGTGGAGCGTCTTCGGCAGGGTGCCCCGCTGCATCGCCAGGACCATCTTGATGACGCCGGCGGCGCCGGCCGCGGCCTGGGTGTGGCCGAGGTTCGACTTCACCGAGCCCAGCAGCAGCGGGCGTTCGCGGTGCTGCCCGTAGGTCGCGAGCAGCGCGTGCGCCTCGATCGGGTCGCCCAGCGTCGTACCCGTACCGTGCGCGTCGACAGCGTCGATGTCGGTGTGGTCGAGTCCCGCGTCGGCCAGCGCCTGCCGGATGACCCGCTGCTGCGACGGGCCGTTGGGGGCGGTGAGGCCGTTGGAGGCACCGTCCTGGTTGACGGCGGTGCCCCGGACGATGCCGCGGACCTCGTGCCCGTTGCGCAGGGCGTCGGAGAGCCGTTCCAGGACGAGCACGCCGGCGCCCTCCGACCAGGAGGTGCCGTCCGCGTCGCCGGAGAACGGCTTGCAGCGGCCGTCGGGGGCGAGGCCGCCCTGAGCGCTGAATTCCACGAAGGCGTCGGGCCGCGACATCACCGACACGCCTCCCGCGAGCGCCAGCGAGCACTCGCCGCCGCGCAGCGCCCGGGTGGCCCAGTGCAGGGCCACCAGCGAGGCGGAGCAGGCGGTGTCGACCGTGACGGCCGGGCCTTCGAGCCCGAGTACGTACGACACACGTCCCGACAGGACGCTCGCGGTGTTGCCGGTGGCCGCGTACCCCTGGACGTCCTCGGAGCCGCCGCGCAGTACGTCGGTGTAGTCCTGGCCGTTGGTGCCGACGAAGACTCCCGTCGCGCTCCCGCGCAGCGAACCGGGGTCGATGTCGGCTCGTTCCAGCGCTTCCCACGACGTCTCCAGCAGCTGCCGCTGCTGCGGGTCCATGGCCAGCGCCTCGCGCGGGGAGATTCCGAAGAATCCGGCGTCGAAGTCGGCCACACCACTGAGGAATCCGCCCTCGCGGGTGGTGGAGGCCCCGGCCGCGAGCGCGTCCAGGTCCCAGTGCCGGTCGGTGGGGAACGGCGAGATCGCGTCGCGGCCCTCGGCGAGCAGCTCCCAGAGGTCGTCGGGGGAGGTCACGCCGCCGGGGAAGCGGCAGCCGATGCCGACGATCGCGATCGGGTCGTCGGCCGTGTGGGCGGTGGCCGGTCCCCTCGCCGGGGCGTCGGGTGCCGTGTGTTCCGGCAGCGATCCGAGCAGTTCGGCGAGGAGGAAGTCGGCCAGCTCCTGCGGGGTCGGGTAGTCGTAGACGAGTGAGGCGGGCAGGGTCAGGCCGGTGCCCGCGGCGATTCCGTTGCGCAGCTCCAGTGTGGTCAGCGAGTCGAAACCGAGGTCCCGGAAGCTACGGTCGGCCTCGACGGCGCGTAGGTCGGTATGGCCGAGGACCGCGGCGACCTGGGTGCGCAGCAGGTCGAGCAGGAATCGGCCGCGTTCGGCGTCGGGCATGCCCGCAAGCCGTTCGCGCAGTTCCGACTCGCCGGGTGCCTGAGCGGCGTCGGTGCCACCGCCGTTGGCGAGGATCCGCCGCGTCTCGGGCAGGTCGCTGACGAGCGGGGCGGGCCGGGCGGAGGTATGGGCGGGGACGAAACGGTCCCAGTCGATGTCGGCGACGGTGAGCGTGGAGTCGTCGTGTTCGACGGCCGCGCGGAGGGCGGAGACGGCGAGGTCCGGGTCGAGGGGCGTGAATCCGCCGCGCCGGACGCGGCGTTCGATGTCGGCCACCTCGTCGGGACCGCTGGTGCCGCCAGTGCCGCTGATACCACTGGTGTCGCTGGTGCCGCCGATACTGCTGGTGCCACTGGTACCGCTGACCATGCCGGATCCGGCCCAGGGGCCCCAGGCGATCGAGACAGCGGTGCGGCCACGGGACCTGCGGTGCTCGGCGAGGGCGTCCAAGTAGGCGTTGGCGGCGGCGTAATTGCCCTGTCCGGCCGCGCCGATGACACCCGCTGTGGACGAGAAGAGGACGAACGCCGACAGCTCGGCGTCCTCGGTCAGTACGTCGAGGTTCCGCGCCGAGACGGCCTTGGCACGCAGTACGGCGGCGAAGTCGTCCGGTGTCAGGTCGTCGACGACGCGGTCCTGGAGCACACCGGCGGTATGGACGACGGCGGTGAGCGGAAGGTCCTCGGGGATGTCGGCGAGGACGGCGGCGAGGGCGTCCCGGTCGGCGGCGTCGCAGGCCGCGACGGTGACCCGGGCGCCGAGTCCGGTGAGTTCCCGGCGCAGTTCGGCGGCGCCGGGTGCGTCTTCTCCCCGACGGCTGATCAGCAGCAGATGCGGCACGCCCTCGCTGGCCAGCCAGCGGGCCACGTGCCCACCGAGACCACCGGTGCCACCGGTGACCAGGACAGTGCCGCCGGGAGTGAACTCGGTCGCCCGGTCCGCCGCCCGGTCCGCCGTCGCGGGGCTGTGCGCGAGCCTGCGCGCGAACACGCCGGAGGCGCGTACGGCGACCTGGTCCTCGCCGGTGCCCGCCAGCACGCCCCGGAGCCGACGGACCGTGGCCTGGTCGATCCGCTCGGGCAGGTCGATCAACCCGCCCCAGCGGCCGGGGTGTTCGAGGGCTACGACACGGCCCAGGCCCCAGACGGCGGCCTGGGCGGGCCGGTGCACGGGCTCGGAGCGGCCGACCGACACGGCGCCCCGGGTGGCGCACCACAACGGTGCGTCGATCCCGGCGTCGCCGAGGGCCTGGAACACGGCGGCGGTACGGGCGGAGGCGCCCCCGGCGCCGAAGTGACCGCCGTCGGCCAGGCCACCGTCAAACGAGTCGCCGTCGAGCGAATCGCCGTCGAGCGAATCGCCGTCGACCGAATCACCATCGAACGAATCGGCGTTGAACGAATCGCCGTCGCCGAGGGCCAGCAGGGACAGCACTCCGGCGAACTCACCGTCCTCGTCCCGCAGTCGGCCCGCGAGGTCCTCCCGGTCCGCGTCCGCCCCGGCGACCTCGACGCGTACGGTCCGCGCGCCGAGTCCGTCGATCACGGCGGTCACCCATGCGTCGTCCTCGGACCCGGCGGGGGTGAGGACGAGCCACCGGCCCGGCAGAGCCCGGGACATCGACGTGGCACTGGTCGGCTTCCAGACCACCTGGTAGCGCAGCGCGTCCACCGTCGACCTGGCACGGCGGCGACGGCGCCACGAGGACAGGACGGGCGTCAGCACGCTCGCCGCCTCGGCGTCCAGGTCCAGCGTGGCGGCCAGCGAGTCCGCGTCCTCGCGCTCCACCGCGGACCAGAACACGGTGTCCGCCGCGTCCTCCGAAGCGGCGGGGCCGGGGCCCGGGGCCACGAGCGCCGGTTCCGCCCAGAACCGCTGCCGTTGGAACGCGTAGGTGGGCAGTTCGATCCGTCGCGCGCCCGTTCCGGCGAAGAAGCCGGACCAGTCCACGGGCACGCCCGCCACATGGACGCCCGCCTGTGCGGCGGTGACGGCGAGCACCTCGTCACGGTCCCGGCGCAGCGCCGGTATCACCGTGGTGCGCGCTCGCGCCTCGTCGTCCAGGCACTCCCGGGTCATCGCGCTGAGCACGCCGTCCGGGCCGACCTCGACGAAGGTGCGTACGCCCCGCTCGGCGAGTGTGGTCACCCCGTCGGCGAACCGTACGGTGCCGCGGACATGCCGTACCCAGTAGTCCGGCGAGCACAGTTCCTCGTCGGTGGCGAGTTCGCCGGTCACGGTGGAGACGAGGGGGATCGACGCCGGGTGGTAGGAGACGCGGGCGGCGACGGCGGCGAAGTCGTCCAGCATGGCGTCCATGTGCGGCGAGTGGAAGGCGTGGCTCACCCGGAGCCGCTTGGTCCGCCTGCCGCGCGCGGCGAGTTGGGCCGCGATCTCCTCGACGGCGTCCTCGTCCCCGGAGATCACCAGTGACGAGGGGCCGTTGACGGCCGCGAGGGAGACCCGGTCGGTGAGCAGCGGGGTGACGTCGTCCTCGGTGGACTCGACGGCGACCATCGCCCCGCCGGCGGGCAGTTCCTCCATCAGCCGGCCGCGCGCGGCGACCAGCGCACAGGCGTCCGCGAGTGAGAACACACCCGCGACGTGTGCGGCGGCGAGTTCCCCTACGGAGTGCCCGGCGAGGTAGTCGGGGGCCGTACCCCAGGATTCGAGGAGCCGGAAGAGCGCCACCTCGATCGCGAACAGCGCGGGCTGGGTGTGGCCGGTCCGGTCGAGCCGCGCCGCCTCGGGTGTCCCGTCGGCGGCGAACATGACCTCGCGCAGGGGGCTGGCCAACTCGGTGTCGAGGTGGGCCAGTACGGCGTCCAGGGCATCGGCGAAGACCGGGAACCGCTCGTACAGCTCACGGCCCATGCCGGGGCGCTGGCCCCCCTGTCCGGTGAACAGGAAGGCGAGGCGGCCCTGGCCCGTGCCTCCGCCGGCCCCGCCCCGTACGACGCTCGCGTCGCTCTTGCCGTCGCGCAGGGCCAGCAGGCCACGGCGCAGGCCGTCCTGGTCGCGGGCGACGACGGCCGCGCGGCGCTCGAAGCTCGACCGGTGCAGGGCCTGCGAGTACGCGATGTCGGTGAGGCGCGTCCCCGGCCGGTCCTCGACCAGGGAGAGCAGACGGTCGGCCTGCGCCCGCAGCGCGTCGTCGCTACGCCCGGAGAGCACGACGGGCACGGTCTCCTCGTGGAGCGCGGGCGCGGGCGCGGGTGCCGACGCGGGACTCTCACGACTCTCCGCCGTCAACTCGTCAACGGGCGGCGCCTGTTCGAGGATGGTGTGCACATTGGTGCCGCTGATCCCGAAGGACGAGACACCGGCGCGGCGCGGGCGCCCGGTCTCGGGCCAGTCGGTGGGCTCGCCCAGCAGCTCCACCGCGCCGGCCGACCAGTCCACGTGGGACGACGGGGTGTCGGCGTGCAGGGTCGGCGGGAGGACACCATGGCGCAGCGCCATCACCATCTTGATGACGCTCGCCACGCCCGAAGCGGCCTGGGTGTGACCGATGTTGGACTTCACCGAGCCCAGCAGCAGCGGCCTCTCCCGGTCCTGCCCGTACGTCGCGAGCAGCGCCTGGGCCTCGATCGGGTCGCCGAGCGCGGTCCCGGTGCCGTGCCCCTCGACGGTGTCGATGTCCGCCGACGCCAGCCCGGCGCCGGCCAGGGCGGCGCGGATGACGCGCTGCTGCGACGGGCCGTTGGGGGCGGTCAGTCCGTTGGAGGCGCCGTCCTGGTTGACCGCGCTGCCCCGGACCACGGCGAGGATCGGGTGCCCGTTGCGCTGGGCGTCCGACAGGCGCTCCACGAGCACCATGCCGACGCCCTCGGCGAGCGCCATGCCGTCGGCGGAGTCCCCGTACGCCTTGCAGCGGCCGTCGGGAGCCAGCGCCCGCTGGCGGCTGAAGCCGATGAAGGTGTTCGGCGTGGACATGAGGCTCACACCGCCCGCGAGGGCGAGCGTGCTCTCGCCGTTGCGCAGCGACTGGCAGGCCAGGTGCAGCGCGGTCAGGGAGGACGAACAGGCGGTGTCCAGGGTGACGGCGGGGCCCTCCAGGCCGAGCAGGTAGGAGACCCGGCCGGACAGCACGCTGGAGAGCGTGCCGGTGACGGCGTGCCCGTCCACGCCGTCCGAACCGTCGCCGCCGGACGCGCCGCTCGCCTGGTAGTCCTGGTAACTGGCGCCGATGAACGCGCCGGTCAGCGTGGAGCGCACGCTTTCCGGGACGATTCCCGCGCGTTCGAACGCCTCCCACGCCGTCTCCAGCAGCAGCCGCTGCTGCGGGTCCATCGTCACGGCCTCGCGCGGCGAGATTCCGAAGAATCCGGGGTCGAAGTCGGCGGCCCGGTGCAGGAATCCGCCCTGTGCGCTGTAGGTACGCCCGGGGGTGTCCGGGTCCGGGTCGTACAGCGCGTCGGTGGACCAGCCGCGGTCGGCGGGGAAGCCGGAGATCGCGTCCGTACCGCCCATGACGAGTTCCCACAGCTCTTCCGGCGAGTCGGCCTCACCCGGGTAGCGGCAGCTCATGCCGATGATGGCGATGGGCTCGTCGGTGGTCCGCGCCGAGGCCGAGCCCGGGGCGGAGGAGGCGGTCAGCGGCTGGTCGCCCTGGTCGCCGCTGATCTCGGCACGCAGGAAACCGGCCAGCGAGACGGGGGTCGGGTAGTCGAACACCATGGTCGCCGGCAGGCTGAGCCCGGTGATGGCGGCGAGCCGGTTGCGCAGGTCGACGGCGGTCAGCGAGTCGAAGCCGACCTCGCGGAACGCGCGCCGCTCGGCCACCGTCTCGACCGAGCTGTGGCCGAGCACGGCCGCCGCCTGGCCCCGTACGGTCTCCAGCAGCAGCCGGTCGCGCTCGACGGGCGGCAGGGCGGCCAGCTTCGCCGAGAACTCGCCCCTGCCCGCCTGCCCGGCCTGCTGTTCGGCGGCCTCCACCAGCTGCCGGACCTCGGGCACCTCGTCGAACAGCGCCGTCGGCCGGACCGAGCCGAACACCGGGTAGTAGCGGTCCCAGTCCACGTCGGCGATGGCGATCGCGGTCTCGCCGTCGTCCATCGCGCGCCGCATCCCGGTCAGCGCCAGGTTCGCGTCCATGAACTCCAGGCCGGTGCGCCGGACTTGGTCCGGGGCGACCCGGCCGATGCCCATCTCGTTGGCCCAGATGCCCCAGTGCACGGAGGTCGCCGCCATCCCCCGGGAGCGCCGGTTCATGGCCAGCGCGCCGAGGTAGGCGTTGCCCGCCACGTAGGCGGCGTGCTGGCCACTGCCCCACATGCCCGCGACGGACGAGAAGAGGACGAAGGCGTCCAGCTCGGTGTCCGCCAGGAGTTCGTCCAGGTTCCGCGCGCCGGCGACCTTGGCGTGCATGACCCTGGCGAACGCCGCCATGTCGGTCTGCGCCAGGGTGTGCAGCTCGATGACGGCGGCGGCGTGGATGACGGTGCGCAGGGTGTGGCCGTCGGCTGTCAGCCGGTCCAGCAGCGCGCCCAAGGCCTCGCGGTCGGTGATGTCGCAGGCGGCGACGGTGACGTCGGTGCCCTGCACTGCCAGTTCGTCGACCAGTTCGGCGGCGCCGGGCGCGTCGGGGCCCCGGCGGCTGACGAGGACGATCCGCTCGGCGCCCTGGCCCGACAGCCAGCGGGCGACGTGCGGGCCGAGCGTGCCGGTGCCGCCGGTGACCAGCACCGTGCCGCGCGGCGACCACGTTCCGCGCGGTTCGTGATCGCCGGTACGGGCGCGGACGATGCGCCGGGTCAGCACGCCGGAGGCACGGAGGGCGAGTTGGTCCTCGCCGAGTGTGCCGCCGGCCCCGGCCGCTTCGGCCGCGTCTGTCCGTACTCCTGCTCCTGCTCCTGCGAGTACGGCGGCGAGCCGCTGTCCTGCCCGGTCGTCCACGACCTCCGGCAGATCCATCGCGCCGGCGTAGAAACGCGGGTGTTCCAGCGCAGTGGTCCAGCCGATGCCGAGCGTCTGGGCCTGGACCGGGCGGATGACCCGGTCGGAACGGCCCGTGGAGACCGCGCCCCGGGTCAGGCACCACAGGGGCGTCTCGGCGCCGGTGTCCTCCAGGGCCTGTACGAGGGCGACGGTGAGGGCCGTACCGGTGGCGAGTTCGGGATACGCCGCGCAGGGCTCCTCGGCGGCGGCGAGCAGGGAGACGATCCCGGCGACAGGTCCGGCGTCGGTGGCGTCTCCGCCCAAAGCGGACGGGTCGGTGCTCTCGCACGCGCCCGTCAGCCGGGACGCCAACACCTCGCGGTCCAGGCAGGATTCGTCCAGCGTCAGCCGACGCACGTGCGCACCGTGCGCCTGAAGCGCGGCCACCACATCCGCGCCGCTGCCCTTGCCGACCTCGGCTCCGGACACGGCCTCGGAATCGGACTCGGACACGGCCTCGGGCTCGGGCTCGGCGGTGACAACCAGCCACGTACCCGAGAGCGTCGCCCGGGGCAGGGCGGGCAGCGGCGTCCAGCTGACCCGGTAGCGCCAGTCGTCCACGGTGGACTGCTCGTGCCTGCGCCGACGCCAGGCGGTGAGTCCGGGGAGGATCGCGGCGAGCGCGTCCTCGTCGACATTCAGGCTCTCGGTGAGGCCCGCGAGGTCCGCCCGCTCGACGGCGGACCAGAAGGCCGCGTCCGCCGGGTCGGCCGTCCCGGTCCGCTCCGCCTCGCCGGGCCGTACCCACAACTCCTGGTGCTGGAACGGGTACGTGGGCAGGTCGACCCGCTTCGCCGCCGGGCCGAAGGCAGCGGTCCAGTCGACGTTCACGCCCCGTACGAAGGCCTCGGCGAGCGAGGTCAACACGCGGCGCGTCCCGTCCTCGCCACGGCGCAGCGTGCCGACGGCGACGGCCGGGACGTCGGCTTCCTCGATCTGGGCCTGGACACCCATGGTCAGCACCGGATGAGCGCTGACCTCGATGAACGCGCGGTGCTGCTCTTCCAGCAACCGCGCGACGGCGGGCGCGAAGCGCACGGTCTGCCGGAGGTTGCGGTACCAGTACGCGGCGTCCATGCCGCTCGTGTCGAGCCAGTCGCCGGTCACGGTGGAGAGCAGGGGTACGAGCGAGGCGCGCGGGGTGACCGGCGCCAGCTCGGTGAGCAGCTCGTCGTGCAGATCCTCGACGTGCGCGGAGTGCGAGGCGTAGTCCACCGCGATCTTCCGCACCCGTACGCCGTCCTCGGTCAGGCGGGCGAAGCACTCGTCCAGCGCCTCGGGATCGCCGCACACCACCACGGAACCAGGGCCGTTGACGGCCGCGACCGACAGCCGCCCGTCCCACGACGCGTCCAGCCGGTCCTGTGCCTCGTCGGCGGACAGCGCCACGGACATCATGCCGCCGCGCCCCGCGAGGCGCCGGCCGATGGCCTGGCTGCGCAACGCCACCACGCGGGCGCCGTCCTCCAGGGACAGCGCACCCGAGACGACCGCCGCAGCGATCTCGCCCTGCGAGTGGCCGACGACCGCGTCCGGGACGACGCCGTACGACTCCCACACGGACGCCAGCGCCACCATGACCGCGAACGACACCGGTTGCACGACGTCGACACGTTCCAGGGTCGGCGCGCCGGGCTTCTGCCGTACGACATCCTCCGACGACCAGTCCACGAACCGGTCCAGGGCCGCCGCGCACTCGGCGAAGCGCTCCGCGAACACCGGTGACCGGTCGAGGAGAGCGGCGCCCATGCCCGCCCACTGCGTGCCCTGCCCGGGGAAGACGAACACCGTCTTCCCGTCGACGTCGGCCTCGCCTCGGACAACGGGAGCCGACGGGTCTTCCTCGGCGAACGTGGCCAGTGTGGCTGCCAGTTCGGCGGAATCCGCGCCGACGGCGACCGCGCGCTGCTCGAAGAGCGACCGCGAGGTCACCAGCGACAGGCCGATGTTCGCCGACCGCGTGTCGAGTTCTGCCGACTCCTCGTCCGGGTGCGCTGGTTCCTCGTCGAGGTGCGATACGAGGGCGGCTGCCCGGTCCCGCAGCGCGGCTCCGTCACGTGCCGACAGCACCCACGGAACGACGGCCGGTCCGGAGCCGGTGAGCCGCGTGACGGGGGCGAGGTCATCCTGAGCAAGGGCGTCGGGGGCGAGTGCGTCGGGGGCGTCAGGAATGGGGGAACGCTCGGCTTCGGCCTCCACGGGGGCCTGTTCCAGCACCGCGTGAGCGTTCGTACCGCTGATTCCGAACGACGACACGGCGCACCGGCGCGGCTGCCCGGCCTCGGTCTCCGGCCACGGCATCGGCTCGGAGAGCAGCCGGAGGGCGCCGGAGGACCAGTCCACGCGCGACGACGGCGTATCCACGTGCAGGGTCGGGGGCAGGACGCCCCGTCGCAGCGCCATGACCATCTTGATGACGCTCGCGACACCCGCCGCCGACTGGGTGTGCCCGATGTTGGACTTCACCGAGCCCAGCCACACCGGCCGCTCCGGGGCCCGGTCCCGGCCGTACGTCGCGAGCAACGCCTGGGCCTCGATCGGGTCGCCGAGCGGCGTGCCGGTGCCGTGTGCCTCCACCGCGTCGATCTCGGCGGCCGAGACCCGGGCGGTGGCCAGCGCCTTGCGGATCACGCGTTGCTGCGAGGGGCCGTTGGGGGCGGTGAGACCGTTCGAAGCACCGTCCTGGTTGATCGCGGAGCCCCTGATCACGGCGAGTACCGGGTGCCCGTTGCGCCGCGCGTCCGACAGCCGCTCGACCAGCAGCAGTCCGACACCCTCGGCGAGCGCCATGCCGTCCGCGCCTTCGGAGAACGCCTTGCAGCGGCCGTCGGGAGCGAGCGCGCGCTGACGGCTGAACGCGACGAACGAGTCAGGTGTCGTCATCACCGTGACGCCACCGGCCAGCGCGAGCGTGCTCTCGCCGTCGCGCAGGCTCTGGCAGGCCAGGTGCAGGGCGACCAGCGAGGACGAGCAGGCGGTGTCGACCGTGACCGCCGGGCCTTCGAGCCCGAGCACGTACGACACCCGGCCCGACAGGACGGAGGGGATGGACCCGGTGACCATGTGCCCCTCGGTGCCGTCCCCGGCGCCGCGCCCGTAGTCCTGGTAGCTGGAGCCGATGAACGCGCCGGTCAGCGTGGAGCGCAGGGCGGCCGGATCGATCCCGGCCCGCTCGACGCTCTCCCATGCGGCCTCCAGCAGCAGCCGCTGCTGCGGGTCCATGACCAGCGCCTCGCGCGGCGAGATCCCGAAGAAGACCGGGTCGAACGCGCCCGCCTCGTGCAGGAACCCGCCCTGCGTGGAGTACGTGGTGCCGCTGCGGTCCGGATCCGGGTCGTACAGGCCCGTGGCGTCCCAGCCACGGTTGACCGGGAACTCCGAGACCGCGTCCACGCCGGAGGAGATGAGGTCCCAGAACTGCTCGGGCGAGTTGACGCCGCCGGGGAATCGGCAGCTCATGCCGATGATCGCGATCGGTTCGTCACTGGTGTGCGCGGCCGGAGCGGCCGGCGGCGCGTCCAGGACGCTCGCGCCGTCCGCGTCGCGCGCACCGTCCGCGTCGCTCAGCAGCTCCCCGCGCAGAAATCCCGCGAGAGCGGTGGGGGTCGGATAGTCGAAGACCATGGTGCTGGGCAGGGGCAGATCGGTGACCAGGCTGAGCCGCTTGCGCAGTTCCACCGCCGTCAGCGAGTCGAAGCCGTGGTCCTGGAAAGCCCTGTCCGGCTTGATGGCATCCGGTCCGGGGTGGCCGAGCACGGCGGCCGCGTGCGTACGGACCAGCTCCAGCAGCACCGCCAGGCGGCCGTTCTCGGGGGCCGCGTACAGACGCTCGCGGAGCGCCGACGCCGCCGATTCGCTCTCGCGGCGCGCTTCCCCGGCCGCCCGCGCGGCCTCGCGGGCGCCGGGCAGTGTGGTGAGCGACGCCACGGGCCGCAGGCTGAACATCGCCTCCAGCACGTGCGGGTCGGCCAGATCGGCGACGACGGTGGTCGGGTGCGGTTCGGCCACCAGCTCGGACATGGCCTCCAGCGCGAGCCGGGGATCCAGCGCGGTGGCCCCCACGTGCCGCGACCGCGCGACCGGGCCGCCCCCGGCGGCTGCGCCGTCACTGACAGCCATGCCGTCACTGGCAGCCGTGCCGACCCCGGCGGCCATTCCGTCCCCGCTCCAGGCGCCCCAGGCGATCGACGTCGCCGGCAGACCGCGCGACTGACGCCGCTGGGCCAGAGCGTCCAACACCGCGTTGGCGGCGGCGTAGTTCGCCTGACCGAGGTTGCCCAGCGCTCCGGCCATCGAGGAGAACAGGACGAACGCCGACAGGCCGGCACGGTCGGCGGTCAGCTCGTCGAGCAGCAGCGCGGGGGCGACCTTGGACCGGAAGACCCTCTCGAACCGCTCCGGAGTCAGTCCGTCCAGCATCGCGTCGTCCAGCACCCCGGCCGCGTGCACCACACCGGTCAGCGGGAACTCGGCCGGTACGGCGTCCAGGGCGCCCGTCAGCTCGTCGTGATCGGCGACGTCGCAGGCCAGGACCGTGACGCGCGCGCCCAGGGCGGTCAGTTCCGCCTCCAGCTCCACCGCGCCGGGCGCCCCGGGGCCACGGCGGCTCAGCAACAGCAGGTGTTCCGCGCCTCGTTCGGCCAGCCAGCGGGCTACGTGCGCGCCCAGGGCACCGGTACCGCCGGTGATCAGCACCGTGCCCGAGGGCTCCCAGCCGGTGCCGGCGTCGGTGTGGGTGGCGTCTCCGGCGTCGACCTGGGGCTTAGGCTCGGCACCGGTATCGGCCCCGGTCCGGGCTCGGGTTTCCGGGGTCGGCGTGGGGGCGGGCAGCAGTCGCCGACCGTAGACACCGGAGGCTCGTACGGCGACCTGGTCTTCTTCACTGGTTCCGGCACTGGCCTCTGCACCGGCAGCGGCCAGGACCCCGACCAGACGTCGGGCGATCAGCTCGTCCAACTCCCGTGCGTCTTCTGGTTCGTACGGGGCCCGCGAGTCCTGCCGGTCCTGCCGGTCCTGGGGCAGATCGATCAGGCCGCCCCAACGCTCCGGGCACTCCAACGCGGCGACCCGGCCCAGACCCCATACGGCGGCCTGTGCCGGGTGGCTCACGGCGTCGTCGGCTCCGACCGACACCGCACCGCGCGTCACCGCCCACACGGGGGCCGTGATCCCGGCGTCCTCCAGCGCCTGTACGAGCACCGCCGTGGCCACCAAGCCGACAGGTACGTTCGATGAACGGTCCCGTTCATCGGCCGCCAACAGCGACACCACGCCCGAGAGATGCGCCACGCCCTCCGCGCCCGACTCGGCTATCTGTCGCGTCAGTTGCTCGGCCACGGCCGTACGATCGGCGTTGTCGACCACCACCCGCACCGCGTCCGGGCCCAGCGCGGCCACGACGGACCGCGTCCACTCCTGCTCGGTCTCATCGGCCGGGAGCACGACCAGCCACGTCCCGGACAACGCCGTCGGCGACGTACCGCCGGCCAGCGGCTGCCAGGTCTCCCGGAACCGCCACGAATCCACCGTCGACCGAACCCTGCTCCGGCTGCGCCACGCCGACAACGCGGACACCACGCCGTCCAAGGCATCGGTGTCGACCTCCAGCCGAGCCGCCAGACCCTCCAGGTCCTCGCTGTCGACCGCGGCCCAGAACTCCGCGTCGACCGAGTCCACCGCCGCGCCGACCCCGGCACCCTGGGTGGGTTCGGGCCAGTACCGCTGCCGCTGGAAGGCATACGTGGGCAACTCGACCTGCCCCGCACCGGTACGGGCGAACAACGCCCGCCAGTCCACACTCACGCCGACGACATGCAGCCCCGCCAGACCGGCCACCACGGCACGTTCCTCGCCACGGTCCTTACGCAGGACAGGCACGACCACGGCCTCGTCCGACACCGACTCACGAGCCAACGCCGACAGCACACCGTCCGGACCCAGCTCCAGGAAGGTACACACACCCGCCTCGGACAACGCCCGCACACCATCAGCGAACCGCACCGTCTCCCGCACATGCCGCACCCAATACTCAGGCACACACAGCTCATCAGACGAAGCCAGAGCACCCGTCAGATTCGACACCACCGGAATCAACGGCGCACGAAACTCCAACCCCGACACCACGGCACGGAACTCGTCCAACATCCCGTCCATCAACGCCGAATGGAACGCATGCGACACCCGCAACCGGCTCGTCTTCCGGCCCAGCTCCGCCAGCCGCGCAGCGACCTCCAGTACCGCATATTCGACGCCGGACACCACCACCGAAGCAGGCCCGTTGACCGCAGCGATCGACACCCCACCGGAGGAATCGGAGAGTTCGGAGAGGTACGGCAGGACTTCGTCCTCGGTGGCCTGGATCGCCACCATCGCCCCACCACGCGGAAGCTCCTGCATCAGACGGGCGCGGGCCGCCACCAGACGGCACGCGTCCGCGAGCGACAGAACACCGGCCACGTGAGCCGCCGCGACCTCACCGATCGAATGCCCACCCACATAATCCGGCGTAACGCCGAGGGACTCCAGCAGCCGGAAGAGGGCCACTTCCACCGCGAACAGGGCCGGCTGAGCGATGCCGGTCTCGTTGAGGGCGTCCGGGTCCTCACCCCAGATCACCCCACGCAGGCCCTCTGCGCCGTCCAACGGCTCCAGCTCCGCGAGCACCGCGTCCAGCGCCTCCGCGAACACCGGGAACCGACCGTACAACTCCCGCCCCATACCGAGGCGTTGAGCACCCTGACCACTGAACAAAAACGCCAACGGACCCTGCGCGACCGAACCCCGCGCCGCCTCGGCCAGACCGTCCTGCGAAGCCAGCAGGACAGCCCGATACTCGAAGGGGGTACGGGCCGTGGCCAGCGAGAAACCAACATCCAGAGCCGAACGGCCCGCCTCGCCGTCCGCGAAGGCCCGCAGCTGATCCACCTGTGCCTTCAACGCGGCCTCGGACTTGGCCGACACCAGCCACGGCACCACGTCCGGTACCACACCCGGCTCCTGGACCGCCCGCTCCACCGACGGCACAGCCTCCAGAATCACATGCGCATTCGTGCCGCTGATCCCGAACGACGACACACCCGCACGACGAGGATGATCCGCCTCAGGCCAAGCCGTGTTCTCCCGCAACAGCTCGACATCCCCGGCGGACCAGTCCACATGCGACGACGGAGCATCCACATGCAACGTGCGCGGCAGTACGCCATGCCGCATCGCCATCACCGTCTTGATGACCCCCGCGACACCCGCAGCCGCCTGAGTGTGACCGATGTTGGACTTCACCGTGCCCAGCAGCAACGGACGTTCACGATCCTGGCCATAAGCGGCGAGGAGAGCCTGCGCCTCGATCGGGTCACCCAACGTCGTACCCGTACCGTGCGCCTCCACCACATCCACATCCGCCGGCGACAGACCACCGCTCGCCAGCGCCTGACGAATCACCCGCTGCTGCGACGGACCATTCGGCGCCGTCAGACCATTCGACGCACCATCCTGATTCACCGCACTACCACGCACCACCGCCAACACAGCGTGCCCGTTGCGCTCCGCGTCCGACAACCGCTCCAGCAAGAGCATCCCCACGCCCTCGCCCCAGCCCACACCATCAGCCGCATCCGAGAACGCCTTGCACCGACCGTCAGGGGACAGACCACCCTGCCGGGAAAACTCCACAAACGTGGACGGCGTCGACATCACCGTCACACCACCGGCCAACGCCAGCGAACACTCACCCGCACGCAACGCCTGCGCCGCCAGATGCATCGCCACCAGCGACGACGAACACGCCGTATCAATCGTGACGGTCGGACCCTCCAGGCCCAACGTGTACGCCACCCGACCCGACGCCACACTCGGAGCACTCGCGTTACCCCGGAACCCCTCAAACTCCCGACCGGTCAGCAACAACCCATAGTCGTTGTACATAAGACCGGCAAACACACCGGTCTGACTCCCCCGCAAGGACACCGGGTCGATACCAGAACGCTCAACGGCTTCCCACACCGTCTCCAACAGCAACCGCTGCTGCGCATCCGTCGCCAACGCCTCACGCGGACTCATCCCAAAGAACTCGGGATCAAACTCCGCAGCATCATGCAAGAACCCACCGGCACGCGTCGAAGACGTACCCGGATGCTCGGGATCCGGGTGATACAAACCATCCCGATCCCAGCCACGGTCCGCCGGAAACTCCGAGACCGCATCCACACCACCGGACACCAGATCCCACAACTGATCAGGAGACGACACCCCACCCGGATACCGGCACGCCATCCCCACAATCACCACCGGGTCATCCGCCACCGGCGGCAACACACCCACCGGCACCGACACAGCAGCGTCCGATCCCAGCACCTGGTCCAGCAGATGATCGGCAAGCACCTGAGCGGTCGGGTAGTCGAACACCAGCGTTGCCGGAAGCCGCAACCCCGTCGCCGCACTCAACCCGTTCCGCAACTCCACCGCCATCAACGAGTCAAACCCGAGATCACGGAACGTCCGGGCCGCATCCACCGCAGCCGCACCCTCATGCCCCAGCACCAACGCAACCCGGCCCCGCACCAGATCAAGCAACACCTCACGCCGCTCAACCTCATCAAGCCCACCCAGACGCTGCACCAGACCACTCGCACCGCCCCGACCGGCCGCACGACGGGCCCGCACCAGACCACGCAGCAGCGACGGCACCTCACCACCGGAACCGGAACGGAAGGCAGAAAGATCCAACGGCACGGGCAGCAACACCGGTTCACCGGTACCGAGCGCCGCGTCGAACAACGCCAGTCCCCTCTCGACGGAGAGTGGCGGCAGGCCGGCGCGCGACATCCGCTCACGGTCGGCCGCGCTCAGCACGCCGGCCATCCCGCTGGGCTGATCCCACGGTCCCCAGACCAGCGACACGCCGGGCATTCCCTGGGCACGCCGATGCTCCACCAGGGCGTCCAGGAACGAGTTCGCGGCAGCGTAGTTACTCTGGCCCGCTCCGCCGAACGTACCCGCGACGGAGGAGAACACCACAAACGCAGAAAGGTCGCCGGTCAGTTCGTGCAAGTGCCAGGCCGCGTCCGCCTTCGGCCGGAGCACAGCGTCCAGTCGTTCGGACGTCAGCGACTCGATCATCCCGTCATCGAGCACGCCGGCCGTGTGCACCACCGCCGACACCTCATGGGTAGCCAGCACTGCGGCCAACGCCTCGCGGTCTGCCGCGTCACAGGCCACCGCCTCGACATGCGCGTCGAACTCCCGCAACTCAGCACAGAGTTCAGCCGCACCCGGAGCATCCAGACCCCGCCGGGACAGCAACAGCAGATCCCGCACCCCATGCTCAACCACCAGATGACGGGCCACCACCGCACCCAAACCACCCGTACCACCCGTGATCAAAACCGTGCCGGAACCGTCCCACACCGGCCCCACCACATCGGGCACCTGGACCCGAGCCAGCCGGGGAGCCACAAGCCGCCCCTCACGGACCGCGCTCTCAGGCTCCCCGGCAGCCAGTGCCTCCCACAGCACCGAACCCGAGCAACCCTCGTCGTCCAGCTCCAGCAGACCGAACCGCCCCGGATGCTCCGACTGCGCCGACCTCAACAACCCGCGCACGACCCCAGCGACAGGACCCTCACCCGCACCACGCACCACCACGACCAACCGGGAACCGGCAAACCGCTCCCCCGCCAGCCACCCCTGCACCAAACCCAGAACCCGCGACGCCACACCATGCGCCGCATCCACCACACCACCGGCCGACGACTCCCCCGAAACCACAGCCAGCACCACACCGGCCACCGGCTCCTCACCCGCAGCCAACTCACCCAGATCCACCCACGCCTCAGCGGGGAAGCACGAGTCCCTCACGAGGTCACCCAGACCACCGTCCGGCCCCAGCACCGCAACCCCGGACCACGCGGATGCCCCGGACACCCCAGACCCAGCAGCCTCACCCGCCCCGGACACCGGAGCCCACTCCACCCGGAACAGCGAATCCCGGCCGATCGTCCGGACCTCATCGAGCTGCTCCGCCGTTACGGGACGCACCCGAAGGCCGTCCACCGAAGCGACGGGCTCTCCGGCCTCGTCCGAGACGGCAATCGTGATCGTTTCCTGCCCGTTGTACGACAACCGGGCCCGTACCGCTGTCGCACCGGAGGCGTACAGCGAGACCCCTTCCCAGGAGAACGGCAGCGCCCCGCCTTCCGAGCCGCCCGCGCCGTCGCCCGCGTAGGCCGCCGCGTGCAGGACGGCGTCCAGCAAGGCGGGATGCAGCCCGAAGCCCGCAGCCGCGGCCTCCTCCGGCAGCCCGGCCTCGACGAACACTTCCTCGCCGCGTCGCCATGCGGCCCGTAGCCCTTGGAACACCGGGCCGTACGCGAATCCCGCCTCAGCCAGCCGTTCGTAGCAGTCATCGAGATCGACGGGCTCGGCCCCGGCCGGCGGCCACACCGCCCCATCGAACGTCACTCCCGGCACTGCTCCCGGCAGTTCATCCTCTGCCGGAGCCAGCACACCCACCGCATGCAGACTCCACGGCAGCTCCTCGGAACCATCCGACCGCGAATACACCTTCACCGACCGAAGCCCGGAATCATCAGGCGTACCGACAAACACCTGAATCCGCACCGCAGCCCGCTCGGACAGAACCAACGGAGCAGCCAGCGTCAACTCCTCGACCCGACCACACCCGACCTCATCACCGGCCCGGATCGCCAACTCCACAAACGCCGTACCCGGCACCACCACCCGGCCCATCACCACATGGTCAGCCAGCCACCCATGCGACCCCAACGACAACCGACCCGCGAACACCGCCCCGTCCGAATCAGCCAACGACACAGCCGCACCCAACAAAGGATGATCCGCCGACGCCAACCCGAGCCCTTCGGCATCCTGGGCACCGGCCGATACGGAAGGCCAGTACCGCCGCCGCTGGAAGGCGTACGTGGGCAGGTCGACCCGCTGGGCACCCGTGCCCGCGAAGTACGCCCGCCAGTCGACGGCCACACCGGTCACGTGCAGGCGGGCAAGCGCCGTAACGGCCGCCGTCTCCTCACCACGGTCCTTACGCAGGACAGGCACGACCACGGTCTCGTCCGACACCGACTCACGAGCCAATGCCGACAGCACACCATCCGGCCCCAGCTCCAGGAACGCACGGACACCTGCCTCGGACAACGCCCGCACACCATCGGCGAACCGAACCGTCTCCCGCACATGCCGCACCCAATACTCAGGCACGCACAGCTCATCAGCCGTAGCCAGAGCACCCGTCAGATTCGACACCACCGGAATCAACGGCGCACGGAACTCCAGCCCCGACACCACACCCCGGAAATCGTCCAGCATCCCGTCCGTCAACGCCGAATGGAACGCGTGACTGACAGCGAGCCGACTCGTACGCCGCCCCTCGAACCGCCCCACAACCTCCAGCACCGCATCCTCGACACCGGACACCACCACGGACGAAGGCCCATTGACGGCAGCGATCGACACCCGGTCGGAGAGGTACGGCAGGACCTCGTCCTCGGTGGCCTGGATCGCCACCATCGCCCCGCCACGCGGAAGTTCCTGCATCAACCGCGCGCGAGCCACCACCAAACGGGACGCATCCGCCAACGACAGAACACCGGCCACGTGGGCCGCCGCGACCTCACCGATCGAATGCCCACCGACATAATCCGGCGTAACGCCGAGGGACTCCAACAGCCGGAAGAGAGCCACTTCCACCGCGAACAGGGCCGGCTGAGCAAAACCCGTCTCGCTCAGAAGATCCGGGTCGTCCCCCCAGATCACCCCACGCAAAGCCTCCCCGTCGCCCAGCTCCACGAGCACCGCATCCAGCGCCTCCGCGAACACCGAGAACCGACCGTACAACTCCCGCCCCATACCGAGACGTTGAGCACCCTGACCACTGAACAAAAACGCCAACGGACCCTGCGCGACCGAACCCCGCGCCGCCTCGGCCAGACCGTCCTGCGAAGCCAGCAGGACAGCCCGGTGCTCGAAGGGGGTACGGGCCGTGGCCAGCGAGAAACCAACATCCACAGCCGACGCACTACTTACGAACGACCGCAGCTGGTCCACCTGCGCGTCCAGCGCGGCCGGAGTACGGCCGGAGACCACCCACGGCACGACCGCCCCGGGCTCACCCTCGACCCGCTCCGGAAGAGACACGGGCGCGGAAGGCTGCTCCAGGATCACATGCGCGTTCGTGCCGCTGATCCCGAACGATGACACACCCGCACGACGAGGGTGATCCGCCTCAGGCCAAGCCGTGTTCTCCCGCAACAGCTCGACATCGCCCGCCGACCAGTCCACATGCGACGACGGAGCATCCACATGCAACGTCTGCGGCAGTACGCCGTGCCGCATCGCCATCACCGTCTTGATGACCCCCGCGACACCCGCAGCCGCCTGGGTATGACCGATGTTGGACTTCACCGTGCCCAGCAGCAACGGGCGTTCACGGTCTTGGCCGTAGGCAGCGAGCAGGGCCTGTGCCTCGATCGGGTCACCCAAGGTCGTACCCGTGCCGTGCGCCTCCACCACATCCACGTCGGCGGGCGACAGACCACCACTGGCCAGCGCCTGGCGAATCACCCGCTGCTGCGACGGACCATTCGGCGCCGTCAGACCATTCGACGCACCATCCTGATTCACCGCACTGCCACGCACCACCGCAAGAACGTCGTGCCCGTTGCGCTCCGCATCCGACAACCGCTCCAGCAAGAGCATCCCCACGCCCTCGCCCCAGCCCACACCATCAGCCGCATCCGAGAACGCCTTGCACCGGCCATCAGGCGACAACCCACCCTGCCGGGAAAACTCCACAAACGTGGACGGCGTCGACATCACCGTCACACCACCGGCCAACGCCAGCGAACACTCACCCGCACGCAGCGCCTGCGCCGCCAGGTGCATCGCGACCAGCGACGACGAACACGCCGTATCGATGGTGACCGTCGGACCTTCCAGGCCCAGCGTGTACGCCACCCGACCCGACGCCACACTCGGAGCACTCGCGTTGCCCCGGAACCCCTCAAACTCCCGACCAGTCAGCAACGACCCGTAGTCGTTGTACATCAGACCAGCGAACACACCGGTCTGGCTTCCCCGCAACGACGCCGGGTCGATACCCGTACGCTCGACGGCCTCCCACACCGTCTCCAGCAACAACCGCTGCTGTGCGTCCGTCGCCAACGCCTCACGCGGACTCATCCCGAAGAACTCAGGATCGAACTCCGCAGCATTGTGCAGGAACCCACCCGCACGGGTCGACGACGTACCCAGATGATCCGAATCCGGGTGATAGAGCCGCCCCAGATCCCATCCACGGTCAATTGGGAACTCCGAGACCGCATCCACTCCGCCGGACACCAGATCCCACAACTGATCAGGAGACGACACCCCACCCGGATACCGGCACGCCATCCCCACAATCACCACCGGGTCATCCGCCACCGGCGGCAACACACCCACCGGCACCGACACAGCAGCATCCGAGCCCAGCACCTGGTCCAACAGATGATCGGCAAGCACCTGAGCAGTCGGGTAGTCGAACACCAGCGTCGCCGGAAGCCGCAACCCCGTCGCCGCACTCAACCCGTTCCGCAACTCCACCGCCATCAACGAGTCAAACCCGAGATCACGGAACGTCCGAGCCGCATCCACCGCAGCCGCACCCTCATGCCCCAGCACCAACGCAACCCGGCCCCGCACCAGATCAAGCAACACCTCACGCCGCTCAACCTCATCAAGCCCACCCAGACGCTGCACCAGACCACTCGCACCGCCCCGACCGGCCGCACGACGGGCCCGCACCAGACCACGCAGCAGCGACGGCACCTCACCACCGGAACCGGAACGGAAGGCAGAAAGATCCAGCCGCACCGGCAGCAACACCGGTTCAGCGGTACCGAGCGCCGCGTCGAACAACGCCACACCCTGCTCGACGGACAACGGCGGGAAACCCGAACGATTCATCCGCTCCCGGTCGGCGACGGACAGTTCGCCCAGCATGCCGTCCGCCTGCTCCCACGGACCCCACGCCAACGACACACCCGGCAAACCCTGCCCACGCCGGAACTCCACCAACGCGTCAAGAAACCCATTCGCCGCCGCATAACTCGCCTGACCAACACTGCCCAACGTACCCGCAGCAGACGAAAACACCACAAACGCCGACAGACCCATATCCCGCGTCAACTCATGCAAAAACCAACCCGCATCCACCTTCGGACGCAACACACCATCAACACGCTCAGACGTCAACGACCCGACAAGACCGTCATCCAGCACACCCGCCGTATGCACCACAGCCGAAACGTCATACTCCGCGAAGACTCCAGCCAACGCCTCACGATCCGCCACATCACACGCCACCACATCAGCGTCAGCACCCAGCCCGGCAAGCTCAGCCACCAACTCCCGCGCACCCGGAGCATCCAGACCC
Organism: Streptomyces sp. NPDC088400; assembly: GCF_044753355.1. Classification (NCBI taxonomy): domain Bacteria; kingdom Bacillati; phylum Actinomycetota; class Actinomycetes; order Kitasatosporales; family Streptomycetaceae; genus Streptomyces; species Streptomyces sp. NPDC088400. Next base: position 510,402 of record NZ_JBIVMZ010000002.1, on the reverse strand, counting down.
CGCCGGGACAGCAACAACAGATCCCGCACCCCATGCTCAACCACCAGATGACGGGCCACCACCGCACCCAAACCACCCGTACCACCCGTGATCAAAACCCTGCCGGAACCGTCCCACACCGGCCCCACCACATCGGGCACCTGGACCCGAACCATCCGGGGCACCAAAGTCTCATCACCGCGCACCATCAACTCCGGCTCGCCCGAAGCCAACGCGCGCGACAAAACCGCTCCCGGCACAGCCTCGTCACCGAGATCCAGCAGCGTCATCCGCCCGGGATTCTCGGACTGTGCCGACCTCAACAGCCCACGCACCGATGCCACAGTCAGATCAACAGCGGCTCCCCGAGCCACCATCACCAACCGGGAATCCGCGAACCGCTCCTCTCCCAACCACTCCTGCACCAACTCCAGAGCCCACGCCACCGCGGCATGAACCCCATCCACCATGTCGCCACCGGGCCACTCCGAAGGAACCGCGGCCAGCACCACGCCGGCCACCGGCCCCTCAACCGAAGCCAACTCACCCAGATCCGGGAAGAACCGAACATCGGACCCGACAGCGCGTAGTACATCGGCCGAATCGCCGTCCGCGCCGACCACCGCCACCGCCGTGTCACCCAGGTCGGCCTCGGCCGGCCCGGACAGGGGTGTCCAGTCCACCCGGAACAGCGAATTCCCGTCCAGGGCGGCCGGGCCTCCCAACTGTCCGGGAGTCATCGGCCGGGTCGCGAGAGATTCAATCGCAGCGACCGGATCACCAGCGGTGTCCGCGACGGCGATCGACACCGTGGCCGGGCCGGTGTGCGACAGCCGTGCCCGCACGGTCGTCGCACCGGAGGCGTAGAGAGATATGCCGCTCCAGGAGAACGGCAGCGCCGCGCCCTCGGTCTCTGAGCTCCCAGCACCGGACGCGGCAGCCTGGAGCACCGCGTCCAGCAGCGCCGGGTGCACGCCGAACTCATCGGCCGCAACGTCTTCCGGCAGCCCGACTTCGGCGAACACCTCGTCGCCACGCCGCCACACAGCACGCAGGCCTTGGAACACCGGACCGTAGTCGAAGCCCGCCTCGGCGAGGCGGCCGTAGTGTTCGCGGAGGTCGACCGGCTGGGCGCCGGGCGGCGGCCACGCCGTCGCGTCGAACCCGACAGCGGCCGAGTCCCCGCGGTCGCCGGTCAGCACACCGGACGCGTGCTCCGTCCAGGGCGCGTCCACCGCGTCCTCGGGGCGGCCGTGGACGGTGAGGGTGCGCTGTCCATGGCCGTCCGTGTCGGCTCCCACACGCACCTGGATCTGTACGGCGCCACGCTCGGGGAGGACCAAGGGGGCCGACAGGGTCAGTTCCTCGACCCGGTCGCACCCGACCTCGTCACCGGCCCGGATCGCCAACTCCACAAAGGCGGTTCCCGGGACCAGCACCCGGCCCATGACGACATGATCCGCCAACCACGGATGCGAAGCCGCCGACAGCCGGCCGGCGAATACCACACCATCGGAGTCCGCCAACGAAACGGCCGCACCCAGCAGCGGATGCTCCGCCGACGCCAGACCGACGGCCCGTACATCACCCGAGACACTCGCCCCTACGGCGGGCCAGTACCGCTGCCGCTGGAAGGCATACGTGGGCAGCTCGACCTGCCCCGCACCGGTACGGGCGAACAACGCCCGCCAGTCCACACTCATGCCAACGACATGCAGCCCGGCCAGACCGGCCACCACGGCACGTTCCTCGCCACGGTCCTTACGCAGGACAGGCACGACCACGGCCTCGTCCGACACCGACTCACGGACCAATGCCGACAGCACACCGTCCGGACCCAGTTCCAGGAAGGTACGCACGCCCGCCTCGGACAACGCCCGTACACCATCGGCGAACCGCACGGTCTCCCGCACATGCCGCACCCAGTACTCAGGCACACACAGCTCATCAGCCGTAGCCAGAGCACCCGTCAGATTCGACACCACCGGAATCAACGGCGCACGGAACTCCAGCCCCGACACCACCGCACGGAAATCGTCCAGCATCCCGTCCATCAACGCCGAATGGAACGCGTGACTGACAGCGAGCCGACTCGTACGCCGCCCCTCGAACCGCCCCACAACCTCCAGCACCGCATCCTCGACACCGGACACCACCACCGACGAAGGCCCATTGACCGCAGCGATCGACACCCGGTCGGAGAGATACGGCAGGACCTCGTCCTCCGTGGCCTGGATCGCCACCATGGCCCCGCCACGCGGAAGTTCCTGCATCAACCGCGCGCGAGCCACCACCAAACGGCACGCGTCCGCCAACGACAGAACACCGGCCACGTGAGCCGCCGCCACCTCACCAATCGAATGCCCACCGACATAATCCGGCGTAACGCCAAGGGACTCCAACAGCCGGAACAGAGCCACCTCCACCGCGAACAACGCCGGCTGAGCAAACCCGGTCTCATTGAGAAGATCCGGGTCCTCACCCCAGATCACCCCACGCAAGCCCTCCCCGTCGCCCAGTTCCGCGAGCACCGCGTCCAGCGCCTCCGCGAACACCGGGAACCGACCGCACAACTCCCGCCCCATACCAAGCCGCTGCGCACCCTGACCACTGAACAGAAACGCCAACGGCCCCTGCGCGACCGAACCCCGGGAAGCCTCGACCACACCCTCTTCCGACGCCAGCAGCACCGCCCGGTGCTCGAACACCGACCGGCCGACGGCCAGCGAGAAGCCGACATCCAAGGACGACGCACCATCCGCGAAGGCCCGCAGTTGCTGCACCTGCGCGTCCAACGCGGCCTCGGACTTGGCCGACACCAGCCACGGGACCACGTCCGGTATCACACCCGGCTCCTGGACCGCCCGCTCCACCGACGGCACAGCCTCCAGGATCACATGGGCGTTCGTGCCACTGATCCCGAACGACGACACACCCGCACGACGCGCACGACCCGCCTCGGGCCAAGCCGTATTCTCCCGCAGCAACTCCACGTCACCGGCCGACCAGTCCACGTGCGACGACGGAGCATCCACATGCAACGTCTGCGGCAGTACGCCATGCCGCATCGCCATCACCGTCTTGATGACCCCCGCCACACCCGCAGCCGCCTGCGTGTGACCAATGTTCGACTTCACCGTGCCCAGCAGCAACGGACGTTCACGATCCTGCCCGTAAGCGGCGAGCAGGGCCTGCGCCTCGATCGGGTCACCCAACGTCGTACCCGTACCGTGCGCCTCCACCACATCCACATCGGCGGGCGACAAACCACCACTGGCCAGCGCCTGACGGATCACCCGCTGCTGCGACGGACCATTCGGCGCCGTCAGACCATTCGACGCACCATCCTGATTCACCGCCGACCCACGCACCACCGCCAACACAGCGTGCCCATTACGCTCCGCATCCGACAGCCGCTCCAGCAAGAGCATCCCCACGCCCTCGCCCCAGCCCACACCATCAGCCTCATCCGAGAACGCCTTGCACCGACCATCAGGCGACAAACCACCCTGACGATCGAACTCCACAAAGGTCGTCGGAGTCGACATCACTGTCACACCACCGGCCAAGGCCAGCGAGCACTCACCCGCACGCAGCGCCTGCGCCGCCAGATGCATCGCCACCAGCGACGACGAACACGCCGTATCAATCGTGACCGTGGGGCCCTCCAGGCCCAACGTGTACGCCACCCGGCCCGACGCCACACTCGGCGCGCTGCCGCTGCCCCGTAGCCCGTCGAACTCGCGCCCCGCGAGCAACGTCCCGTAATCGCCGTACATCACACCGGCGAACACACCAGTCTGACTCCCCCGCAACGACACCGGGTCGATACCCGTACGCTCGACGGCCTCCCACACTGTCTCCAGCAACAACCGCTGCTGCGCATCCGTCGCCAACGCCTCACGCGGACTCATCCCAAAGAACTCGGGATCAAACTCCGCAGCGTCGTGCAGGAACCCGCCCGCGCGCGTAGACAACTCCAGATCCCAACCGCGCTCAGCGGGAACCTCCGAGACCGCGTCCACGCCACCGGACACCAGATCCCACAACTGATCAGGAGACGACACCCCACCCGGATACCGGCACGCCATCCCCACAATCACCACCGGGTCATCCGCCACCGGCGGCAACACACCCACCGGCACGGATACAGCAGCCTCGGCACCCAGCACCTGGTCCAACAGATGATCGGCAAGCACCTGAGCGGTCGGGTAGTCGAACACCAGCGTCGCCGGAAGCCGCAACCCCGTCGCCGCACTCAACCCGTTCCGCAACTCCACCGCAGTCAGTGAGTCGAAGCCCAGGTCACGGAACGTCCTCTTCGCATTTACCGCAGTCGCGCCCTGGTGACCGAGCACCAAGGCGATCTGGCTGCGCACCAGGTCGAGCAGCACCTCACGCTGCTCGACCTCGTCGAGCCCCGCCAACCGCCGCACGAGGGCATTCGCGCCGACCCGGCCGACCGTACGACGGGCCCGCACCAGACCACGCAGCAGAGGCGGTACCTCATCGCCGGAACCGGAACGGAAGGCAGCGAGGTCCAAGCGCGCGGGCAGTACCACCGGCTCGTCCACGCCCAGAGCTGCATCGAACAGAGCTGTGCCCTGCTCGACCGACAGTGGCGGCATGCCTGCGCGCGACATGCGCTCACGCTCGTCCTCGGACAGTTCGCCCAGCATGCCGTCCGCCTGCTCCCACGGACCCCACGCCAACGACACACCCGGCAGACCCTGCCCACGCCGGAACTCCACCAACGCGTCAAGGAACCCATTCGCCGCCGCATAACTCGCCTGACCAACACTGCCCAACGTACCCGCAGCAGACGAAAACACCACAAACGCCGACAGACCCATATCCCGCGTCAACTCATGCAAAAACCAACCCGCATCCACCTTCGGACGCAACACACCATCCAGCCGCTCCGGCGTCAACGACCCGACAAGACCGTCATCCAACACACCCGCCGCATGCACCACAGCCGAAATATCCCGACCAGCCAACACCCCGGCCAGACCCTCACGATCCGCCGCATCACAAGCCACTACCTCGACATGCGCGCCGAACTCCCGCAACTCAGCACAGAGTTCAGCCGCACCCGGAGCATCCAGACCCCGCCGGGACAGCAACAACAGATCCCGCACCCCATGCTCAACCACCAGATGACGGGCCACCACCGCACCCAGACCACCCGTACCACCCGTGACCAGGACCCTGCCGGAACCGTCCCACACCGGCCCCGACTCGTCAGGCACCTGGACCCGGGCCAGCCGAGGAGCTACAAGCTCCCCCTCGCGAACCGCGATCTCAGGCTCCGCAGCAGCCAGCGCCTCCAGCAGCACCGGCCCCGAGCAGTCCTCGCTCTCCAGTTCCAGCAGACCGAACCGCCCCGGATGCTCCGACTGCGCCGACCTCAACAACCCGCGCACGACCCCAGCGACAGGCCCCTCGCCCGCACCACGCACCGCCACGACCAACCGGGAACCGGCAAACCGCTCCCCCGCCAGCCACCCCTGCACCAAACCCAGAACCCGCGACGCCACAGCATGCGCCGCATCCACCACACCACCGGCCGACGACTCCCCCGAAACCACAGCCAGCACCACACCGGCCACCGGCTCCTCACCCGCAGCCAACTCACCCAGATCCGCCCACAACCCGGCCTCGGCCCCCGCATCCCGCAACACTTCCGACAGCGCCTCGCCCGGCCCGACCACCGCAACCCCGGACGCCACGAACGCCCCGATGTCTGCCGCGCCGGACACCGGAGCCCACTCCACCCGGAACAGCGAATCCCGCCCCAGAACCTGACCGCCCGCAAGCTGATCAGCCACAACCGGACGCGTCACCAACGACTCAACCGACGCGACCGCACGACCCGCCGCATCCGCAACCTCGATCGACACCCCGTCCCGCTCACCGTACGAAAGCCGCGCACGCACGACTGTCGCCCCCGACGCGTACAGAGACACCCCTTCCCAGGCGAAAGGCAGACCGTCGTCCGGCTCTCCTCCCGCGACCGCAGCGGCGTGCAGTACAGCGTCCAGCAACGCGGGATGCAGCCCGAAGCCGCCGGTCTCGGCCTCTTCCGGCAGCGCCACCTCGGCGAAGATCTCACCGTCGCGCCGCCACGCCGCCCGTAGCCCCTGGAACACCGGGCCGTACGCGAAACCCGCCTCAGCCCGAGCTGCATAGAAGTCGCCAAGGTCGACGGGCTCGGCCCCGGCCGGCGGCCACACCGCCCCATCGAACGTCACTCCCGGCACTGCTCCCGGCAGTTCATCCTCTGCCGGAGCCAGCACACCCACCGCATGCAGACTCCACGGCAGCTCCTCGGAACCATCCGACCGCGAATACACCTTCACCGACCGAAGCCCGGAATCATCAGGCGTACCGACAAACACCTGAATCCGCACCGCATCCCGCTCGGACAGAACCAACGGAGCGGCCAGCGTCAACTCCTCGACCCGACCACACCCGACCTCATCACCGGCCCGGATCGCCAACTCCACAAACGCCGTACCCGGCACCACCACCCGGCCCATCACCGCATGGTCAGCCAGCCACCCATGCGACCCCAACGACAACCGACCCGCGAACACCGCCCCGTCCGAATCAGCCAACGACACAGCCGCACCCAACAAAGGATGATCCGCCGACGCCAACCCCGCGGCCCGTATATCTCCTGCTGCGGCCAAGGTGGCGGGCCAGTACCGGCGCCGCTGGAAGGCGTACGTGGGCAGGTCCACGCGCCCTGCTCCAGTGCCCTCGAAGAAGGCCGGCCAGTCGACGGCCACACCGGTCACATGCAGGCGGGCAAGCGCCGTAACGGCCGCCGTCTCCTCACCACGGTCCTTACGCAGAACGGGCACGACCACGGCCTCGTCCGACACCGACTCACGAGCCAACGCCGACAGCACACCATCCGGCCCCAGCTCCAAGAAGGTACGCACACCCGCCTCGGACAACGCCCGCACACCATCAGCGAACCTCACCGTCTCCCGCACATGCCGCACCCAGTACTCAGGCACACACAGCTCATCAGACGAAGCCAGAGCACCCGTCAGATTCGACACCACCGGAATCAACGGCGCACGGAACTCCAGCCCCGACACCACCGCACGGAAATCGTCCAACATCCCGTCCATCAACGCCGAATGGAACGCATGCGACACCCGCAACCGGCTCGTCTTCCGACCCAGCTCCGCCAACCGCTCGGCGACCTCCAGAACCGCTACCTCATCACCGGACACCACCACCGACGCAGGCCCGTTGACCGCGGCGATCGACACGCCACCGGACAACAGCGGCAGAACTTCATCCTCCGTGGCCTGCACCGCCACCATCGCCCCACCCGACGGCAACGCCTGCATCAACTGCGCGCGAGCCACCACCAGACGGCACGCATCCGCCAATGACACAACACCGGCGACATGCGCAGCCGCCACCTCACCGATCGAATGCCCACCCACATAATCCGGCGTAACACCCAGCGACTCCAGCAACCGGAACAGAGCCACCTCAACCGCGAACAACGCCGGCTGAGCAAAACCAGTCTCACTCAGAAGATCCGGGTCCTCACCCCAGATCACCCCACGCAGCCTGTCCCCGCCCAACGGCTCCAGCTCCGCGAACACCGCGTCCAGCGCCTCCGCGAACACCGGGAACCGACCGTACAACTCCCGGCCCATACCCAGCCGTTGAGCACCCTGACCACTGAACAGAAACGCCAAGGCACCCGCGCCGTCCACGCCGCGAGCCGCGTCGACCGCGCCCTGGGCGAGTCCCGACGTCTGCTGTCCCGTGGACAGTGCGGTCAGACCGGTGATGAGTTCGTCGGTGTCGGAGACCGAGAAGGCGGCACGGTGTTCGAAGGGCGACCGGGAAGTGGCGAGCGAGTAGGCGGTGTCGAGGACGCTGAAGTCCGGGCCGGCGACTGTGGCTTCGGCTTCAGCTTTCACAGCGTCCAGCAGCCGTGCGGCCTGTGCGCGCAGGGCATCAGGCGTACGGCCGGAGAGCATGACAGGCACCGCAGACACGGCAGAAACGCTGGAGGGCACCACATCCCGGGCCGGCTCCGGATCCGTTGCCTGCTCGATGATCACATGCGCGTTGGTGCCGCTGATCCCGAACGACGACACGGCCGCCCGCCGCGGCTCCCCTGTCGACGGCCAGTCGGCGTTCTCGGTGACCAGGCGCACCGAGCCCTGGGCCCAGTCCACGTGGGATGACGGGGCGTCCACGTGCAGGGTGCGCGGCACGGTGGCGTGCCGCATCGCCATGACCATCTTGATCACGCCTGCGACGCCTGCCGCCGCCTGGGTGTGACTGAGGTTCGACTTGACCGAGCCCAGCAGCAGCGGCCGGTTCGCGTCGCGGTTCCGGCCGTATGTCGCCAGCAGCGCCTGCGCCTCGACCGGATCGCCCAGGGTGGTGGCCGTACCGTGGGCCTCGACGGCATCGATCTGGTCGGCGGACAGCCGGGCGTTGATCAGGGCCTGCTGGATGACCTGTTGCTGGGACGGGCCGTTCGGGGCGGTCAGGCCGTTGGAGGCGCCGTCCTGGTTGACCGCGGTTCCGCGTACCACCGCGAGGACGGGGTGTCCGTTCTTCCGGGCGTCCGAGAGGCGTTCGAGGACCAGGACGCCGACGCCCTCGGCCCAGCCGGTGCCGTCGGCGGATTCGGCGAAGGACCGGCAGATCCCATCGCCGGACAGGCCGCCCTGGCGGCTGAACTCGACGAAGGTCGCCGGGCTGGACATGACGGTCACACCACCGGCCAGGGCGAGTGTGCATTCCCCGGCCCGCAGCGCCTGCTCGGCGAGGTGCAGGGCGACGAGGGACGACGAGCAAGCCGTGTCGACGGTGAGAGCGGGGCCGGTGAAGCCGAAGGTGTAGGCGATCCGGCCGGAGAGCACACTGCCGGAGTTTCCGGTGAGCTGGAAGCCGTGGGTCGCCTCGTCGCCGCCCACCCGGTAGTCCTGGGCCATCGCCCCTACGAACACACCGGTCTCGCTGCCCCGGAGGGACGCGGGGTCGACACCGGCCTGTTCGACGGCCTCCCAGGCCGACTCCAGCAGCACGCGCTGCTGCGGGTCCATGGCGATGGCCTCACGCGGCGAGATGCCGAAGAAGTCCGCGTCGAAGTCGGTCGCGTCGTGGAGGAAGCCACCGGCGGTGGTGGACGAGGAGGCGAGCGATTCGAGGTCCCAGCCCCGGTCGGCGGGGAAATCCCCGATGCCGTGTTCGCCGTCGGCGACCAGGCGCCACAGATCTTCCGGACCGGCCACTCCGCCCGGATAGCGGCAGGACATACCGACGATGGCGATCGGCTCCTGGGCCGACGCCTCAAGATCCCGCACCCGCTGGCGGCTCTGCCGCAGATCGGCGGTGGCCCGCTTGAGGTAATCCCTGAGCCTCTGTTCGTTGTCCATCTCAGCTCATCTCCACAGCGGTGGCCGGGGCGGTGTTCACTCCACGCCGTCTGAGATCGACGGCCCGAATGCGAAACAGGGGCATAGCGAATGGCGCGTGGGTAGCACGGACCGAGGATCGAGTGTCGTGGGGCGTTAACGGGAAAATCACTAGGACTCCGACCTCGGGTTGCGCCGATCCGTACGCACATCGGCGCCGGTGCGCGTCCGATGCGGCCCGCGCCCGATCGACTCCGGTGCGCGCCCGGTTCGGACCGACCGATTCGCCCGCGCCCATTTCGGCCCGCGCCCGTTTCGGCCCATATTTCGTTCAACCGCTGACCGTTGGTCAGACGGCCACATCGCCCTCGTCCTTCCGGCCGGCCCAGTCCGCGAGGGGGGCCAGTTCGGAGAGCTGGGTGCGGCCCGTCACGCCGAGTTTTCGGTAGACGTTCGTCAGGTGTTTCTCCACGGCGCGGACGCTGACGCCGAGTTCCGTGGCGATGTTCGAGTTTCCCTGCCCGGCAGCCACCAGGACGGCGATCCGGCGCTCCTTGGGGGTCAGCCGGGCGGCGGCGGAGCTGGCCAGGGCGCTGTTGCCCCTGACGCGACCGTGCGCGGCGTCGTGGGTCTTCGACCCCGGCTCGTTCCGGGTACGGCGTCCTGCGGCGGCGGTGCGGTCCCCGGCGAACAGCCTGAGCCCGAGCAGCAGATGCGCCTTCGCGGTCTCCAGCCGGTCGGCGGAACCGTCCAGCACCTCCACGGCGCGCAGGGCCAGTTCGACGCTGGGCTCGCCTTCGGTGATGCCGGCCCAGACACGCAGCAGGCGGCCCACGACGCTGGGGGCGCCCCAGGCCATCGCCTGTTCGTACTCGCACACGATCAGGTCCTGCGCGAGGTCGGGCCTGCCCAGCCGGTGCTGCAACCGTGCCGCCCAGGAGCGCCAGGGCAGTACGGCGGGGTTCGTCCAGCCCATGAGTTCGTGCTCGCGCCCGGCTTCAAGTGTGTGTTCCAGGGCGGCGGCGGTGTCGCCGGCCAGCGAGGCGAGCACCCCGTCGACGGCGTGCCCGAGCCAGGGGGCGAGCAACGAGTTGTCCAGGGCCCGGTACTGGGCGAGCGGGCCCTGCGCGATGTCTGCCGAGCCACCGTTGGCGATGGTCAGAGCCAGTGCCTCGCAGCAGCGTCCGGTGACCGAGGCGAGTTCGGGGTCGGCGTGTCGCAGCGTACGGGCCGCCAGGAGCGCCGCTTCGGCGTGCCGGCCGCGCCGTACCAGGGCGAACGCGCGCTCGGCGTCGGCGGCCAGCGCGTCGGTGCCCCGTTCACCGCCGGACTGACGGGCCATGACCGTCACGGCGGCGAGCCAGGCATCGGCCTCGTCGAGGAGGTCGGCGGCGAGCATGGCCCGCGCGGCGAGCGGTAGGGCGGTCTGCAGGTCGTGTGCGGCCGGGGGTGCGGCGAGCACAGCTCGGTGGGCCAGTTGGCCGACGGCGGCGGAGTCCGTTCCGACGAGCATGCCCGCGTAGGCGAGGAGGGCTCCACGGTCCCGGTCGTGGCCCGTCCGGGGATCGAGGTGACGGGCCTCGAGACGGAAAGCGCGGACGGTCTCGGTGAAGGGACGGATGTGCCCGAGGTTCGCGAAGCCCACGCGTACGTCGAGGGCGAGTGCGGATGCGCGTCTCTCGCCGTCGAGAAGCGCCGGGTCACCCAAGGCCCTTGCTGTATCGGTGAGTTGCGTACGGAGCCCGCCGGGTGGCGACTCCCAGGCGAGTACGGGGATGCGGGCGATCTCGCGGGCGCGGTCGGCCGGTGTGGGCAGGTCGGGCAGGGCGTGCACCAGGTACCGGAGCCCGCTGACGGGCGCGGTGGTCCTCTCGGCTCCGGCGAGTTCCACGAGGAGTTCGGCGCGCGCGGGTCCGTGGTGGCCGACGCCGAGCAGGGCCTGTAACAGGTATTTCCTGGCCAGGGCGGGGTTGGCGTTCGCCATGTGTGTCCGTGCCGCGGCGCGCAGGACGCCGGTCTCCCAGGCGTCGGGCGGGTTGCCCGCGGCCAGCACGTGTCTCGCCACGTCCACGGGGGGCCTGCCCGAGGTGTGCAGGGCCCGCGCGGCCTTGCTGTGCCAGTGCGCTCCGGCCGCCGCGTCGAGGGAGTTCTCGACGGCTGTGCCGATGACGTCGTGGGCGAAGCGCGGGGCCGGGTCGTCGGCGAGCAGTCCCGTGGAGGTGAGCGCGGCCAGGGCGGTGGTGCCGTCCGGTGCGGAGAGCCCGGCGAGGGAGAACAGTTGGGAGGCGTCGGTACGTGGGCCGACGACGGCAAGCGCGACGGCGATCCGGTGGGCCGACGGGTCCAGTTCGGCCAGGGCTCGGACCGCGTGACCGCCGATGGAGGCGGGGCGCGCGGTCCGGGCTGCCCCGGGCCAGGGTGGCCGCCGGGAGCGGCGAAGTTCGCGAAGGACGGCGGCGAGGAACAAGGGCCTGCCGCCGGAAGCCTCGGCGCAGGCCCGTACGAGTTCACCGTGTGAGCCTTCGAGTGCGCCGTGCGGGCCGTCACGTTCACCCTGAGAGCCGTCGAGCTCACCCTGAGAGCCGTCACGTTCGCCCCGCGTGCCGTCGAGCTCATCGTCGTCGTGTGAGCCACCGAGGCAGTACGCGGTCATGGCGGACACGCCGTCCAGGGACAGCGGCCCGAGCGGCAGGTGGTCGGTGACACGGGCGAGGAGGTCTCGCAGCGGCGGGGACGCCGCGGCCGGGTCGGCCGGATGCGGCGCCACGACCACGATCACGACCGGTGTCTCCGCCAGCCTCTGCCCGATCAGCGCGAGCCAGCGGAGTGAGGGCGCGTCGGCCCAGCGCAGGTCGTCGATGAGCATCAGCACGGGCCGGGTCGCGGCCAGGCCGAGCACCACGTCCCGCAGGCGTAGTTCCTCGCCGCGATCCAAGCGATCCGTACCGCCCGAACCGTCCAAACCGTCCGTACCACCCGAACGATTCGTACGATCCGTGGTCCCGGCCGCCGGGGCCGCGTCCGCGGTGGCATGCTTACCGTGCAGCATCTGCCGGGCGACCCCGAACGGGATGTCGTTCTCGGAGCGGGCGCCCCCCGCGTGGAGGACGACCGGCTCGGACGGATGAGTGTGCGCGGCCAGTTCGCGCAGCAGCGCCGACCTTCCGGATCCGAAGGGGCCCGACACAGCCACCAGGGCGCCCCGCCCGTGGCGGGTGTGGTCGAGCGCCCGCCGGACGGTCTTGATTTCCTGCGTGCGTTCGATCAGCACGAATCTCGTCCTCGTTCGGCTCTGTGAGTACCGGCCCGTTCCGACGAACCGGCTCGTTCCCCGTACGTCCGTTCCCCGTACGAGCCAGTTCGACGTCGGGACGTTACGAGGACACGTATTCGGGACGCACTCGGGGCGGCCACTGGCCGACGGCGAAAACGCCCATGGAATAGCCTTTCGAGATCAGCGCGGGCCTGTTGGTGACCTTGAGTTTCCGCAGCAGGGAGGTCACGTGGTACTCGACCCCGCCACGGCTGAGGAAGAGCTTCGCCGCCAGCTGGACCGTCGACTCGCCCGCGGCCACGCCTTCGAGGATCCGCGCGTGCACGGGGCTGAAGAGCTTCCGGCGGCCCACCAGCATCTGCGGCCCGGTCTCCGAGGCCTCCGGCTTGACCAGCACCATGATGGTGCCGACCCGGCCGGCGCTGCCGCGCACCGCGATGCCCGTCATCTCGCCCAGGAAGACCGAATCCTTGGCGCCCAGCGCGACGATCTGGTCGGCGAAGCGCGGATTCTGACCGTCGGTCAGGCGGATGAACTCATTTTTCACCTTGCCCTGCACGCTGGGGTGCAGGAAATCACAAATGTTCTTTCCGTGAACGTTGTTGGAGGTCCGTCCGAACTGCTGGGTGAACAAGCGGTTCGCTTCCAGTACCCGCAGTTCGAGGTCCAGATTCGCCATGCATATACCGGATTGCTCGAAGAGCGACCAGTAGATATCGCGATACTGCTCCGTACAACGGTCCTGTAGCTGAGTCGGGACAATCTCTTCCGAGACGAGACCAGAGTTACTCACGGGATAGTTGACCATTTCTCTCAAGTTCACTTGAGTTGACGATCCGATACCGAATTCCGCTCCCATGTGAAATTTTGTTTTCTTACTCCTTAGTCTATGAATGCCAAAACACATGTCAAGGGCAGGAAGTCGCTTGGGAACTTGATCCGCTTAAGACTGCGGTGCCCGCACTCAACGGTTCGGTACAGCGCGGTTCGGTACGGTGCGGGCCACTTGACCTGGTGTTTTACGGTTGCCTGCGGGGCAGACGCAGAAAATTAACATCGCAACCATCCGGACGTAACCCGGCGTAAGGTCCAACATGACCTCACACGTTCCAACATCACGGAAAGGATTACAGAGGCCCATGGAGGGGATCACTCAACCGGCAGACCATGGCTCGTAAAAGAAATGGAAAAAACTATTCCCGCGCATCTCGGTCATTCACCGCGCTGGTGAACTCCAAGCGCCTCGGCGAGCGATGCACGGCCGTCGACGTCGAGTTTTCGATAACAACCGGTAAGGTGCTTTTCCACCGCACGTCTGGTGATGTCCAGCTCGCCCGCGATCTCCTGATTGCTGCGACCACGCGCGGCGAGTTCGGCCACGGTGGCCTCGGCGCGGGTCAGTGCTGACCTGGCGACCGCGGCCGACGCCGGCGTCACTGCCCTGACCAGGCCTCCTGCCCACTCCCCCGGCACGGAGGTACGCAACTGCCGGGCCAGCCGGCGCCCCCGGGCGAGCAGTCGGTCGCCCTCCACCGGAGCCTCCTCCTGCACACGCTTCCCGAGAACGATCAGGGTCCGCGAAAGTTCCAGCCGGCTGTCCACGTCCCGCAGCACCTCGACCGACTGCCGCAGTGACTCCACCCCGCGTGGCCCGTCGGTCACCATGCCCCTGACCCGCAGCGCGCGGCCGAGCATGGTCGGCGCGCCCCAGGTCAGTGCGCGCCGGTGATACTCGTCGCTCAGCTCGGTCGCCTCACCGGTCCGGCCCAGCCGGTGGAGGAGCAGCGCCGCCGACACCTGCCACCGCGCCGTCGCCGGGTGGCACCACCCGGCCCGGTCCAGCAGCCGACCGCAGTCCAAGAACTGCGCCAGCGCCGCGGGCAGGTCCCCGCGCGCGGCGGCCAGGTCCCCCCGCAGATTCCGCCGGAGCATGAACGTCACCAGGTCGGTGCTCGGGCCCACCGCCTCCAGCACCCGGTTGAGCAGCGAGAGGTCCTGGAGTTCGAGGGCGACCGTGCCGAGCGCCACGGCGGCCATCCGTTTGGTCTCCGGCCGCTCCCGTTCGGCCAGCGTGAAGCCGAGGAGCGCGCATTCCCGTGCCTTGGCGACATCCCCGCGGCCGAGCAGGATGACGCTCCGCTGCGCCTCGACCAGCGCGGTCAGCTCAGGCTTGCCCTGCCGCCGGATATGGGTGAGTGCGGCGTCGAGCCAGGACGAGACCGCGTCACCCGCGTCAGCGGCGAGCAGTATCCACGGCAGCATCTGCAACGGCGCGCTGATCCGCTCGGTGTTGGTCGGCTCGTGGTCGAGGAGCTTGCGGGCGATCCGTACGACCTCGGCGCTGCCGATCCGGCCGGTGAGCGCCGCGGACTGCAGCAGCACCACGCGCAGTTCCCGCTCGGCGCAGCCTTCCCAGCCGACCGGGGCGGCGTCCCCGCCGAGTTCCGCGAGCCGTGCCAGCGCCGACGTCAGTGCGTCGGGATCCTCGAGCCTCGCGAAACGTGAGCGGGCCTCCAGTCGCAGGGCCATGTCCCGGTCGTATCCGTCCGGCGCGGCGAGTTCACCGAAGCGGTCGGAGACATCGTGGACCAGGCCGGCGAGTTGGTCGCCGCCCGTCATTTGCAGCGGGATCCAGGACAGCACCTCGGCGCGGCTGCGGTGGTCCGGCATCAGGCGTGCGGCCTGCGTGAGATGCCGGACCGCCGAGTCCGGCACCGTCACCAGTTCCACGGCGGCCAACTCCACCAGCACATCGGCCCGTTCACGGCCCTCGGCCGGCAGGTCCTGGAGGGCCCGGCGCAGATAGCGGACGGCCGGCCCCCACGCGCCACGTCTGCGCGCCGCCACCGCGGCAGCTCTGAGCTGGTCGATCTCCCAGCAGTCGCGCAATATGTCGACGTGCAGCAGCTGCGCGGCGATCGCCTCCGGCGCGGCTCCGCACTCCTCCAGCAGTACGGCGGCGGCGCGGTACAGCCGCGAACTCTCCTCCGCGCTCAGGGATTCCACGACCGCACGGGCCATCTCGGGTTCACGCACCTCGGGCCG
Source organism: Streptomyces sp. NPDC088400 (assembly GCF_044753355.1). Taxonomy (NCBI): domain Bacteria; kingdom Bacillati; phylum Actinomycetota; class Actinomycetes; order Kitasatosporales; family Streptomycetaceae; genus Streptomyces; species Streptomyces sp. NPDC088400. The sequence continues at coordinate 494,694 of NZ_JBIVMZ010000002.1, read as the reverse complement.
GCCGGTACCGCTCAGCAGTCCGGCCTGTCTCAGCACCGTCCGCGCGGCGGCGCGCTCGTCGCGGCCCAGCCCGCTCAGCCGCGCGACCAGTTCCTCGGTGGCCTGGTCCGCCAGCACCACCACGGCTTTCGCGAAGGCGTCGGCGGCGGGGTCGCGGCGCAGCAGGAAGAGCAGCCGTTCGCGCCGGAACGTGCCGCCGAGCGCGCGGAGCCCTGGCACCTCCGCCGCCCGGCCGCGTAGCCGTTGTGCCAGGGCGCGGTCGAGCAGGACGCGCAGTTCCTTCGGTCTGCCGCCGGTCAGTTCGTGGCAGGCGGTCACGAACTCGGGGGCGCAGGTGGCGCCGAACCGGGCCGTGACCAGCGTCGCCGTCGCCTCGGCTGACAGGACTCGCACATGCAGGCTCCGGGTCGCCGCGCACGCGATTTCCCGGATCATGGGGTCCCGGGTACCCCGTCCGTCCTGCAGTACCACTCCGATGAGCAGCCGCATGCCGTCCAGCCGGGCCGCCAGGAAGGCGAGCGCGCGCAGCGATGCCTCGTCGACCCAGTGCAGGTCGTCGACCACGAGCAGTACGGTGCGCGTCGCGGCGAGTTCGGCCAGCGCCGTGTGCAGTCCGTGCAGGACCGATACGAGCATGTCGATGCCGATGTCCTGGGCCGGGTCGAGGCCGGCCTCGCCGGACACCGGGGCGAGCATGGCCCGCGAGGCGGCGGGGATGAGTTCCTCCCGCGAAGCGAGCAGGGGCAGTACGAGCTGGCGTACGACGCCGAGCGGGAAGCTTCGCTCGCTCTGCGCCCCGGCGCAGCGCAGCACGCGCGCGCCGGCCGCCTCCCCGGTCGTCATTAGTTCACGCAGCAACGCCGTGGTACCCGTGCCCGGCTGACCGCCGATCAGCAGCAGCGCGCCCTCGCCGGACTCGACCTCCAGTACGGCCTTGCGCACCACGGTCAGCTCCGGTTCGCGTTCCAGCAGCACGGCCTCACGCCTCCCGGTCGTCGGGCGCGAACCGGGCCACCAGCTCGGCCCTGCCCTTGATTCCGAGCTTGCGATAGACCTTGCTCAGCCGCAGTTCGACCGTACGGGTGGCGATGTCGAGCCGCCCGGCGATCTCCCGGTTGAGCCGGCCGTGAAGGGCGAGCCGGGCCACGTCCCGCTCGGGCTCGGGCAGCGCGTCGAGGGCGGAGGACTCCGGCTTCTCCGGCCGCCGGTGGGTGTTCAGAGCGAGATCCACACCGAGTTCGGCCAGCTTATCCATGGTGCGGCCGCACATCCGCTCGACGGCGTCGCCGGTGCCCCAGCGTTCCAGTACGGCGTGTTCCTCGGCGACGAGCCGGGCGGCCCTGTCGGTGGCGCCGAGCGTACGGTGCGCCACGGCGGCCGTGGTCCGCCAGGGCAGCAGCATCGGGTTCTTCCACCGCCGGACGCGCAACAGCCGTCCGCACTCCTCCAGGTAGACCAGGGCGCGCTCGGGATCGCCGGTGACCAGCCGGAGTTCGGCCCTGGCGTAGAGCAGGTAGGCCCAGCCGATGCCCTGGTCGGCGACGTCGGGGAGCGGGCGGTCCGCCGCCTGCCGTGCCTGTTCCAGTTGGCCGCAGCGGATCTTGCCCATGATGTCCATCGCCACGAACTTCGCGGCCAGCGACGGATGCCAGGAGTCGAGGGGCAGTTCCCGCAGGGCGGTGGCCAGGTCCCGCAGCCCGTCCTCGGGGCGGTTCCGGCGTATCGCCGCGCCCCCTCGGTGGAGCAGTGCTCGGGCCGTGATGGCTCGGGCGTGCTGTCGGCGGGCGTCGGCCACCACGGTGTCGAGTCCACGCAGGCCCGGTTCGACGTCGACGGCGCACAGCAGCGCGCGGGATGCCGCGATACGGCACATCAAGGGGACGTCGGTGTGCGCGTCGAGGGCGGCCGTGGCCAGTTCCCGTACGCGTTCACGGTCCTCGGCCAGGGTGGCCAACTGCCAGGCGAGGACGCCGGCCTGGGCAGGGTCGGCGGGGCGGGCCGCGGGGGCGGGCAGGGGCGCGACGGGGATCTCCGGGCGGGTGCCCACCTCCTCCTGCGCGAGCCAGCCGAGGGCGCTCAGCGGAGAGAGTCCGGCCGCGTCGACGGAACCGGCCGACGCCTGGTACAGCTCGGAGAGCACGCGCCGGGCGGTCTCGGCGTCGCCGCGCCCGAGCAGCAGGTCGGCCGCCCGCAGCACGGAGGGCCACGAGTCTGGGCTCGCGTACCGTACGAGGACCTGACGGAGCCTGCCGTCGCTGGCCTGAGGCGCGTTGACGACCTCGATGGCCGCGAGCCGGGTGAGGACCCGGGCACGGTCCGCGTCGTTCATCGGCTCGCGCAGGGCACGGCGCAGGTCCGTGGCCGCGGAACTCGTCCTGCCCTGCCGCAGACGGTACGCGGATGCCTCGCCGAGGGCTTTGCCGGCCCAGGGCAGGCCCGAGACGGGCGCGGCGGCGAGGAGGTCGGCGACGGCGACGGCCTTGGCGCCGGCCTTCCTGCCGAGTTCGGCCGCCCGTAGGTACAGGGCTTCCCGCTCGGTGGAGTCCATGGCCGCGAGTACGTCGGCGGCGAGACGCGGGGAGGCGGGGCGAGGCGTGTCGGGGTCGACCGCGAGGCCCGCGGCGAGGAGGGTTCCGAGGGCGCTGTCCGCGCCGGCCGCGCGGAGTCCGGCCAGCGCGGCGGAGATCTCGAATTCGAAGTCGTCGCCGACGGCGGCCAGTACGCGCAGCAGCGCGAGCGCGTCGGCGGGCAGGCCTCGTACGGCACGCTCGGCGCGCTCGGGCCAGGCCGCCTCGGCGACCGAGGTCAGACGCGGGATCCCCGCGGCGTCCAGCGGCAGGTTCCGGGCGATGAAGTGGTCGGCGACGGCCCGTAGTACGGCCGGACGGCCCGCTGTCGCGTCGGTGGCCGCGACGGCCACGGACTCCTCGGTCTCCCGTCCGCTCAGGTTCTCCAGCAGCTGCCGGGACTCCGCTGCGGACAGGGGGGTCAGCGGGAGTTCCCGCGCCGTGGGAAAGCCCGCGTTGTCCAGGAGGTGGTCCTCGCCGAGGTGGCCGGCGAGCGGGCCGTGGCTGGATCCGACGAGCAGGATCGAGGAGTGGTGCGTACGCCGGGTCATGGCGGTGAACCAGCGCAGTGACCAGGGGTCGGCCCATTGCAGGTCGTCCACGGCGAGCAGCAGCGGGCGCTCGGCGGCGAGAGCCAGGAACTCGTCGCACAGCCGTGGTACCGAGGCGGCGATGCGGCCGTCCCGCATACAGGCCGTGGTCAGTTCGAGCATCCGGGTCGGCGGGCGGAGCCCGGCGAGGAGCTGGGTCACCGCGGCGTAGGGGATGTCCGATTCGACGGGCGAGCAGCGGGCGAGTCCGGCTGCCAGACCCCGCGCGCGGGCCAGGGTGGCGACCCGGTTCAGTACGGCGCTGCGTCCGATGCCGAGCGGGCCGGTCACGCCGGCCAGACCCGGCCCACCGCGCTCCAGGGTCTCGATCATGTCGCCGAGCGCGGCCAGGACACTTGCGCGGCCGACGAGTTCGTCGGCCGCGACCGGGGGTGCGACGCTCATCGCGGCACCTGCCCGGAAGCCGTACGGATGGCGAGGGCACCGGCAGAGTGCGCCGCGTCCGTGAAACGCGCGCGACAATTCCGCATGCACACCTCTCGTATCACTCGGGTCAGTGACTTGTATTGAAGTGGTGACACCGGAGATTACAACTCCGCAGGTGACGGTGTGCCCTTCTGACGGTAACGTTGAGCTTTTCTTGAGGTTGCGGGAAACGCAACGCGCATTGATACATGCTTATCGAGCGCAATGGACCTAATGAGGACTCTTTTTCCTCAAGCCCTTATTAAAGGGACGCTACGTCTCCGACAGCACGTCGGCCAGCTCCTGCCTGCCCCGGATGCCGAGCTTCCGGTACACGCTGGTGAGGTGGAACTCGACGGTCCGCTGGGTGAGGAAGAGGGACTCGGCGATCTCCCGGTTGGTCGCCCCGGCGAGCGCCTGCTCGACGACCCGGCGCTCGCTGCCGCTCAACGCGTCGGCGGGTGAGGCGGTGCCGCTGCGCAGCCGGCCGCCCGCCTCGGTGAGCGCGGGCAGCGACTGGTCGAGTTGCAGCTTGTCCCGGCACAGCACGGACAGGTCGATCGAGCGGCGCAGCCGGTCGCGCGCGCCGTCGGCGTCGCCCCGCCGGTAGAGCCTGCGGCCGAGCAGGTACTCGGCCCTGGCCTGTTCGAGTTTGCCCGGGGAGTCCGCGAGGGTGTTCACGGCCTCGGTGAGCAGGTCGATCCCGGCGTCGCCTTCGGTCAACACGCCACGGGCCATGCCGAGCATGCCCCGTGCCCGTTTCGTACCCCAGCGGTGTACGTGCTCCTCGACGCGTTCGAGGATGTCCAGCCCTTCGTGGTGGCGGCCGAGTCCGGCGAGCGCCTCCGCGGCGTCGAACCACCAGGGAGCGAGCACGGGGTTGCCGATGCCGGCCTCCGCGAGGCTGTCCCGGCACCGGTAGAGGTGGGTGAGCCCGCGTTCGTGGTCGCCGAGCGCGGTTCGGACCCGCGCCTGTGCCATCAAGTACCAGTGGTACTCGATGGTGAAGTGGTCGAGCCGTGGCCGGGTGACCGCGTCGAGGACCTCCTGGGCCCGTTCGGGCTCGCCGCGGCGGATGAGCGCGGATGCCAGCGAGGCCTGGGGCAGGACCACGTTGGGGGCCCAGGACTCCTGGAGCGTGAGGTCGAAGGAGAACTGGGCGTCGGCCAGCGCCTCTCCCACGTTGCCCATCCACCGGTGGACCTCGGCGCGGGTGCTGGCGCCGAGGGTGCAGGTCCATGCCTCGCCGTGGCTCCGCGCGTGCTCCAGCAGGGCGGTGAGCGCGGCCAGCGCGGGGTCGATGTCGTCGGCGAGGTAGAGCGACAGGCTGGCGCCGAGCAGCGTCCATCCGCCGAGGGCGACGTCACCGATGCGCAGGACCTTCTCCGCCTGCGCCGCGACCTCGGTGGCGGGCCTGCCCTCCAGGGTGCCGAGCGAGGAGAGCATCGCGAGAAGCTGGCGTTCCTCGGCGGTGTCGCCCTGCGGGGGGACGTAGTGGCGAAAGCGCCGCTTGACCGCGCCCAGGGTGGCCTTCTCGTCGATGCCGGAGATCAGGTAGACGGACTCGACGAGGGTGCGCAGCGCGCGGTCCGCGGGGGTCGGGTCCTCTCCGACCTCCGCTTCGATCGCTTCCAGCACCTCGCTCACCAACGCGAAGGCGCGCAGGGAGTTCTGCACGCCCAGCGAGGTCAGCGCGTACTGCACGGCGAGCGGGACGCGGGCGCGGGGATCGGGCACCAGGGCGAGGGCTCGCTCCAGTTGCTCCAGCGCCGTCCACGGGTCGGTCTGGGCACGCGCTCGGGCCGACTCGGTGAGCAGGGCCACATCGTCCGGGTCGTGTTTGAGGGCCTGGGAGAGGTAGTGGGCCGCGACGGCGGGCGCGCCCCGGTGTTCCGCGCTGGCCGCGGCGGCGCGCAGCGCCCCGACCATCCAGGGTGCCGGTTCGCCGGGCAGGAGCATCAGCTGGACGGCGGCGTCCTCGGCGGGGCGGCCCGAGTCGTTGAGGAGCCGGGCGGCCCGTTCGCGCAGGGCGATCTCCTCCTCGGCGGCGGTCGCGTCGAGCACCGCGCCCCGGAGGAGATCGTGGGCGTAGTCGAGGCGGTCGCCGGCCAGGAGTTCGCCCGCCCTGAGGGCTTCGACCGCCGCGCCGGCCGGGCCGGGCTGGGTCCCGGCCAGCGCGGCGATCATCTCCACGCTCTCGCCGCCGAGTACCGCTATCGCCTTGGCGACGGCGTACGCGTCCTCCGGGAGCCGGTCGAGCAGGGTGCGGGCGACGGCGTCGCGGCCGAGTTCGTCGAGCAGCGCGACCTGTTCGGCTCCGGGCGGGACGTGGTCGCCGCGCAGCCGGGTGACCACCCGTCGTACGAGGAAGGGGTTGCCGCCGGTGATCTCGTGGCATTTGTGGGCGAAGGCCGGGTCCGGTTCGGTGCCGAAGGCCGACCGCAGCATGCCGGCGACGGCCTCGGCGGGGAGCGGCGGCAGGTCGAGCGTCACGCAGCCGAGGAGGTCGCCGATCTCGTCGAGGAGTTCGGGGCGGGGCTCGTCGTGGCCGGTGCGCTGGGTCATCACCACCATGAGCGGCAGGTCCTCGGCGCGGCGCAGCAGGAAGGCGAGCCAGCGCAGCGAGGTCTCGTCGCACCACTGGACGTCGTCGATCGCGAGCACCACCAGGCCGTCGGCGCTGAGTCCGGCGGTGAGCCAGTGCAGGCCGTGCATGACGGCGTACGTGTCGGTGGGGCCGGCGCCTTCCTCACGGTCCGGCCGCAGGACGGGCAGCGCGAGGCGCGCGCTGCCGCTGAGCAACGGGGAGTCCTCGGCTCCGTCCTCGGTGAGCCGCAGCGGATCGAACAGCTCGCGGACGGTCCCGTAGGCGGCCGAGCCTCTCTCCGGGCACTTGGCGGTCAGTACGGTCCTGGCGACGGAGCCGAGGCCGGCGAGGGCGGCGGAGACGAGCTGGGTCTTGCCGATGCCCGCGGGGCCGCGCAGCAGGACGGCCTGGCCCTCGCCGAGGGCCGCGCTACGAGCACGGTCCGCCAGAAGGGACAACTCCCAATCGCGGCCCGCCAGTTCCGTGCCCGGTTCGAATTGCGGACCACTGCGAGCGGTCACCGTGACTCCTCATTGCTGCGGTGACGAGGGCGGGAAACCAAATGACCCGATACGAATCCCGATACGAATAAGGGAGGTGATCACTTGGAGCGACGATCGTACCGCTTCAGACTGTCAGCACACGCGGGCCCGCTCGCCCGATGCGCCTGGCCAGACAGGAGTCGACCCGGTCATCCGTAATGAGTGTGTCGATGTCGGCAAGGCCGCCGAATCGGGCGAAATGATCGCGCCCGACCGTGTGGTGATCGGCCAGTACGACGGTGCGTCCGGCCGCCGAGATCGCCGCTCGTTTGACCATCGCCTCGGAGGGATCCGAGGTGGTCAGGCCGCGTGCGAGGGACACTCCGCCGGGCGCCAGGAAGGCGACGTCGACACGGATCTCGCTCAGCAGACGCATGGCCCAGTCGTCGACCACGGCGAACGGACGGGACTTGATCCGGCCACCGACCAGCATCACGGTGACGCTGCCCTTGTCGGTGAGACGCAGGGCCGAGTCGATGGCATTCGTGACCACGGTGAGTTGGCGGTCGGCGGGAATGAGCCCCACGAATTCATCCACTGTTCGCCCGCCGTCGAGAAAGACCGCGCCGTCCTCGGGGAGATGCGCCAACGCGGCCTGGGCGATGCGCCGTTGCTCCGAGAGGGCGGCCGGCTCGGCGGGCGGCGTCCTCTTCCTGACCTCCGGTCCCGTGTTCACCGGGATGGCTCCGCCGTGCACTCTGCGCAGCAGGCCCCGCTGTTCGAGCAGTGTCAGGTCGCGGCGCACCGTTTCGGTGGTGATGTCGAAGCGGGACGCCAGGCCGGCCACACCGACCCGGCCTGTTCGTCTCACCACTTCAAGGATCGTCTGCTGGCGCTCCTCGGCGTACATCCCCGCCTCTTCACTCGGCCCTGCCCCGGCATCCCTCGTGGCCCTCGTGCGCCATGCCCCCTCCGGCGACCTTCCCCACACCACACGCGTCACGAAGCGGCGTCGCAGCGGCTGAAACAGGCAGCGCTTGGGTGTGGAAACGCAGGTTAACACCCGCTCAAAGTCGCGTCCCGTAGTCGCGTTGAGGTGGCTGAGGTCCGCAGGGGACCCTGCGACGGACGGCCTCGGCGGAGCCGGCGTCCCGCGCGGCAGCGCACCTGGTGGGCACCGGATCCGGGCCGTACCGCCGGACCGGAAGGGGCCCCCACCGGCCGTACGACTGCCCTGAACCGATACGGATTTGAGCCAGTGCGGCTTCGGCAGGGTGACGGCGTGGCGAGAGTGCGACTGAGCGTGGCGGAACGGCGCGACGACCTGTTGCGCGCCGCCGTCGGACAGATCGAGGCACGGGGCGTGGCGGCCCTGCGGATCTCCGATGTCGCCGCCGTGGCCGGCGTCAGGAACGCGCTGGTGCTCTACCACTTCGAGACGGAGGAAAAGCTGGTCGCGGGCGCGCTGGAGCGCGACACGATGCTGAGGTGGCTGGACGAGGCACTCGCCCATGAGCTGGGACTCGAACCCGCCCAGGAGCCGGGCCTCGGCCGCACGGAACTCGACGGCCCCTGACCCGGCCCGGCGACCCCGGGAAGCGGAGTCCGTCACGACGGCCATACTGGGCGGCACGCGAAGGTGTCCGGAACCGAAAGGGAGATTGTGACGCAGCAGCAGACCGATCAGCTCCATCACGATGTGCTGGTCGTCGGAGGCAGCGGGGTGGATACCGTCGTCCGGGTCGACTCGCTGCCGGTTCCACTGGCCGACGCGGTCAGCGTCGGGCCGATCCGCGAATCGCCGGGGCACACCGGTGGCAATGTGGCCCTCGGCTGCCGGGCTCTTGGCCTGGACGTCAAGTTCCTCGACTACATAGGCGACGACTGGACCGGCAACCAGGTCCGCGAACGGCTCACGGCCGGCGGTGTGGACTTCCAGGCCCTGATCTCCCCCGCGGGCACCCGGCGCGCGGTCAATCTCGTCGAGAAGACGGGCCGCCGGATGTCCTTCCACGACGCCCGGGACCCGGACGATCTGCGGATGCCGCGCGACTTCTACCTGCCTCATCTCAAGCGGTCCCGTCATGTTCATCTGTCGATCACCAACTTCACCCGGTTCCTGTACGACGACATCGAAGCGCTCGGCGTTCCCGTCTCGACCGATCTGCACGACTGGGACGGTCTCTCCGAGTACCACAGGGAGTTCGCGCTCCGCTCCGACCTGGTCTTCCTCAGCGCGGCCGGGGCGAGCGAGCGGATCGCCTCGGTGATGCGGGAGATCCTGCGCGAGGGCCGTGCCGAAGCGGTGATCGCGACGGCGGGCGCGGGCGGCTCGTATCTGATGAGCCGCGAGGGAAGCCGCACCCCGCGCCCTGTTCCGGCGACCGTCCCGCCCGCGCCGGTGGTGGACTCCAACGGTGCGGGTGACGCGTACGTCTGCGGTTTCCTGTACGGACGGCTGGCCGGCCGGGACCTGGAGGAGTGCGCCCGGCTCGGTGCGGTGGCGGGTGCCTACGCCTGTACGGGCGAGGGCAGCACGGCACTCATCGCACCGGACGACCTGCTCGTGGGCTGAGGTCCCGGCCCTGCCCCGGACCCGGACCCGGACCTGGACGACCGGCACTCGGGCAATGACCCGACCCGGCGGATTCGGCCGTCGAGCCGACAAGCCGGCCGGACCGTCGGGCCGTTCACGCCCGTCAGGTCTGGCGCGCCGGTTCGTACTCCTCCGCTTCGAGCCCGAAGGTCCAGGCGACCCCCTGCCTCGCCGTCCGGGTCGTGGGCGGCACCCGCAGCCAGTACGTGCGGTGGGTGCCGTCCGGCTCCGGTGTGGAGTTGACCACCTCCACCATCGAGATGTCTTCGTCCCCCCGCATCTCGATCTTCCACAGGACGCCGGTCTCGTCATCGTGGACGGACTTGGCGCCCGACTCGCTCAAGTAGCGGTCGTAGCCGTAGTACTCCAGCATCACCCGGCGCAGCTCGGCGTTGGCCTCGTCGCGTATCCGCTCGGGGGTCAGCGACGGCAGCTCGTCGAGGAACGTGGCGGGAACCGGCATGCCGCGCCACGCGTACAGCGCGAAGCCGTCCGAATAGGCGAGCGCGGGACCGTCCCCTCGGTCGAGGCGGCCCGCCTCGTCGCGGTGGAGCGCCACGGGACGCTCGCAGATCACCACGGCGTGTTCGTACGGCCACCACCAGCCGGCGTGCAGTGCCACTTCGGCGAGTCCTTCGAGACGCTCACTGCGGCCCTCGAAGGCGGCGAGCCAGGCCGCGTCATGCTGTCCGAAGACGGCGTCGAGCAGCACCATACGTATCCCGGCCACCTCGTCGGGCTTCTCCGCGAAGGCTTCCACCACTCCGGCGCGTATCCGCTCGGTGAGCGCACGGGTGGTGTCCCAGAGCCGCGCGCCGGTGATGCTCCAGTGCTCGGCCCAGCCGAGCGGCCCCAACGCGTCGTGCACCCGGCGCCGTTCCTCCGCCCAGGGGTGCGTACGTACCTCGTCGCGCACCGACCGACCGGCGCCGGCGATCGCCCGCGCCGCCCGCGCACCGGCCAGCGGCGAGCCGGCCCAGACGAACCGCTCCGGCTCCGCCAGCCCCGCCCTGCGGTAGGCGAGCCGTACCCCTCGCTCGGCGGCAAGCCGGTCCGTCTCTCCCGTCGCCGCCGCGGCAGCCCGCCACTTGTCCACGTCATTCATGTCTGAAGTCCCGTCCCCTGTCAGCCTTTTCAGCTGTCTCTCCGTACTGCGCCCGGCCGCACCGCCGCAGTCTGTCGGGCCTGCGTGTCCGCGCGGCCCGCGCACCCGTGCGGACGATGTGTCCGCACGCGTCGTGTGCTCAGTCCGCGACGATGCGGACCGCGCCCGGGATGTACTCACGCTGGCGCACCACCCGGAACCAGCCCTTGGGCAGCGGTATCGCCGCGTGCTCCTCGTGCACCACCCGTCCGCCGTCCGGCAGATGGAGGAACATCGGCGCCGACAGGTCGCCGCCCTGTTCCCGGACCAGCCGTCCGGGCCCGGTCACGGCGTGGGCATGGCCGGTGACCTCGCCGAGCGCCAGGACCAGCCTGCCGCGCGCGTCCCTCGGCTCACCGGACACGGCCGCGGCGTCCGTGAGATGCGGTGGCACCGTCTCCCGCTCGACGGGCACGATCAGTACGTCTCCCTGCCGGAACATGGCTCTCCCCTCGACGGGCGGCGCCGAGTGCGCCGACCTGTGAAAGAACGCTACGGGGAGGGTCTGACATTCGGCCCCGGCGCTCGGAGAAGCCTCTCGACGCTCGGAGGGGGCCTACCGGCACCCGAAGACAGGCATTGTCAGTGGCACTTGGTAGAACTGCTCCCACATCAGCCGATCTCCGCTTTATCGCTATCGGGAGCATCCACCGTGTCCATTGACGACGACTTCATGCAGGAGCTGTACGGCCTGCCCGTGTTCGACTTTCCCGATGCCGGGACGAAGGCGGAGCTCCCGGCTCCCTCCTCCGTGGCCTGGCGTGTCTCGGTCGAAGCGTACGACTCCGAGGTGGAGTGGGAGCAGGAGTTCGCCCGATTCACCGAGACCGTGGACACCACCGAGGTCCGGGCACTGATCGTGGGGGCCTGGAGTGATGTCTATGATTCGGGGCCCGACGAGGTGATAAAGGCGATTGTCGCGGCGCGTGACCGGCTGCCCGCGTTGCGCGCCCTGTTCGTCGGTGACATCGACTCCATGCAGTGTGAGATCTCCTGGATCAACCAGGGGCTGGTGACCCCGCTGCTCGACGCCTTCCCCGCGCTGCTCGAGTTCGGTGTCCGGGGCGGTCAGCACCTGGAATTCCCCGCCGTCCGGCATGAGCGACTGCGCTCGCTCACCATGGAGACGGGCGGTCTGGACGCCGAGATCGTGCGGAACGTCGGTGCCAGCGACCTGCCCTCGCTGGAGAAACTGGATCTCTGGCTCGGCACGTCCTGGTACGGCGCGACCACGAGCGTGGCCGACCTGGCTTCCCTCCTCGCCGGTTCGCGGCTTCCCCGGCTGCGGCATCTGGCGTTGCACAACAGCGACATCCAGGACGAGATAGCGATCGCGCTCGCCGGCGCCCCCGTCGTGGCCGGCCTGGAGACTCTCGATCTCTCCATGGGCACCCTCGGCGACGAGGGCGCGGAGGCGCTTCTCGGCGGCCAGCCGCTCACCCATCTCAAGAAGCTCGACCTGCACCACAACTTCCTGAGCGAAGCGATGCGGGAACGGATCCTGGCCACACTCGGCACAGCCGGCGTGGAGATCGACCTCTCCGAGACCGAGGACGCGGACATCGATGACGACGGCACGGAATCTCGCTACACCGCGGTGGCGGAGTAGGCGGAGCAGATGATGCCGCCTTACCCGAGCACCACCGATACCGGCCTGACCGTGATCGGAAATCCCGGCAACCGCCGCGTGACCCTGTTCCAGGACGCCGTGCGGGCCGCCGGACTCCCCTCCGCCCGCGAGGTGTCATGGCTCGATGTGCTGGCCGGCCGGGCCGAGTTGAGGGCCGGTGAGACCGTACGCATCGACTCACCGGGCGAGGACCCGGAGGTGGAGAAACTGCTGCGCGGCGCGGACGACCTCACCCGCGTCGAGGGAACGGGCCGCTGGTACGAGCGGTTCACCACCGCGGTCCGGGGCCTCGGGCAGGCGGCATCCGCCGTGGGGGCCGATCTGCTCGACGCCCCCGATGAGTTGGCGGTGCTCTTCGACAAGCGGCTCTGCCACGGCGTGCTGGACGCGGCGGGGGTCCGGGTTCCCGCGTCGCCCACCTCGGGCGCCGGCTCTCCGGCCGTGTCCGGCTGGGACGACGTACGGGCCCTGATGGCCGATGCCGGGCTGAACCGGGCGTTCGTCAAGATCGCCCATGGCTCGTCGGCGTCCGGAGTCCTCGCCGTCGAAACGGCGGGCCCCGGGCGGGTCCGCGCCACCACGTCCGTCGAACGCGATGGAAAGGGGCGCCTGTTCAACTCGCTACGGGTGCGCCGGTACACGGCGGAGCGCGAGGTGGCCGCGATCATCGACACCCTCGCACCCGACGGACTGCACATCGAGCAGTGGATACCGAAGTCGACATGGGAAGGCCGGTCCGCCGACCTGCGAGTGGTGGTCATCGCGGGCAGGGCCACCCACGTGGTCGTACGGACCAGTGGCTCCCCCATGACCAACCTCCACCTCGGTGGCACCCGGGCGGATCTCGACGCCGTCCGCGCCGCGATCCGGTCGGCCGGTGGCAGCTGGGCCAGAGCTCTCGCCATCTGTGAAGATGCGGCCGGCTGTTTCCCCGGAACCCACTGCGTGGGTGTCGATCTGCTGCCGACCGCGAACTGGCGGCGGTTCGCGGTCTGCGAGGTCAACGCCTTCGGCGACCTGCTGCCCGGCCTCACGGGACTTCCGGGCAGCGACGCCGAGGGCCTGGACACATACGCGGCGCAGCTCGCCGCCCTGCCGAGGCGTGCCCCCCGTAGTGCCACCCGTACGACAACCGTGGACTCGCCGCGCGGACAGCCGGCACGACGGGGGCACCTGGCATGACGCGGACACCGGACATGTACACACCGGACATGAACAGAGTGGTCGGGCAGGACGACCTGCTGCTCGTCACCCTCGACACCCTGCGCTTCGACGTGGCGCAGGAGCTCGCCGAAGCGGGCCGGATCCCGCATCTCGCCCGCCATCTGCCGGGAGGCCGCTGGGAGAAGCGGCACGCCCCCGGCAGCTTCACCTACGCCTCGCACCAGGCGATCTTCGCCGGTTTCCTGCCGACCCCCGCCTCTCCGGGACCGCACCCCAGGCTGTTCGCCGCCCGCTTCGGAGGGAGCGAGACAACGGCCGACGGGACGTTCGTCTACGACACCCCGGACCTGGTTTCGGGCCTCGCCACGGCCGGCTACCGCACGGTGTGCGTCGGCGGAGTCGGCTTCTTCAACCAGCGGGGCGCACTCGGTTCGGTACTGCCGGGGATGTTCCAGGAGAGCCACTGGGAACCGGAGTTCGGTGTGACCTCACCGACCTCTTTCGAGGAGCAGATCGGCCGTGCGGAGCAGGTCATCGCCGGTCTGCCGGCCGAGCAGCGGCTGTTCCTCTTCGTCAATGTGTCCGTGCTGCACCAGCCCAACTGGTTCCATCTGCCCGGCGCCACCCGGGAGACAGGCGACTCGCGGGCCACACACGCCGCCGCGCTCACCCACGTCGACCGGCACATCGGCCGGCTCTTCGCCGCGGCGAGCAGCCGCCGCCGCTGCTTCACCATTGTCTGTTCCGACCACGGCACCGCCTACGGCGACGACGGCTGGAGCGGTCACCGCCTGGGCCACGAAACCGTCTGGACCGTGCCGTACGCCCATTTCTTCCTGGAACCTGGGGCCACCCGATGAGTACAGCCAGAGCCGGTACCACCACCGCGGCCGACACCACCGCCGCAACCGGCACCACGACACCGCGTCCGTACGAGAGTTACGTCTACGCCTACCCGCACAAGACGGCCTACCGCCCGCTGGAGGACCGTCCCGCGCTGGACGAGCTGTGGGCGGACGAGTGGAAGGACGCCCTCTCCCTCTATCTGCACATACCGTTCTGCGAGGTCCGCTGCGGCTTCTGCAATCTGTTCACCCGGATCGGCGCCCCCGACGAGCTGACGACGCGTTACCTCGACGCCCTCGACCGGCAGGCGGCCACCGTACGTGACGCGCTCGGCGACACCGACCCCGTACGGTTCGCCGCCGCGGCCTTCGGCGGCGGCACCCCCACCTTCCTCGACGCCGGTGAGCTGGACCGGCTGTGCGACATCGCCGAGAAGGGGATGGGCGCCGATCTGCGGGACATTCCGCTCTCCGTCGAGACCTCCCCCGCGACGGCCACCGCCGACCGGCTGGCCGTGCTCGCCGACCGGGGCGCCACCCGGCTGAGCATCGGCGTCCAGAGCTTTGTCGACGCGGAGGCGAAGGCCGCCGTACGCCCGCAGCGCCGGGCCGAGGTCGAGGCCGCTCTCGGCCGCATACGCGATGCCCGGATCCCGGTCCTCAACATCGACCTCATCTACGGCATCGACGGCCAGACCGAGGAGACCTGGCGCCACTCCCTGGACGCCGCGCTCGCCTGGCGGCCCGAGGAGCTCTATCTCTATCCGCTGTACATACGGCCGCTCACCGGCCTCGGTCGACTCGGCGCGGGCAGCGACGCCGCCTGGGACGCCCAGCGGCTGCGGCTCTACCGGCAGGGGCGCGATCACCTGCTCTCCCACGGCTACGAGCAGGTGTCCATGCGGATGTTCCGCCGTCCGGACGCCCCGTTCCAGGAATCCGGCGCGGATGACTACGCCTGCCAGACCGACGGCATGATCGGCCTGGGCTGCGGAGCCCGCTCGTACACCTCCGGTCTGCACTACTCCTTCGACTACGCCGTCGACATGCGTGAGATACGGACCATCATCGACACCTACACGACGACGGAGGACTTCTCCCGCGCGGAAGTGGGCCGCCGTATCGACGGTGACGAGGCGCGCCGCCGGCATCTGCTCCAGTCGCTCCTCCAGGCGCAGGGCATGGACGTGGCCGACTACCGCGACCGTTTCACGACCGGCCCGGCCGAGGACTTCCCGGCCGAGCTGGCGCGGTTCGCGGCGCTGGGCTGGCTCGACGAGAGCGCGGGCCCGGGCCTGCTGCGGCTCTCCCCCGAGGGGCTGGCGCATTCGGACGCGCTGGGCCCCGCGCTCTTCTCCCCCGCCGTACGGGCCGCGATGGCCGCGTACGAAGTGAAGTGAGAGGCACGTGGACTTGACGATCCTCTACCGCGGCCCGCTCGCCTCCTGCGACTACGACTGTCCGTACTGCCCGTTCGCCAAGCGGCGTGACAGCCGCGATCAACTGCGAGCCGACCGGGACGCCTTGGAGCGGTTCGCCGGATGGGCGTCGGAGCGCACGGACGACCGGCTGTCGGTGCTGTTCACTCCCTGGGGCGAGGGCCTGGTCCGCTCCTGGTACCGGCGGGCGCTCACCGAGCTGTCACAACTGCCGCACATCCGCCGGGTCGCCATCCAGACGAATCTGAGCTGCCGCACCGACTGGCTGGCGGACGCCGATCCCGGAACGCTGGCCCTGTGGTGCACCTACCACCCGGGGCAGACTCCGTACGACCGGTTCCTCGCGAAGTGCCACGAGCTGGCCGACCGGGGCATCCGGTTCAGCGTGGGGGTCGTCGGTCTCACGGAGCACCTGGAGCACGCCCGGCGGCTCCGCGCCGAGCTGCCCGAGCACATCTATCTGTGGATCAACGCGGCCGAGGGGCACAGCTATACGGACGAGGAGGCCGCCCGGTGGACGGGGCTCGATCCGCTGTTCCCGTACAGCCGCCATCCGCACCGCTCAGCCGGTCTGCCCTGCAGAACGGGCGAGTCGGTGATCTCGGTGGACGGCGAAGGTACGGTACGGCGCTGCCACTTCGTCCCCGCCGAGCTGGGCAACCTGTACGACGGGTCGTACCGGCGGGCGCTCACCCCACGGGCCTGTCCGCTGGCGGTGTGCGACTGCCATATCGGCTATGTGCATCTGGAGACGCTGCCGTTGTACGACGTGTTCGCCGGCGGGGTCCTGGAGCGGATCCCGGCAGGAGCGACAGGAGCGTAGGACGCCCCCCATCAGCCCCTCCGCCCCCGTCTCGCGCCCCTCCCCCATCCCGGCCGCTCCCCCATCCCGGCCGCTTTCCCGCGTCAGTGTTTCAGCGGCAGCAGGTCGGGCCGCTTGGCTTCCATATGGTCGCCGGACGATTCTCCGCGCAGCCGGCGCCCGATCCAGGGCACCAGATATTCGCGTGCCCAGTGGATGTTGTCGCGCCGCACCTCCAACGTGCCGCGCGGCGGCTCGGGCGGCCATACCTGATCCGGGTCGGCCGGCACATCGACGCCGAGTACCTGGGCGGCGCGCAGCGCCACTCGGGTGTGCCCCTCGGGCGACATGTGCAGCCGGTCGCCGTCCCAGGCTCGCCTGTCCTGTACGGACTTCAGCGACCAGAGGTCGAGTACCGGGCAGTTGTAGCGGTCCGCGATGGACCGGGTATGGGCGGTGAACGTGGCGATCTTGCCGCGCAGATGACGCAGCACCGGTACGCCACGGGTGTCGAAGCCGGTGGTCAGCATGACCGTGCCGACGCTGTTGGTGAGGTCGGCGACGGCTCGCTCGAAGCGCTCGGCGACATCGTCGGGGTCGGTGCCGGGCCGGATGATGTCGTTCCCGCCGGCGCAGAACGTCACCAGGTCCGGGGCGAGTTCCTTCGCCCGCGGTATCTGCTCCGCCACGATCTGGTCGAGGAGCCGACCGCGTACGGCGAGATTCGCGTACCGGAAATCACCGTGAACGGTGTCGGCCGCCCTTCCCGGGTCCGGCAATTGGTCGGCGAGCAGTACCGCGAGCCGGTCTGCCCAGCCGACGAAGGCCCCGTCGGGCCCTGGGTCTCCCACGCCCTCCGTGAAGCTGTCACCGAGCGCCGTGTACGACCCGAATGTGTCACTGGTTCTTGTTCTCGAATCGTCGTTTGCCACAGCAGGACATCCTCCACCCGGAGATGTGACCTACGCGACCGTAAGGAGGGGTTGACGTGGGGTGAGATACGCCATCGGTCAATTTTCGACCAAGCGGGAATAGCGGAAAACAGGAGCTGCCCGGCACCGAAAGTGCCGGGCAGCGCGCGCCGGTGCGAAAAGAACGAAGACGCGAAGGCGCGGAGGGGCGAATGACGTGCAGGGTCAGACGTTGACGCCCTGCTGGCGGAGGAAGGCCAGCGGGTCGATGTCCGAGCCGTAGTCCGGACCGGTGCGGATTTCGAAGTGCAGGTGCGGTCCCGTGACATTTCCGGTGGCACCGGAGAGGCCTATCTGCTGGCCCTCGCCGACACTCTGGCCGGTGGAGACGGCGAGGGACGACATGTGACCGTACTGCGAGTACTTGCCGTCGTCGTGCCGGATGACGACCTCATTGCCGTACGAGCCGCCCCAGCCGGCGGACACGACGGTGCCCGCGCCGACCGCCTTGACGGTGCTGCCCGAGGACGCCGAGAAGTCCACGCCGGTGTGGTAGCCACTGGACCAGCTGCCGCCGGACGCGCGGTACTGGGTGGTGACGGGCGCGTCAACGGGCTTGGCGAAGTCCGAACCGCTGCTCTGCGAGCCGGTGTTGGCGGCGGGAGCCTTGCGCTCGGTGGCACCGGATCCCGAGGACTCACCGGTGGATCCGCTGGAGGACTTGACCGGGGCCTCGGCCTTCGCCGGGGCCTCCGAGGCCGGGGCCTCCGAGCCACCGCCGGCGGACTTCGTGCCGATGGTCAGCTTCAGACCGGGGTGGATCATCGACGGGTCGTCACCGACCACCGAACGGTTGTCGTCGTACAGCTTCTGCCAGCCGCCTCTGACCTTCTGCTCGTCGGCGATCCTGGACAGGTAGTCGCCGGAGACCACGGCGTACGTCTTCGCGGTCTGGGTCGCGGCCTGCTTCACGCCCCCCTGCGCCTGCGCGGCGGAGACATTCCGGGCCGCGTGCTCGGCGGTGGACTCGGCGGCCTGCGGCGCGGCGGCCGGTGCGGCCTTCTCGGCGGCGTGCGCGCCGGTGGCACCGATCAGCGGGAGCGCGATGGCGGCGCCGCCCGTACCGGCGGCGATGAATCCGCGTGAGATCGGGTTGGCCTTGGGACGGCGGTGCTTACCCTTCGCGGGCATGGCGAATTCCTCTCCGGCGCCTACGAGGTGAGCTGTCGGGTTCGGGCTGGAGATGCCCGGCCGCGCCTGGCACGCGACTTCACCCCAAGCCGTCCGTACTGACGGAACGGCGTACTACCTGGGTCCCCCGCTCCTGCCACGCGTGGATGGATGGATAAGAATTCCGGGCGGCGGCAGGATTCGGCGTTCCGCTCGGATTGAAAGTGAACGTAAGCGAGTCGGACGGCCGTAACAAGCAGATCTTTCCCGATGCCCGAACGCGCTGCGTCATTACCCGGGCCCGTCGGTGACACTGAGTGGATTACCGATCTTCCCCACCCGTGTGACACGGCAATTCGTATGCGCGGCGTCAGCACAGAACGTCACGGATATGATCCTGCTCACGAGTCGGGGTCCATCTCCCTCGCGAGTGGGGCATGTTGCATGTAATTACCCAATACGGACAGACCTGGATATGAGCGAACTCCAGCCACCCGGGCCGTCCTCGGCAGGCACACGCAGGCACATCCGGATCCCGCCATTGAATCGATTGCCCCTGGTACAGATGTCATAGAGTCAGGAAGTCGTGGGGCCGGAAAGCCTCAGGGTCAGGAATCGGTGTCGTCGGCGAGCAGCGCCGACGGCGGACACGGAGGAGCAGGCCGTGACGCAGAAGGTGCCGCAGGTCCCGTCGACGGAGCCCGAGCTGACCGGAGTGCGCAACTTCCGGGACGTGGGCGGGCTTCCGACCACGGACGGTCGGCAGGTGCGGTACGGCACACTCTTCCGCAGCGGCCATCTCGCCAACGCCACCGCGACCGATTCGGCCTTCCTCTCCACTCTCGGCCTGCACACGATCTTCGACTTCCGCAACTCCGCCGATCTCAAGCTCGACGGCGCGGATGTGGAACTGGCGGGCGTACGCCATGTGAACATTCCGCTCTCCGACCCGGCCGACGGCGCCGAGTTCTGGCGGATGATCCGGCACGGCGACCTGGAGCAGCTGCACTCGATCCTCGCCGAGGGCAAAGCCGCCGCCCGGATGACCAACTCGTACCGCTCGATCATCGCGGACCGCACCGCCGAACACAGCCGCGTCCTGCACGCCCTCGCCGAGGACAGCGTCCCCGCGCTCATGCACTGCGCGGCGGGCAAGGACCGGGCGGGGCTCTCCATCGCGGTGTCCCTGCTGGCGGTCGGCGTCGAGCCCGAGGCGATCGAGGCGGACTACCTGAAGTCGAACGATCCGCACCGCCGTTACCGGATCGTCCGCAGCGACACGTCACCGGCCGGGACCTCGCCGGAGGTGATGGAGCTGCTCGGCCCGCTCTTCGACGCCCGCGCCGAGTACCTCGCAGCGGCCTTCGAGACCATCGAGAAGACGTGGGGCAGCACCGACCGCTATTTGACCGAGGGACTGAGGCTCGCCCCGGAGACCCGCGAGCGGCTGCGCGCCCGCCTCCTCGACGAAGACTGACCCGCGCCGGGCCGTGGCCGGACATCCAAGCCAAAAGCCACGAAATTATCGGCCTTCCGCTCCCACGGTGAAGAGCAGATAGAGGAAGCCCGCGAAGAGATGCCCGGCCACCAGGTAGGCGAAGAGCCGGATGACCAGCCCCCGGGGAAACGACTTCTCCTCGTTCATCACCCTCTCCGGGCTCCCCACCGACTCGGCCGACCTCTGATCCGAACGACCCGAATCGAATGCTGCGTCTGAATTGTCCGTCATGGTGACAGGCCTCTCTCCAGAAGATCAGCGGCGATGAGTGCCGCCGCCGAAGCACAGCTCGGCGGCGGGACTCTGCAGCAGGGTGTGGACAAAGAGCAGCTCGGTTCCGCCGGTTCCGTCCGCCGCGATCCGGTGCGGGGTGAGCGAGTCGAAGTGCGCGCTGTCCCCTGGACCGAGCATATGGACGACGTCCCCGAGATTCAGCCGCAGCCGCCCGTCGAGGACATAGAGCCACTCCTCCCCCGGGTGTACGCGGACGAGGTCACCCTGCGCCCCGTACGGCACCTGGAGCCGCAGCGGCTGCATGGCCCGGCCCGGCCCACCCGCCTGGTGGTACGTCCAGCCACCGGCCTCGACAGGCTCCGTCCGGTCGGCGCGGACGATGGGTTCGCGCTCCGGAGGCATCTCACCGAGCAGTTCGGAGATGGTCGTACCGTAGATACGTGCCAGGCCCAGCAGCATCGGCAGGGACGGCTGGCGGCGGCCCGTCTCCAGGCGGGAGAGGTGAGCGGGGGAAAGCCCCGCCCGCCGGGCGGCGGCCTCCAGAGTGAGCCGGCGACTGCGGCGCAGCTCGCGCAGGCGTGGCGCGACATCGGGCAGCTGTTCGGGCAGCGCGTCGGCTGCCTCTCCACCGGGAAAAGCGGTCATACCCCCATTGCGCCAGGATCTTTCCTCTGGGGCAAGTTTCTTACCTCAGAGGCAAAAGATCCGGGATCCCCCTAACGGTTGGCCACAGCCTGCTTCACCAGTGTCCTGCCGAAGTCCCACATCAGCCCGCCGCCTCCGTGAGCGTCGTCCATGACCGCCGTAAAGGCGTCCACGAAGCGCTCGACCTCCTGTTCGCCGATGGTCAGCGGCGGAATCAGCTTGATCACCTCCAGATGGTCGCCGGAGACCTGGGTGAGGATGCGGTGCTTCTGGAGCAGGGGTACGACCACCATCTGGGCGAAGAGCCCCTTGCGTGCCGCCTGGAGCATCGTCCAACGGCTGCGCAGCTTGATCGAGTTCGGCCGGCCGAACTCGATGCCGATCATCAGCCCCCGGCCCCGTACCTCGTGCAGCAACTCGTAGCGGTCCACCAGCGCGGCCAGCCGCGACCTGAGCAGATCGCCGGTCACCCGCGCGTTGGCGACGGTCTTCTCGTTCTCCATCACCGACAGGACGGCCAGGCCCGCCGCCATGGCCTGGGCGTTGGATCCGAAGCTCGCCGAGTGGACCAGCACCCGGTCCATCGAGGAGTAGACCTTCTTGAAGATCCAGTCCTTGCCGAGGGTCGCGCCGACGGGCACATATCCGCCGGAGAGCGCCTTCGCCACACAGACCAGATCTGGCTCCACGCCTTCCTCGTGCTGGTACGCGTAGAAGTCGCCGGTCCTGCCGAGGCCGGTCTGCACCTCGTCCGCGATGAGCAACGCCTTGTGCCGGTGGAGCAGTTCCTGGGCCTGGCGCAGAAAGCCGGGCGGGCTCTCGTGCACCCCCTTGCCCTGGATCGGCTCGATGACGAACCCGGCCACATCGCCGCGCTTCAGCTCCTTCTCCAGCGCGTCGAGATCGCCGAGTCCGATCGCGGTGTCGGGCAGCAGCGGCGCGAACCCGTCCCGGAAGCCGTCCTCGCCATTGACCGACAGCGAGCCGGTGGTCAGTCCGTGGAAGGCGTGCGAGCAGTACAGGATCCTTGTTCGCCCGGTCGCGTACCGGGCGAATTTCAGGGCCGTCTCGACCGCTTCCGTACCGCTGTTCCCGAAGAACGCCCGGTCCAGATGCGGGCTGTGCGCCAGCAGCCGCTCGGCGAGCAGTCCGGGCAGCGGCTGGCAGTCGAAGCGGGTGAGGTCGGCGAGCGAGGCGTCGAGGACGTCGTGGAGCGCCTTGCGTACGACGGGGTGGTGCCGGCCGAGGCCCATCACGCCGAAGCCCGCCAGCATGTCCAGGTAGTCGTTGCCGTCCGCGTCCCAGAAGTAGGCGCCCTCGGCCCGCTCGTAGACCCGGTCGAAGCCGATGGTGTGCAACATGCGCGGGAGCTGGTGGTTGAGGTGCTTGGAGTGCAGCTCGTAGCGCTCGGTGCCGCGCTCCGCGAGCAGCCGGTTGAGGTCGAAATCCGCCGGCTCCCCGAGCCGGGCGGGCTCCTCGGGCTCCCTGACCTGAGGGGGCTCCATGGGCTTGGTCATTCCCTGTTCTCCTTGTGTGCGAGCGCGGCGCCGATCTGTCCCGCGATCTCCACCGGCGTGAGGCCGATGTCGGCCAGCACCTCACTCCGTTTGGCATGGGCCAGGAACCGCTCGGGAATGCCGTACGTCCGCAGGGGTACGTCCACCCCCGCGTCCCGCAGCGACTGGCCGACGGCCGACCCCACCCCGCCGCTGCGGCTGTTGTCCTCGACGACCGCGACCAGGCGGTGCGAGGCGGCGAGCGGCGCGAGCTGTTCGTCGACGGGCTTGACCCAGCGCGGGTCGACCACGGTGCAGCGGATACCGGCGCCCGCGAGCAGGTCCGCCGCCGTGAGGCAGACGGTCGCGAGGGCTCCCACCGACACGAGCAGCACCTCCGCGTTCTCCTCGCGGTGCAGGACGTCCATCCCGCCCACGCGCCCTACGGCCGGGACTGTTGTCCCCGCCGACTCCTTGGGATAACGCACGACGGTCGGCGCGTCGGCCACGTCCACGGCCTCACGCAGCTGGGCCCGCAGCTGTCCGGCGTCGCGCGGCGCGGCGATCCGCAGGCCCGGCACGCACTGCAGGACCGACATGTCCCACATGCCGTTGTGGGACGGCCCGTCGGTGCCGGTGACCCCGGCCCGGTCCAGTACGAAGGTGACTGCGCACCGGTGCAGGGCGACATCCATCAGCAGCTGGTCGAAGGCGCGGTTCAGGAAGGTGGCGTAGACGGCGACGACGGGATGCAGCCCGCCGGTGGCGAGCCCCGCGGCGGAGACCGCGGCGTGCTGCTCGGCGATGCCGACATCCCAGATCCGGTCCGGGAAGCGTTCGGCGAAACGGGTGAGTCCGACGGGGTGCAGCATGGCCGCGGTGATCGCCACGACGTCCGGCCGCTCCTCCCCGATCGCGACGATCTCGTCGCCGAAGACCGAGGTCCAGGACGGACCGGCGGCCGGTACGAGAGGCTCGCAGGTCAGCGGATCCATCGCGCCGACCGTGTGGAAGCGGTCCGCCTCGTCCTCCAGCGCCGGCGGGTAGCCGCGGCCCTTCTCCGTCAGACAGTGCACGAGTACGGGCCCGTGGAAGCGTTTCGCCTTGCCGAGGGCCGACTCCACGGCCGCGATGTCGTGCCCGTCGACCGGCCCTACGTATTTGAGACCGAGGTCCTCGAACATGCCCTGCGGTGCGAAGGCGTCCTTGAACCCCTTCTTGGCGCCGTGCAGCGACCCGTACAGCGGCCGGCCGACGACGGGCGTCTGCTGGAGGACGTCCTTGCCCCAGGCCAGGAACCGCTCGTAGCCGTCGGTGGTGCGGAGGGTGGCGAGGTGGTCGGCGAGTCCGCCTATGGTCGGCCCGTAGGACCGTTCGTTGTCGTTGACCACGATGATCAGCGGGCGGTCCTTGGCCGCGGCGATGTTGTTGAGGGCCTCCCAGGCCATGCCGCCGGTCAGAGCTCCGTCCCCGATGACCGCGACGACATGGTTGTCCCGGCCGCGTACGTCCCGGGCCTTGGCCAGTCCGTCGGCCCAGCCGAGCACGGTCGAGGCGTGCGAGTTCTCGATGACGTCGTGCTCGGACTCCTCGCGGGAGGGATAACCCGCGAGGCCGCCTTTTCCGCGCAGCTTGGAGAAGTCCTGTCTGCCGGTGAGGAGTTTGTGGACATAGCTCTGGTGGCCGGTGTCCCACAGGATGCGGTCGACGGGTGAGTCGAAGGCCCGGTGCAGCGCCACGGTCAGCTCCACCACCCCCAGGTTGGGCCCGAGATGACCACCGGTTCTGGCCACGGCCCTGACGAGGAACTCCCTGATGTCCTCGGCCAGTTCATCGAGTTCGCTTGTCGTCAGCGCCTTGAGATCGCGCGGTCCCCGGATGTACTCCAAGACAGACACGCTCGGGCCCCCTCTCAGATCCTGCTCGGCTCAGATTCTGTTCACCCGGCGCCCAAGGGCGGACGCGCCGCGAGAACGCGGCGCGTCGCCATCGGCCGGGCCCCTGAGGTCACTTCGCCCCGGCGACCGTCTCCCGTACGGCACGCAGGGACTCCTTGAGCGAGCCCATCGTGGCGAGGACGGCGGTCGGCTCGTAGCCGCAGTGCGCCATGCAGTTGGCGCAGCGGTCGTCCTTCCCGCGGCCGTACTTGTCCCAGTCGGTGTCCTCGATGAGTTCCCGGTACGTCGGCACATACCCGTCGCTCATCAGATAGCAGGGGCGCTGCCAGCCGAAGAGCGAGTAGTTGGGGATGGCCCACGCCGTGCACGCGAAGTCGGCCTTGCCTTCGAGGAAGTCCAGGAAGAGCGGCGAGTGGTTGAGGCGCCAGCGCGCCCGGTTGCCGCCCGAGAACGCCTTCTTGAACAGTTCCCTGGTCTGTTCGACACCCAGGAAGTGCTCCTGGTCGGGAGCCTTCTCGTAGGCGTAGGCGGGCGAGATCATCATCTCGTCCACCTTCAACTCGTCATTGAGGAAATTCAGCACCTCAACAATGGTCTGGGGCGTGTCCGTGTTGAAGAAGGTGGAATTGGTGGTCACCCGGAAGCCGCGCCGTTTGGCGTCCTTGATGGCCGCCACCGCCTCGTCGAACACGCCCTCCTTCGCGACGGACTCGTCATGGCGATCCCGCAGCCCGTCGATGTGCACGGCGAAGGCGAAGTACGGCGACGGCGTGAATTTCTCGATCTTCTTCCGCAGCAGCACGGCATTGGTGCAGAGGAAGACGTACTTCTTCCGAGCGACCAACTGCCGCACGATCTCGTCGATCTGAGGATGCATCAGCGGCTCGCCACCGGCGATGGAGACCATGGGCGCCCCGGACTCCAGCACCGCGCCGACGGCCTGGGCAACGGGCATGCGCTGCTTCAGAACGCCTGCCGGATGCTGGATCTTTCCGCAGCCCTCACATTTCAGATTGCAGGCGAACAGAGGTTCCAGCTCAACAATCAGTGGAAACTTCTGACGCTTGCGGAGCTTCTGTTCGAAGAGGTACGTCCCGACCCTGATGGTCTGACGAAGCGGCATGGCCATCTAGCTCACCTCCTGGGGAGCAGCGAAGAACGGTGCCATTCATAGAAAGCTGGTAGCACGGCACGGAGGACACGGAAAGCCGATATTCCACCGCGCACTGTGCCAATACGGACGAGCTCATGCTCTGGAGCGTCCACGACCACCCGGACGGCCGCAACCGGGCGAGGCCCGGCGCGCAGAGCACTCCGGAGCGTCGCGGCGGATTCCATGTCCACCGCGATCGCCCCGGTGGTACGCAGTCCGGCCCGTTCCTGGCCGCGTACGACATGGTCGGAGCCGGTCAGCGGCCCGGTGTGGACGGTGCGGCCCGGCAGTGCCCGGGTCAGCGCGTCGACGAGCAGCCCGGTGTTCGTACAGGGCGTTGAGCCGTCCGGGCCCCGGGTCTCGTCGGCGACGATCAGGTCCCCCGGGTTCATCCCCGGGGTGAGGCCGGCGCAGAACCCCGACGCGATGACGGGCGCGTGCCTGGCCCCGGGCTCGGCGAGCGCGCGTGCCACGGCACGCTCGGCGTTCCTGGGGCCCATGCCCGTACGCAGGACGGTCACCGGCCCCGCCGCGTCGCCGCGCGCATGTCCGCCACGCAGCGCGAGCCGTTCGATGCCCAGCGCGCAGGCGATCAGCAACGGGGCTGACGGGCCGGAAGGCGCCGGGGACCGGCCCATCAGGCCCCCTTGCGGCTGCCCGCGCGTGCGATGAGGGGACCGGGGTCCCCGTGGACGTACCGGCCGAGTGCCGTGAGCGGGAAGACCTGCCGGTAGAGGTGGTAGTTGATGGAGAAGTCCCAGGGGAAGCCGGTGCCGGTGAAGTACGGCTCGTCCCAGGAGCCGTCCTCCCGCTGGGCGCCGGTGAGCCAGGCGATGCCGCGTTCGACGGCCTTGCTGTCCCGCCTGCCGGCGGCGAGCAGCCCGAGCAGCGCCCAGGCGGTCTGGGAGGCGGTGGTGACACCGCGCCCGATCCATTCCTCCTCGCGGTACGAGCGCAGGTCCTCGCCCCAGCCTCCGTCGTCGTTCTGTACCGATTCGAGCCAGGAGACCGCGCGGCGGATCGCGGGGTGGGAGACCGGCAGCCCGGCCGCGGTGAGCGCGGGTACCACCGCGCCGGTGCCGTATACGTAGTTGACTCCCCAGCGGCCGAACCAGGCGCCGTCGGCCTCCTGTTCGGCGAGGAGCCACTCGATCCCCCGCCGGGCGCCGGGGAGATGGGCCTTGCCCTCGTAGGCGAGCATCTCGACGACGTGCGCGGTGACATCGGCGGACGGCGGGTCGATGACCTCGCCGAAGTCACAGAAGGGCAGCCGGTTGGGGAACGGACTGGTGTTGTCGGCGTCGAAGGCGCCCCAGGCCCCGTTCCGCGACTGCATGCCCATGTTCCACCGGACACCGCGCTCGATGGCCGCGTCGAGCCGGTCGGGGTCGGGGTGTGCTACCCGGCGCAGAGCGAGAATGACCTCGGCTGTATCATCGATGTCCGGGTAGTTGTCGTTGTCGAACTCGAACGCCCAGCCGCCCGGGGTGAGTCCAGGCCTGCGTACGTCCCAGTCACCGGGGCGGACGATCTGCTCCCCGAGCATCCAGTCGGCGGCTCTGACCAGGGCCGGATGGTCCGGGCTCAGGCCCGCGTCGGCGAGTGCGATGGTGGCGAGGCAGGTGTCCCAGACCGGGGACTGACAGGCTTCGATCATCCGGGCGCCGTCCTCGCGCCAGATGGCGAAGCGGTCCAGCGATTCGAGACCGGCGCGCATGATCGGATGGTCGAGGTCGTATCCGAGCAGGTGCAGGGCGATCACGGAGTAGACGGCGGGGGGCTGGATCCCGCCCCAGCAGCCGTCGTTCTCCTGCCGCTCGATGATCCAGCGCGCGGCCGCGTTCATCGCGGCACGGCGAAGTCTTCGTGGTGCGATCTTCTGATACGCGTGCAGGGCCTTGTCGAGGCGCTGGAAGACCCCGTTCCAACTGCTCAGGGGCGCGGGCGGCTTGGCCGGGTTCGGATCGGCCGCGTCGGAGTGCAGCTCGTCGAGGGCGAAGGGAGCGGGCCGTACGGGCCGCTTCGCCGAGACGATGGTCAGCGGTACGACCGTCTGCCGTGCCCAGCAGCCGAAGTCGTAGATGTTGAGCGGGAACCACTTGGGCAGGAAGATCAGTTCGGGCGGCAGCTCGGGGAGGTCGTCCCATCTCCACCAGCCGAAGAGAGCGAGCCACACCCGGGTGAAGACCCGGCTCCCGGCGATGCCCCCCTGCTCGCGCACCCACCGGGAGGCGCGCGCCATGTGCGGGTCCTCGGGGCGGTCTCCGGCCAGCCGCAGAGCGACGTACGCCTCGATGGTGGCGGAGAGTTCGGCGGGGCCGCCGTGGAAGGTGGCCCAGGTGCCGTCCGGGCGCTGCTCGCCACGGATGAACCGGGCCGCGGCTTCGGTGGTACGGGCGTCCTGGACGCCGAGGAATTGACGGAGCAGCAGATCCTCGGCGTCCATCGTCACATTGGTGGCCAGGTCGCCCTTCCACCAGCCCTGAGGGTCCTGCCTGCCGAGCAGATGCTCGACGGATCGTGCGGTGGCCCGCTCGGCGGCGACCATGAGGCCACCGTCGAGGACGGGCGTCGTATCATTCGGTCCGCTGGCCGAGGCTGCGCGGGGTCCCATGGCCCCGGTGCTTCCGTCGGTCGTCGCTGTCATGGCTTCCCCTTCGTGCAGTGGTGTGCTTCTGCTGTGCCTGGGGTCTCCGTCGTCCGGCGCCTGGGGCCTGCCCGGCCTGCGGCTGTGGACGGCGACTGCGGTTATATGGGAATGGTGATCATCTCTTTCGGACGACGACGAAGTCCGCGAGCGCGGTGAGCTGCGCCCGGACCTGTTCCGGCATATCCACGCCGTCCAGGGCCTCGATCGCGATGGTGTGCTGCCTGCGGGCCTCCTGGGAGGTCCACTCCCGGCCGCCCGCCTCCTCGATCAGCGCCGCCCTGGTGGCGAACTCCTCCTCCGAGAAATTCTCGAAATCACTGCTCTTGGCGTCGGCGGCGAGCAGCTCGCCGAGCCGTTCCGAGGCCGGGCCGCCCGCGTCGAGCGCGGCGACGACCGGCAGGGACTTCTTGCGCTGGCGCAGGTCGCTCCAGGTCTGCTTGCCGGTGGCCTCGGGGTCGCCCCAGATGCCGAGCAGATCGTCGACGGCCTGGAAGGCGAGGCCGAGGTGGTGGCCGTACGACTCCAGCGTGTCGGCCGTACGGTCGTCGGCGCCGCCGAGGACCGCGCCGATGGAGACGGCACAGGCGAGCAGGGCACCGGTCTTGTTGCCCTCCATCTCCAGGCACTCCTCGACGGTGACCCGCTCGCGGTGCTCGTAGGAGATGTCCTGTGCCTGGCCGTCGATCAGCTTGCGGGTCGCGGTGGTCAGCCGGCGGGTCGCGCGGCCCGCCTCGGGGGTACCGATCTCCAGCAGCACCTCGTTGGCGAGCGCGAACAGAGCGTCGCCGACGAGGATCGCCTGGGCCGGGCCGTGCACCTTCCAGACGGTGTCGCGGTGGCGGCGCTGCTCGTCACCGTCCATCAGGTCGTCGTGCAGCAGCGAGAAGTTGTGGATCAGCTCCACGGCGACCGCGCCGGGAATCCCCTTCTCGGGGGCCGCGCCCGCCGCCTCGGCGGAGAGCAGTGCGAGCGCCGGGCGTACCGCCTTGCCACCGTCGCCGTCGGACGGCCGTCCTTCGGCGTCGATCCAGCCGAAGTGATAGGCGGCGACGGTGTCCATGGGCGTCGCGAGCCGGTCGATGGCGGCGCGCAGCACCGGCGTCGACAGGGTCCGCCCGCGCTCCAGCAACGCGTGGACGTCCGCGGTGTCGACAGCCGGATTCGCCGGGGGCACAGTCGGCACGGTCTCTCCTCTTGTTCCAGTACTCATCGGTGCAGTACTCGGGCTCATGCCGCCTCCTGCAAGGGGTGTTCATGCCGGCGGCCGATCTCGCCGAGTGCGGCGCCCGCGGCGCTGAAGCCGCTTCTCACCGCGCCCTCCATGGTCGCGGGCCAGCCGGTGGCGGTCCATGCACCGGCCAGGAAGAGGCCGGGGACGCGAGTACGGGCGGTGGGGCGCAGCCGGCCCACCCCGGGAGCGGGCGCGAAGGTCGCGGTCCGTTCGCGGGTGACGAAGAAGTCCCGTACGTCCGCGCCACGGGCGGCGGGCAGGAGGCGTTCCAGTTCGGGGAGGTAGCGTTCACGCAGTTCGGAGACGGGTGAGTCGATCTCGTCCTCGGCGGCCGACTGGGAGAGCGCCAGGTACTGGCCCTCCGTGAGCCCGGAGGCGTCGGTGCGGTCGAAGACCCACTGGACCGGGCTGCCGAGTGCCGCGAAGAACGGCCGCCGCAGCACCTTCCGGCCGTATACGACATGGACGTTGAGGATCGGCGCGGTGCCGATGTCCAGCAGCCGGTCGGGGTCGTCGAGCGCGCCCGTGGGCAGCAGCGCGTGGGTCTCGCGCTGAGGTACGGCGAGGACGACGGTGTCCGCGTCGAGCCGCTCACCGTCCACATCGACGTGCCAGCCGCCGTCCTCGGCACGGGAGAGTGCGCTGACGCGGGTACGCAGCTCGGTCCGCACACCGGCGGAGTCGAGGGCCTTGCGCGCCAGAGTGTCGTGCAGGTCGCCGAGCGGGACGTGCGCCCAGCCGATGTCGGCGGCGCCGGGCTCGGACAGCAGCCCGGTCTTGAAGACCATGGCGGCGAGCCCCATGGAGGCGTGCGGCGCGGTGGCGTTGAGCGTGGCCACGCCGACCAGGTCCCAGAGCGCCTCGATGGTCCGCGGCGACTGCCCGTGCCGGCCCAGCCAGGTCGCGAAGTCGATGCCGTCCAGGGCGGGATCGGCCGGGTCGAGCCGCTTCAGGGCGAGCGCCGCACGCCCGACCGACGCGCGCTCGGCGAGCGAGAGATGCGGGTACGCGGCGAGTCCGGCGGCGAGGTGCAGCGGTACGGGCAGGCCGTTGCGGCGGATCCGTCCGAGCCGGGGCCCGCTGGCCCGGCCGACGTCGAGCACGGGCACGTCGAGCCGGTCCTGGAGTGGCGCGAGCGCGGCGCCGTCCACCCGGTCCAGGAACCAGCGGTACGCCGTACAGCAGCGCAGATACACATGCTGCCCGTTGTCCACGGTGAGGTCGCCGCGGCGGAACGAGAAGGCGAGACCGCCGAGCCGCGGCCGCCCTTCGAGGAGCGTCACCCGCAGTCCGGCGTCGGCGAGCTCAAGGGCGGCGGTGATCCCGGCGAGCCCTCCGCCCACCACTACGGCGTGCCGGGAGCGCGTACCGTCGTCCGTTGTCATGCGCGCCCTCCTGCGACTGTCTCGGTGAAGGACGCGTCATCACGGCGCGAGGTTGAGAACTCCAGGTCCGCGTACGTTTCCGTGACCGTCGCGAAGGGGGGCGCGGTGCGCCGCATCAGCCGCGCCTCCTGACGGTCTGCCGGGAGATCTGCCGGGCGTCGAGCCCCGAGAGGCCGCGCACGGCGACGTACGCCTTCTCACGTCCGGGCAGCGAGACCCGGCCGCGCAGGACGGCCTCGGGGTCGCGTTCGATGCGGTCGAGCAGCCTGCGGTAGATGCCGGCCATGGCGGCGGTGCAGGCGCCGCTGCGCCGGTCGAGCATGGGCAGCAGGCGCAGGCCCTCGGCGAAGAGCGCGCGGGCGCGGCGGACCTCGAAGTGCACGAGACCGGCGAAGTCGGCGCCCTTGGGCGGGGTGGCGCTGTGGAAGCCCTCGGAGCACCCGAACTTGGCGAGGTCGTCGGCGGGCAGGTACGTACGGCCGTTGCCCGCGTCCTCGCGTACGTCCCTGAGGATGTTGGTCAGCTGAAGGGCGAGCCCCAGGGTGTCGGCGTACTCGGGGGCGCGCTCCGCGCCCGGCACGCCCGGCGCGGTGCCGAACACTCCGAGCGACACCCGCCCGATGGCGCCCGCGACACACCGGCAGTAGACCTTCAGGTCGTCCCAGGTCTCGTAGGTGTCGCCCCGTACGTCCATCAGGACGCCGTCGATCAGCTCGTCGAGCCCGCCGATCGGGATGGGGAAGCGGCGCGCCGCGTCCGCGAGCGCGACCGCGACGGGGTCGGTGTCGTCCTCGTCCACGCCGCCGTTCCTGACTCTGTCCAGGAGGGTGCGGGTCTCGTCGAGCCGTGCCTGCTTGATCTCCGGCGCGAGCGTGCCGTCACCGATGTCGTCCACGCGCCGCGCGAGGGCGTACATCGCGGACAATGCCTGCCGCTTCTCGGTCGGCAGCAGCCGGATGCCATAGGCGAAATTACGGGCCTGCTGCCCGGTGACGGCCTCGCAGTAGCTGTAGGCCGCCTGTACCGGCGCGGACATGGGCGTCTGTCCCTCCATGTTCCGGCTCACCCCTCTCTGTGCGCACTTCGCAAGACAGCTCCCACTTCGCGCAGCAGACGTGCCTTGGTGGGTTTGGGCGGCCCGGGGAGCACATCGTGCCCGGCGGCCGCGATCGAAGCGAGGGCGGCGCGCCCTCCGGCCACGAATCCGGCGAGCAGCAGCCGGAGCCTGCCGTGGACGCTGCCCACCAGCAGGGTGCCTTCGTCCAGCAGCAGGCCGG
Organism: Streptomyces sp. NPDC088400; assembly: GCF_044753355.1. Classification (NCBI taxonomy): domain Bacteria; kingdom Bacillati; phylum Actinomycetota; class Actinomycetes; order Kitasatosporales; family Streptomycetaceae; genus Streptomyces; species Streptomyces sp. NPDC088400. The sequence continues at coordinate 462,874 of NZ_JBIVMZ010000002.1, read as the reverse complement.
CCCGCTCGGCTTCGTAGGCGACCAGGGAGCGCACCGCCGCGCCCCCGGTGGGAGCGGCCAGCTCCGCCTCGGTGACATGGAACCGCTTCATGTCCTCGGCCGGCAGATAGACCCGGTCACGGCCGAGGTCCTCGGTCACGTCCTGGAGGTGTTCGACGATCTGGAGCGCCGTACAGACGGCGTCGGAGCGGCGGACGCGCTCGGGGCTCGCGGTGCCGGTGATCTGGAGGACGAGACGGCCGACCGGGTTCGCGGACAGTTCGCAGTAGGCGAGGAGATCGTCGTAGGTCTCGTAGCGTCGTACGAGCTGGTCCTGACGGTTGGCCGCGATCAGCCCGAGGAACGGCTCGGGGGTCAGCGAACGGCGCCGCACGGTCGGCGTCAGCGCACGCAGCAGGGGGTGGCCGGGAGGGGGGCCGGCCGGATCGAAGACCCGCCGCAGATCGGCCTCGAAGGCGTCCAGCATGGTGAGCCGGTCGTCGGCCTGTCCGGGATCGACGCCCAGGTGGCGGGCGTCCTCGCCGCCGGGGGTGAGATCGCCGTCGCCGATGTCGTCGACGAGCCGGGCGTAGCCGTAGACGGCCATCAGATCGTCGCGCCAGGCGCGCGGCAGGAAGAAGGGGGCGACCGGGAAGTTCTCGTCCGCGGCCTTGTCCAGCGTCATTCGCGAGGAGTCGTCGGAACGTACCTGCGGGGCGCCCGTCACTGCGTGCTACCCGGCACGGGGACGGCGGAATCCTCGCGGAGCTGGAGATTTCCCGTCATTGCCGTCACATCTCCCGTTCTACACTGCCGACCCAATACATCCCTTTTCGGACACGCCGCCCACCCTCCCCAGTACCGGAGGCCGTACGGCAGGCGGAATGCTACGAGGGATCGCCTCACGTGCCGCGAATCAGCATCACCACAGCTTACGTTGTGCGAGTCGGCCGGACACTGCGGGGTGTTGTGCCCATTACGAGAACATCGCGTAACACGCCAACCATCCCCCGGCTCACCGGACTTGACCGATCCTTGACGATCGGCGGCCGGCGTCACACCGGGTCACCGGGCTGCTCCGACGGCAAGACCCCCGCCGGATCGTTCCGGCGGGGGCCTCGGCCGGTCCTACTTGCCGGTCTCCTTCTCGTACGCCTTGATGACCTCGTCGGTCGGGCCGTCCATCAGCAGTTCGCCCTTCTCCAGCCACAGCACCCGGTCACAGGTGTCCCTGATCGACTTGTTGCTGTGGCTGACCAGGAAGACCGTGCCTGCCTCCTTGCGCAGTTCACGGATCCGCTGCTCCGAGCGGATCTGGAACTTGCGGTCGCCGGTGGCCAGTGCCTCGTCGATCATCAGGACGTCGTGGTCCTTGGCCGCGGCGATGGAGAACCGGAGCCTGGCGGCCATACCGGAGGAGTAGGTCCGCATCGGCAGCGTGATGAAGTCGCCCTTCTCGTTGATGCCGGAGAAGTCGACGATCGACTGGTAACGCTCGCGGATCTGCTCGCGCGTCATACCCATGGCCAGGCCACCGAGGATGACATTGCGTTCGCCGGTCAGGTCGTTCATCAACGCGGCGTTGACGCCCAGCAACGAGGGCTGGCCGTCGGTGAAGACCTTGCCGCTCTCCGCGGGCAGCAGACCCGCGATGGCGCGCAGCAGCGTCGACTTGCCGGAACCGTTGGTGCCGATCAGGCCGATCGCCTCGCCGCGGTACGCGGTGAAGGTCACGCCCCGTACCGCGTGGACCTTGCGGACGCCCCGCGACTCCCCCTTGTCGCGCCGGAGTATGCGGCTCAGCGCCGCGGTGGCGCTGCCCCTGCCACCGCCACCGCCGTTGACGCGGTACACGATGTGCACGTCGTCGGCGATGACCGTGGGGATGCGTCCCTGATTCTTGTCCTCAGCCACGGCCGTACCGCTCCTCAGCCTTCCAGAAGTACACGAATCCGACGGCGGCCACGAGCACGGCCCACGCCAGCGCGACGAGCCAGACGTGCGCGGGCAGGTTCTCCGAGCCGTAGCCGTCGATCAGCGCGAACCGGACCAGGTCCATGTAGATCGCGGCCGGGTTGTACTGGAGCACGTCGGAGATCCAGGCCGGCTTGTCCTTGAGCATCAGCGGGATGGAGAACATCACGCCCGAGGCGTACATCCAGGTACGCATCACGAACGGCATCAGCTGGGCGAGGTCGGGGGTCTTGCTGCCCAGCCGCGCCATGATCAGCGCCAGACCGGTGTTGAACAGGAACTGGAGCGCCAGGGCGGGCAGCACCAGCAGCCAGCTCAAGGTCGGATAACTGCCGAAGATGACCGCCACGCTGACCAGCACGACCATGGAGTACAGGAGTTGCTGGAGCTGCTGGAGGGAGAAGGAGATCGGCAGCGAGGCCCGGGGGAAGTGCAGGGCGCGCACCAGCCCCAAGTTGCCGGAGATGGCGCGGACACCGGCCATCACCGAGCTCTGGGTGAAGGTGAAGACGAAGACTCCGGTGACCAGGAACGGGACGAAGACCTCCTGGGGGATGCCCCGCTTGGTCTGGAGGATCAGCCCGAAGATCAGGTAGTAGACAGCCGCGTTCAGCAGCGGAGTCGCCACCTGCCAGAGCTGGCCCAGCTTCGCCTGGCTGTACTGGGCCGTGAGCTTCGCCTGGGAGAAGGCCAGGATGAAGTGCCGACGGCCCCACAGCTGTCGGACGTAGTCGCGCAGCCCTGGCCGGGCTCCGCTCACCGACAGGCCGTACTTGGCGGCGAGGTCGGCCGTCGGCAGACCGTCGTCGGGCGACGGGGGGGTGCTCACAGCGATCGCACCCTCATGGGTTGTGTCACTCACAAGTTGAAACTTTCGTGTTCAAGATGCGCAGCCGGTCGGGCGCAGGCGTGGACGGCCCGGCCCCGGGAGTACGCCCGATGCTCTCAGAACCGAGCTTGTCAGATGACAGGCGGTCGGCCCAGCCGGGTCAGCCGCCATACCGTACGCCACTTCATGGGGTGACGGGGACCACAGGGGGTCGCCCAGCCTTCCCGGAACCCGCCGAGCCACGCCTTGAGCGCGGGCGCGGAGGGGCGCCGGACCAGGGTGAGCAGCAGCCACACCCCGAGATAGAGCGGGACGAAGGGCGCGGGGAGATTACGGCGGGCCAGCCAGACCCGGTTACGGGCCACCATGCGGTGGTAGACCGCGTGCCGGGACGGGGGCATCGTCGGGTGGTTGAGCACCATGTCGGCGCGGTAGTCGATCATCCAGCCGGCGTCCAGGGCGCGCCAGGCCAGGTCGGTCTCCTCGTGGGCGTAGAAGAAGTCGCCCGGCAGGGGGCCGACCTGCGCCAGGACTTTCGTCCGTACGGCATTGGCGCCGCCGAGGAAGGTCGTCACGCGGGACGACCGCATGGGGTCCGAGGCGCGCAGCCTCGGGACATGCCGTCGCTGGGTGAGTCCGGTCTCCGGGTCGGTGATCCGGAAGCTGACGATCCCGAGTGCGGGGTCGGCCGAGAAGGCCTCGCGGATCAGCTCGGCGGTGTCCGTGTTCGGCAGCGAACCGTCGTCGTCCAGGAAGAGCAGGACGTCCACGTCCGAGCCGGCGGGGCCGAAGGCCTCGATGCCCTCGTTGCGCCCGCCGGGGATGCCGAGGTTCTCGGGCAGTTCGACCGTCCGTACCCCGGGGGGAACGGCGCCCACCGGGGCACCGTTCCCCACCACGACGACATCGATCGGGTCGCCCTCCTGCTGGGCGACCGAGTCGAGCAGGAGGCGCAGATCGCCGGGGCGGTCACCCATCGTGATGATCACCGCACCGAGCCGCACCTCGCTCACTTCAGCCTGCTGGACGCCAGGATGGAGACCAGGTGCAGCAGGGTCTGGAGGACGGCGATACCGGCGAGGATCGCGATACCGAGGCGGCTGAAGAACAGATCGCCCTGAACCGTGTCCGCGATCGCGGCCACGAGGATGAAGAGACTGGCCTCGATACCGCCGACGAGCCGGTGGAACTTGAGCGCGGCGGCGGCCCGGCGGGCCAGGGCCAGGCCGGAGGAGCGGGGCGCGGACGCCTCGTCCTTGACGGCCGGCAGTCCGCTCCGCGCCCTGGCCACGTCGACCAGGTCGGTCTCGGCCTTGATCAGGATGGCGCCGAGCGCCGCGAGCGTGCCGAGGAAGGCCCACAGCCAGTTCGTGGACGTGCCGTTCTGGTGGAAGACGTCCGCGCCGCGCACGCCGAAGCCGATCAGGAGGGCGGCCTCGCACAGGTAGTGGCCGACCCGGTCGAGATAGACACCGGTGATGGAGGTCTGCTTGCGCCAGCGGGCCACCTCGCCGTCGACACAGTCGAGCAGCAGGTAGATCTGGAAGAGCACCACCGTGAGGATCGCGCCGGTGAGTCCGGGCACGAGCAGTGTGGCACCGCCGATGACACCCACGACCACCATGAGGTAGGTGAGCTGGTTCGGCGTGATCTTGGTGTTCACCAGGTACGGGTCGATGTGCAGCGAGATTTCCCGCATGTACAGTCGCCCGGCCCAGTGCTCTCCGCTGCGCCGGTCCTTCACTCCCTCCGGGTGAACAACCGGTCGGAGTTCAGCTACTGATGGTCGTGGCATATTCGGAGTACGCGTCCCTGATCTGGTCGGTGGACAGGTCTAGGTGCTCAAGAATGGTGAAGCGGCCGGGTCGGGTCTGCGGCGCGTAGGCGACAGCCTGTACGAACTCGTCGACGGAGAAGCCGATCTCCTCGGGCAGCACGGGCAGCCCGTGCCGGCGCAGGACCTCCGCGAACAGCCGTGATTCGTCGTGGGCGCCGCGCAGATGCATGGCGAAGGCGGCGCCGAGGCCGACCTGCTCGCCGTGGAGCGCGGCTCGCTTGGGGTGGAGCAGGTCGAAGGCGTGGCTGATCTCGTGGCAGGCGCCGGACGAGGGCCGGGTGTCCCCGCTGATCGACATGGCGATACCGGTGAGCACCAGCGCCTCCGCCAGGACGGTCAGGAACTCGTCGTCGGCGACCCCGCCGGGGTGGCGCAGCACGGCTTCGCCGGCGGTACGGGCCATGGCGGCGGCCAGTCCGTCCATCTGCTCGCCGTTGATCCGGTGCGACAGCTCCCAGTCCGCGATGGCCGAGAGGTTCGATACGGCGTCGCCGATGCCGGACCGGACGAAGCGGGCCGGCGCGTCCCTGATCACATCGAGGTCGATGACGACGGCGATGGGGGTGGGGACGCCGTACGAGCCGCGGCCGTTGTCGTTGTCGAGTGTCGCGACCGGTGAACACAGGCCGTCGTGCGAGAGGTTGGTGGCGACGGCCACCATCGGCAGGCCCACCCGGGCCGCCGCGTACTTCGTCACGTCGATGATCTTGCCGCCGCCGAGGCCGACCACGGCGTCGTACCGCTTGCCCTTGATGCCGTCCGCCAGCTTGACCGCGGAGTCGATCGTGCCGTCCGCGACGGAGAACCAGTCCGCACCCGGCAGGTCCGGCGCGAGCCGCTCGCGCAGCATCTGTCCGGAGCCGCCGCTTATGGCCACGGCGAGCTGGCCCGCGCTGGAGATCCGCTGGTCGGCCAGGAGGCCGGCGAGATCGTCCAGGGCGCCGCTGCTGATGTCCACGACGACCGGCGACGGGATGAGCCGGGTCAGTACTGGCACGCGATCTCACGGCCCTTCGCGAGGTCGGCGTGGTTGTCGATCTCCACCCAGGGGATGTCGCCGATGGGGGCCACGTCGAGGGTGAAGCCTCGGTTCACCAGCTCCTGGTAGCCGTCCTCGTAGTAGAGGTCGGGGTCCCGTTCGAAGGTGGTCTTCAGCGCGTCGGCGAGGTCCGCGGCGGCCCCGGCCTCGATCAGGGTGACCCCGATGTACTCACCGGTGGCGGTGGCCGGGTCCATCAGCTTGGTGATCCGGCGGACGCCCCGGGCGCCCTCCGTGATGACCTTCATCTCCTCGTCGGCCAGCTGCTTGACCGTGTCGAGGGCGAGGATGATCTTCCGGTCCTCGCCCCGGGCGGCGAGCAGGGTCTTCTCGACGGAGACCGGGTGCACGGTGTCCCCGTTGGCGAGGATCACGCCCTGGCTGAGGATGTCACGCGCGCACCAGAGGGAGTAGGCGTTGTTCCACTCCTCGGCCTTGTCGTTGTCGACCAGGGTGAGCTTGAGGCCGTACGTCTTCTCCAAGGCGGCCTTGCGCTCGTACACGGCCTCCTTGCGGTAGCCGACGACGATCGCGGCCTCGGTCAGGCCGACCTCGGCGAAGTTGCCCAGCGTCAGGTCGAGGACCGTGGTGGTCCCCTCGCCCGCCGGGTCCACGGGCACGAGCGCCTTCGGGAGGGTGTCGGTGTAGGGGCGCAGACGCCGTCCGGCACCGGCGGCCAGTACGAGGCCGATCATGCGGGTTCTCCTTCGTCGTGTACGGCGGGGGCTCCGGAGGACACCCAGAACCGGATGGATTCCATGAGCACGACCAGCGCGACGGCAGCCGCGAGCACCGTGAGAGCCAGGGGGAAGTCGCTGCCGCGCGTCACGAGGACGGCGGCGAGTGCGGTCACCACCAGCGTGCGGCCCTCGTGGCCGCCGATCGTCCGGACGAGCCAGCGGGGCGGCGCACCGGTGCCGCCGCGAATGCGGTAGACCGTGTCGTAGTGATGGTAGGCGACGGCCGCCACCAGCCCGAAAGCCGCTGGCAGGGCTCCGTTCACCTCGGAGCGGGCGGCGAGCACCAGGAAGGTACCGTATTCGGCCGCCCTGAACACCGGTGGTACGAGCCAGTCGAGCGCGCCGCCCAGCGGGCGGGCGACGGCGAGACCCGAGGTCAGGACGTAGCCCAGGGCCGCGACGACGGGCCAGGGCCCGTCGATGGGAGCGAAGGCCGCCGTGGCGACGACCGCGGCGCCGCCGGCGAACGCGATCAGGAACGGCAGGAGGCCGGGGAGCCGACGGGCCGGGCGGCGCAGCAGCGCGGCGACGCCCTCGGCGAGCGGTCCCGAGTCGGCGAGGTCGGCCAGGGCCTGGGCGGCCCGTCCGGTACGGGTGGCCTTGCGGGTCACCGAGCGCAGGACGCGGCCCGCGGTGGTGTAGCAGGCGGCGAAGGCACAGCCGACGAGCAGCGCGTAGAAGACGATCCGGGGGGTGGTCACGGCGGTCAGCACGGCGATCATCGCCCAGCGCTCACCGATCGGCAGCACGATCATGCGGCGGACCCAGACGGTCCAGCCGACGCTGTCGAGCCGGCTGGAGAGCGCGGCGGTGGGAGTGCCGACGACTGCCTTGCCCGCGGCGTTCGCCGCGGTGGCGTCGACGTTGGCCTCGTTGAAGGAGAAGTCGACGACGTGGCGGCAGGTCTGGAGGACCATCGCGCCGAGTGCCAGTGCCCATACGTCGTCACCGCCCCGGGCGGCGCCGAGCGCGAGGCCCGCGTAGTAGGCGTACTCCTTGGCCCGGTCGAAGGTGGCGTCCAGCCAGGCGCCCATCGTGGAGTACTGGAGCGAGTAGCGGGCGAGCTGCCCGTCGGTGCAGTCCAGGACGAACGAGAAGAGCAGCAGCAGGCCGGCGGCGACATATCCGCCGCGGGTGCCGGTGGCCGCGCAGGCCGCCGCTATCAGGGCGGTGACCAGCGACGCGGTGGTGACCTGGTTGGGGGTCAGCCCGCGCCGGGCGCACCAGCGGGCGAGATAGCGGGAGTACGGGCTGATGCAGTAGGTGGTGAAGAAGCCGTCGCGGGCCTTCACGGCGGAGCGCAGCCGTACGGCTTCGTCGTCCACTGCGGCGACGGCGGCCTCGGCCTGTTCCCGGGCGGACGCGTCGGCCGGTACGGCGGCGACGAGCGAGCCCAGCTCGGGCCGGGTGACGCCGGTGCCCTCGGTGTCGAGCGCGGTGGCGACCCGGTCGGCGAGCGGCTCGCACGGAGCCACGGCGGTGGCGGAGGCCCGGTCGGATTCGTGTCCGGGTTCGTGTTCGGTGTCGGCCGGTGTCCGGGTGCCGTCATCGGACGGTGTCCGGGCGCCGTCGTCCGTCACGGCCGTCAGGGCGCGCAGCAGGGCGGCGCGGGCCTCCGGCTGGGCGGTGAGCGCGCCGGGCACGGCGGCGGCCGGGAAGCGCGGGTCGGTCAGGGCGAGGCGCAGGGCGTGGACGTGGCCGACGAAGCGCGAGTCGACCAGGGCGACGCGCTCGGCCGCCGGGGCCGAGGCGAGCAGGCTCCGGGCCTCGTCCGCGTCCGGCGCGGTACGTACGTCAAAACCCAGCGACCGCAGATGGCCGTCGAGCGGCGATCCGGGTACCGGGGGACCGGTGAGGATGGCGGTCGACAGACGAACTCACTCCTTGGCGCTGACAGGGCTGGGTGCGCGGCGACTTGACCCGGGGTCCGGGCGGCGGCACGTCGGCAGAGGCTATCGGATGATTGGAAGGCCGAGTTCACCGACCGTTTACGGCGCGGACGCAATGGTCCGGGCCGCGGGAGCCCATGCGGAGATCATCATTGTCGATCGGTGCCCCGCCCCACAAACCACGGACCTCGGACACCCGCTCGGGGTCCGCCGGGTGCCGGGCCGGGCGTCACGGGCCTGCGGCGCTCCGGGAAGCAGGACCTAAGGTGGCGGGATGACATGGCTGATCACAGGCGGTGCGGGTTATATCGGGGCACACGTGGCGCGGTCCATGACCGCGGCCGGTGAGCGGGTCGTCGTCCTCGACGACCTGTCGACCGGCGTCGCCGAACGGCTGCCCGCCGGCATCCCGCTGATACGGGGCTCCCTGCTGGACCGGGAGCTGGTCGACCGTACGCTCACCGGGCACGGCGTCACCGGTGTGGTGCACCTCGCGGGGAAGAAGCAGGTCGGTCAGTCCGTCGAGCAGCCGCTCACGTACTACCGGGAGAACGTGCACGGGCTGACCGTGCTCCTGGAGGCCGTCGTCGCCGCGGGAGTCGGGCGCTTCCTCTTCTCCTCCTCCGCCGCCGTCTACGGGGTGCCGGATGTGGAGTTGATCACGGAGCACACCCCGGCCGTACCGATCAATCCGTACGGCGAGACCAAGCTGGCGGGCGAATGGCTGGTACGGGCGACCGGGCGGGCGCACTCGATCGCCACCGGCTGCCTGCGCTACTTCAATGTGGCGGGCGCGGCGGAGCCCGAGCTGTCCGACATCGGGGTGTTCAACATCATCCCGATGTTCTTCGACCGGATCAGCCGGGGTGAGGCGCCCCGGATCTTCGGCGCCGACTATCCGACGCCGGACGGCACCTGCATCCGCGACTACATCCACGTCGCGGATCTCGCCGACGCTCATCTCGCCGCCGCCCGGCGGCTGGCCGCCCCGGGGGCCGGCGGGGATCTCACGGTCAATATCGGCCGCGGCGAGGGCGTCTCGGTACGCGAGCTGGCCGATCTGGTGGCGGACGTCACCGGCGACCGTACGGAGCCGGTGGTGGAGGCGCGCCGTCCCGGCGACGCCGCGAGGGCCGTGGCCTCGGTGGAGCTGATCGCCGGGGAGCTGGGCTGGACGGCGACGCGCGGAGTGCGTGAGATGGTCGAGTCCGCCTGGGAGGGCTGGCGGCTGCGCCACCCGGCGGCGCCGGTCCGATGACCTGATCGACACTCCGATGTGCGCTCTGACCTGCGCTCCCGTCCTCCTCCGGACGCGCACTCCCGACACGCTGACATTTCCGCAGGTCAGAGCACATGACAACGGTGTTCAGTGCCGTGTTGCCTATACCCCCCACCCGTAGTTCACTGGCGTGGTCGGCAGATCTTCCGGACAGCCAGGAGGCTTCTTCATGGGGGCAGGGCACAACCACGGACATACGCACGGACCACCGGCGGGTACCGCCACCGCCGCCCATCGGGGCCGACTGCGGATCGCACTGTTGATCACGCTGTCCGTGATGGTGGTGGAGATCATCGGCGGTATCGCCGCCGACTCCCTCGCCCTGATCGCAGACGCGGCCCACATGGCGACGGACGCGGTGGGGCTCGGGATGGCCCTGCTGGCGATCCACTTCGCCGCCCGTCCCGCGACCGAGAACCGCACCTTCGGCTTCGCGCGCGCCGAGATCCTCGCCGCGCTGGCCAACTGTGTGCTGCTGCTCGGCGTCGGCGGCTTCCTGCTGTACGAGGCGATCGAGCGCTTCATCGTCCCGCCCGAGACCAAGAGCGGGCTGACGATCGTCTTCGCCCTCATCGGCATGTTCGCCAATCTGGTCTCCCTCTCTCTGCTCGTACAGGGTCAGAAGGACAGCCTCAACGTGCGCGGGGCGTATCTGGAGGTGCTGGCGGACACGCTCGGCTCGCTCGCGGTGCTGGTCTCGGCCGGGATCATCCTGGCCACGGGCTGGCAGGCGGCCGACCCGATCGCGGGCCTGCTGATCGGCCTCATGATCGTTCCACGTACGGTCAAGCTGCTGCGCGAGACGCTGAACGTCCTGCTGGAGTCGGCCCCCAAGGATGTGGACATGGGCGAGGTCCGGGCGCACATGCTCGCCCTGCCCGGTGTGGCCGACGTACATGACCTCCACGCCTGGACGATCACCTCGGGTATGCCCGTGCTCTCGGCACATGTGGTCGTGGACCAGGACGCGCTGGACACGGTGGGGCACGAAAAGATGCTCCATGACCTGCAGGGATGCCTCGGCCACCATTTCGATGTCGAACACTGCACGTTCCAGCTGGAGCCCAGCGGCCACGCGGAGCACGAGGCGAAGCTCTGCCACTGACTCCTGTTGCTCCCGTGCCTGGTCAGCTGACCAGGCACGGGAGCGTGCCTGGTCAGCGCCGCTCGGCCGCGCCCGCTGTCCCACCGTCACCTACACCGCCGGGCGGCGAGGGGAACGGACATGCCCACACGCCCGGAGTGCGGACGCGGGGGTCTTGTACGGCAGACTTGGGCGCCGAGGCCCGAAGCGAAGGATGGTTATGCCGACCACACCAGGCACTACGGCGAACAGCTCGTCGAACGGCGCGCAGTCGCGCGGCGCACAGGAGGAGATCATGCTGGAGCTGGTCGACGAGAACGGCAAGACCATCGGCACCGCCGAGAAGCTCGCGGCTCATCAGCCACCCGGCCAGCTGCACCGGGCGTTCTCCGTCTTCCTCTTCGACGAGCAGGGGCGGCTGCTGCTCCAGCGCCGTGCGCTGAGCAAGTACCACTCCCCCGGCGTCTGGTCGAACACCTGCTGCGGGCACCCGTACCCCGGGGAGGCGCCCTTCGCCGCGGCGGCCCGCCGTACGTACGAGGAGCTGGGCATCTCTCCCTCGCTGCTCGCCCAGGCGGGCACGGTGCGCTACAACCACCCGGACCCCGAGTCTGGGCTGGTCGAGCAGGAGTACAACCACCTCTTCGTCGGGCTGGCGCAGTCGGCGCTGCGGCCCGACCCGGAAGAGATCGACGAGACGGCGTTCGTCACCCAGGCGGAACTGGCCGAGCTGCACGCCGAGGCCACGTTCTCGGCATGGTTCATGACCGTCCTGGACACCGCGCGCCCGGCGATCAGAGAGCTCACAGGGCCTGCTCTGGGCTGGTGACGCTCTCCCGGGCGGGCCCCCGGGCAGGTTCCCGGGCGAGCTCAGGACCGGGCGAGGAGAGTTCCTCCCGAGGCGGGGGCGCAGGGACGAGTGGAGGCCCGAAGGGCAGCACCGCCCAGACGACCTTCCCGCCGGCGGCGGTGTGCTCGACATCGAATCCGCCGCCGGCTTCGCGAGTGATCTCCCGGACCAGCAGCAGCCCGCGCCCGTCCGTCCGGGCATGGTCCATCTCCAGCGCCGTGGGCCGGTAGGGATGGCTGTCCTCGACCGACACCCGGATCCACCCCGCGCCGACGGCGACCTCGACGCCGATCTCCGGCGAGAGCAGGGCGGCGTGCTGTACGGCGTTGGTGACCAGTTCGGAGACGATCAGCAGCAGTCCCTGGACGATGCCGTCCCCGGCCGGCACCCGTCGTCGTCTCAGCAGATCGCGTACGGCGTGCCTGGTCCGCGGCACGGAGACATCGACGGCGGGAGCGGTGAACCGCCAGACCCCCTCGTACGACAGCGGCCGGGCCGGCCGAGTCGGCCCGGCCGGAACACTCCCGAGGCTCTCCATCCCGCAGCACCCATCCTCTCGGTCGACCGGTGTGGTCCATCGGCTGTCGAGTGTTGGGAACGGCTGGCCGGCTCCGGGCAGTTGAACAGAAGTCAACCGTTATTGGTGGAGTTCGACCGCGTCCGAGCGATCACATCCCTGGCACGGTCGCCGCTGATCTTCTCCTGGCGGTTCGGGAACGTTTGAGACGGTCCTCGTGTGCTTGAGCCATCAGGCGCCGGTTCCCGGCATGGGGCCGCCCGTTTCCGGCCCCTCGTTCGCCCGTTCCCAGGCTCTCGTTCGCCCGTTCCTGGTCCCTCGTCAGCCGGGGATAGCATCCGGCTCATGGAGCCACAGCTGCTGCACACCGCCGCCGACGGCATCGCGACCGTCGTGATGCACCATCCCGAGAAACGCAATGCCATGACGGCGCGGATGTGGCGTGAACTGCCGCCGCTGCTCGGGCGGCTGGCCGAGGATCCCGCCGTACGCGTGCTGGTTCTGACCGGCGAGGGCGACACCTTCTGCGCGGGCGCCGACATCTCCTCGCTGCGGGAGCCGGGCGAGGACGCGCGGGCTCTGGCGGTGGTGGCCGAGGAGGCGCTGGCCGCCTTCCCCAAGCCGACGCTCGCGGCCGTACGCGGCTACTGCGTGGGCGGCGGCTGCCAGTTGGCCGCCGCCTGCGACCTGCGGTTCGCCGAGGAGGGTGCCTGGTTCGGGATCACTCCGGCGCGGCTCGGAATCGTCTACCCGGCGTCGTCCACCCGGCGGCTGGCCTCGCTGGTGGGGCCCGCGACGGCCAAATACCTGCTGTTCTCGGCCGAGTTGATCGACGCGGAGCGTGCGCTGCGGACGGGGCTCGCCGACGAGGTGCTGTCGGCCGGGGAGTTGGGGAAGCGGGTCGCGGAGTTCGCGCGGGTCCTGGTGTCCCGCTCGCAGCTGACCCAGGCGGCGGCCAAGGAGTTCGTCTCGGGCGGTACCGACCGTGATGCGTACGAGATAGGGCGGGAGGCGTACGGGATGGAGCGGGAGGCGTACTGGACGGAGCGGGCGCGCGGCAGCGGCGACACCGCGGAGGGGGTCGCCGCCTTCCTGGAGCGCCGCGAGCCGCGCTTCGGCGGGGGTGTCGACTCCTAGGTTCCGCCAAGGGCTGTCCGGTCGGTTCCCTCTTCGGAAACGCCTCGTCCCTTCAGAAACGGCTCGTCGTGCGCAGCTCCTCGACCAGGTCCGCGGGCGCCTTGTCCGGCGATCCGGCGTCGTACGGCGGCTGCGGGTCGTACTCGGTCATCAGCTGCACAGTCTGGGCGAACCGGTCACCCGCGAGCACTCCGGCCAGGGTCAGCCCCATGTCGATGCCGGAGGAAACGCCTGCGGCCGTGACGTACTTGCCGTCGGTGACCACACGTTCGCCGGTCGACTCGACGCCGAACGCCCGGAGCTCGTCCAGGGCCAGCCAGTGGGAGGTCGCGCGTCGGCCGCGGAGCAGCCCGGCGGCGGCGAGCAGCAGCGATCCGGTGCAGACGGAGGTGGTCCAGGTGGTGGTGGCGTCCACCGCGCGCAGCCAGTCGAGGAGCGTCTCGTTCCCCATCTGTCCCGACTGTCCCGGGCCACCGGGCACCACGAGGATGTCCGGGGCGGTGACCTCACCGAGTGTCTTCTCGGCAACGAGCGAGAGGCTGCCGCAGTCGTCGGGGAACGGACCGGTCCGCTCGGCGACGAAGTGGGTTTCGGCTCCGGGGAGGCGGCAGAACATGTGGTAGGGGCCGACGGCGTCGAGCGCGGTGAAGCCGTCGAAGAGGAGGATGGCGATCTGCATGGCCGTGCCTTTCGGTGGGCTGGATACGGGTTCCAACGTGCGGTAGTGGGGCGTGGGGCGGAGGCCTCACGAGCTGGGGCGTGACGCGGCCGGGGATGCGGGGTGGTCACGGTGGAGGGGCGTGGTCCGCGTACGCCGCGGCTGCCTGCGGGAGGGGGACGGTTGAGGTGCGCTCCCCCGGGCGGAAGCGGCGACGGTATTCGGCGGGTGCTGTCCCGAGGACCTTGACGAAGGCGCGGCGCATGGCCTCCGGGGTGCCGTAGCCACAGGCGCGCGAGATCTCCTCGACCCCGTCGAAGCTGTCCTCCAGCAGCCTTCTGGCGTGTTCGAGCCGGACGCGCTCGACATAGCGGCCGGGTGTCGCGCCTGTCTCCGCGCGGAACGCCCGCGCGAAATGGCGCGGCGAGAGGCGGGCCCGTACGGCCAGTGACTCGACCGACAGATCGCCGTCCGGGTGTTCGCTGATCCAGCTCTGCACCTCGCGCAGCGGTTCACGCCGCGCGGTCTGGGCGGCGAGCTGTGCGCTGAACTGGGCCTGGTTTCCGGGGCGTCGCAGGAAGACCACGAGAAGACGGGCGACGTCGAGAGCCACATCCCGGCCCAGGTCCTCCTCGACGAGGGCGAGCGCGAGATCGATGCCCGAGGTGACACCGGCGGAGGTGGACACCGGTCCGTCCCGTACGAAGATCGGGTCCGGGTCGACGTCGATGGCGGGATAGTTCCTGGCCAGATGGTCGGTGGCGATCCAGTGGGTCGTCGCGCGGCGTCCGTCCAGCAGTCCGGCCTCGGCCAGCAGCAGGGCGCCGGTGCAGACCGAGACCAGCCGTCGGGCGCGCGGCGCCCGCTCACGCAGCCAGTCGATCAACCGCGGGTCGGGGCCGCGGCTGCCCTGGCCGCCGGGCACGATCAGTGTGTGCGGGTCCGGGGCATCAGGGAGGGCCGTGTCGGGGACGATCGTGAGCCCGCTGGAGGTCCGTACAGGAGCGCCGTCGAGCGAGGCGGTTCGGATCAGGTAGGCGTCCTCGCCGGTGTCGAGACGGACGCCCGCGAACACCTCCACAGGGCCTGTCACATCAAGGCTCTGGACTTCGTCGAAGAGGACAACCAACACGGATCGCTCTGTCATGACAGCCATCCTTCGCGCCCGAGTCGATGGCCGCAATGACGAGTACCCCTCCTTTCCTGCCAACCAGGCCCGCCCTGTTGCGCGTACCGACCAGTCAGTAACGTACGGGCATGACCACTCTGCCCGAGCATGCCGCGCGACACTGTTACTCCGTCGTCAACCCGATCCACTCGACCTTCTACTTCTCCCCCGACCTCGGACGCGAGTTCGCGCGCGCCGGTCTGGAGGACCGGAGCGCCGTCTACTTCGCCGCCCGCTCGGCGCCGCTGGGACGGGTCGGAGCGGGTGCCGTTACCGCGACCTTCTACAACTTCAAGCACGACCTCGTGGCCCGCCATGTCCCACAGGTGTGGGACACCGTCTCCCCGGAGGACGCTCTGGAGACACGGCTGCGCGCGGTCGACTCGGTGCTGCGGCGCCTGCTGGGCGAGGAGGCCATCGCCTCCAAGGAACTGGCGGAGGCGGCGGAACTGGCGCTGCGTGCCACCGAGGCGTGCGAGCGTCCGGCACGTCCGCTGTACGCCGCCAACGCCGACCTGCCGGTGCCGGAGGCACCGCACCTGGCGTTCTGGCACGCCGCGACACTGCTGCGCGAGCACCGCGGTGACGGCCACCTGGCCGCCCTGCTGAGCGTTCGGCTGGACCCCCTGGAAGCACTGGCCAGCCACACCGCGAGCGGCCGGGGCATGTCGCCGAAGTGGATCCTGTCCAGCCGGGGCTGGACAGCGGAGGAGTGGGAGGCGGCCCGGGAGCGGCTGCGTGGGCGCGGGCTGCTGGACACCGAGGGCGAGCTGACCGCGTCCGGAACGGAGCTGCGCAAGGCCCTGGAGGACGAGACGGACCGGCTGGACCGGGCGCCGTACGAACATCTGGGTGAGGCCGGCGTGGCCCGCCTCACCGAACTGGCCGGAGGTTTCACGGCGGCGGCGCGGGAGAGCGGGGCGTTCCCGGCGGACCTCATCGGCAAGCGCTGACACCGGGTTCCCGACGCACCGGGTACCGCTTGCTGATCCGGTCCGGATGCCCAGCGGCCTCCCGGCCCGGCCCCGGTGCGTTCGGGGCCGGGCCACGGCGGCCCTGAACGCCGCTCGCAGCCGGTTGCGCCCGCCGATGTCACCGCCACCTGCCACAATGCAGGCGGCGGACCACAGAACAGCGGAGCGTGATCGTGACGACGTCCATTGAAAGCAGGATCGCCGGGGAACTCGGCGTACGGGAGCGGCAGGTGAAGGCGGCCGTCGAGCTGCTCGACGGCGGATCGACCGTGCCGTTCATCGCGCGCTACCGCAAGGAAGCGACCGAGATGCTCGACGACGCGCAGCTGCGCACCCTCGAGGAGCGGCTGCGTTATCTGCGGGAACTGGAGGAGCGGCGGACCGCGATCCTGGAGTCCGTGCGCGAGCAGGGCAAGCTCGACGACGCCCTGGAGGCGCGGATCAGGGCCGCCGACACGAAGGCGCGGCTGGAGGACATCTACCTGCCGTTCAAGCCCAAGCGGCGGACGAAGGCACAGATCGCCCGCGAGGCCGGTCTGGAGCCGCTCGCCGAGGGCCTGTTGGGCGACCCTTCGGTGGAACCGCTCGCGGCGGCAGCGGCGTTCGTCGACACGGACAAGGGCGTCGCGGATCCCGCCGCCGCGCTGGAAGGCGCCCGCGCCATCCTCACCGAGCGGTTCTCCGAGGACGCCGACCTGATCGGTGAGCTGCGCGAGCGGATGTGGACGCGGGGCCGGCTGGCCGCGAAGGTGCGGGCCGGCAAGGAGGAGGCCGGCGCCAAGTTCGCCGACTACTTCGACTTCGCCGAGGCCTTCCCCGAGCTGCCCTCCCACCGCGTGCTCGCCATGTTCCGGGGCGAGAAGGAGGACATCCTCGACCTCGTCCTGGAGCCCGAGGAGCCGTCGGAACAGCCCGGTCCGACCATGTACGAGAACATGATCGCCCGGCGCTTCGACGTCGCCGACCGCGGCCGCCCCGGCGACAAGTGGCTCACGGACACGGTCCGGTGGGCCTGGCGGACCCGCGTTCTGGTGCACCTCGGGATCGACCTGCGGCTGCGCCTTCGTACGGCCGCCGAGGACGAGGCGGTGCGGGTGTTCGCCGCGAACCTCCGCGACCTCCTGCTGGCCGCGCCCGCCGGCACCCGCGCCACACTCGGGCTCGACCCCGGGTTCCGTACGGGCGTGAAGGTCGCCGTCGTCGACGCGACCGGCAAGGTCGTCGCCACCGACACGATCTATCCGCACGTCCCCGCGAACAAGTGGGACGAGTCGCTCGCGAAGCTGGCGCGGCTGGCGAAGGACCACGACGTCGACCTGATCGCCATCGGCAACGGCACGGCGTCCCGCGAGACCGACAAGCTCGCCGGGGAGCTGTGCGCCAAGCACCCCGAGCTGAAGCTCACGAAGGTGATGGTCTCCGAGGCCGGCGCCTCCGTGTACTCCGCCTCCGCCTTCGCCTCCCAGGAACTGCCCGACCTGGACGTGTCGATCCGTGGCGCGGTCTCCATCGCCCGCCGGCTCCAGGACCCGCTCGCCGAGTTGGTGAAGATCGACCCCAAGTCCATCGGCGTCGGCCAGTACCAGCACGACCTGTCCGAGGTGAAGCTGTCGCGCTCGCTGGACACGGTCGTCGAGGACTGTGTGAACGGCGTCGGAGTCGACGTGAACACCGCGTCCGCGCCCCTGCTCTCCCGCGTGTCCGGCATCGGCACCGGACTCGCCGAGAACATCGTCACCCACCGCGACACCAACGGGCCGTTCCGCTCGCGACGCGCGCTCAAGGACGTGGCCCGGCTCGGCCCGAAGGCGTACGAGCAGTGCGCGGGCTTCCTCCGTATCCGTGGCGGGGACGACCCGCTGGACGCGTCGAGCGTGCACCCCGAGGCGTATCCGGTGGTGCGGTCGATGGTGAAGACGACCGGCGGCGAGGTCGCGTCCCTGATCGGCAACGCGACGGTGCTGCGCTCCCTGAAGCCCGGGGATTTCGTGAACGACTCCTTCGGCCTGCCGACCGTGACGGACATCCTGCGCGAGCTGGAGAAGCCGGGGCGCGACCCCCGTCCCGCATTCAAGACCGCGACGTTCAAGGACGGCGTCGAGAAGATCGGCGACCTGTCCCCCGGGATGGTGCTGGAAGGGGTCGTCACCAACGTCGCGGCGTTCGGCGCGTTCGTCGATGTCGGCGTGCACCAGGACGGCCTGGTGCATGTGTCGGCCATGTCCAGGACGTTCGTGAAGGACCCCCGGGAAGTGGTGAAGCCGGGTGACGTGGTCAAAGTGAAGGTGATGGACGTCGACATCCCGCGCAAGCGGATCTCGCTGACGCTCAGGCTGGACGACGAGGCGGCGGCGAAGGCGGCGGGAGCGGTGCGGGAGCGGTCCGGTGGTGGCGGCGGTGGCGCCGGCGGCGGTCGGCCTCCGCGGCCTCGGCAGGGAGCCGGGGGTGGCGGTGGCCGGGGTGGAAGTGGCGCGGGTAGAAGTGGCGCGGGTGGAAGTGGCGGTGGCGCAGGTGGCGGTGGTGGTGCCAAGCGACAGGGGGCGCCCGCGCCGGCGAACAGTGCGATGGCTGACGCGTTGCGGCGGGCGGGGCTGACGGATCCTGAGCGGGGCGGACGCGGGGGCGGAAGTGGGGGGCGGGGGCGCGGCTGAGGCGACTCCCCTGCGGGGCGCGGGGCGCCGTCCGGCGGGGCGGTTCGCTGTGCCGGCCCCGGTGCCTGGGTCTTTCGTTTGGATCAGGCCGGATCAGGGAGCGCCTGCCGCGTCAGCGGCTGGTGTCCGTTGGTGCCGGCCGCCACGCCTTGCGGGGAAGGCGGTCCTCCCTCTGTGGCGCGGGTCAGCGCTGCGATCCGGTTTCCGCCGCGGGCAACCTCTCCGGTGCCATGCCGTCCGTGACGCTCAGTTCCTGGGTCCCTACGACAGACAGCAGTTCCAGCTGCTCGGCTCCTGGGCTTCCGGGCGGGGCGGTGAACCACAGCAGGCGTTGCCGTCCGTCCTCGCTGAGGAGGTTGTAGCAGTCGAGTTCGATGACGCCGAGCATGGGGTGGACGATCCTCTTGTGGTCCATGCGGCGCACCGCGACGTCGTGGGTGTCCCAGAGGGCGGCGAACTCCTGGCTGCGGCGGCGTAGCACGGCGACCATCTTCGTGACCTCCGCGTCCCGGCCGCGCCGGGCGGCCGCTGCTTGGAGGTCGGCCACGAACACCCGGGAGTGGTGCGGGTGGTCCTCGGGCGGGTAGATCTCGCGCGCCTGCGGGTCGGTGAACCAGCGGTACACGAAGCTCGCCGCCGGGCCGCGGTGTGCCGGGGACTTGCCGAGCAGGGTCCGGGCCAGGTCGTTTTCCACCAGGGTTTCGTGCAGGTCGGTGATGACGCGCGCGGGGGTGTTGGACAGCCGGTCCAGAAGTCCGAGGAGCGCGGGCTGCACGTGTGCCGATGGTCCGTGTGCTGACGGGGGGACCGGCCGTTCGGCCAGGTGAAACAGGTGGTCGCGCTCGTCGCCGTTCAGGCGCAGGGCTCGGGCGAGGGCGGCCAGGGTCTGGGTCGAGGGCTGCACGCGGTTCTTCGCGCTGCCGCGTTCCAGCTCGGTGTAGTAGTCGGCCGACAGCCCTGCCAGCTGCGCGACTTCCTCGCGGCGCAGCCCGGGGACGCGCCGACGCGGGCCTTGGGGGAGACCGACCTCGGCGGGGCGGATGCGGTCGCGGCGTGTCCTGAGGAAGGCACCGAGTTCTGGAAGGTTCACCCCTCCATGGTCGCTCGTACGCCAGAGCACAGCCAGGGGGTGGCATCCCCCGGGTAAACGCAGCCCTGGCTAAGGATGGGGGGCCGGCCGATCGTGGAGGACGCAGCAGGGCAACGGCAAGGCCGCGGCCCGACGCCCATCCACCACAGGAGTCAGCCATGCCTATCCCCACTTCCCGCGACGGGACCGCTGCCTCGGCCTGGTTTCCCGCCTCGCCTCGTGTCGCGATCGTCACCGGCGGCTCGCGCGGCATCGGCCGCCGGACCGTCGGCCGGCTGGCCGCCGACGGGTACGCCGTCGTGGTCGGCTATTCCGGCAGCCAGGACGAGGCCGAAGCCGCCGCGAAGGAGGCCGTCACCGGCGGTGGCCGGGCGATCGCGGTGCGCGCGGATGTCGCCGACGAACGCGCGGTCGCGGCCTTGTTCGACGCGGCCGAAGGAGAGTTCGGCGGCGGCGTCGACGTCGTCGTGCACGCGGCCGGGCGGATGCACCTGGCTCCGATCGCCGAGCTGGACCTGGCCGTCCTGGACGACCTGTACCGCACCAACATCCGCGGCACGTTCGTCGTCGTCCAGCAGGCCGCCCGTCGTGTGCGCCCCGGCGGCGCGATCGTGACGTTCTCCACGTCCGTGGTGGGGCTGGCCTTCCCGGGCTACGGCGCGTACGCCGCCGGCAAGGGCGCGGTCGAGGCGCTGACGCTGATCCTGGCCCGGGAGCTGCGGGGCCGGGACGTCACCGCCAACACCGTCGCGCCCGGCCCCACGGCCACCGGCCTGTTCCTGGACGGCAAGGACGAGGAGACCATCGCCCGCCTGGCCGCCCAGCCCCCGCTGGAGCGCCTCGGTACCCCGGCCGACATCGCCGAGGTCGTCGCGTTCCTGGCCTCCCCGGCCGGCCACTGGATCAACGGACAGGTCATCCGCGCCAACGGCGGAATCATCTGAACCGCCCGCAGCCACCCCATCGATCTGGACGGCCTGCTCACCGCAGGCAGCTCCCGGTAACACCCCGCTGAGAGAAGGAACAACCAGCCATGCCTTTCGCGAACTTCAAGGTCCCCGAGAAGACCCTCACCCCGAAGCAGAAGGAGGAGATCGTCACTCGCACCACTGAGCTGTATGTCGAGATCTACGGCGAGCGCGCCCGCAACACCACCATGGTTCTGGTCGAAGAGGTCGCGGACGGCGGCTGGGGCATCTCCGGCAACGTGCTGACCCTCGCCATGCTCGGCGAGGCGACACCGGCCGACACCAGCGGCGCCTGACCGCACCGGCCGTCATTCGGCCAGGCCAGCACCTTGGAACCGAGGGCCGCCGCCCCGCCCGCCGGTCGGATTGGGCGGGCGGGGTGGGTTGGGCGTCGCCCGGTGGGGGCTTTGGTCTAGCGTTCCGTCACCTTGCCGTTGGCTACGTCCAGGCGCCTCGTCGTGCGTACCGCGTTCAGCATCCGGCGGTCGTGGGTGACCAGCAGCAGCGTGCCGTCGTACGAGTCCAGCGCGGACTCCAGTTGTTCGATGGCCGGCAGGTCGAGATGGTTCGTCGGCTCGTCCAGGACGAGGAGGTTGACGCCTCGGCCCTGGAGGAGCGCGAGAGCCGCGCGGGTGCGTTCGCCCGGGGAGAGGGTGGTCGCGGGGCGCAGCAAGTGGCCCGCTTTCAGGCCGAATTTCGCGAGGAGGGTGCGGATTTCGGCCGGTTCGGTGTCGGGGACGGCCGGGCGGAAGGCGTCCAGCAGGGTTTCCGGGCCGTGGAAGAGGGCGCGGGCCTGGTCGACCTCGCCGACGACCACGCCCGAACCCAGGGTCGCGAGGCCCGCGTCCAGGGGGAGGCGGCCGAGGAGTGCGGCCAGCAGGGTGGATTTGCCGGAGCCGTTGGGGCCGGTGATGACGACCCGGTCGGTCCGGTCGATCTGGAGCGAGACGGGGCCGAAGTGGAAGCCGCCACGGCGGACTTCGGCGGCGTTCAACGTCGCCACGACGGCCCCCGAGCGGTCCGCGGCGGCGATTTCCATCCGGAGTTCCCACTCCTTGCGCGGTTCCTCGACGACGTCGAGGCGTTCGATCATGCGCTGTGTCTGGCGGGCCTTGGCTGCCTGCTTCTCGGTGGATTCCGTGCGGAGACTGCGACCGATCTTGTCGTTGTCGGTCGCCTTGCGCCGGGCGTTCTTGACGCCCTTCTCCATCCAGGACCGCTGGGTGTGCGCCCGTGTCTCCAGGGACGCCTTCTTGTCCGCGTACTCCTCGAACTCCTCGCGGGCATGGCGCCGTGCCGTCTCCCGCTCCTCCAGGTACGCCTCGTAGCCGCCGCCGAAGAGGGTGATCTTCTGCTGGGCCAGGTCGAGTTCGAGCACCTTGGTCACTGTGCGCGTCAGGAACTCACGGTCGTGGCTGACGACGACCGTGCCGGCCCGCAGGCCGGAGACGAAGGTCTCCAGACGTTCCAGGCCGTCGAGGTCCAGATCGTTGGTGGGCTCGTCGAGGAGGAAGATGTCGTACCGCGAGAGCAGGAGCGAGGCGAGACTCGCGCGGGCTGCCTGGCCGCCGGAGAGGGTGGTCATCGGCTGGTCGAGGCCGACGGTCAGGCCGAGCGAGGCGGCGATCTCCTCGGCGCGTTCGTCCAGGTCGGCGCCGCCCAGGCTCAGCCAGCGCTCCAGGCCGAGGGCGTATGCGTCGTCGGAGCCCGGGGCGCCGTCGACGAGCGCCTGGGTGGCCTCGTCCAGGGCGGTCTGGGCGGCGGTGACCCCCGTACGACGGCCGAGGAAGTCCCGTACGGTCTCCCCCGCGCGCCGTTCCGGCTCCTGGGGAAGGTGGCCGACCTCGGCGGTGGGCGGGGAGAGCCCGAGCACCCCGTCCTCGGGCGTGTCCAGCCCGGCGAGCAGCCGGAGCAGGGTGGACTTCCCGGCGCCGTTGGCACCCACGAGTCCGATCACGTCGCCGGGCGCGACGACCAGGTCGAGCTCGGAGAAGAGCGAGCGGTCGCCGTGGCCTGCGGCGAGATCTTTGGCTACGAGGGTGGCAGTCATCAGACCGTGGATTCTAGTGCGGTGTCATAGGAGCCCCGCCAGTTTGTACAGGGGCTGGGAGCCGGCGACCGTCGCCGTCCGGCGGAATGCGCCGACCTGGCCTGTCCTCGGTAGCGGAATGGGCCTCGGAACCCTGATTCCGCTACGGTCCGCACATGAACGGCAGGAAGAGCGATGTGCTCGTGGTGGGTGGCGGAGTCATAGGTCTGACAACGGCGTTGGTGCTCGCCGAGGGCGGTCACCAGGTCGGGCTGTGGACCCGCGATCCAGTCGGGCGAACCACCTCCGCGGTGGCGGGGGCGCTCTTCTGGCCGTACCGCATCGAGCCCGTGGATCGGATCGGCGTATGGATGGAACAGTCGCTGAGCAGGTACGAGCGGTTCGCGGAGCACCCGGACAGGACCGGAGTGCATATCGTCCCAGGGGTGATGGCGGACGCTCTGCCCGCGGAGCTGGGCAGTTGGGCGTCCCGGGTCGGGGGGTTGCGTGAGGCGCGTGCGGACGAACTGCCCGACGGCGTCGGGCATGGGCTGCGGGCCACTGTCCCGTTGATCGACATGCCCGTCCATCTGCGGTATCTGAAGGAGCGGTTCCGCGCGGCGGGCGGCACCGTGGAACGGCGTTCCGTCACCGGCTTCGACGAGTCGGCCGCCGAGGCATCGGTCGTGGTGAACTGCACCGGGATGGGCGCGCGGCAGCTGGTGCCCGACGCGTCGCTGTATCCGGCGCGCGGGCAGGTGGTGATCGTGGAGAACCCGGGGATCGACGAGTGGTTCGTGATGTCGCTGGGGGGCTCCGCCGACATGACGTACGTGATGCCGCAGCCGTACGGCCTGCTGCTCGGCGGTACGACGAGTGAGCACAACTGGGATCTGCGCCCCGACCCGGTGGAGGCGGAGGCCATCGTGGCGCGCTGCGCCCGGATCCACCCCGCGCTCGCCAGGGCGCGGGTGCTGGAACACCGGGTGGGGCTGCGCCCCGTGCGCCCCCGGGTCCGGCTGGAGGCCGTACCACTGCCCGGGGGCGCCCGGCTGGTGCACAACTACGGCCACGGCGGCGCGGGAGTCACCGTGGCCTGGGGCTGCGCGGAGGAGGCCGCACAACTGGCGGTGGGGTAGAACGTGCCGGGAGCGGCCTTCAGCAGTCGGCGGGCCTCCCGGCGGTCAGGTGGTACTCCGCCCGCTCGTCGAGCAGCAGCGGCACCAGATCGCGCTGCGACTGGCGAAGCGGTACGAGGGCGCCCTTGCCGCGCGGCACGGACACCACTCCGTGCAGGGCGAGTTCGTCCTTGACGTCGCCGTACTGATCCGCGTCGAGCCGGTAGCCGCACGGCGGGTCCTGAAGGATCTCCCCGGGGGCCGCGGGGTCGTTGTCCGCGCCGCCGAGATAGACCGGGCCGCGGTCCTTCAGCCCGGCCAGCCGGGCGGCGGCCGTGGCGGTCGTGATCTGTGCGCGGCGCTCGCCTGTGAAGGCGAACAAGCCCTTCAGGGAGTCGAGTTGACTGGTCACGCGGCGCCGGTTGTTCAGCGCCGCGTCGGAGATCTCGGCATCGGTGAGCGCGTCGACCCGGCTCTCGATGAGCAGGCCGATCGCGTGTTTGACGCCCGAGGCGTTGCGCAGGATGCGCTCCTGGCCGTCACCCGCGGTCTGCTTGATGGGGTCACCGGTCGCCGGGTCGGTCCAGATGCCGTACGTACCGATCGAGTGGCCGCCCTCGCGCGCGGCGGGGCGCACGTACCGCTCCGACAGGGTCCGCGACTCGTCGTGGACACGGGTGTCGGTGTTGAGGTTGCGCGGCCAGAGGTCGAACAGGTCCTTGTCGTAGTACGGCGGGGTGGCGCCGTACTCGTGCAGGTCGTAGATGACGTCCGGGCTCCGGTCGCGGATGACGGCGGCCATGGCCCGGCCCTCGGCGGTCTTGAGCGCGATGTGGTCGCGGTTGATGTCCACGTCGTCGGAGTTGCCGCGGGTGTCGGCGGCCCGTCCGTCCGGGTTGGCGGTGGGGACGACGAGGACGCTCGTACGGGCCAGGAAGCGCCGCGTTTCGCGGTCCTTGGCGTAGGCGAGATCGCGGACCGTGGTCAGGCACGCCTCGCGGCCCGACGGCTCGTCGCCGTGCTGGCTGCACACCAGCAGTACGGTGGCGGCCGCGCGCCGGGCGCCGAGCTCGACGAGCTGGAGCGGGCGGCCCTGCGCGGTGGTGCCGATGGTGGAGAGGGAGGCACGTTCGCTCCCCCGGTCGACGGCGGCCAGGAACTCCTGTTCCTGCGGCTGGCTGGTCCAGTTCGCTCCGTCGCTGGTCTCGAATTCGGTACGCGGCCCGGTGGACGTGCGGGCCGTGGTGGAACCGGCCTCGGCCGAGACGGCTGCCGTGGGCAGGACGAGGGCCGCGGTGGTCGCCGCCAGCACGGCGACTCGAAGGCGGACGAGGGTGCGTACGCGCGGTGTCATCGGCTGCGGTCTCCCGGGATCGGAGGTGTCCGGCGCGGCTCGGCCACGCCGTTCGGACGGGACTCGCGGGGTGCGCTGTGCGGTGGGACCGCTCCGGTCGCGGCGCGGGTGAACGCCTCCGCGCCGCCGACGAGCGGCAGCTTCGCGGACGTTCCGGCCAGATCGAGGGTGAGGGCCGGGGTGGTGGACGGCGGATCGATGAGGCCCTTGTCCGTACCGCCGATGATCAGGGCGAGCCGGTGGCCGGCCGGGACGACATGGTCGCTCGCGGCGAGATCGATGGTGAGGGTGTAGGGCTTGCCCGGGGTGAGTGGACGGCCCTGGCCGGCGGACGCGTAGGTGCCGAGGTCGGCCCAGCCGCGGCTGAAGACCGTGTGGTCCACGTCGGCCGTCCGGGCCGCGGTCTTCAGGTAGCAGGAGCTGTCCGCGGTGGTGCTCGGGCCCCAGCAGGTGCGTTCGGTGAGGGTGGTGATGCCTTCGCCCGACGCGGTGTAGTCGCGGATGGTGTCCGGGCCGAGGTCGACGAGTACCGCGGAGAGATGGGCGGTCGAGGTGGACGGTGTGGCGGTGACGGTCACCGTGGAGGAGCCGGACAGCCGCAGGTCGGTGCTGAGCGGCCGGGTGACGAAACCGGACTTGGCCGGGGTCGACCGGTCGATGTCGGCCGCCCAGTCGGTCTCGCCGAGTCGCGGGTCGTCGGTGAAGGTCTCGGTCGCACCGGGAGCGGCGGGCGCCCGGCCAAGCGTGCCGACGCCGGGGGCCGCGCCCTTGCCGGGGCGCAGGGTGGTGGCATCGGTGGCGCTCGGCGGCCAGACCCGGTCGGTGGACCACTGGTCGGGGGCGCGCTCGATGTCCGCCATGGGTTCGCGGTCGATGCCGTTGTCGTATCCGAGAAGGTAGTGGTCGAACCAGCGGTGCAGGGTGGGCACCCAGTCGGTGCGGCGGAAGTCGAACGGGTCGACATGGCCGGTCTGGGAGAGCCAGATCTTGCGCTCCACGCCCGCGTCGGCGAGCGCGTCCCACCACTGGCCGAGGTGCTTGGTACGGACGTTGAGGTCCTGCATGCCGTGGACGGCGAAGACGCTGGCCTTGACCTGGTGCGCGTCGCGTACGTAGTCGCGCTCGGTCCACAGCTCGGTCCAGTCGCCGCTGCGCGGTGCCTCGTCGACCAGGCGCTGCTGGACCGCCTGGCAGCGGCCCCGGGCGGCGGGGCTCTCCACGTAGTCGGAGAGCCATTCGGGCCCGGAGTCGTAGAGGGGGGCGCCCTGGGCGAAGTAGTAGTCGTACCAGGAAGTGATCGCGGCGATCGGGACGATGGTCTTCAGTCCCTCGACGCCGGTGGCGGCCACGCCGTTGGCGACGGTGCCGTCGTAACTCTTGCCGATCATGCCGGTGGCGCCGGTGGTCCAGTCGGCCGCCACCCGGGTGGTACCGGTGCGATCGGCGTAGGCGTGGGCACGGCCGTTCAGCCAGTCGACGACGGCCTTGGCGGACTGGACGTCCGACCGGCCGCCGACATCGACACAGCCGTCGGAGCGGTTGGTCCCGGTCAGGTCCACTGCGACGAAGGCGTAGCCGCGCGGCACGAAGTAGTTGTCGTAGTGCAGGGGGAAGGAGAGCGGGTTGCCGTCCGCGTCGTAGGTCTTCTTCTGGCTCTCGTTGCCGCGTCCGCAGCAGGAGTAGTACGGGCTGGCGTCCATGATCACGGGGATCTTCCGGCCCTGCTGCGCGGGCTCGGCGGGGCGGACGACATCGACGGCGACGCGGTCGGTCCTGCCGTCTCCGTCGCCGTCGAGTCCGGTGTCCACCCAGACGGACTCGCGTATGGCGTCGGAGTAGGAGTAGACGGGTTGGCTCTCGCGGGTCTTGGGGGGTTTGGGAGGCTTGGAGGGCTTGGGGATCTCGCGGGCCTCACGGGTCTCCGCTATCTGCTTGCCCTCCCGGGCCTCCCCGGTCTCCCCGGTCTCCCGAGCGGAGGGTCTGTCCACCGCCTGTTGAACGCCCTGTTGCCGATCAGCGCCCTGTGCTCCCGTCGGGGTGAGTAAAACCCCCAGGAGCGCGGCGGAGGCCGCCACGACCAACGTTCTGTACGACCTGCGGGCACTCCGCGTAGGGATCTCCATGGGGCGGAAGGTACCTCGGTCAACTCCCCTGCAAAAGAGGGCAGTCAAGAGGCAGGAGGGACCGGCGGACGGAGTACGGGGGACAGCCTGGACGATTCCGGCCGACGGGGCGGACCATGTCGGGGCATTTCGGCAACGCGGCGAGCGTGCATCTCTGTGTGCGTACGTGTGCGCCGGGCACGATCGCGCGGGCGGGGCTTCGGCATGACTCGTCCCGTGCCGCGACCGGCGATGTTGCCCGCCGAGGAGCGACGGCCGACATGGCCGGGAGGGGCATTAGGGTATAGCCGTTCGGCAGCCCGCCTCTCACGCGCCCACGTCGCTGTCGTACGTGCCGCCGCATCCGCCGACGAGGAGCGCACGCCGTGTCCGAACCGTCCACTGGTTCCCGCCCCACCCTGGAAGCCGTCGCGGCGCGCGCGGGGGTCTCGCGGGCCACGGCCTCCCGGGTCGTCAACGGCGGCGTGGGCGTGCGCCGGCCGCTGGTCGACAAGGTGCTGCGGGCCGTCGAGGAGCTGGGATACGTACCGAACCACGCGGCCCGCACCCTGGTCACCCGGCGCACCGGCGCCGTCGCCGTGATCATCGCCGAGCCCGAGGTCCGGATCTTCAGCGATCCGTTCTTCTCCCAGCAGATTCGCGGCATCAGCAAGGAACTGACCGCACACGACACCCAGTTGGTGCTCCTGCTGGTCGAAGGGCCCGGCGACTACGAGCGGATCGCCCGGTATCTGGCGGGCGGCCATGTCGACGGCGCGCTCGCCTTCTCGCTGCACACCGACGATCCGATACCCGCGATCACCCGGCGGGCGGCCATGCCGACCGTGTACGGAGGCCGGCCGAGCTGGACGGTGGCACCGGATCATCAGGCCGTGCCGTACGTGGACGCCGACAACCGAGGCGGCGCCCGCGAGGCCGTCCAGTACCTGCGTGACCTCGGACGGCTGCGGATCGCGCACATCAGCGGCCCACGCGACCAGACGTCGGCCAACGACCGGCTCGACGGTTACCGGGACGTCCTGCTGGACGCGGACCCGACGCTGATCGCCGAGGGCGCGTTCACCGAGGAGAGCGGGGCGCGGGCGATGACGGAACTGCTGGACCGGTGCCCCGATCTGGACGCGGTGTTCGCCGCCAACGATCTGATGGCCTCGGGCGCCCTGCGCGTCCTCAAGGAGCGCGGCCGGGCGGTGCCCGGCGATGTGGCGCTGGTCGGCTTCGACGACATGGACTCGGTCGCCGAGGCCACCGATCCTCCGCTGACCACCGTCCAGCAGGACATAGAAGGGCAGGGACGGCTGATGGCACGGCTGTTGCTACGAGGGCTCGACCAGGAGCGCGCGGGCGCCGGTCCGCCGGCACCGGCCTCGGTGATCACCCCGACCATGCTGGTACGGCGGGCCTCGGCCTGACCGCGGGCCTCAGTCGACCGCAGGCCCTGCCCGGCCGTCGGGCCTCGGTTCACCTCTCGCGCGTGACGCCTCAGGGCTCCTACGTGTCACGGAACGTCTCGCCCTTCTCCGCCTTCCCGACCAGCAGCGCGGGCGGCTCGAACCGCTCGCCGTACCGCTCGGCCAGTTCCCGGGCACGCGCGACAAAGCCGGGCAGGCCGCCCTCGTATCCGTTGATGTACTGGAGCACACCGCCTGTCCAGGCCGGGAAGCCGATGCCCATGATGGAGCCGATGTTGGCGTCGGCGACCGAGGTCAGGACGTTCTCCTCCAGGCAGCGCACGGAATCCAGCGCCTCGGCGAAGAGCATCCGCTCCTTCATGTCGAGGAAGGGGACCTCTCCGTCGCGGAAAGGGGCCTCCCCGTCGCGGACGGGGACCTCTCCGTCGCGGACGGGGACCTCTCCGTCGCGGACGGGGACCTCTCCGTCGCGGAAGGGCACCTCGGGAGCCTCGGTGTCCGCCGCCCGGCCGAAGTGCTCGCGCAGGCCCGGCCACAGGCGGGTGCGGGTGCCGTCCTCGCCGTACTCGTAGAATCCCGCGCCGCCCCCGCGTCCCGTACGCCCGAACTCGTCCACCATCCGGTCGATCACCGCGTCCGACGGGTGACCGGTCCAGGTGCCTCCGGCCTCCTCGACCGCGCGCTTCGTCTCGTGGCGGATCCTGCGCGGAAGCGTGAGCGTCAGCTCGTCCGTCAGCGAGAGCACCTTGGCCGGGAACCCGGCCTGCGCGGCGGCCTGTTCGATCGACGCGGGATCGACGCCCTCGCCGACCATCGCGACACCCTCGTTGATGAACTGCCCGATCACGCGCGAGGTGAAGAAGCCGCGCGAGTCATTGACCACGATCGGGGTCTTCTTGATCCTGCGCACCAGGTCGAAGGCGCGGGCGAGCGCCTCGTCGCCGGTCCGCTCGCCCTTGATGATCTCGACCAGCGGCATCCTGTCGACCGGTGAGAAGAAGTGCAGCCCGATGAAGTCAGCGGGCCGGGACGTGCCTTCGGCGAGCGCCGTGATGGGCAGGGTGGAGGTGTTGGAGCAGAGCAGCGCGTCGGGCTCGATGACGTCCTGGATCTCCTGGAACACCTTGTGCTTGAGCGCTGTGTCCTCGAAGACCGCCTCGATCACGGCATCACACCCGGCGAGATCGGCGACGTCGGCGGTCGGGGTGATCCGGGCGAGGAGCGCGTCCCGCCCGGCCTCGCTCGTACGCCCCCGGGAGAGCGCCTTGGCGAGGAGCTTCGCGGAGTGCGCCTTCCCTCTGTCGGCGGCCTCCTGGGACACATCCTTGAGGACGACGTCGAGACCGGCGCGTGCGCAGGAGTACGCGATGCCCGCGCCCATCATCCCGGCGCCGAGGACCGCGACCTTGCGGACCTCGCGCGGGGCGATGCCCTGGGGGCGGCCCGCACCCGAGTTGACGGCCTGGAGGTCGAAGAAGAACGCCTGGATCATGTTCTTGGCGGTCTGTCCGGTGACCAGTTCGGTGAAGTAGCGGGCCTCGATGGTCTGCGCGGTCTCGAAGTCGACCTGCGAGCCTTCGACGGCCGCCGCCAGGATATTGCGGGGCGCCGGGTAGGGGGCGCCCGCGATCTGCTTCTTCAAGTTGGCCGGAAAAGCAGGCAGGTTGGCGGCGAAGCGCGGGCTGGAGGGGGTACCGCCCGGGATCTTGTAGCCCTTGACGTCCCACGGCTGCCAGGACTCCGGGTGGGCGTCGATGAAGGCGCGGGCCCGGTCGAGCATCTCGTCGGTGGTGGCGGCGACTTCGTGGATCAAGCCGTTCTCCAGCGCGCGCCCCGGTGCGTACTGGGTGCCCTGGAGCAGGACCTTGAGCAGCGCGTCGGCGATGCCCAGCAGCCGTACGGTACGGATCACCCCGCCACTCCCGGGCAGCAGTCCGAGCGTGACCTCGGGCAGGCCGATCTTGGATCCGGGCGCGTCCAGGGCGACCCGGTGGTGGCAGGCGAGGGCGATCTCGTAACCGCCGCCCAGCGCGGCCCCGTTGACGGCGGCGACGACGGGCTTGCCGAGGGTTTCGATGCGGCGCAGGGCGTGCTTGAGCGCCATACCTGTCTCGAAGACCTGCCGGGCGTCCTCGGGACCGAGTCTGATCATGTCCTTGAGGTCGCCGCCGGCGAAGAAGGTCTTCTTGGCGGACGTGACGATGATGCCGCGAATGCTGTCCTTCTCCGCCTCCGCGCGGTCGGCGACGGCTGTGATGGCCTGCCGGAACGCGTGGTTCATGGTGTTGGCGGACTGGTCGGGGTCGTCGAGGACGAGGGTGACGACACCGGTCCTGTCCTGTTCCCAGCGAATCGGGGAGGAAGCCGGGGTGGAGGAAGCCGGGGTGGAGGACTCACTCATGCTGCTGCTCCGTCTCGGGAGGATTTCCGTAGCGGGAAGGCTCGGTGGCGGGGAGGCCCGGTGGTGTGGCCCGTCGCAGGGCGGTGACGTGGCCCGTCGCGGGGACGGTCAGAGACGCTCCACGACGGTGGCCACGCCCATGCCGCCACCGACGCAGAGCGTGGCGAGGCCGTACCGCTTGTCCTGGCGCTCCAGTTCATCGATGAGGGTGCCGAGGATCATCGCTCCGGTGGCCCCGAGCGGATGGCCGAGCGCGATGGCGCCACCGTTGACGTTGACCTTGTCCAGGGACAGTCCCATGTCCTCGGCGAAGCGCAGGACGACCGCCGCGAAGGCTTCGTTGATCTCGACCAGGTCGATGTCGTCGATGGTCAGTCCGGCCTTGGCGAGGGCCTTGCGGCTCGCCGGGGCGGGTCCCGTCAGCATGATGGTCGGCTCGGAGCCGGAGACCGCGGCGGAGACGATCCGGGCGCGCGGCGTGAGTCCGTAACGCTCGCCGGTCTCCCGGGAGCCGATCGCGACGAGGGCGGCGCCGTCCACGATGCCGGACGAGTTACCCGCGTGGTGGACATGGTCGATCTTCTCGACCCAGTGGTACTTCTGGAGGACCACGGCGTCGAAGCCGCCCATCTCGCCGATTTTGGCGAACGACGGCTTGAGGCCGGCGAGCGAGTCGGCGGTGGTGCCGGGCCGCATGTGCTCGTCGTGGTCGAGGACGGTGAGCCCGTTACGGTCGAGGACCGGCACGACCGAGCGCGCGAAGCGGCCCTCCTTCCAGGCCACGGCGGCCCGTTCCTGGGAGAGCGCGGCGAACTCGTCCACATCGCGCCGCCCGAAGCCGCCGAGGGTGGCGATCAGGTCGGCGCCGATGCCCTGCGGGGCGAAGCCGGTCGCGAAGCTGGTCATCGGGTCCATCGCCCAGGCACCGCCGTCGGAACCCATCGGCACCCGTGACATCGACTCGACGCCGCCCGCGAGGATCAGGTCCTCCCAGCCGGAACGGATCTTGGCCGCGGCCAGGTTGACGGCTTCCAGGCCGGACGCACAGAAGCGGTTCTCCTGTACGCCGGCGACGGAGTCGGGCAGTCCGGCGGCGATCGCCGCGATACGGGCGATGTCCGAGCCCTGGTCGCCGAGCGGGCTGACCACGCCGAGCACGATGTCGTCGATCGCCGCCGGGTCGAGCCCGGGGAACCGGCCGCGCAGCTCATGGATCAGGCCGACGACAAGGTCGATGGGCTTCGTGCCGTGCAGGGCGCCATTGGCCTTGCCCCGGCCCCGCGGGGTGCGGATCGCGTCGTAGACGAACGCTTCGGTACTCACGACGACTGCCTTTCAACGATTCCGGTATTCCGGTTCACGACTGTCCCGTTCACGACTGTCCCGTTCACGGTTGTCCCGTTCACGGCTGTTCCCCTTCACGACCGCGGCGATCTGCCGACGGCGTCCGTCATGTTCCCGGCCGTACGTCCACCGATGGTCCGGATCCGGCCGTCGGCCGGACGCGCCGACCCGTGTACTCGGGCACTCGGATACGAGGCTCCGGAGCTCCAACTCAGCTGCCCTCCTTGGCGTGTGCGGGTCCCCCGTCCCCTCCGGGCCCGCCCCAGCTGTCGGCGGGCAGGTCCCAGTCACGGGCGATCTCCGCACCGTCCGCGCCCGGCCGCGCGGGCGGCCGCCGCACCGATCCGGGGGTGGCGGAGAACCGGGGCGCGGGCGCCGGCTGGGTGAGCCCCGCGTGGTCGATGAAGGTGCCACGCGCCGCGAGATGCGGGTGGTCCGGTGCCTCACGCAGCGACACCACCGGAGCGACACAGGCGTCGGAACCCTCGAAAACCGCCGTCCACTCCTGGCGGGTCTTCGTCCTGAACCGAGCGGCCACCGCGTCCCGCAACTCGTCCCAGCGCTCGAAGTCCGTGCGCGCCGGGAGCTCGTCGGCGATGCCCAACAGCTCCACGAATTCGTTGTAGAACCGCTGTTCCAGCGCGCCGACCGCCATGTACTGGCCGTCGGCGGTCTCGTACGAGCCGTAGAACGGACTGCCGCCGTCGAGCAGGTTGGCTCCCCGCCGGTCCTGCCAGCCGCCCGCGCCCATCATCGCGTGGATCATGGTGGTGAGATGCGCGGTGCCGTCGACGATCGCCGCGTCCACGACCTGCCCGGTGCCATCCGGCGTACGGGCGTGCTGGAGCGCCGCGAGCACGCCGATGACGAGGTAGAGCGCGCCGCCCGCGTAATCACCGAGCAGATTCGCCGGGAGGGCGGGCGGCTCGTCGGCCTTGCCGATCATGGAGAGGGCGCCGGTGACCGCGATATAGCTGATGTCGTGTCCCGCGCGCTCGGCGAGCGGGCCGTCCTGGCCCCAGCCGGTCATCCGTCCGTACACCAGCCGCGGATTGCGGTCGAGGCACTCCTGCGGGCCGATACCGAGACGCTCGGCGACGCCGGGGCGGTATCCCTCGATGAGGACATCGGCGCGCTCGACCAGGTCCAGGACGCGGGCGGCGCCGTCCTCGGCCTTGAGGTCGATCAGCACGGAGCGCTTGTTGCGGTTGGTCAGGTCGTGCGCCGGATCGATACGGAGTCCCGCGCCGCCCGGCCGGTCGATCCGTACGACATCCGCACCGAGGTCGGCGAGCGTCATGGCGGCGAACGGCCCCGGCCCGATTCCTGCCAACTCGACCACGCGTACCCCGGCCAGCGGGCCCTTCGGACCGTTCCCTGTCGCCGCCACCTGACTTGTTGCCATCAATCCCCCAGCACAGTTACACACTGGTGCAACACCAGCGATGTCAAGAATGCGTCCCGCTCGGTACAGGCTCCCGGACTCCCGGGCTCTCGGACCGAGCAAGCGCTTAGTTCACTTGGTTCACTGTCGAGCCTATGCCGTCCCGCGACGCGATGCCGTCCGGCGACTCGTGAGGTTCCGCAACTCGATGAGGTTCCGGTGTGACGAGGTTGCCGGTGTGACGAGGTTCCGGTGCCCGATGAGGTTCCGGTGCTCGATGGCGTGGTAGCTCTCGCACGGGACAAGTGCACGGAACGGACAGTGGAGGGCCCATGACCGGCAAGCGCGACACGGAACGCCCGTACGACATCGTGCTCTTCGGAGCGACGGGCTTCGTCGGGACACTCACCGCGGAGTATCTGGCCGCCCACGCGCCCCAGGACTGCCGCTGGGCCATCGCGGGCCGGGACCTGGAGCGGCTGAAACAGTTGCGGGAGCGGCTCACCGCGATCGACCCCGGCTGCGCCACATTCCCCGTCCTGCACGCCGACGCGGATTCCCCGGACTCGCTGCGCACCCTCGCCGAGTCGGCCCGCGTGATCGCGTCGACCGTCGGACCGTACCTGTTGCACGGCGAGGGGCTGGTCGAGGCCTGTGCGGAGGCGGGAACGGATTACGCGGACCTGTGCGGCGAGGGCGAGTTCCTGGACCGGATGTATCTCCGCCATGACGTACGGGCCCGCGAGACCGGCGCGCGCCTCGTGCACGCCTGCGGCTTCGACGCGGTGCCGAGCGACCTCGGCGTGCACTTCACGGTCCAGCAGCTCCCCCAGGACGTGCCGCTGCGCGTGGACGGTTTCGTACGCTCCAACGCCTTCTTCTCCGGCGGGACGCTGGCCTCCGCACTGACCGTCATGAGCCGTGGCCCACAGGGTCTACGGGCCGCGAGGGAACGGCAGTTGTACGAGCCGAGGCAGGTCGGCCGGCGCACCCGGGCGCCGTTCGGCACACCACACTTCAGCCGGGAGACCGGGTTCTGGGCGCTGCCGCTGCCGACCCTCGACCCACAGATCGTGGCGCGCTCCGCGGCGGCACTGGAGCGGTACGGTCCCGACTTCCGTTACCGGCACTTCGCCGGGGTGAAGTCGCTGCCGGTCGCACTGGGCGGCAGCGCGGCGGCGGGAACGGGGCTGGCCGTGGTGCAAGTCCCGGCGGCCCGGAACTGGTTGCTCAAACGGTACGAGCCCGGCGCGGGCCCGGACGAGGAGCGCAGGCGGGCGAGCTGGTTCTCGGTGCGCTTCGTGGGCACGGGCGGCGGGCGGCGGGTCTTCACCGAGGTCTCGGGCGGCGATCCCGGCTACGACGAGTCGGCGAAGATGCTGGCCGAATCGGTGCTCAGTCTGGCGTTCGACGACCTGCCGGACACCGCGGGCCAGGTAACCACGGCGGTGGCGATGGGGGACGCGCTGCTGGTACGTCTGCGGGCGGCGGGGATCCGGTTCCGAGTCGCGGACGCGCGTTAGCCACGGCCTGTCGGAGGACGCGCGTTAAGCCATGGCCCAGTTGGCGATGGTGTAGATCATCGAGCCGAGCCAGATCAGACCGATGACGGAGGACACCAACAGCGCGGTAGACATGCCGCGTTCACCCTGCGAGGACTGCTGACGCGGCTCGAACTCACGGGACTGGAAAAGGGCCGTTCTCGATGCGGCTCGATAGTTCGTCATATCTTCAGCCTGCCGATCATGACCGGCTGCCGGTATCCGTACAGGTACTCAGCTTGTTCTTCAAGCTTCTGGCCGATTGAGGTCCGGCGATGGCGACTTCGCGTTTCACTTCGTACTCACGTCGTAGCGGGGAGCATCAAGGTCGTACATGCCGCACCGTCCGACGGACACGCCACCCAATACTCCGAACTCTCTGTAGTCGATCGATAGCATCCAGTAGCCATTCGGCTGCCGCCGAGGGCGTCTTCGACGAACGGAGCCTTCATGCATCACCGCGTCATCCGTCTCGCTGTCATCGCCGTGGCCGCCATCGGCTGCCTGTCGGTGAACACCGCTTCCGCCACCCCGCAGGCCGACACCGATCGTGCCGCCAAGACGTGCAAGGAGGGTTACTTCTGCCTGTGGTCGGGGCCGCATCAAACCGGCAGGCTCCTCTTCGCCGAGGACGCGCATGTGACAAAGGACAGCTTCCGGTTCCCCGACCGGGACGACATCGAACCGCCGATCTACCCGCGGTCCGCGTACAACCCCCTCCTCGACGACTTCGGCTGCATCGTCCGCCTCAACGACCAGCCGCACTTCGCAGGCGACGAACAAGAGGTCGCCGGCTTCGGCAACCAGGAACTCGACGGCCGCCGGGTGGCCTCGATCACCTCCGACTGCGGCTGAGCCACGAAAACGCTGATCAGATCCGGGTCGCGCCCAACACCGAACGGACCGGCCCGGATGACAGGCTCACGCTTCGCTCATCGAGTGATGTTGGGCGAACTCGTCAGCGAGCATGCCCATCATGACGAGATCGTGATGCCGACCGGCGAAGAACACCTGATCGCGGAGGCGCCCCTCCTCGATGAAACCGAGCCCACGTTGAAACGCCAGTGATGCCTCGTTGTGTGCGAAGACCCGCGCTCCGCACTTGTGAAACCGCCGCTCGGCGAACATGAAGCGCAGCAGCATCACCACGGCTTCCGCCGCGTAGCCTTTGCGCCGGTGATCAGCGCCCACTGTGACGCCGTACTCGAACCAGCCGGCACGTGGATCAGCGTGGTGCGAGCCGACAACACCGACTATCTGCCCCGTGTCGACGGCTTCGATTGCCAACTGGAAGCAGTCGCCGTCGGACTTGGCAGCGGCCTGATCCTTCGCCCAGGCGCGGTAGCCGTCGGCGGAGCGGGGTGGGTGCAGCAGGTCTCCCAGCCGCTCCTCGTCAGCGGCGAAGCGTATGAACGCGGTCCAGTCGTCGGGCTCGATACCGCGCAGGCGTACCCGTTTGCCGGTCCAGAACGATGTCATCCCCTATTCGATCACGCTGCGGCGTGTGAACTCCAGACGTCCGCCGACCCCCGAGACGGCATGTGACCTGGTGCTTCAAAGCTGCCAAACATGGCGAGCTCGCACCGCGTTCGGCCGTGACTCGGCTCGGCTCGGCTCGACTTGGCTCGGCTCGGCTCACCAACAGGCCGTCCCACCTACGCGGTTGCCTCACGCAGTGCCCGGCGGCAGAGGGAGTCGGCTCGCCGTGTGGACTCCGGAAGGCGATAATCAGGGGCCAGCCGCAGAGTGTGGGCGCAGGCGGTCGCGAGGTCGACGCGGTGGCCGACGGAGACGAAGACCGGCTTGACGTCCTCCTGCGTGCGCAGTGCCCGGCCGACCTCCTCGCCGTCGTCGGCCCGCAGTGGCGAGGAGTCGCCACGCCGGGCGCCCGGCTGTTCGTACGCGAACATGAACGGGTTCTTCGCCACACCGATCACCGGAAGCCCGGTGAGCACGCCGAGATGGGTGGCGAGCCCGAACCGGCGCGGATGGGCCAGGCCGTAGCCGTCACAGACGACGAGGCCGGGATCCGAGGTGAGCGATTCGAGGGCGGCCAGGACCGTCGGGATCTCACGGAAGGCGAGCAGACCGGGGACGTAGGGGAAGGCGACCCGGCCTACGGCGGTGGCCTCGTCCACGACGGCGAGGGTGGCGGCGTCGAGTACGACGGCCGCCGCGGCGACGACGTCCCGCTCGTCGTCGTACGCCACGTCCACCCCGGTCACCAGGCCCGTCCCGGCCGGCGGCCCCGGTTCGTCGAGCACGACGCGGCCGCGCAACTCGTCCTGGATGGCGCGTGCCTCGGTCTCGTCCGCGGGTGTCCTGATCGTCGTCATGGTGATCACCAGCCTAGGGCGTGCGGCGACAGCAGCGCCGCCTGCTCTCCTGCCCAGGCCTCTGCGGGCAGGCGGGCGCGGCTAACCTGGCGATCATGTTCGTACTGGAATTGACCTATACCAGCCCCATCGAGCGCGTCGACGAACTGCTCGACGCCCATGTCGCCTGGCTGGACGCGGAGTACGAGTCCGGTGTCTTCATCGCCTCCGGCCGCAAGAACCCGCGTGACGGCGGAGTGATCCTCGCGGTCGGGGACGACCGTGCGGAGATCGAGCGGATCACGGCGTCCGATCCCTTTGTGACCGGAGGCGTCTGCGCCTACCGGATCACGGAGTTCATCGCGACGAAAACGGCGCCCGCGCTCGCTCCGTACCGCCAGCAGCTCCCGGGCTGAGCGGAGAAGCCGGCAGCTAGGGCAACAGCCGGGCGACACGCCCCTGTTCGCCGGCGGCCCAGCAGCCCCGGTCCCGGGCGCAGTCGACCGTGTCGTACGAACCGGTGTCGACGGTCCGCCAGTTATGGCCGCCGTCCGTCGTCAGGTCCGTCCCGGTCGGGCCGACCGCGAGGGCGGCCGTCCGGCTGTACGGCAGCCAGGCCACGCCCGAACGGTAGGCGGGCGGCGGGGTGTTCGCCTGCCGCCAGCTCCGGCCGCCGTCGCCGCTGACCGCGGCGGCCGCCGGGGAGGCCTGGTCGGGACGGTAGTCGCCGCCGACCGCCAGGCCGTGCCGCCGGTCGCGGAAGGCCAGCCCGAAGACACCGCGGGCCGGGTCACCGGCGGGGAGCGTCGACGCGGAGACGGTCCGGTGGAGGCCGCGGTCGGCGGAGTGCAGCGCTGGGCTTTTGGCCAACGCGGCGAGCGCGCGTGCCGGGCGTCGCCCATCCGGCTACCCCCAGGACAGGTGATACAACTCACGCCCTTTCGGGAGCACGGATCGAGGTCCTCCACCGTCTTTCACATTGAGGAGGCGACCGCGTCCGGTCCCCCCTCCGATCCGTCTTCGGCCAGACCAAGGGGAGCAGACCATGTCACCCGTTATCGAGCAGGCTGTTCAAGCCCGACTGGTCGCGTCCGTCCCCCGGGCCGATACCGTGCACGCGACGCTGCGCTACGACCGCGCGGACCCCTTCGCCGTACGCATGGCGTTCCCGCCACCGGCGACGCTGGAGGGGACCGAGGTGACCTGGGAGTTCTCCCGCGAGCTGCTCGCCACGGGCATGACCGAGCCCATCGGTGTGGGTGACGTACGGGTCCGTCCCTTCGGCTACGGCCGTACGGTCGTGGAGTTCCACGCCCCCGAGGGCACCGCGATGGTGCATCTGCGCAGCTGGGAGCTGCGTGACTTCCTGGAGCGCTCCGAGGACCTGGTGCCGGCCGGCCGCGAGCACCTCTACCTGGATCTGGACCACGACCTGGCCGAACTGCTGGGCGACGCCTGCTGACGCGACGCACCTCCCTGCCCGCCTCCGCCTCTCGCCATTAATTCCGTTGACGACCACCGGCCCCTCTCATACGGTGTGCCGCAGTCCTGTTGTCGTCGATTGGAGTAGGACGTTGCTCGTCTGAGGTCCTGAGACACCGTGCCGCACAGCTGCGCTTCCGCCTGTGTGCTCGTGTGTGACCTCGGCTGTCGAGCCGTCCTCACCCGACCGGGACTCTTCGTCCGTATCGCGGTGTCTCCATCCGTTGCTCTGCACATCTCGCACGCACTCTTCGCGCTCGTCGCGCGGCAACCGGAGATCCGTATGTCTACTGCCCCCAGTCATCTCACCTGCACCGCCCTCTCCTTCGCCTGGCCCGACGGAACGGGCGTGTTCGACGGATTCCAACTGACCGTCGGCCCCGGCAGAACCGGGCTGATCGGCCTCAACGGATCAGGAAAATCAACCCTGTTGCGCCTGATGGCGGGCGAACTTACCCCGACCGAGGGGAAGATCAAGGTCATCGGCGATGTCGGTTACCTCCCGCAGACCGTGGTGCTCGACACCGGGCTGCGGGTGGACCAGGCGCTCGGTATCGCCGCGACCCGCGCCGCGCTGCACGCCATCGAGGCGGGCGACGCGAGCGAGCGGCACTTCAGCGCCGTCGGCGACGACTGGGATGTCGAGGAGCGGGCCGTCGCCACCCTCGATCAGCTCGGCCTCGGGCACATCGGCCTCGACCGGACCATCGGCGAGGTGTCGGGCGGCGAGTGTGTGCTGCTCCGGCTGGCCGCGCTGCTGCTGGCCAGGCCCGATGTGCTGCTGCTGGACGAGCCGACCAACAATCTCGATCTGCATGCCCGGCGGCGGCTGTACGCGGCGGTCGGCTCCTGGTCCGGCGTGATGGTCGTGGTCAGCCACGACCGTGAACTGCTGGAGCGGGTCGACCAGATCGCCGACCTGCGGGACGGCGAGGTGAAGTGGTACGGCGGCAACTTCACCGCGTACGAGGAAGCCCTGGCCCAGGAGCAGGAGGCGGCCGAGCGCATGGTGCGGGTCGCGGAAGCCGATGTACAGCGGCAGAAGCGTGAACTGGCCGACGCACAGGTCAAGTTGGCTCGGCGCAAGCGGTACGGACAGAAGATGTGGGACAGCAAGCGCGAGCCCAAGATCGTGATGGGAGCCCGTAAACGCGCGGCCCAGGAATCGGCGGGCAAGCACCGCATCATGCACACCGAGAAGCTCGCCGAGGCGAAGGAGCGGCTGGACGACGCGGTGGAGGCGGTACGCGACGACGACGAGATCCGGGTCGAACTGCCGTACACGAAGGTCCACCCGGGCCGGAGCGTACTGACGCTCCGCGAGCTGCGGCTGCGGTACGGAGCCGAGGCCAGGGGCGAGTTCGCGATTCACGGCCCCGAGCGGATCGCGCTCGTGGGACGGAACGGAGCGGGCAAGACGACGCTGCTACGGACGGTCGCCGGGGAGCTGGAACCGGTCTCGGGCGAGGCACTGGCCCATGTGCCGCTGCGCTTCCTGCCGCAGCGGCTCGATGTGCTGGACGACTCGCTGAGCGTCGTGGAGAACGTCGCACGGTTCGCGCCCGCCGCGACGAACAACATGGTCAGGGCGCGACTGGCACGCTTCCTGTTCCGGGGCGCGCGGGCCGATCAGCCGGCCGGGACCCTCTCGGGCGGGGAGCGCTTCCGTGCCTCGCTCGCCGCGCTGCTCCTCTCCGAACCGGCACCGCAGCTGCTGATGCTGGACGAGCCGACGAACAATCTGGACATGGCGAGCGTGCGCCGGCTCACCGACGCTCTGGAGTCGTACGAGGGCGCGCTGATCGTGGCGAGCCACGACGTGCCGTTCCTGGAGTCGATCGGCATCACCCGCTGGCTGCGGCTCGACGGCGAGTTGCGCGACACGACCGCCGAGGAGGTACGGGAGGCGTCGCCCAGGTCGTAGTACCGGCGCCGGCCACAGGGCCGAGCGGCGAGTCGGCGAGTCGGCGAGTCGGCGAAGACTCCGCCAAGCTCCGGAGGATCGACGCCGAGCCCCCGGAGCACCGATCGACGCCGACCGGGAAACCCGACAGAAGATGTCCGGTTTCCCGGTTAGCGTCCGGCTCATGCCTCAGAACATCGCCATCTCGGGCGCCCGTGAGAACAACCTCCGCGACGTGTCCCTCTCCATCCCGAAGGGCAAGATCACCGTCTTCACCGGGGTATCGGGATCGGGCAAGTCCTCGGTCGTTTTCGACACCATCGCCGTGGAGTCGCAGCGCCAGCTCAACGAGACCTTCACCTCGTTCATCAGAAACCGGCTGCCCAAGCACGAGCGCCCCCATGTCGACTCGATCGACAACCTCGCCGTCTCCGTCGTCGTCGACCAGAAGCCGGTCGGCGGCAATGTGCGCTCCACCGTCGGCACGATGACGGACATCTACTCCGTGATCCGGGTGCTCTTCTCCCGCCATGGCACGCCGAGCGCCGGTGCGGCGACCGCGTACTCCTTCAACGATCCCTCGGGGATGTGCCAGGCCTGCGACGGAGTGGGCCGTGTGGTGCGGCTGGACATCGACCGGGCCGTCGACTGGTCCAGGTCGCTCGACGAAGGCGCGCTGTTGCTCCCCGGGCTCTCGGTGGGCAGCTGGGAGTGGAACCTGTACGCCGAATCCGGCCACTTCGACCGGGCCAGGCCGCTGCGCGACTACACCGACGAGGAGCGTGAACTCCTGCTGCACGGAGGCGACTTCACGGTCCGGCTGAACATGAGGTCGGGCCCGGTGGACGCGCGGTTCGAGGGGATCGCGGACCGTTTCACCCGGCTCTTCCTCAAGCGCGACACCGCCGGTCTCTCCGAGAAGCGCCAGGAGGCCGCGGCCCGCTTCACCGTGGAGCGGCGGTGCGAGGCGTGCGGCGGGGCCCGGCTCAACGAGGCCGCGCTCGCGACCCGGATCGACGGACTCACCATCGCCGACCACGCGCGTATGGAAGTCGCCGATCTGGTCGAGGTGCTGGGCCGGATCGACGACCCGGTGGCGACCCCGATCGCTGCCGCGGCGCGCGAACGGCTGGAGCGACTGGCCGGGATCGGGCTCGGCTATCTCAGCCTGGACCGGGAGACCAGCACGCTGTCCGGCGGTGAGGGGCAGCGGCTCAAAATGGTTCGCCACCTGGGGAGTTCACTGACCGGCCTCACCTTCGTCTTCGACGAGCCGAGCGTGGGGCTGCACCCGCGCGATGTCGGCCGGCTGAACGATCTGCTGATCCGGCTGCGCGACAAGGGCAATACGGTCCTGGTGGTGGAGCACGACCCGGATGTCATGGCGATCGCGGACCATGTGGTCGACATGGGCCCGAAGGCGGGCACGGACGGTGGCCGGGTGGTGTACGAGGGGCCCGTGGACGGGCTGCGCCGGGCCGATACGCTCACCGGCCGCTGTCTGCGCCGCCGTACGCCCATGAAGGAGTCGTTCCGCTCCCCCACCGGCCGGCTCCCGGTCACGGGCGCGGCTCTGCACAACCTCAAGGGCATCGACGTACGGTTCCCGACCGGGGTGCTCACGGCGGTGACCGGGGTCGCGGGCTCCGGAAAGTCGACGCTGGTGTCCAAGGTGTTCACGGCCGCGTACCCGGAGGCGATCGTGATCGACCAGGGTGCCATCGGCGCCTCGTCCCGGTCCACGCCCGCCTCGTACCTCGGCGTCATGGACACCATCCGTACGATCTACGCGAAGGAGAACGGGGTCCGGCCGGGGCTGTTCAGCTTCAACTCCTCGGGGGCGTGCGGGGAATGCGCGGGCCGCGGGATCATCTGCACCGACCTCGCGTTCATGGATCCGGTGACCACGACCTGCCAGGCATGCGAGGGGCGGCGCTTCCACGACGATGTGCTGCGGCACCGGGTGAAGGGCCGCTCCATCGTGGACGTACTGGACATGACGGCGGCGACGGCCATGGAATTCTTCGAATTCTCCGAGGACAGGGCGCTGTCGCGGAAGCTGCGGGCCCTCAACGACGTGGGCCTCACGTATCTCACACTGGGCAGGCCACTCAGCTCGCTGTCCGGCGGTGAGCGTCAACGCATCAAGCTCGCCACGCGGTTGCACCGTACGGGCGGTGTGTACGTCCTCGACGAGCCGACCACCGGGCTGCACATGGCGGATGTGGACACGCTGGTGTCGCTGCTGGACCGGCTGGTCGACGCGGGGAATTCGGTGATCTGCGTCGAGCACAACCTGGATGTGGTCAAGCGCGCGGACTGGGTGATCGACCTCGGCCCCGACGGAGGTAAACACGGCGGTGAGATCGTCTTCGAGGGCACTCCGGAGGAACTGCTGGAGCACCCGAAGTCCGTCACCGCCGCTTACCTGCGCGCCCACTGAGGGATCCGACGGCGGTCCGGCCGGACCGGCGGACCGGCGGACCGGCCGTTTCCGGGACGCTGGTGCGGCACTCGGTTCCGCTTCCGCGACGGTCGGTTCCCCATCCGGCGTACGGCCGTCATGATGGGCGCGGCCCGCCCTCCGAACGCTGCCCTCCCAACGCCCTGGAGACCGCCCGTGCCCCGCAGGATTGCCCTGGTCCGACGCCCGAGCCCGCGCCTCGCCGAGGGGCTGGTCACCCATATCGAGCGCGCCCCCGTCGATACCGAGCTCGCGTTCGAGCAGTGGGAGGGGTACCTACGAACACTGCGCGCGCACGGCTGGGAGACCGTCGAGGCGGCGCCGGCCGACGACTGCCCGGACGGGGTGTTCGTCGAGGACACCGTCGTGATGTTCCGGAACGTGGCCCTCATCACCCGGTCCGGCGCCCTCTCGCGCCGGCCGGAGACGGCCGCGGTGGAGACGGAGCTGGTCCGGCTCGGCTGTTCGGTGAACCGGGTACGGGAGCCGGGCACGCTCGACGGGGGCGACGTCCTCAAGATCGGCGACACGGTCTACGTGGGACAGGGTGGCCGGACCGACGGGGCGGGAGTGGCGCAGCTGCGAGCGGCCTTCGAACCGCTCGGGGCGCGGGTCGTCGCCGTACCCGTGCGCAAGGTGCTGCACCTCAAATCGGCGGTGACGGCGCTGCCGGACTCCACCGTCGTCGGGTACGAGCCGCTGGTGGACGCGCCGGCTCTCTTCCCGCGTTTTCTGCCCGTACCGGAGGAGCCGGGAAGCCATGTGGTCCTCCTCGGCGGCGGAAAGCTGTTGATGGCGGCGAGCGCTCTCCGGACCGCGGAACTGTTCTCGGACCTCGGCTACGAGCCGGTTCCGGTGGACATCAGCGAGTTCGAGAAGCTCGAAGGGTGCGTGACCTGCCTCTCGGTACGCCTCCGCGACCTGTACACATGACCGAGCGTAACGA
This sequence comes from Streptomyces sp. NPDC088400, assembly GCF_044753355.1. Lineage (NCBI taxonomy): Bacteria > Bacillati > Actinomycetota > Actinomycetes > Kitasatosporales > Streptomycetaceae > Streptomyces > Streptomyces sp. NPDC088400. The sequence continues at coordinate 418,395 of NZ_JBIVMZ010000002.1, read as the reverse complement.
GCTTTCACCCTCCCGGGATTGGCCTTCGGCTTACTGCGCCTTTAACCTACGGTGTCGTAACCTACGAACCCGTAGGTAATTCTCCCGTCCCCCCTGGAGTACTCGTGTCGATCACCTCTCCCCACCTCGGCAGTTCGGACGCGTGGACCGACGCCCGGCTGCTGTACGCGCTGGAAGAGGTGGTGGAGAAGGAGCTCAACCGCCATCTCAAGGTCGCCAAGGACTGGATGCCGCACGAGTACGTGCCGTGGACCGACGGCCGTAACTTCCCGGGGTTCTTCGAGGACGGTGAGTCCTGGGACCCCGAGCAGTCGAAGGTCACCGACATAGGCAAGATCGCCCTCGTGGTCAACCTGCTGACCGAGGACAACCTGCCCAGCTACCACCACGAGATCGCCAGCCTCTTCGGCCGCGACGGCGCCTGGGGCACCTGGGTGCACCGCTGGACCGCCGAAGAGGGCCGGCACGGCATCGTGATGCGTGACTACCTGCTCACCTCGCGGGCCGTGGACCCGGACAAGCTGGAGCAGTTCCGGATGGTGCACATGGCGGAGGGCTTCGAGTCCGACAACCGCCACTCGATGCTGCACTCCGTCGCGTATGTCGCCTTCCAGGAGCTGGCGACCCGCGTCTCGCACCGCAACACCGGCCACCAGTCGGGCGACCCGATCTGCGACCGGATGCTCGCGCGGATCGCCACCGACGAGAACCTGCACATGGTCTTCTACCGGAATCTGCTGGGCGCCGCCTTCGAGATCGCCCCTGATCTGACGATGCAGTCGGTCCGCGATGTCGTCGTGAACTTCCGGATGCCGGGGCACGGCATGCCGGGCTTCGAGCGCGCCGCCGCGCAGATGGCGATAGGCGAGATCTACAACATGCGGATCCACCACGACGACGTGCTCCAGCCGGTGTTGCGCTTCCTGAAGGTCCTGGACATCGACGGGCTCGGCCCGGAGGGACTCAAGGCGCAGGAGGAACTCGGTCTGTACATGGGCGGCTTGGACAGCGAGGCGAGCAAGTTCGACGCGAAGCTCGCCGCCCGCAAGGCGCGGATGGCCGCGCGCGACGCAGGCTGAGTGGAGCGGTCGGGCCGGGTACGGTCCCTCGACCGCCGCCGCCGCCGTCGCCGTCGCCGTCGTTGTCGGGCGTCATGTCCGACGGCGACGGCGATGCGTCGTATGCGGTGTGCGTCGTATGCGGTGTGCGTCGTATGCGGTGTGCGTCGTATGGGTTATGCGCCATACGCGATGCGCGCCGTACGCACATCCACGCCGTCCGCACGCGCACGCCGCATGCGATGCGCGCCCTGTACGAGCCGCCGAGACGCCCGGAGCTCCGCCGGGCCCGCTGAGCCCCACTGAGCCCGGTGAGCCCCCGCGGTCGTGTCAGGAGGCGTCGCGCCGGAGATCCTGTCGTTCCTTCTCGGAGAGACCGCCCCATACCCCGAACCGCTCGTCGTGGGTGAGCGCGTACTGGAGGCAGGCCTCCCGGCCCTCGCACGCGCCGCACAGGCGCTTCGCCTCACGGGTGGAGGAGCCGGGGGCGGGGAAGAAGAATTCCGGCCCGGTCTGGGCGCACAACGCGTCCTCCTGCCAGGAGAGTTCGTCCTCGACGCGGTCGCTCACCGTACGGTCGTCCATGGTGCTGGCACTGATGTTGATCGGCATGCCGATCAGCATGTCGCGCGGCGATAAACATTTGCTTGATGAACCGTCAACGACCGAGCGATGACCGAGCGTGACCGCCCGGCAGGGGTCACCCGACGGGCTCTCAGGCACGGTCGCCGTTGAACGGACCACCGAACGGACCGCCGGGGGCGAAGGCCAGGGCCGCGAAGTGTTCGCCCATGCGACGGTGTGACGCGGCGTCCGGGTGGAGCTGGTCGGGCAGCGGCAGTTCGGCGGAGTCGGCCTCACCGTAGAGGTCACGGCCGTCGAGGTGGTGCAGGTTCGGGTCGGCGGCTGCCCGCTGCTTCACGACCCGGGCCAACTCCTCCCTGATGACGGTGAGAGTCAGCTTCCCGGCCGCCCGTTCCGCGGGGTCGCCCGTGGCCCGGAACTGGAGCCTTCCCCCGCTGAGGTTGCTGAAGTCCGGCATGCTCGGGCCGGGGGTGTCCTCATGGATGGGGCACAGGATGGGTGAGACGACCAGCAGCGGTGTGGTGGGGTGCCCCTCGCGGATGGTGTCGAGGAAGCCGTGCACCGCCGGGGTGAAGGCACGCAGGCGCATCAGGTCGGCGTTGACCAGGTTGATGCCGATCTTGACGCTGATCAGATCGGCGGGGGTGTCCCGCAGGGCTCGGGCGGTGAACGGGTCGAGCAGGGCGCCGCCGGACAGGCCCAGGTTGATCAGTTCCACACCACCGAGGGAGGCGGCGAGCGCGGGCCAGGTCGTGGTGGGGCTCGCGGCGTCGGAGCCGTGGCTGATCGAACTGCCGTGGTGCAGCCACACCTTGCGGCCCGGGTCCGGTGCGGGCTCGACGGGGGCGTCGGTGCGCAGGGCGACGAGTTCGGTGGTCTCGTTGTGCGGCAGCCAGATCTCGATGTCCTTGCCGCCGTCGGGCAGACCGGTGAAGCGGAGGGTGCCGACCGGGCCGGGCTCGGTCGTGGCAGATCCGGTGGTCATGTCGATGGTCGTGGTGTTGCCGCCGGTCACGGTCGCCTGACCGGCCAGGCGACCGTCGACGAGCAGGTCGTACACGCCGTCCGGGCGGGGCGGGGCGCCGACGTAGGCGCGCTTGGTGGGCAGCGTGTCCAGTTCGACGGCGGTGGCCCGGGTGCGGAAGACCAGCCGTACGCCCGACGATTGGGACTCGGCCACGGCCAGTTGGCCGTCGAAGTACTGGGCGCGGGCCCACGCGGGCAGCCGGTGCGGCAGCACCCCGTGCTCGGTCCGCTCCAGATCGAGGGCGCCGCGCAGGAGGTCCGCGGTGACGGGTGTGGTGATCCAGTTGTGCGTGGTGTCCATTGTCCCCACCTGTTGATCGAAACCTGTTGATCGAAATATCCGCTCCCGGATATCCGCATCCCGCATGGAGCCCGGTCTGGGCGCGGGCCGACACGGAGCCCGGGTCAGGGCGCGGGCCAATTCCGCAGCAGGGCGTCGAGGGCGTCCATGATCCGTGACCAACTCTCCTGCGAGTCGGGGGCGCTGTGGCTGAAGCTGCCGGCCATCTCCAGGCTCACGTAGCCGTGGAAGACGCCGCCCAGCAGCCGGACCGCGTGCGTCTGGTCCGGCTCCGTCAGGTCGTAGCCGCGCAGGATCGCCCGTGTCATCTGTGCGTGCCTGGGGCCGGCGCTGGCCGCCGCCGCCTCCGGGTCGAGCCTCAACTGGGTTGCGGCGTAACGGCCGGGGTGCTCCCGGGCGTAGTCGCGGTAGACGTCTCCGAGGGCGGTCAAGGCATCCTTGCCGGCCCGCCCGGCCAGGGCGGCGGCGCCCCGGTCGGCGAGTTCCTCCAGGGCGAGCATGGCGATTCTTGTCTTGAGGTCCTGGGAGTTCTTCAGGTGTGAGTACAGGCTCGCGACCTTGACGTCGAACCGTCTGGCGAGCTCCGAGACGGTCACCTGGTCGAAGCCGACCTCGTCGGCCAGTTCCGCCCCCGCCTGGGTCAGGCGTTCCGTGGTCAGCCCCGCGCGCACCATACTCTTCCCATCATTAGGCTTCACTCATAATGCGTTTGCCTAAGACCTTTAGGCAAATTAGCCTGCCGTGTGTGAAGCCGTTGAGTGAGCAAGAGATCCGTGCCGCGTTCGTGAACTGCACCAAGGGCGCGGCGAAACGCCTGTCCGTCCCACGCGACCTGGACGAGCGCCCCTGGGACGACCTGGACTACCTCGGCTGGCGAGATCCGCAGGCGCCTGGCCGCGCCTACCTCGTCATCGAGCTGGACAGCCGCCCGAGGGCCCTGGCCCTGCGCTGTACCGGCCCCGCCTCCGGGCAGATGCGGCGCAGCATGTGCTCGATGTGCGTGACCACCCATACCGGCGGCGTCTCCCTGATGGTCGCGCCGAAGGCGGGAAAGGCCGGGCAGCAGGGCAACTCGGTGGGCAGCTACATATGCAGCGACCTCGCCTGCTCGCTGTACGTACGAGGCAAGAAGGACGCGGGCGCCGGCTCGCGGCTCCAGGAAACGATCACGCTGGAGGAGAAGACCCGGCGGATCGTGACGAACATCGCCGCGTTCGTCGCCAAGGTGACCGCGTGATCGCCGCCGCACCCCTCACGCGGTCTCCTGGGCAGTGATTCCGGGGCCGCCTGTCAGGCGTCCCGGTCCACTCCCCGCATCAGCGCGAACCGCGCCCCGTAAGGGTCGGCGAGCTTGGCGAACCGGCCGACACCTTCGATGTCGGTCGGCGGCATCCGGACCGTACCGCCCGACTTCCGCGCGGCGGCCACGGTGGCGTCGCAGTCCGTGACCGCGAAGTACAGCAGCCAGTGCGGCGCGCTGTCGGATTCGATCGGGTCGGATCCCATCGGTACGAACCCGCCGAACATGGCCTCCGGGCCCTTGCCCGCAGGATGCATCATCCGGTATGTGCCGCTGCCGTCCGGCATCGGCATGCTGGTGGCCTCCCAGCCGAAGACCGTGTTGTAGAAGGCGTACGCGGCGTTCTCGTCGGGGGTGTACAGCTCGGCCCAGCAGAGGCTGCCCGGCTGGTTGACGACATCCAGGCCCTTGTTCTTGCCCGGCTGCCAGACGGAGAAGCCGGCGCCGGCCGGATCGGCGAAGACCGCCATCCTGCCGATGTCCATGACGTCCATCGGTTCGAACACGACGGAACCGCCGCCCTGCCGGACGGACTTGGCCGTCGCGTCGGCGTCAGGCGTGCTGAGGTACAACGACCAGGACGACGGCGCCTGATCGGACCGCAAGGGCATGGCGGCGGCCGCGGTCCTGCCCTCCGTCTGGAACATGCCGTAGCCGCCCGCCTCGGGCCCCGCCGACACGAAATCCCAGCCGAACAGGCCGTTGTAGAAGGCGGTCGCCCCCTCGATGTCGGGGGTGCCGAGGTCGGCCCAGATCGGGGAGCCGGCGGGATATGGGGTGGTGAGCATGGTGCGCTCCTTCGTGGAATCCCATTGCTCTGCCCTCCGAGTCTCCTCCGGATGCCGCGCCGCCGCACTCGATGCCGCGCCGCCGCGGCGGGGACGCGCCCCCGCGTGCCCGCGTCCGCCTGCCGCGCCCCGCGCACGCATTCCGTCCACCTGCCGCGCCCACGCATTCCGTCCGCCTGCCCGCTCCTGTCACCGCTCCGGGCTCTGCCCTGTCACCGCTCCGGCCTCTGCCGGGCGTGGGAGCATATGAGCCGGTCGGAGCGGTCCGGTCGGGCGGGAGGCGTCATGAGGGGTGCGGTCATCTCGCCGGATGGCGCGGTCGTCCCACCGGGATACGGTCCGGATCCGGTGCCCGCGGGCAGGAAAGCCGGGGCCGTACTCGACGCGGCGACACTGCTGCTCGGCAACGCACAGCGGCTGCTCGACGATCACTCCCGCGCCGTGACCTGCGTACGGGACGCCTTCCACCCACTCCAGCAGGAGCTGGTCGGCGTCGAGTTGGGCGCGATCCCGCTCTCCCGGCTGAAGGAGGTCACGGCCGGCCGACTGCGGCTCGGTGCCCTCGAACAGGCGGGACTCACCTCCGTACGGGAAGTACACGAAGCGGGTCGGCACGCCCTGCGTCAGCTTCCCGGGGTCGGGGCCCACACCGCCGACCAGGCGGTGGCCGCCGCCGGCCGGATCGCCGAGGCCGTCGGGGAGACCGTCTCCGTACGTATCGATGTCGACCACCCCGAGCCGCGCACCACGGCGCTGGTGGCCGCCCTGCACCGGCTGGTCGGGGCCGGCCCCGGACTGCGGCGCGCGCATGACACCGCCGACCGGCTCGGCACGCGGCTGCGCGGGCTGCTTCCGGAGGCGGAGCCCGCGCGCGGACGGCTGCGGATGGCCCTCTCCGGGCGGGACAGGCGGGCCAGGGCCCTCGGCGCGGCAGACAGGATCCGGGGACTGCTCGACGAGGCGGCGGAGGCGGACGTACCGCTGCTGCTCGCACAGGTCTCGGCGGATCTGCTGCGGGAACCGGCCTCGGAGATCGAGTGCTGGGTCGACTTCGAGCTGCGCTCGGCGGAGTACTACAGCCTGCTCGCCGAGACGGTCGGCAGCGCACCCGATCTCGCCTCGTCGGAGGGCTTCATTCCGTCCGAGATCGCCGGGCGGGTACGGGCCCAGCAGCTGGACGACACCCGGCTGCGGGTGTCACTGCGCGGCTACCAGTCGTTCGGCGCGCGCTTCGCGCTGGCGCAGCGCCGGGTGATCATCGGTGACGAGATGGGGCTGGGCAAGACCGTCCAGGCCATCGCCGCGCTCGCGCATCTCGCGGCGCGGGGCGGCACGCACTTCATGGTGGTCTGCCCGAACAGTGTGCTGATCAACTGGACGCGGGAGATCGGCACCCGGAGCACGCTGCGGGCGATCCCGGTGCACGGCCCGGAGCGGCAGGAAGCTTTCAGCGAGTGGCGCGAGGGCGGTGGCGTCGCCGTCACCACCTTCGACTCGCTGCATACGCTGCCGCTCCCCCGGCACGGGCAACCGGAACCTGCCGTACGGGAAGCCGGCAAACCGCGACCCGCCGGACCGGAACCCGCCGGGCCGCACATGCTCGTCGTGGACGAGGCCCACTACGTGAAGAACCCGGACACCCGCAGATCCCGCGCCATGTCCGGTTGGACGGAACAGGCCGGGCACGTCCTGTTCCTCACCGGTACGCCCATGGAGAACCGGGTCGCGGAGTTCCGCAGTCTGATCCGGCGTCTTCAGCCCGCGCTGGCCCCGGACGTCCAGGGCATCGACGCCGTCGCGGGCTCCCATGCCTTCCGCCGCGCGGTCGCCCCCGCCTATCTGCGCCGTAACCAGCGGGACGTCCTCGCCGAACTGCCCGCGCTGGTCCAGGTCGACGAGTGGGAGGAGCTCGGCGCCGACGATCTGGCCGCCTACCGGGAGGCGGTGTCCGCCGCCCACTTCATGCGCATGCGCCGGGCCGCCTACGCCCGGCCCGAGACCTCCGCCAAGCTCGGGCGCCTGCGGGAACTGGTCGCCGAGGCCGCGGCCAACGAGCTGAAGGTGGTGGTCTTCTCGTACTTCCGCGAGGTGCTCGCCGCGGTCCGACAGGCCCTGGGCGAGGGGGTGTTCGGACCGCTCTCCGGTGACGTACCGGGCGCCCGTCGCCAGCACACCGTCGACCGCTTCACCGCAGCGCCGGGGCACGCCGTCCTGCTGAGCCAGATCCAGGCGGGCGGTATCGGGCTCAACATGCAGGCCGCGTCGGTCGTCATCCTCTGCGAACCACAGGTCAAACCCACCCTGGAACACCAGGCGGTGGCACGCGCCCACCGCATGGGGCAGGTCCGCCCGGTCCATGTCCACCGTCTGCTCACGGTCGACAGCCTGGACCAGCGGCTGCTGGACATCCTCGCCGACAAGAACCGCCTCTTCGACGCGTACGCCCGGCGCAGCGACCTGGCCGAGGCGACGCCGGACGCGATCGATGTCTCGGACCGCGACATCGCGCGCCGGATCGTGGAGGAAGAACAGCTGCGCCTGGCGACCGGCACCGGTACGAACGCCCCCGGGTGAAAGCGACGTGCGTGGCGCATCACGTCCCCTGGCGGTCAACTGCGTGAGCGCACACCGACGATGAGGATGACGACGGCGGGCCTGAGTGAGCGTCAGGAACGGTCCTGGCACTGACCGGCACTGTCGTCGGCCGTCGGAGGAGCGCGGCTACCGGGGGACGCCGGAGGACTGCTGTCGGTGCTGCCCCTCGGCGAGTTCGGCCAGTGTTTCGGCGATGCCCGGCAGGAGGTCGGCCGGGATGTGGTCGAGGACCCGGCGCCGGGCGCTGGCGAGGTGAGCGGGCTGAGCCTCGTGCATGGCTCGCAGTCCGGTATCGGTGAGGACGGCTTCACTGCCGCGTGCGTCCAGGCCGTGGCGTTCCTTACGCACCATGTCGCGGCGGGACAGGCCGTCGATGACGCGCGTGATGCGCGACGGAGTGAGGCCGGAGGCCGCCGCGAGCGCGGACATGCGCATGCGGCGGTCGGGCGCCTCACTCAGCAGCAGCAGGACGGCGAACTCGGTCATGATCACCCCGGTGCCGGCCATGTCCTCCTCCAGAACGCGCGGCAGGGAGTGGACGAGACGTCCCAGGCTCTGCCACAGCAGAAGCTCATCGGCAGTCAGCGGATCAGTGGTGGCAGTGGCAGTGGGCTCCATGCGGCCACTGTATTTGACTAGGCAAGGAAGCGATGCGATGCTTGCCTAGTCAAAATTTGACTAGGCAAGTAGGTGCCTTGTGATGCCTGCTGCAGCAAGCCAATGCGAGGTGGTTACATGTCGCCCCGGGCACCCGCACCGGACGGATTCGAGCACGCTGTCGCCGATGTCGACGGGATCCGGCTCCACTACGTGACCGGCGGATCCGGGCCCGCCGCCGTCCTCGTGCACGGCTGGCCGTTCAGCTGGATCGAGTGGCGGGCGCTGATGCCACTGCTCGCGGCACGAGGCTTTACGGTCATCGCCCCCGACCTGCGAGGATCCGGCGACTCGCAGATCCCGGCCGGGCACTGGACCAAGCGCGAGGAGGCCGGGGACCTCCACCGCCTGCTGAGGCACCTGGGCCACGACCGGGCTTTCGTCGTCGGGACCGACGTCGGCACGATGACCGCTCACGCCTGGGCCCAGAGCCATCCGGACGACGTGGTCCGGCTGGTGCTCAGCGAGGCGTTCCTGCCCGGCTACGGCCTGGAGGAGCACATGAACCCCGCCACCGGCGGCTCGTGGCACTTCGGCTTCCACGCCCAGAGCGGCCTGGCCGCCATGCTCACCGCCGGCAAGGAGGAGCAGTACCTGTCCGGCTTCTGGTCGATGATGACCGGCGGCGGGATCACCGCCGCCGACCGCGCCGACCTGCTGCGCGCCTACACCCGCCCCGACGCGATGCGCGGCGGCTTCGAGCACTACGCCACCCTCGTCCAGGACGGGCAGGCAGCCCGCGCCGGGGGCCGCCTGACCATGCCCGTCCTCGTCCTGAACGGCGAGCACGGCCTGCCCCAGAACATCCTGCTGGAGGGTGCCCGCGCAGCCGCGGCCGACGTGCGCCACAACACCGTCCCCGGGGCCGCGCACACCTTCGCGGCCGACAACCCGGCCTGGACGGCCGACCGGCTCGCCCGGTTCTTCACCACCACCCCCGCCGCCTGACCCGCGGCACGACACAGCACACGGAGTACTCCTCATGCGGATCCTCGTCATCGGCGCCACCGGCTACGCCGGCCGCCGCGTCTCAGCCGCTCTGTCCCGCGCCGGACACACCGTCCTGGGCCTGGCGCGCGACACCTCCGCACCCGCGGCCCGCGCCCTCACCGTGGACGAAGTCACCCCCGTCGAAGGGGACTTCTCCAAGCCGGAGACCTGGCGCGGACACCTCGACGGCACCGACGCGGTCGTCCACCTGCTGATGGACATGAGCGACCCCGTCGGCGGTGACCAGTGCCTGTTCGCCGAGCTGCTCGCCGCCCAGGAGCGTGACGGCCGCCGCCGCCACCTGGTGTTCACCACCGGCATCTCCTCCTACGGCCGCACCGGCCTGCCACTCATGGACGAGAACACCCCCGGGAACCCCGAGAGCCCCATCGGCTTCCGCTTCGCGCTGGAGAAGGAGCTGGCCGCCTCCGGCCTCGCCCACACCGTGGTCCGTCCCGGGTTCATGTACGGAGGCCCCGCGAGCACCTCCATGACCGGCCAGTGGTTCGCCGCCGCCGAGGCGGGCAGCCCCGTCTTCTACGGCGACACCGCCAAGCGCTGGAGCTGGGTCCACGTCGACGACCTCGCCGACGCCTACGTCCGCATCCTCGACAACCCCGCCGCCGTCGACGGGGAGACCTTCGTCATCGCCGACGACCAGCGGCTGGCCGCCCTGGACATGCAGCACACCGCCGTACGAGCCGCAGGCCACACCGGCGAGATCGCCCTGGCGAGCGCCGAGGCAGGCGGCATGATGCAGATGGCCGCCGACCAGGACGAACTCGTCACCAGCGCCAAGGCCCGCCGCCTCCTGGGCTGGACCCCCCGCCACACCTCCTTCACCGACGACCCCACCCGCCACTACCGCGCCTGGAAGGCCGCCCGGCCCGCCGCATGACACGCCGCCGGGTGCGGGGCAACGCGTTCAGTGCCCCGCACTCCGGTCTCTTTCAGGCGTTCCGTTCGGATACTCCCCGGGGGCCATACCGGCGCCACAAGAGTCTTCCCTGATGTTTACTCCTCTGTCCGACACTCCTTGCGCTCCTGTTCCATCTCGTTGACACCCCGCGCACGTATCCAGGACAAGAGGTCACCAGCCATGCCTCAACTCGACCGGCGTCGCTTCCTCCAACTCGCCGGAGGAACCGCGGCTTTCACCGCTCTGTCGAACAGCATCACCCAAGCCGCCGCGATACCCGCCCGGCACCGCTCCGGAACGATCGACGATGTCGAGCACATCGTCGTGCTGATGCAGGAAAACCGGTCCTTCGACCACTACTTCGGCTCGCTGAGAGGCGTCCGCGGGTTCGGCGACCCCCGACCGGTGACGCTGCCCAGCGGCAAGTCCGTGTGGCATCAGTCGGACGGCACGAAGGACGTCCTGCCCTTCCGTCCGCCCGCGGACGACCTCGGTATGCAGTTCCTCCAGGGACTACCCCACGGCTGGAGCGACGGCCAGGACGCCATCAACCGGGGCAGGTACGACAAGTGGGTGCCGGCGAAGTCCGCCACCACGATGGCGTATCTGACGCGCGAGGACATCCCGTTCCACTACGCGCTCGCCGACGCCTTCACCATCTGCGACGCGTACCACTGCTCGTTCATCGGATCGACCGATCCGAACCGCTACTACATGTGGACGGGGCACACGGGCAACGACGGCACCGGAGGCGGCCCCGTTCTCGGCAACGACGAACTCGGCTACAGCTGGACCACGTACCCCGAGCGGCTGGAGAAGGCCGGAATCTCCTGGAAGATCTACCAGGACATCGGCGACGGTCTGGACGCCGCCGGCTCCTGGGGCTGGCTCGATGACGCGTACCGGGGCAACTACGGCGACAACTCGCTGCTCTACTTCAACCAGTACCGCGACTCCGCCCCCGGCGATCCGCTCCACGACAAGGCCCGCACCGGTACCGACGCCCGGAAGAACGAGGGCTTCTTCGACCAGCTCAGGGCCGACGTCACGGCGGACAGACTGCCGAAGATCTCCTGGATCGCGGCCCCGGAAGCATTCACCGAACACTCCAACTGGCCCGCAAATTACGGCGCTTGGTACATCTCCCAGGTACTGGACGCCCTGACGTCCAACCCCGAGGTGTGGAGCAGGACCGCCCTGTTCATCACCTACGACGAGAACGACGGCTTCTTCGACCACGTCGTACCGCCCCTCCCGCCGACGTCGGACGATCGAGGCAAGTCCACCGTGGATGTCGGCCCCGACCTCTACGCGGGCGACAACAACCGCGCCGCGGGCCCTTACGGCCTCGGCCCGCGTGTCCCGATGCTCGTCGTCTCGCCCTGGAGCAAGGGCGGGTACGCCTGCTCGGAAACGTTCGACCACACCTCGATCATCCGGTTCATGGAGCGCCGCTTCGGCGTGCGCGAGCCCAACATCTCGCCCTGGCGACGGGCCGTCTGCGGCGATCTCACCTCCGCCTTCGACTTCGAACGCCGGGACACCCGGCCCGGCCCGCTCCCCGACACCGACGGCTACCGGCCGCCGGACCACGAGCGCCACCCCGATTACGTACCCCAGCCGCCCGCGAACCCGGTGCTGCCCAAGCAGGAGCGCGGCCTCCGCCCGGCGCGCCCGCTGCGCTACGCACCGTTCATCGACGGAGCGGCGGCCCCTTCGACCGGCAAGTTCACCCTCACATTCAGCGGCGGTCACCGGGCCGGTGCCGCATTCCACGTCACGTCCGCCAACCGTACGGACGGTCCGTGGATGTACACGACCGAGGCGGGCACGACAGTCTCGGACACCTGGAACACCGCCGTTTCCGGGGGCGTCCACGACCTGTCCGTGTTCGGCCCGAACGGTTTCCTGCGCGGCTTCAAGGGCTCCGGCAAGACCGCCGGTCCCGAGGTGACGGCCCGCCACGACGCCTCCACCGGCAGCCTGAAACTGACCCTGACGAACGCGGGCACGTCCGCCGTCACTCTCACCCTCAGCTGCGCCTACGGTTCCCGGCCCCGGACTTTCACGGTACGGCCCGGCTCCACCGTCACCCACACGGTGGACCTGCGCGCCGCCCGGCGCTGGTACGACCTGACCGTCGTCTCCGACGCCGACCGCACGTTCCTGCGCCGCTTCGCCGGGCATGTCGAGACCGGCGAAGCGGGCGTGAGCGACCCGGCGATCATCACCGGATAACACCTCGGCCACTCGCACCACAGCGGTGGCGGGCGACCGTACGCGAACTCACCCGCCACTCGCTCGCGGTCACACGTCCCAGGTGACCGGGAGGCTCTTCACTCCGTAGATGTCCGCGGTCTCCGGGCGCAGAGCGACTTCTTCGGCCGGTACGGCCAGGCGCAGCGTGGGAAAACGCTTGAGCAGCGCGGAGAACGCGACCCGCATCTCGATGCGGGCCAACTGCTGGCCCAGGCACAGGTGGATGCCGTGGCCGAAGGCCAGGTTCCCGCCGTCCTGCCGGTTCAGGTCGAGCGTATGGGGGTCGGCGAAACGCTCGGGATCGCGGTTGGCGGTGTTGTACGACAGGACCACCGTGGTGCCGGCCTCGATCGTCCGGCCGCCCACCTCGACGTCCACAAGTGCCGTCCTCATGAACGACTTTGCGACGCTCAGATACCGCAGCAGCTCCTCCACGGCCTGGTCGATGAGCTCGGGATCGGTGCGCAGCGCGGCCAGTTGCTCGGGGTGCTGGAGCAGCGCGAAGGTGCCGAGGGACAGCATGTTCGCGGTGGTGTCGAACCCGGCCGCGAGGAGGATCAGACTGATCCCCCGCAACTCCTCGTCGGTCAGATCGCTGTCGGCGAGTTCGCTGAGCACGTCGTCGGTGGGGTTGGCGCGCTTGGCGGTGACCAGTTGTGCGAGGTACTCCTGGGTCGCGGTGTAGGCCGCTATCAGTTTCTCCTCGTCCGGCTCCCCGTTCATGAACGTGTCGATCTGCTCCTGGAAGGAGGCCCGGTCCTCGTACGGCACGCCGAGCAGCTCACAGATGATGATGGTGGGGATGGGCTTGGCGAACGCGGTCACCAGGTCCGCCGCTGGGCCGGCCTGCTCCATGGCGTCCAGGCAGTCGGCGGTGATCTGCTCGATCCGCTCGGTGAGCAGCCGCATCCGCCGTACGGTGAACTTCCCCACCAGGGGCTTCCGGTAGCGGCTGTGCTGCGGCTCGTCCGTGAGGAGGAACTCGCCGGGAGGCGCCGGGGGGAGCTCGTAGTCGACCACGTTCATGAGGTCCTTGCGGGCACTGAACCGCGGGTCGGCCAGGACCGATCTGACCTCGTCGTATCCGGTGATCAGCCAGCCTGGCTTGCCGCCGGGGTGGGGGTAGCGGCTGATGGGGCCGTGCCGACGGGCGTCGATCAACTCGGCCGGCGGGTCGAAGGGGCAGCCGGACGGACGCGCCGTGGGCAGCGCCATGACGGTGTGGACGGATTCACTCATGACCATTCCTCATTTCGCGACATGACGCGTTTTACGTATTCCGAAAGCTACGTTGCGTTCAGAATTCCGTCAATCGACTGGAATCCGTTTTCCCAGCTGGACGGCGGCAAATTGATGCAATGACATTGACGCCGAACGCAATGACTCGTTGCAATGAATGGCAGCGAAAGCAATACTGGCCGCATGCCAGGAGGACGATTGACCCACCAGGACCGCGCACGCATCGCGGCCGGACTCACCGACGGGCTCTCCTACGCCGAGATCGCCCGGCGGCTCGACAGGCCGACCTCGACGGTCAGTCGGGAGGTCGCCCGCAACAGCGGCCCCCGCGGCTACCGGCCCCAGCAGGCCCACCAGGCGACGGTCCAGCGGGCACGGCGTAGTACACCGGCACCCCCGCGCGCGGCCGGAGCGCCCGCCGGCGCGATGGAAGAGGAGATCATCGAGCTGGCGGTCAGGTCGGGAATGCCGAGAACAACCGCGCGCGTGCACGTCGACCTGTTGATGTCCGAGGACGGCAGGAGCACCGCGGCCGAGCTGACCCGCAGACTGAAGGTCAGCCCGGCCTCCGTCTCCGTCGCCGTGAACTTCCTGGTCCAGCACGGGTATGTCCGGCGCGAGCGCGATCCGCAGCGGCGCCGCGACATCTACGTGGTCGACGACGAGGCCTGGTACCACTCCATCGCGATCAGCGCGCAACAGACGCTCGAATCGGCGCGGGCCGCGATGGCGGCGGCGGAGGCGCTCGGGCTCGACACCCCCGTGGGGCAGCGGCTGACCAAGGCAGGGACGTTCCTGGAGCGGGTCATCCAGGACATGACGGAGTCGGCCGACCGCTGGCGCGGCCTCCTGAAATGAGCCGCGCGGGATGCGATGCGAAGCCTGACGTGGGCCGCGCGAGATACGAAGCCTGACGTGAGCGTGGGACTCGAACCTATCCCGGTGACGCTTCTCACCTGCGGTTTTCCTAAAGACCCGGACATTTGCATCCGATTCGATCCGGCTGCGCCCTCCTCGGTCCAACCCGATCCGGAACCGTGCGGCGATCGCTGCACGCACCGCGGGACGTCGAGTTGCGTCCGAAGTTGACGCTCATGCGGGAAGCGCTCCGCCTCGAAGCTCACCACCACGCTCACTACCGGTTCGGCCTCGCTCGCACGGGAAGCACCACATCACGATCCTCACTCTAAGTGGTCGTCACGGTTCACTTCCGCGCGAGCGGAGAGGGCTTTCCAAGCCGCCGTAGAACAGCAACGCCCGGTTCACCTCCGCGCGAGCGGAGAGGACCTGCCTGAGCCCTCTTCTGTCGCCGCTGGTGCCGGTTCACCTCCGCGCGAGCGGAGAGGACGTCGGCATCATCATCACCAACACTGCCGGTGACGGTTCACCTCCGCGCGAGCGGAGAGGACGCCAGCGCCGGATACATGAAGCTGCATGGCGACGGTTCACCTCCGCGCGAGCGGAGAGGACTTCCGGAACAGACGCTGTGCGTGGTCACTCTCCGGTTCACCTCCGCGCGAGCGGAGAGGACGACGGCTGGCGGCGAGGGAGGGGTGGTGTCGGTGGTTCACCTCCGCGCGAGCGGAGAGGACTTCGACCGCGCGGCGGTCGGTGCCCTGCTGGCCGGTTCACCTCCGCGCGAGCGGAGAGGACGTCACCCGTGGATGTCGGACCTTCTCGGCTACGGCGACGGGTCGTCTCCGCGCGAGCGGAGGTCACCCGTTGGTTGGCCTGGGTGAGAGTGAGGAGCTGCTGTCGTCTCCGCGCGAGCGGAGGTCACCCGTACCGCGAGCGGGAGTTCGGCGTCTTTCAGGTGTCGTCTCCGCGCGAGCGGAGGTCACCCGGCCAAGCCCAACGACCGTCTCCCCATGAGCATGTCGTCTCCGCGCGAGCGGAGGTCACCCGCGGCCTGAGTGGCGCCCTACCGGCCTGGATCCGTCGTCTCCGCGCGAGCGGAGGTCACCCGTTGGTCGGGGGAGGTCATGAGTACCCCGGGTCGTCGTCTCCGCGCGAGCGGAGGTCACCCGTCACGGAGTGCCTGAACCGACCTCTCGGACCGGTCGTCTCCGCGCGAGCGGAGGTCACCCGACATCGGCCGCCCCGGGTCCCCACCCCGATCAGTCGTCTCCGCGCGAGCGGAGGTCACCCGGAACAGGTTGTAGTGGATCGACGCCACCGTTGGTCGTCTCCGCGCGAGCGGAGGTCACCCGACGCTGGGCCTGGTCGCGTTCTTCGTGCTGCCGTCGTCTCCGCGCGAGCGGAGGTCACCCGGTGTAGTCGGTCGATCCGAAATCGGACGCGAGGTCGTCTCCGCGCGAGGGGAGGCCACCCAACACCAGTGGTTTTCTCGGATCTACTGGTGGTGTCGTCTCCGTGCGAGCGCAGGTAGCTGCGCCGAAGGTTCCGTAGCCCATTCGACGCTGCCATCACCTCGTCGTCCACAGCCTACATCGCCAAGCCGTTGAGGGTTAATGCGGCGGAGAATACGAGGAAGGGGCGAATGCGGGCTACTGACCCGCTGACGTTGGCTGTTCGGCGGGGTATGCAAGGGCGGGTGGCCAGGGCGCGCGCAGGCCAAGGGCGAGGACGGCGACCACTGCGAGGATCATCGCCAGGAAGCCGTACGTGGTACGCCAGGTGAGGTGTTCAGCAAAGGGTGCCTTCAGGCGCGAAGACGGTCGGTCCACCCCCGCAGAGCGAAGCGCCGGCGGGCCCACACGCTGAAGCACGCCGAGACTTGGACCCACGTTCACGAGGGAATGCAACGAAAATCCGAGCGTGATTACGTGACGGCAGCCTGGGGCCTGGGCACATCCGCACGTCCCATGGCCCGGTCGATCGTAATCTCGATGACCACGCGCTCGGGGTTGGGGGTCGGCGTGCGTCCATATCGGGCTCCGTAGCGGGCCACGGCATCAGCGACTACGTCTGGGTGAGTGCGGACCTCCGCGACGCCTTCCAGAGTTGCCCAGCGCCCTCCCTCTACTTGGCAAACAGAAACGCGAGCCTGACCGGGGAGCGCCCCCAGGATGTTGGCCACCTTCTTGCTGGATTTTCCAGTGATGACTCGCGCAATCCCGGCTTCGAAATCGACGGTCACGCCGACCGGCACGACGTGCGGGCGGCCGTTGGGGCGCACCGTCGTTAGCGTGGACAGGTGGTACTCATTCCAGAACTCAAGGTAACCAGCGCCTCGATCGCACATTTCGGCAGACATGACCGAAAGAGTAATAGCGAGAGACGAGAGAAACCCCTACCGTCCCGGAGTGACTACAGCCACAACCTCACAGCAGAGTCTGCCTGTGAGGTTGATAACGGCAGCGAGCAGCCAAAACGAATGCACCAAAGGGGTGGTGTGAACATGACGAGTCAGAAGACTCGCAGCTCACACGCGTGATCCATTCCCACAATAAGCCGTCCGCCGCGATCGACACGGCGATAACCAAGCGGCGAGCTGCGAATATGACGTTACTTCAGATAATCCCTGATCCGAGGCGTGCCGTAGTGTCCAAGACGGCTCCCGGTAGCTCCGTCGAGACAGCTTGTCGATCACGATGCTCGTTTGCGCGCTAGATCATTTGGGTGCCATTGGAAGGTGCGCTCACGTCCCGTGACCCAAGCCGCTCTGCCCTCGGCGCCTGTGATCATTTGCGTGCTCGCAGGTCAGAAGCGGCCCGGGGTCAGAGTGCTGTCGACACGGGCGCGGCTGTCGCTCGGCTCCGTGTGGAAGCCGTCAACCGCCGGTACGAACAGGGATTACTGATGTGGTCAGGAAGGCGTAGTCGCAACGCGGCTGAGCCCACTGCACAAGGCAGAACTACTCATCGGCGGTTGGGCCGTTGGCGCACGGCTGGTAGACGGACGGCGGAGAAAGACCTGCACCGCCAAATCCGGCGGGAGTTGCGTGCTCTCGACATCGGCCCTCCGATGGACGTAGAAGAGCTGTGCCGAGCACTGGGCAAACGCCGTGGACGACCTATTGATCTTCGGCCGGTTGCCCTTGAGAAGCCGGGCCCGTCCGGGGTGTGGGTCGATTTCCCTCAGATGGACGTGATCTTCTACCAGCAGGAGACCACGCGTCTGCACCAAGATCACATCATCCTGCACGAAGTGGGTCACCTCATCGTGGCCAAGGATGAAGAAGTCGCCCAAAGGGAGAAAACCCCTGATGACTTCGCCGAGGGATGGAAGAACCTGATCCCGGTGGTCGATCGTGGGCTGATCCGTCGTTTTGCTCGGCGCTGCTCGTACGAATCCGGCGAGGAGTGCGCCGTTGAACTCGTGGCCACCATCCTCTTGGAATGGTCTTCGGTGTTCGAACGCGAGGCGCCGTTGCCGGCGGACCCCTCTCTCCGGCGCATCCAGTCTGCCCTCGAAGGCCGACGAGGGTGGATCTAGCCCGTGCCCGAGCTACTCCTCCTCATCGTGGCCGCCGTCCTGTGGAAGCTCTACCACCTAGCACGAGACCCTCGCGACGCGCCTCTTCGCTCGGTCACGCTGTGCCTGCTGTGCATCGCCCTGTCCTACCCTCTGGCCATGCCCGGTGGCGCCTCCGGATTCGATGCCGTGGCCGCGCATGGCGCCGCGAAGCTGCTCCAGAACATTCTGCTTCTGCTGTCGGCCTACTTCTTGATGTGCTTCTACCTGTACTCGGCAGACAGGCAGGCCGGACGCCGAGCCCGGTGGGAAGCCGTCGTCGTCGCCCTGGTGGCGATGTCGATCACCGCGGCCGTGGTGTCGGTCCCTCATGAAGTTTTCGTCGGTTCGTACAGCACTGCCGATATGACGATCCCGCAAGTTGCCTTTTTCTACGGCGTCGCCGGCGTCTACAACACGTACGCCCTGGGCTCCGCCGCACGGTGGACTCGCCGCTACGCCAGCAAATCGCGGCGCCCCCATTCCACCGGTCTCTGGATGGCCGCGATCGGTCTCATCACGACGGCCGTGGCCTGCGCGATACGGCTGGTCGTCGTCATCATCCGGTGGAGCGGTGAAACCGTTCCGCAGCCGTTCATGGCTGGGGTGGCCTTCCTGCTGGCGGCGTCCATCCTCCTCTTCGTGGCAGGTGTCACCTACTCGGGTGCGAGTACGAGAGCGGCGTCCCTTCGGCTCTGGCTCCGGCATCGCCGTGACCACCGTCGCCTTACCCCGCTGTGGCAACTGCTGTCGGAGGCATATCCCGAGAACGTGCTGCACCCAGCCTCGCCTTCTCTTCGAGACCGGTGGCGGGCTCACGGTGTGCATCGGCGGTACCACCGGAGGATGGTGGAATGTCGCGACGGACTCGTGGACACCAGTCCCTACTGGGTTGAAGACGAGTACGGCGGCTCTGCGCTCGACCTTGCCCCCGACGAACTGGCCGACCGGCTCCGCCAGGCGGTCGCAAGGATCGGGCAGGGCGAGCCCGCACCACGTCCGGCCGTCCCGCTGGCAATGTCTCTGGGACGCGACCGGAAATCGGACGTCAAACAACTGATCGCGGTGTCGGACGCGCTTCGCGCTTCCGCACCGTCATCCAGAACCAAGGAGACGCCATGCTGATCACCGCGGACCGAGTCCTGGTGGGCTCCGGAAAGTATCTGGAGGACGGCGCGGTCCTCATCGAGGGCGACTCGATCACCGCGGTCGGTCCGCGGGAACAGCTCGCTGACCAGGCCGACCCGAACACGACGCGCCTCGCGTTTCCCGGCACCCTCATGCCCGGTCTCATCGACGCACACATCCACCTCGCGTTCGACGGCGGCACCGACCCCCGAGCCGTCTTCCAAGCATCCAGCGATAAGACCCTGATCCAGGACATGCGCCGCCGCGCGGAGCAGCTCCTCCTCAGCGGGGTGACCACCGCGCGGGACCTGGGAGACCGCGACGGATTCGCGCTTCGCGTGGCCGCGGAGATCGCCGACGGGCGCACGCCAGGACCTCGGATCGTGTCGGCTGGTACGCCCGCCACCCCGCCCGGAGGGCACTGCTACTTCCTGGGAGGCGAGGTCTCCGGGGCGGCCGAGGTTCGCGACCTGGTACGGCGCAACATCGCGGCAGGTGCCACCGTGATCAAGGTCATGGCCACCGGCGGCGGACTGACCAAGGACGGGCCGAGGAGCTGGCAGAGCCAGTTCTCACCGGAAGAGCTTGAAGCCCTTGTGGGCGAGGCCCACCAGGCCGGCGTGCCGGTGGCCGCGCACGCACACGGAGCGGACGGCATCGCAGCGTCCGTGAAGGCTGGCGTAGACACGATCGAGCACTGTACGTGGATGACCGCCGACGGCTTCGACCTCCGGCCCGACGTTTTGGCCCGAATCGTGGAGCAGGGAATCTTCGTCTCTCCCACCGTGAGCCCGCACTGGCAGATGGCCGCCCGCTTCTTCGGCGAGGAGCGGACAGAGGCGCTGTTCGACGGAGTGCGGCAGATGGCGAAATCCGGTGCCAAGATCATCGTGGGGACCGACGCGGGAGTCGGCCGTGCCGGTTTCGACGGGCTCGCCTCGGCGCTGGGTTTCTACGCGCACCTGGGCCTGCCGAACAGCAGGGTCATCGACATGGCGACAATCGACGCGGCTGACGCACTGGGCCTGAGCACGGTAACCGGCCGGATCGCACCCGGCTTCCGGGCAGACCTGCTGCTCGTCGACGGAGACCCACTCACCGATCTCGGCGCGCTGAAGGCGGTCAGGGTCGTGTTCGCCTCGGGTAGGCGTCATGAGCCGCGCGACACCGACCAGGCATAGCTGAGAGCAGTTGTCCGGGGCAGCGGAGGCGCCCCGGACAGCTCCTACTCATTCGCGTCCGGCTCCCGCTGCTCCAACTCCACGATCAAGTCATTGATGAGCGACATGGCACTCGCCGACAGCCCTTGCGTACCGCCCCGGGTTCTGACCCTCCCCCACAGCCCCTTTGCGTGCAGCTGACAAGAGCCGGAGTCCCTCATAGACCTGACGGGCCACGACATCAACCGACTGGAAGTACAAAGAGGAGACCCCGAAGAAGGCGGCCAAACCGTCGAGGACGACTGGGTGGGCAGTCTCCACAGCGCCGGTCCGAAGAGCTTCGACGTCTGTCTCTGATACGACCTCCGCTCCCGCATAAGCGTTGACCGCGTCGGCGATTTCGCCATCAACAGGGAAGTCGGAACCTGACTATTACTCCAAACTGGTTCGGGTTCTGGGCCCGTTGCGGGTATGAGCGATCTGGCGGGGGGACACGCGGCATCTGTCGCCGTCGACGCAGAGGACCGGCTGCGGGCGGTGGCCGCGCTGATGGCGGGGCAGAACCGTGAGGTGATGGGAACAGTGTTCGGGAGGGGGATCCACCGGCCCGCGTACTCGCCCCGTATCACGATGCCGTCGCCTCGCTCCCGGTAGATGGCATGCTGCCGTCGCAGAAGCGCGGTGAGGTGTTGAGCGGCGTCGCGGGGCAGCGGGGATTGTTCCCTCTCTGCATAGGGTCTGGAGTATGAACACCCAACATATAGAGCGGACGGCCATCGCCTGGCAGCAGTTGACCGAATGGCTGCGCGTGCACGCTCCCACCTCGCACGCTTCGATTCTGCCCCCGGCCACCGAGGCCGAGGTTGAGGAAGCAGAAGGCCAACTCAGGCATTACTGCGGGTACGGCTTCTTGCCCGAGCTGGTCGCCCTCTGGGCGATGGCCGGCGGGGTGCGGCAGCTCGACATTGAGGAGTACGACGAAGAGGGCGAGGTAGCCACGGGACGGTTCCTGCCTCACGGGCTGCTGCTCACCCCTTCTCAGTCGATCCGGCCGCGGTTGGCCGGCTTCGACCGCCAGGGCAAGGACTACTGGGAAGGCTCGCAGTGGGCTGCCCCCTTCGGCAACTACCGCGAAGCAACCGACACCGGCTTGTACCTGTCGGCTGCCGGCCTCGGTGAGTGGAGCAGCTACGAGGGCTTGTTCATGGAAGAGCCGTTGTATGCGTCGATCGCCGCCTACCTGGAAGCCATCAATCGAACGCTCGGCGAAGGCCCAGCAGACCTGATGGGCTCCGAGGTGCCCGGCATCGTCTACGGCTGCCTCATCTGGCAGAACCCGCAGGATCCGAGGCTGGACGAGACGTTCGCCGACTGGCGGCCCGCATGCTTGAGGTCCCGGAATGTTTGGGGTACCTGGACAGTCGCCTCAGCCCGCCCCGCCGTCGAGCAGCCGGCTGTAGCGCAGCCGCAGCGCCCGCTCCGTGCTGGCCACCAGAGTGCCCACCCCCATCGTGATGTTGAGCCATGCCGGCAGATGGATGGGCGAGGTGAAAGTCCCGATGTGCTGGGAGACGACGGGCACCTGGGTGAGCTGTTCGATGAGCTGTGAGATGAGGAGTGCCAGGGCGATGACGAGCACGATCACCGAGACGAAACCGATCCAGCGGCTCAGCGCGGGGTGCGCGCGGTCGAGGCGCGCTCGGCGTCCCTCGGCTGAGTCGGGGTCCGGGACGAGCTGATACTCGGCCCCATCGGCGGTGACGTAGTGGCAGCGCTTGAGCCCGAAGGCGCTCATCCTTACTTCGACGGTGCCGCCTCGGACGGGGAAGGCGGCAGGGAGTCTGGACTCGGCGTGACGCCTGCCATCGAGGTACAGGTGGGCTTTGACCTCGCCGGACGACTGGTTCTGCCAATGCCTGACGTCGACGGCGTAGACCGTCTGCCGGCCGGCATCGTCCGTCAGCCGAAGATAGAACAGTGCGCGGAAAAGCAACTGCCACCAACGGAAACGCTTCAGCGCTCGCCCGTCCCCCGGCTTGACCCGCTGCGCGGCCCGACGACGCCGCCACTCCGTGAACATGTCTCCGCTCCCGCTTCCGAGCCCGCTCCGGCTACTTGCCTGGCTCCGCCGCGCAGGCGAGGTCCTGTGACGGGCGCTGTCCGGCGGTCAGGAACGCCGTCACCGCGTCCTTCGCGCACGTGTTGGGGCTGAACGGATAGACACCGTGGCCGCCCTGGTCGGCCGTCACCATCGTGGCCCGCTTTCCGAACGCCCGCCGCAGCTCCTGGGCGCCTGCCAGCGGCGTGCCCGGGTCGCGCTCGTTCTGCACCATGAGCACGTTCGACGGTCCCCGGTCGCCTATGCGCACCGGCGGCTCGACCCGTTCGGCCGGCCAGAACGCGCACGGTCCGATGCCGGCCGTGGACGCGCCCAGCATCGGGTATTTCAGCCGGTCGACCGCGACACTCCGCTGATACTCCCGGACCGTGCCCGGCCAGCGCGTGTCGCCGCATACCACTGCGAACCGGGCGGCAAAGAAGTTGTCCATGTCCGCCGACGGCGGGTCGATCGGAAGCGGCTGGTCCGTGTCGAGCGCCCGCCAGGTCTCGGCCAGTCGGGGCATGCTCGCGTCGGCGTAGAGTTCCCCGAACGTGATTCCGCGGAACAACGTCCCGTCGACGCCCCGGACCGGGTTCGTCTCCAACCGCTCCGCGAGATCGAAGAACTCCGCGGTCACCTGCTCCGGTGTGGTGCCCAGACCGTACTCGGGGTGCGCGGCCGCGAACGCCGCGAAGTCCGGGAACCGGTCCTCCAGTCCGCGGGCGAGCAATCGCATGGCCGTGAAGTCGTAACCGCCGGGGCCCAGGTTGCTGTCGAGTACGATCCGGTCGCTGCGCTGGGGGAACATCGTCGTGTACACCGCGCCGAGGTAAGTGCCGTAGGAGGCACCGAGGTACGAGAGCTTCGGCTCGCCGAGTGCCGCCCGGATCCGGTCCATGTCACGCGCGGTGTTCGCGGTGGTGGTGTGCGGCAGCATCCACGCCGTCCGCGAGGTGGTGCACTGCTCGGCGATGGTCCGCGCGTGCACCGCCTCGCGCGCGACATCGGCCGCGGTGTGCGCGTACCGCGGGAAGTTGCCGCGTGCCTGCTGCTCCGGCGTCAGATCGCAGGCCACCGGCGAGCTGCGGGCGACGCCACGCGGGTCGAAGCCGATCACGTCGTAGGAGTCCAGCACCTTCTGCGGCAGCCCCGAGTCGGAGAGAGCGGCCGGGTAGCCGAGTCCCGTAACGCCGGGGCCGCCTGGGTTGGTCAGCAGCACGCCGCGGCGCTGCGAGGGGTTCTTGCTCGCCAGCCGGGAGATCGCGATCTCGATCTGCCGGCCGTCGGGATCCCTGTAGTCCAACGGGACTTCGAGCGTCGAGCACTCAAGACGGGGCGCGGCGACCTTCTCCGGGCACGGGCCCCACCGCACGGTGTCCGGCGTCGCCGCCACCGACACTCCCGGAATCGTGGTTGCTGCCACCGCGGTGACAGCGAGGGCGAGGGACAGAGTTCTGTGCATCTGATGGTCCTCCTCAAGGACGTACGAGGGCGTACGGGCGCGCACGGGTGTGCGGCGGGAACGGGCGGGCTTGGGACGGCGCTACTTTGCGGACACGCCTAGGGTCTTTCGTTTGGATCAGGCCGGATCAGGGAGCGGGGTCTGGTGCCGTGGATCGCAAGGCGGAGGAGGGAGGCGACGCGGAGCGTCGTGGAGTGACGACAACGCGGCGAGGCGCGGCACCAGGGCACGCGAGCCCGGCAAGATCCAAACGAGAGGCCCTAGCCGTTCATGCGGATCAGTACGTCGATCTGGGCGGGGTTGTAGAGATCGAGGGCGGCCAGGCCGAGCGCGTGCACGGCGAAGTCCTCTCCTCGGGGCGCGTCCGCGCACAGCTCCTGGACACTCGGGAACTCCGTGCGCACCTTGCGGACGGCGGGTACCAGAACCATCCGCTCGGCCAGGGCCTGACGGGTGCGCTCGTCGGCGTCGGCGGGCAGACGGTCGAACTCGACAAGGGTGGCGTCGGGCCCGGTCGTCCGCAGCATGGCCGCGTAGGCGTCGAGCACCGACTGGCCCAGAACCTGGCTCATGACCACGGCCATCGAACGGTCGGTCGCCGGGACTTCCGCGTCGGCGACGACCCTGGCCAGATCGGGCGGGAGGTCGGTCGACGCGGACCGGTCCAGGATCACGGCGATCTCGGCGCGCATCCCCCGCAACCGTTCGATGGACGCGGCCAGTTCGATGTCCAGCGCGCGCAGCGCCTCCTCGGGGTGTTCGTCGGCCTCGCCCAGCTCGGTGATCTGCTTCAGCGAGAGCCCGAGCCCGGTCAGGCGTGTGATGCGCAGTACGCGGACGAGGTGGGCCACGCCGTAGCTCTTGTAGCCGTTGGCCCGGCGCTCGGGCTCGGCGAGCAGGCCGACGTCGTGGTAGTGCCGTACCGCGCGCAGCGTCGTGCCGGCCAGCTCGGCGAGTTGACGGGTACTCCACCCCACGATGTCCCCCAGGACTCAGGTTTCCCGCGACGCGGACGCGTCGATGCCTCCAGTGGAACCCATGCCGCTGCGGCATGGTCAAGAAGACCTTGCCGCGGATACCGGCGGACACAGCGGGCAAGCCCCGCCCGCACGCCACGGAGGCAGTGCGCGGACGGGGCCGCTCGGAGTGGTCTCAGACCGGCCAGGAACCGGCCGGATCATCCACCCACGCGCTCTGCCCTTCCGCCGTCACGGTGAGCCCGAAGCGCTCGTATCCGGGTTTGCCCTTGCCCACCCATCAGGCGTAGGCCGAAGAGGCTTCCTCCCACAGGCGTCGGGGGCCGGATTGCCAGACCGACGCCGTGTCTCCGTCACGGAACATCACGCATGCCCACGAACGATCAGTGAGCCCGTAGAACCACACGGGTCGTGCACCGTCGCGCTTCTCTGCTTCGACATGGACGCAGTCGCGCAGTCTGAGACCCAAGACGAACCGTTGTGAGCTGAAGCGCTCCCCCATGAATTCGTCCTCCGTGATGGTGGTGGACGCCTTGTCACAGTCGGTCATGCCGCCGCTGACGAACTCGGAATGCACGATGGGCGCGAGCCGTTGGTCCCGTGCCTTCATGAACTCCACGGGACCTGTGAACTGCCCGGTGGCGCTCTCTCCGTCATCGGCGACAACCAACCGGGCCACGGCGTCACCGTTGCCGTAGTGAGTCCCCCACGGGACCACGATGACTCCGCCCGGTCGGCTCTGTTCCACCCAGGCGAAGGGGAGTTCCCGGAACCCGCACGTCGCGATGACGCGGTCATACAGCCCTCCTTCCGGATATCCCTTGAGTCCGTCACGGTTGATGACAGAGACCGGCAGACCGAACACGTTGAGCGCTGTTCGTGCCTCTGCCGCGACAACGGAATCAAGTTCCACCGTGACGACGTTCTCCGTCCTCAACCGGTGTGCCAACAGCGCGGCATTCCATCCGGAGCCCGTGCCGATTTCCAAGACACGATTGCCTGGTTGCACGTCCAGGTCCTGAAGCATCCGGAACACGACGGACGGCATGGACGCCGACGAGGTGGACAGCTCACCCGGTTCGGTACCGGAATGCCGGCCGTCGTCCCACTGCGTGACAACGGGAACGTCAGATGCCGCGTACCCGTACCAGGCCTCCGGCTCTGCCGACCGGGAGACGGCAACGCTCTGCCCCGTCTTCAGGTCGAACGGCCCACATGAGATCCGGCAGGAACGAGGCACGGGGTACAGCGGCGAACGAGGGAACCCAATCCGAGGAAAGGCCACCTCCAGCCATGAGGACGCGGCCCAGCACTGTACGGCTGAGGCACTCCTTGTGCGCGTCGGAGGTAACTGCTCAAGCAACCTTGGGCGGGTGGGGAACACCAGGACCACTGTCCGGGGAGGGCGGCCGATGAGGACCGGGGTAGGGCTCACCGGGCAACTTGTCGCCGCAAACCTCGCCGCTTCGCACGGTGTGGTTCCCGTCCGTGACAGCAAGGCCCCGTACGGCCCTCACCTCACACTGACCACCAAAGCCTTCACCGAACTCGTGGCGTTCGCCAAAACCCACCACTGAGCGCGCCTCTCCCCTCACGCCTGAACCCCGCCGCTTCACCAACGAAGCGGCGGGCGCGGGGAGTTGGCGCCTGGCGGCGGCTATGAGGCCGAAGTCCAGGGCGAGGCCGACGAGGTGCGAGCTGCCGAGGACAGTCTTGGCGGTGGCGAAGTCCTGGTCATGTTCCGGTCGAACCCCTACGATGCCTTCCGCCTCGCAATGGCAAGCCGCTCCATCTGGGGCTTCCCGTCAGCTTGCCTCGGCTACGCCCGGCTGAGGCGACCTCGGCGTCCCGGCGCCCCCTGGGGGCACGGCGGCGATGATGGTGTCGAGCATCGCGCGCGACGCCTGTAGATCCTCGATGGCGCGGGTGATCCGCTCGCCCTCCCGGCGCAGCTGGGCGAGCAGGTCCGGACAGGTGGGCACGAGGCGCTCGTCGTCCGCCCGGACGCACGGCAGAACCTGAGCGATCAGAGCGGTCGGCAGGCCTGCCGCCAGCAGACAGCGAATGCGGCGCACCGTCTCGACGTCCGACTCGCCGTAGACGCGGTAGCCGCTGGGCAGCCGCTCGGGCGTCAGCAGTCCTTGCTGCTCGTAGTAGCGCAGCAGCCGCTCATGGACCCTGGTGCGCCGCACCATCTCCTTCATACGCATGCCGCTCGCCCCCCTTCACGCTTCCGGCGCACACACCGCAACTTGACTCTGACACTGATGTCGGAGTTTAGCGTCGGCGGCATGACCACTGATCACGCGCTTCCCACCCCTCACCTCGATGTCCTCGTGCAGGGGCGCGGCCCCGCACTCCTGCTCGCCCACGGCGCCGGCGGCGGCATCGAGGGAAACTTCGGCCTCGTCCTCGACGACCTCGCCCAGGACCACACCCTCGTCGGCCCGCACTACCCGGGAGCGGGTGGCTCCCCTGCGGCCGTCGCACCACTGGACTTGGACGACCTCGCCGACCGCCTGGTCGCAGCCGCCGTCGCAGCCGGCCAGGACTCGTTCGCCGTCCTCGGGGAGTCCCTCGGCAGCGCCGTGGCCGTCCGGATCGCCACACGGCACCCCACCCGCGTCCGGGCCCTCGTCCTCACCGCCGGCTTCCCCACCGCTGACCCCGTCCTGGCGCTGGCCGCCCAGCTGATCAAGTCCCTTGCGGCCGCGGGTCAGTGGGACGACCTGGCACGACTCGTCCTCCTGTCCTGTATGTCCCCGGCGGACGTGGCGGACCTGGCGGACCTCGAACCGGCCGACCTCGACGCACCGGTCGCCCAGACCCTGGCCGCGATGCCGCCGGGCACGTTGGACCACTTCGACCTGGTGTCCCGCGTGGACATCCGGACCGACCTGGCGAAGGTGTCCGCACCCACCCTGGTGGTGGTGCCGACCGGCGACCGGCTCGTACTGCCCGAGAGCTCGTACCGTCTGGCGGCCGGCATTCCGGGCGCCCAGCTGATCGAACTGCCCGGCGCCGCCCACGTCCTGAACGCGGCAGACCGAGCGACCTGGCTCCGCCACGTCCGCGAGTTCCTCGCCGTTCTCCCCGCCACGTCGGCGTGAGCGCACCGCTCCTCACAGATCAGGCCGGTCCGCCCCCACGTATCGTGACCGCTCCCCGCGACCGGGCAAGTCCTGCCGGGACAGCCCTCAGACGCGGTCGGCTGCGATCAGGAGGTACTGGAAGGAGCCGTCCTTGTAGGAGTTGATGAAC
This sequence comes from Streptomyces sp. NPDC088400, assembly GCF_044753355.1. NCBI lineage: Bacteria > Bacillati > Actinomycetota > Actinomycetes > Kitasatosporales > Streptomycetaceae > Streptomyces > Streptomyces sp. NPDC088400. The sequence continues at coordinate 390,173 of NZ_JBIVMZ010000002.1, read as the reverse complement.
GCCTCCTCAATACCTGTGACCAGCGAGGACGTGGCCCGCAGTTCCCAGTAGGGCAGGGTCTCGGGAGTGAGGTCGATGACGGCATGCGGTACGAGGCGGTTGTCGGCCATGGCGCGCAGATACTCCCGGCGGGAGTGGATGTTGCACTCGAAGTGCGCGTTGATCTGGGAGACCCACTTCGACGGCTGGCCGTAACGCGGGTTCCAGCAGCCGGTGATGGTCACGTAGCGGCCACCTGCCGCGAGGACGCGGGAGTGCTCGGCGAAGAGGTCGTGCAGGTCGACGTACATGCTCGACTCGTTGTTCCACGAGGCCGCGGCCTGCCCGGTTTCGAAGGGCGTATCGAGCATGTTGCAGACGCGGGCGCGAACGTGGTCCTTGATGCCGAGTTCACGGGCACGCCCGTTGGCGAAATCGGCCTGCTTGGCCGAGAGTGTGACGCCCTCGACCTTGCATCCGAAGCGCTGGTGCGCCATCACCATCGAGCCGCCGCGGCCGCAGCCGGCGTCCACGAGCGTGTCGTCGCGGTCAATGGGTCCGAGGTGGTCCAGGAGGAGTTCGGCCTGTGCCGACTCCAGACGGTGGAGCTCGGCGATCAGCTTCTTCTCGTACGCGCTGTTCGCGGCGTCGCCAAGAGCCGAGTGGTCGACGTCCCCGATGCCGTAGTGGTGGTGGTACAGGCCGTCGACGTCGCCGAGACGCAGGTTCACGGGCCTCGCCTCGCCGTCCCAGTAACGGGCGATGTCCTCCTGATAGGGCGTCACCGGGGCGGGGATGAACACGGAGGTGCCGGTGGAGGCCGAGTCGGTGCTGGTCAGTTCGGTGCTGGTCACAGATGAATCCATTCTTCTCACCAGAAGTCGGGCAGGCTGTAGCGGTAGGTGTTGGTCTGGTGCCAGTAGTGGTTGCCGTCGACCCACACGGCCACCCCTCGCAGAAAGCGCAGCACGCTCGGGACGGGGCAGGCGGCGGCCAGGGCCGCGGCTTCGGCCTCGAAGTCACGCATGAGGTCGTTGTGCACCTCGACCGCCTTGAGATAGGCCTCGCGGTCGGAGACGTCCTCACGTTCGGCGATCACCACCGGCAGGTTCAGGTGCCGGCCGGGGCCGGCGAGTTCCTTGGTGTACGAGTACAGGTCGTTCACGATCGTGGTGGCGTTCCCGGCGAGCGCGATGACCCGCTGCATGGCGGGCTGGGCGTGCAGGTCCGCCGGGAGTTCGTAGCCGCCGACGGTGTCGGTGATGGTGGGGCAGGGGCGGAAGTTGTTGAACTGGCGCATCGCCAGGTACTCCCACACTTCAGGGACGTGGTCCTGCTGGGCCCAGGCGGCCTCGGCGAGATACCCCATGTGCAGCCGGGCCATATCGTGCCGGAACCGGTCGGCCTGAGAAGGGCCGGCCTTTTGGAGGAAGTACTCCATGGCGGAACGGTATGCGCGTCGAGGTGCGTCCGACCGAAGAGACTCCGCCCACTGCGGCTGGTACTCCTTCGTCGTGTACAGGGGGTCTAGGGCGGTGTGCGCCAGCAGAAGGCGTTGGCCCAGGCCGACGGGCGAGCCCCCGTGGTCCTCGCAGTAGCAGTCGTCCACCGCGTTCTCGGCGACCATCAGGCGCGTGGCGAGCATCAGATGGTCGACGGTGGGGGCGTCCGGATGGCAGGCGACCATGTAGCGCCCCACGGAGAATCCGTCGAACTGATCCTCCCAGTCATCGGGGTACAGATCGACCTCGTCCAACGCCCAAGCCTTGATCCTGCGGCTGACCTCCTCCACTCGCACGGAGTCGGGCTCCGGCACAGGGTGGTGATAGAGGCTCGGGATCGGCCGGCCCTCCGTAGGCGTCGGCGTCGGCTCTTCGTGCCGGGCGAAGTACAGGCCCGCCGTGCCCAGACCACTGGGGCCACGCAGGATCCGTCGCAGCTCCGCGGTGGGTGTACGGACCTCGGCGGCAGGGACCTCCACGGGGGCCGGGGCGGCGGATGAGGAAGGCGCCAGTGGGGGGCCGCCGGTGGCGGCCTTGATGTCGCGGGCGCGGGCGGCGGCGTCGGCGAGGACGTGCGCCCCGAAGCGGGAAGCGGCCGCGGGCAGGCCCGATTGCACTGGGAAGGGCTCAGGGTTGGGCATCCACAGCTCCTTGACGGGAGGGGGGAATCGTCCGGATTCTGGGCACGCTCGGCCGGCCTGGAGGGTCCACGTGCCCTGGGGTTTTCCGTTTGGATCAGGCCGGATCGGGGAGCGCCCGCCGCGTCAGCGGCTGGTGTCACCGTTGGTGCCGTGAATCGCAGGGCGGAGGCGGGAGGCGACGCGGAGGGAGCACCTCCCACGCCCTTGAGGCAGCGGGCGAGTCGCCGACTGAGGACAACGCGGCGAGGCCCGGCCCGCCGCGTCAGCCGCTGATGTCACCGCGGGCACGCGAGCCCGGCAAGATCCAGCCGAGAGGCCCTAATCGTGCCGACTGGCGATCTGCACGTTCTCCAGTACGCCGAGCGCGTCGGGCACAAGGACGGCGGCGGAGTAGTAGGTGGTGACGAGGTAGGAGATGATCGACTTTTCGTCGATGCCCATGAAGCGCACCGACAGGCCCGGTTCGTACTCCTCCTGGAGACCCGTCTGGCGCAGACCGACGACGCCCTGGTTGTCCTCGCCCGTGCGCATGACGAGGATCGAGCTGGTCTTCTCCTTGGTGATGGGGATCTTGCCGCAGGGCAGGATCGGGACTCCGCGCCAGGCCGGGACCTGCTGCCCGCCGAGGTCGACGTGGGTCGGGTAGAGGCCGCGTCGGTTGAACTCACGCCCGATCGCCGCGATCGTCCTGGGGTGGGCGAGGAAGAACTTGGAGCCGCGGCGGCGGCAGAGCAGCTCGTCGAGATCGTCCGGGGTGGGTGGTCCCGAGTGGGTCTGGATGCGCTGCTTGAAGTCGGCGTTGTGGAGCAGACCGAACTCCCGGTTGTTGACCAGCTCGTACTCCTGGCGCTCGCGCAGCGCCTCGATGGTGAGCCTGAGCTGCTCCTCGGTCTGGTTCATCGGCCCGTTGTAGAGGTCGGCGACCCTCGTGTGGACCCGCAGAACGGTCTGCGCGAGGGAGAGTTCGTACTCGCGTGGTTTCAGTTCGTAGTCGACGAACGCGCCGGGCAGTTCGGGCTCGCCGGTGTGGCCGGCCGACATGGCGATCTCCGCCTCGCCGTGACGATTCTGCCGCTTGAGCGGAAGCGAACTGAACTGCTGGACATGGGCCTGGAGGCTCGGCGCCGCGGACAGTACGGCGGCGAAGTCGGCGCGGGACAGGGTGAGCAGGGTGCCGGCCGTCTCGGCGGTGGCGGTGGAGTCCCACCGGGCGTCCGTATCCAACAGGGCGTGGTCGCCGAACCGGTCGCCGTCGGCAAGTACGGCGACGGCCACTTCGTCGCCGTACTTGCCGACGGAGGTCTGGCTGATCCGGCCGTGGGCGATCAAGTGGATCCGGTCGGCGGGCGCACCGCGCTCGACCAGCCTGTCGCCGGCACGGAAGTCGTGCTGCACGCACCGGTCGGCGATCGCGGTCAGCACCTCCACGTCCTCGAAGCCCTGCAGAAGGGCCAGTTCGCCCAACTCCCGGGGGATCACCCGGACGTTGGCACCGTCCTGGACAAACTCCACGCGCCCGTCACCGACGGTGTAGCTCAGCCGACGGTTCACCCGGTAGGCGCCACCCTTGGTCTCCACCCAGGGCAGCATCCGCAGCAGCCAGCGGGAGCTGATCTCCTGCATCTGCGGGGCAGACTTGGTCGTGGTGGCAAGGTTACGAGCAGCCGCGGTACCCAGGCTGGACTGCCGGGGCTGCTCCATCTGTCCCTCCAGGCCGGTATCAACAGTCATCGGGCGCGCTCTCCTTCGTAAGGGCGGTGACCGACGGGGGTCTCGCGGCACCGGGAACGGGAAAAAGAGGGGCAAACAACCTGGAATCCGTCCAGATCTCTGGGAACAGTAACGGCCGGTGCACCCAGTCGGTCCAGAAAAACCGGTGACATTAACTCGATACGATGATCGTGCCCTGGGCGAGGTTTACCCGGATGGCCGACGGTATTGGGCTACAACCTCGAAGGTCCGCGATCAGCGAGGGGTATCCGGGCCGCCGCCGTCGAGAGCCGCGCGGATCTGGCTGAGCCACTCCGTGCCCAGCCGGAGCCCGTCGGGGAGTTGGTCGCCTCGGTCCCAGCGCCACGTTGTGATCATCGCCAGCACGAGGATCCGGCACTCGCGCAGCACGTCGTGATCGACACCCGGATAGTGCTCGCCGACTTCTTCAGGCGCATGGGCGAGGTCGAATTCGACGGGCCCACGGCAACACGTCTCAAGGTCTGTGAACAGCAGCCCGTTCTTCGTGGTGAGCACGTTGCCCGGGTGCGGCTCGCCATGCAGCAGTTGCTCGGGGCCGCCGCGCTCGACGATCGCTCTTCTCAGGTTTCGTAACGTGTCGCCGAGCAGTCCCCGGTCCGCGTCGGCGAGCGCCGGAGTGCGGTCGCGGTCCGCCACGAGTTGTTGAGCCTGCGCGACTCGATCGGTGAACCGCGGCACAGGGACATCGAGTTTGCGCATGCCGGCATGCAGCCGCTCAAGCGCGTTGGCGTAGGGGGCCGGTGAGACCTCCAGAGGTGTCACGGGTTCGTAGTAGGTCCAGAGCGTGACGACGAAACCGTCGCGCTCATAGACGCGTGGCTCCACCCGAGGGTCGAGAGCGGCCACAGGGCACCCGGCCTCGGCGAGCCGCTGAGCAAGATCGACTTCGAACTGTGCGACGTGGTGCGCTACGGGTGCCACCCGGGCCAGGACGTCACCAGGCAGCAGACGCAGAGTGAGCTTGTTCGAGTCATGGAGAACGATCGCGTCGTCGACAGTCAGGTCAAGCGATGAGGCGATCGACAGGGCGGCGGCCACCGCACGCGGGACTTCTGACGCCTGCATCGTCGCCCGGCCTCTCTCCATTGAGCGCTGCCCTGACTCTTCAAGCGAACTCTTCAAGCGATACAGCCCGCGCACCTTAGCAAGCAACACCGTCAGCGCCTGGCAAGGGCGACAAGGACGACAAGGACGCTTACTGGACTTTGCGGACGAGCAGGTGAATCTCCTGGAACTGCCGTTGGTCGGTGGGCTGGGGCTCGCGAACCATCCGGGCCACCTCGGCCAACCCGGACTCGCGCAGCATCGCGGCGAGGTGGTCGGGCCACCACCGATAGGCCGGGGCGACTTTGTGATCGAAGACCTGCGTCGGGTGGGAGGGCGCTTCGCTTCCGGAAAAGCCGACCAGGAGGTGGCCGCCGGGTGCCAGCACGCGGTGGAACTCCCCCAGGATAACGGGGAGTTCCTCCGGCTGAGTGTGGATGATGGACCAACGTGAGAGTACGCCGCCCAGCACGCCGTCGGCGATGTTCAACGCGGCCATGGAGCCTACGTCGAACCGCAGGCCCGGATAGGCCTGTCGAGCCAGCCCGACCATCGTGGGTGAGGCGTCAACACCAAACACCGCCAGCCCCAACTCATCTAAATACGCGGTGATATGGCCGGGTCCGCACCCGAGGTCCGCGACCTGACCGTCCCCACTCGCACGGACGGCCTCGGCGAAGGCGCCCAGGATCGCGCGATCCAGGGGACTGTCACGGAGCGTGTCGCGGAACAGCTCCGCATAGGTGGAGGCAACAGCGTCATAGGCCTCGCGGGTGGCACCGAGGGCATCGAGTTCGACCATGCTCGCGACAATAGTCCCTGGCGAGGGGGCGAGCCGAGAGATTTTCGATCCTCCCGCCACCTCCCCGGGCCGACAGCTCTGTTCAAGCCAGTGTCGGCTGCTGTACCGCTGTGCTCAGCGCGTCGTGATACGTGCTGAGCACAGCGGATCGCTTCGCGCCCGGCCGCCGGTGACTGGCCCCGGCCGCCGGTAACTGGCCCGGGTCAGTGGCATGGTTCAGTGGCTTGGTTCAGTGGGTGGAGCGAGGCAGTACCTGGATGGTGTCGCCAACAGGGCGTTCACCCGTCGCGTCCGAAGGATGGTTGACGAGTTCGCCGTTGACGGCCATGGCGGTCGAGCCGCCGCCGTCGAGGTTGATGGCTTGGAGCGCGCCCTGGGACCGCATGAACGACGCGGCCTCCCGCAGGGTGAAGCCCTCGCTGCCGCCGGTCCGGCGGCCGTCGACCGTGACCAGGATCAGCCGGCCCTTGGCGTCGGTGCCCGCCATGGTTCGCGGCTGGCGGCTGTTGGCCCACGCGTAACCGAAGGAGAGGTCCTTCGGGTCCACGACTCCTTCGGTTGCCGCGTCGATGCTGACGCGGCCGTTCTTCACCAGCGTCGGGGCGGCGCTGACGATGCTGTCACGGCTGCCGAGGCGGACTCGGCGCCCGGCCTCGTCCCGGACGGTCTCGGCGACGTCGACCCGCTGTCCGGGCTTCGCGTGGGCGGTCAGCCAGCCGGCGGCCGAGCCGATGCCCTGGAGGACGGAGCCGCCGGCCGGCACCGTGCCGCCGCGGGTGCCCGCGGAGACGATCCGGCCGGAGGCGTCCAGCACGGCCTGGGCGCCGGCCCCGGTGGGCAGCGGGGCCTTGAAGGCGGGAGTGAACTTGACCAGGTCGTCGGCCGTGCGGCAGGTGACGTCCTGCCAGGGCTGTGTGCTCGGCCGGGCGCCGGGGCGGCCGCAGTTGCGTACGGTGCCGGGTACGCGGTTGATGCCCTGGACCTCGTATCGGGCCTTCCCGGCGGTGGCGGTGGCGCTGCTGGTGAGGTCGGCCATCCGGATGCGCTTGCCGCCGTCGCCGAGGACGAGTGCCGCCCGGGTGCCCGAGGACATCGACTCCAGCTTCCCGTCGTACGCCCCGAGTCCCGCCTGCGTGCCCTGCACGCCGTCGGTGTCCGCGGTGACGAAGAATCCGGCGTTGACGCCGACCAGCGAGTTCAGCTTCGCCGTGACGGACGAGGTCGTCGCGCGCCGCGTGACGTTGCCGTCGTGCGTACCGGCGATCGTGCCGGAGAAGGTGCGCGGGTCGATGATCGCGACGCGGATGTTCTGCTTGTCGGCCGGCTGGTCACTGTCGTACCCGGTCCACTCGGCCGTGGCGTGGAAGCCCGCCGCGGTGACCGCCTCGGCAGCGGCATCCGCCTCGTCCTGGGCGGCGTACGAACCGACACGGATCCGCAGGCCCATCAGGCCGCGCGGGGTGTCGCTGTAGGAAGGCCAGTCGATGGCGTCCACACGCGGGCGGAAGCCCTTGCTCCGCAACTGCGCGGCCGTGGCATCGGCCCAGTTCCGCGGTCCCACCTTGGCCCACGCGGCGGCACCGGTGAGCCGACTGGTGGTCGGTGCCTCGACGGTGACGGTCCAGGCCGGCTCCGCGGCCGGATTCGTCACCGTTCCGGTCCGCACCTCAACGCCCCTGGCGACCGACTGAGTGGTCCAGCGGGAGACGACGTGGGAGCCGGTCACGGCTCGGGCATCGGCAGTGCCGGGCGTCGAGGCCTGCGCGTCGACCGGCGCGCCGACGGACGTGACGGCTGCCAGCGTCATGGCCACGATCACGGCACGCGTGCGCACTGGACGCCGGGGCATGACGGCTCTGCCCTCACCAACTGGACTGGAGTGGTTCATGTTTCCTCACCGAAAGACGGAATGACCGGTCCGGAACGACTGCCTGCCGGACAGCGGGGACGCCCTCGATCTGATCACCGGCAAAAAGACGCGAACCGGACCGTTCGCCGACGTGAGCACGAAGAGCGAATTACCGGCAGGCGTACGTGTCGAGGCGCCCGCGTTCCCTGGTGAAACGGATCGGCGGGCAGTGCCCCGGCGTTCGGCGCGAGAGCTGAGCCGGGACCGCCAGACCATGAAGGGGTGCTCCCCCTCGGGCCCTGGGGGCCGGGGGCCGGGGGCCGAAGACCGGGGGACCTCCGCATCTGACGCCGCGCGCTGATCCGCCAGGGATCGCGGGGCAGCCCTTAGGCTGTCCCCGCTGCGGAAGGGCGGTGCCATGGATGCTGATTCCCTGATCAGGGCCGCGATCGAGGAGCATTGGCGAGCCTCGGAACGCGGGGATACCGAAGCCGAGCACGCCATCTACGCCACGGACGCGATCCTGGACTACCCGCAGTCGGGCGAGCGGTTCCAGGGCCGCGCGACGATTTCGGCGCAACGCGGCGGGCACCCGGCCGACCGGCACTTCACCGTCCGGCGGATCACCGGCCACGCGCATCTGTGGGTGAGCGAATGCATCATCACCTACGACGGTGTGCCTTCGTACTCGGTGAGCATCATGGAATTCGCCGACCGGCACGTGGTGCACGAGACGCAGTACTTCGCCGACCCCTTCGGCGCCCCGGCCCGGCGGGCCGCGCTCGCGGAGCCGATGCCGGGCCGGACCATCGCCGGAGCCTGATTCCTGCCCCCGTCCGGCTCAGCCGGCTGACCAGCCTGTCCACTGGGCGAGGTGTTCCGGTGGTTTCCTGTGGTCCATCCCGAAGCGGCGGGGTTTCACTTGCCCTGATCACCTCCGGGTGGGACCGGCCGCCCGCGACCACCGGCCCTGGAATCATGCGGCTACAGCGCGTCGCCCGGCAGCCCGGCGTATCCCTCCCGCAGGACGTCGATGACCGGGTGATGCCCTGCGAGTCCGGTGTCGTCGATTCCCGTGATGGCGCGCACGCCGATGGCCGCGTTCGTGGCGAACGCGGCGTGCATGGAGGGGACATCGGCGAGCGTGACCGGCGCGACGCGGTGTTCGCGTACCTCCTGGAGGAGCCGCATCGTCACCCCCTGGAGGCACGGCGCCTGCGGCCAGACCACCTGGTCACCGTCGAAGAAGCCGATGTTCCAGGTGCCGCCCTCGGAGATGAGCGAGTCGGCGCCGACGAAGAGCGCGTCGTCGAACCCGGCGAGCCGGGCCTCGCGACGCTGACGCAGGGCCCCGAACAGTCCGACGCTCTTGACCTCGGGGGTGTCGCGGTCGTACGGGACGGACCGTACCCGGATCGGCGGCAACGGACCGGCGGACGCGGCCCGTTGAGTGATCAGGACCTGGGGATCGGTGGCCAGCTCCGGATGGCCCAGGTCCAGGGAGGGGTCGAAGACCGTGACACGTATCGTGACCGCTCGCCGCGCCGGCGCGGCCTGCCGCAGCAGCGCGCGGACCCGGTCGAGGTCGAGATCCGTCCCGAACAGGGCCCGGCAGTCACGGCCGAGCCGGTCGAGGTGGAGCGCCAGCCCCCGTACCCGCCCGTCGTCCACGCGGAGGGTGGTGAAGTGACCGTAGTTGGTGAGGGCGAGAGCGGTGAGCTGATCCGGATCGACCGGCCGGCCGTTGAGTTCTGCCATGCGCCCAGCATGGCAGCCGGACCGGGCGCCCCGTCGGCAGCCCCGTCCCACCACGCAAGAAGCAGCGGTACCCCCTCTCCCGTACCGGAATTCCCACGTCACGGGAATTCCGGTACAAGAGACGGGGCGACCTGACGGGGGGCGACCTGCTTCTTGAAGGCTCAGCGCCGTGCCGACGCCAGCGCCGCGCTGACCTCGGCGGCAGAGGCGGGAGCGGCGGGCTGGTTCCTGTAGTTGTCGTCCTTGGTCACCGCGTAGGGCGCGCAGAAGGCCGGAGTGCCCAGTTGTGAGCGCCAGCTTTCGGTGAGCGGTCCCATGTCCACGGCGTCGTACCCGAGCAGCGAGAGCAAGTCGGCGGCGTGCTTCTTCGCGCCCGGGTCGTTGCCGGCGATCGGCAGGGCGGTGCGGTCGGCCGCGTCCACGGGGCGCGGCAGGGCCCTGAGGTGTTGGTAGTTGATGTTGTTGAACGCCTTCACGACGTGCGCCTCGGCCAGGTGCCGCTGGAGCAGTTCGCTGTCGGTGAGTTCGTGCGCTTCGAGCTCCGGGATGGTGCCGTCACGCGGGGCGTAGTAGTTACCGGTGTCGATGACCGTCTTGCCGGCGAGGGGCTCCTGGGGAACCGTCCCGACAGCGCCGACCGGGATCGTCACGACGACCCAGTCCCCGGCGGCTGCCGCCTGCGCGGGAGTGGCCGCACGGACCTGCGGCCCCAGTTCGTCCACGAGGCCGGAAAGCGTCTGCGGACCCCGCGAGTTGCTGAGCACGACGTCCAGGCCGGCGTTGACCGCCAGACGGGCGAGCGTGCCACCGATGAGTCCACTGCCGATGAGTCCAAGTGTCGCCATGCCTGGGAAACCTTCCAGTTGAGTGCCGATGCGCGCGCGCCTCGCCCCGTTGCAGACCCGTTGGGTCCAACGGGCCCCGCTCCGCCCCCGGCGACCGGGGCCTTCGCCGGCCCGCTGTGCGGGCGTCGGGGACGGGGACGGGGACGGGCCGCAGGGTGATCAGAAAACGTAGGGGATGTCGTGGATGACGCCCAGGTGACGGATGCGCCAGACGCCGTCGGTTCGGCGGAAGGTGAAGCGGTAGTACCCGGACTCGATCGGCTTGATGGTGCCCTGGGCGCCGAAGGTGCCGGCAGGCCAACCGCCCTCGGGCTTCCTGGTTCCGGCGACGTCGAAAGTGATGAACTGGGTATCGATGCCGGCCTCGTCGCCATCGACGGAGACCAGATGGTCGTAGGTGGTGTGGTGGCTCCAGCCCAGGGGCGGGTGCGGCGCCATGGCCGTGGACATGGCCGTTGCGATCTGCGCGCCTCCGGAGAGGGTTCCCAGCAACTCCATCCCCTCGGGCCCGCGGTAGTGGACCTCGACGACCGCGTCGGCCTCGAAGAGCTTTGACAGTGCCTCGCCGTCGCGCCAGTCCGCAGCACGGGTGTATCGGGAAACGATCTCCCTGATCTCGTTCTCGGTGCTCATGGCTTTCTCCGGTTCTCTCTGTGGTGCCTGTCGGTGTCCGGGCTTGTACGGCAGACGGGCGACCGGTCCCTTGTGCTCCGCAGGCGGACACCTTGGGTGATCACAATCTGCATGTTTGAAAAGTACATATACTTCGACGGAAGTGCAACTGTAAGAGTTGCTAATATGGGGGCGTCGGGAGCCACCCGGACCACGGGACCAAGTGGCGGAAGAAAGAGGTACGAGCATGCTGGACGTGAGGTTCTCCAGCGCGCTGAAGGCCATGCTCCTGCTGGGCCATGCCGAGGAGCAGGGCAGTCCCGTCCTCAGCTCGACCCAGCTCGCCAGGAGTCTGGACACGAACCCGAGCCTGGTGCGCAAGCTGATGGTTCCGCTGGTGCAGAACGCTCTCGTCGCGTCCATCAAGGGCCGCAGCGGCGGTGTCCGCCTCGGCCGGCCCGCGGACCAGATCACACTGGGGGAGATCTACCGCTCATCCGTCGGCGACAAGCCGCTGTGGTCCCCCCGGCCGGAGGGACCCCGGGAGTGCCTGGTCACCAACCACTCCGCCGAGTACTTCGCCAGGCTCACCGACGAGACCGAGGCAGCCGTCCTCGGCGCATTGGCAGGCCGCACCCTCGCCGACAGCCTCGACGAGCTGCGCGCTATCGACGCTCGCTGAGCACGCGTGGCGACAGCAGGGCCGAGCCCGGACGGACCGGAGGAAAGCACCCGCTCGTACCTTTCTCCCGCCTTGAACCGAATAGTCCACAAAGCGTTAGAGTCGAGGCATGACCGACGCCGCCATCGGCCCGAACGGCTCTCCCGACCGGAACCACGTCCCCGGGCTTCCGCTGCGCGACCTCGCGGGCTTCACCCACCGCTGGGTCGACGCGGAAGGAATCCGGCTACACGCCGTGGAGGGCGGTCGGTCGAGCGGCCCCACCGTCGTGCTGCTCGCCGGATTCCCGCAGACGTGGTGGGCCTGGCACAAGGCGATGCCGCGCTTTGCCGAACGCTTCCACGTGATCGCGATCGACCTGCCGGGGCAGGGCTACTCCGATCGCCCCCAGGGGAGTTACGACACTCACACCGCCGCCTCGCGCGTCCAGGCCGCGCTGACCGCGCTCGACGTGCCGAAGTACTGGCTCGTCGGCCACGACATCGGGGCCTGCGTCGCCTTCTCGCTCGCCCTGAAGCACCAGGACCGCGTACACGGCGTCGCCCTGCTCGACGCCGGCATTCCCGGAATCACCCTCCCGGACACCATCCCGACGGATCCCGAACGGGCCTGGAAGACCTGGCACTTGGCATTCCACCTGGTGCCCGAACTGCCCGAGACACTGATCACCGGCCGCGAACGTGAGTACGTGGGCTGGTTCTTGAGGGCCAAAACACTGTCCCCGGACACGTTCGACAGCGCCGATATCGACCACTACGCCGCCTCCATCGCAGCCGAGGGAGGACTCCGAGCGGCTCTCGCCTACTTCCGCGACGCCGCGGAATCGGCGCGCGAAAACCAGGACGCTCTCACTTCCGGACGAGGGCACCTGACCATCCCGGTCCTGGGAATCTCCAGCTCCCACGGCTCGATCCCCGACATGGCCGCCTCGCTCAGCCCGTGGGCAGAGGACGTGACGGGCGTCGTCATCCCGGAAGCCGGGCACTTCATTCCCGACGAGCAACCCGACGCGACGGTGGACGCGTTGACCGCGTTCATCGATCACGCGCGCGTCGGGTAGAGCGTGTCAGGGAGTCCGCCGACACCAGATCCTCCGCACCCGGCCCCGACTCCGACCTCGGCCTTGACCTCGATCTCGACCTCGGCAACCTAACGATCGTTTACGGGACTGCCCTCAGTGGCCCGAATGATCCGCCTTCGATCCGTCCGCCTTCTTCGAGGCCTTCGCGCCATCCCCGCCCATCGGATGGTCCGGATCATGTGGCTCGTACCCCGGGATCGTGCCGTCCGTCTTCTTCACCAGCAGCAGTCCCGCCATCCCCATGTCCGAGTGGCTCTGGACATGGCAGTGGTACATCCAGGCGCCCGCGCCCACGCGTTCGCCCGCGATGATCTGGAAGCCGAAGGAGTCCGCCGGGCCCGTGATCTTGTTGTCGATCACGCGACTCGGGTCGTCGGGACCGGTGAGCAGGCCCGTCCTGTTGTCCGCCCAGCGGTGACCGTGCATATGGAACGTGTGGTAGAACTCGCCGTGCGTGATCATGATGATCTCGACGCGATCCCCCACCGTGGCCTCGAAGTTGGGGGATTCCGCCCCCGGCTTGTTGTTGATCGTCATGTCGTTGAAGACGATCGTGAACTGCTTGTCCGGCAGGATGTCGCCCTGCCTGCGGACCACCACCGGACCGTAGAGCCCCTTGCGGATGCCGCCGGTGCCGTGGTCCGTGCCGACGACATGGTCGTGGTAGTGCCAGTACCCGGCGCTGCCCGCCTGCCAGGTGCCGTCCTTGCGCCTGCCCGGGGCGTGGGTGCGCCAGGTGTACGTGCGGGTGCCGCCGGGTTCGACGTGACTCTTGCTCATCCGGGTACCGTCGTTGGCGATGTCGTAGTCCACGCCGTGGACATGGAGACTGACGTCCACGTCCGTCGTGTTCTCGAACTCGATATGGACGGTGTCGCCCTCGATCAGCTCGATCAGCGGGCCCGGCACGGTCGCCTTGCCCTTCTCGAAGCCGTATCCCAGCTGACCGCCCGCCAACTTCTCCGCGTAGAGCTTGAGATGGCGCACCGTCCCGCCCGCCGGGGAGGTCCTGGGCGGACTCTCCGCGGAGGTCGCCGCCGGGGCCGAGGCGACGGACAACGATGTCACCCCTGTCGCGGCCACCGCGCCGCCCGCCAACAGGCGCCGGCTGAAACTCCGTCTGTCCATGGCCATACCGAACTCCCCTGTGCCGTACGGAGGTTGACGGGGCCCGTCAGGCGCTGTCCGGCGGACCCGGGGTCCCGGCCGGCCGACCGAGCGGGTCCGCCGGACAGCGCCTGACGCCCCGGGGACGGCCACACGGTAGACCAGCGACCTTCGTTTATCCACACTCAGGACAAAGTTGGTGGAATTGCGGTCGTACCTATTGGCGAGTCGGCGAAAGAGGTCTAGCTTCAGGCGCTGTTGCTGTGACCAAAGAGGGGTGGGTGAACACATGCAGCGCGCACCACGTCACCGGTCGAGATCCAGACGCGGGATGGCCGCGGCCCTGGCCGCCGGAGCCATGGCGGCGTCCTTGCTCGGCGGTAATGCCGCCACGGCCAGGCCGTACCCGGAGCCGACATCGACAACGTTGTCCCTTCCGTCGCCGCCCGGCGGGGAGAACGTCAGGGTTCTTGTCTTCCACGCCTCGGCCACCGAGGAGTCGCCGGTGGTCGACGCCGGCATCGAGGCCATCGAGTCGATCGGCCTGACAGGACCGTCCGCGGGCCGCTTCAAGACCGTGGCCACGGACGACGGTTCGGTCTTCACCGACGCCGAAAAGCTCGGCAAGTACAACGCGGTCGTCTTCCTCACGGGCGGCGGCGATGTGCTCGACCCCGACCAGGAGGCGGGGCTGGAGGCCTATGTGGAGGCCGGTGGCGGCTTCCTCGGCATCCATGACGCCGCCCGTACGGAACCGTACTCCGACTGGTTCACCGGGCTGATCGGCGCCCGTCCCGCGGCCACGAGCCCCACCACGGTGCAGCGCGCGACCGTCGAGGTCGGCGACCGGGTCCATCCGGCGACGAAGAACCTCCCGCTGGAGTGGAAGCGCCCCGACAAGTGGATCAACTGGGCCACCAATCCCACCGGCAAGGTGCACACCGTCGCCCGGGTCAGGGAAGCCGCCTACAAGCCCGGTACCGGCGCCAACGGCGCCGACCATCCCATCTCCTGGTGCCGTGACTACGACGGCGGCCGGTCCTTCTACACCGGCATGGGCGGTACGGCCGAGTCGTACGCCGAAACAGACTTCCGCGACCACCTTCGCGGCGCACTCCAGTGGACGACCCGTATCTCCCGGGCCGACTGCAAGGCGACGATCGACTCCAACTACAAGGCGGAGCGCCTCACTCAGCCGAACCAGGCCGGCCAGCAGGACCAGATCGGCGAGCCGCACGGCGTGGTCGTGGCACCCGACGGGCGCGTGCTGTACATCGGCCGCGGCGGCGGCGACAACAGCGCCCCCGTGGTGACGGACTGGAACAACCCGGACGTCGGCAAGGGCGTGGGCCAGATCCATGTCTACGATCCGAAGACGAAGAAGGTGACGCTCGCCGGCGCGCTGTCGATCTTCGGCAACAAGGGCGGCGGCGAGGAGCTGATCAAGGTCGAGGAGGGGCTGCTCGGCATCGAGCTGGACCCCGCCTTCGCGTCCAACGGCCAGGTGTATCTGCACTACACGCCGCACTCCCAGCTCAACCGTGACACGCGGATGGCCGAACGTCGCGTCTCCCGCTTCACGTTGGACCTGACGACCAACAAGCTGGACCTCGCCTCCGAGAAGGTCCTGCTGAAGTGGCCGGTGCAGGTGCACAGTTGCTGCCACTCCGGCGGCGGCATGGCCTGGGACTCGAAGGGCAACCTCTACATCGCGACGGGCGACAACAACTCGTCGGGATTCAGCGACGGTTACTCGGGCAACAACCCGCAGCCCAACTACAAGGGCGTCTCCTTCGCGGACGCGCGCCGCACCGCGGGCAACACCAACAACCTCAACGGCAAGATCCTGCGTATCCACCCGGAGGCCGACGGCACCTACACACTGCCCGACGGCAACCTGTTCACGGGCAAGGAGCAGGCCGAGGGCGGCGGAAAGACCCGCGGCGAGATCTATGTGATGGGCGTGCGCAACCCGGCGCGTATCTCCATCGACAAGAAGACCGACACGCTGTATGCGGGCTGGGTCGGCCCGGACGCGGGCGAGCCGAGCACCACCTGGGGCCCGGCGAAGTACGACACGTTCTCGGCGATCACCAAGGCGGGCAACCACGGCTGGCCGTTCTGCATGGGCAACAACCAGCCCTACCGGGACCGCAATCTGCCCGACCCGTCCAAGCCGCTGGGCTGGTACAACTGCGCAGCCCCGAAGAACGAATCCCCCAACAACAACGGTCTGGTGAACCTGCCGCCCGTCACCGGCAACACCATCTGGTACTCCCCGCAGGGCGGCGCCCCGGACTACCCGCGCGACGCGAACGGCATCCCCAGCTACAAGGCGTCGGAGGCCACCTACCTGCTGCCGTGGCTCAAGGGCGGCGGCCAGGCGACCATGGACGGCCCCCTCTACCGGTACGACGCGCAGAGCGCCAGTGCGGAGAAGTGGCCGGAGTACTGGGACGGCAAGTGGTTCGTCGGTGACTTCTACGACGCGGCGGCCAGCCCGCGTCACGCGGTGATGACCGACCCCAAGACCGTCGGCAAGGGCGGCCTGCCCGTGCACGCCGAGTCGCTGAAGAAGATCATCCCGGTCGGCCAGGGCGGCATCCGTAACCTCATGGACTGGAAGTTCGCGCCGGACGGTTCGCTCTACGTCCTCGACTACGGGCGCGGATTCTTCACCTCCGACGCCGAGTCCGCGCTGTGGCGTGTGACGTACAAGGGCGGCGAGCCGACTCCAGCCGCCGCCGACCTGGTCAGAAAGGCGGAGCAGTGAGACACCGACCACAACGCCCGTGGCGGGCTTCGCGGCCACATCTCCTGAGGTCACCCGCGCGCCTGTGGACGGCCCTGGTGGGCGCGTTCCTGATGGTGCTGGGGCTGACCTCCACGGCGGCGTACGGCCGTGCGGACGACAGCCCGGCCGCGCCGAAGGCGGCCGCCCAGGTGCTCACCTGGACGGCCGGCGACCCCATCGACAAGTACCTCACCTTCCCGACCACGGCGGTGGCCGGGGCGACCACGATCGTCTTCGAGAACAGCACGGCCACCGGCAACACCACCGGGATGCCGCACACGCTGACCTTCGACACGTCCGACCCCGAGTACAACAGCGACGTGCAGCTGAACATCCTGGCCAACCCCGGTGACGCCAACGGCGGCAAGTACACCGCCGAGGTCAACCTGACGCCGGGCAAGTACCGCTTCCACTGCTCCATCCCGGGCCACGGCACGATGAACGGCGTCCTCACCGTGACCGAGGCGGGCGGCGGCGACGACACCACCGCTCCCGGGACCGCGGCCAAGGTCGACGGGCAGAAGAACGCCGACGGCGCGTACGTCGGTTCCGCGACGGTGACGGTGACGGCCACCGACGACGGCTCGGGTGTGGCGACGACCGAGTACGCGGTCGGGGCCGACGGCGCCTGGCAGCCGTACACCGCCCCGGTGGTGGTCGACAAGGTCGGCGACCACACCATCCGTTACCGGGCCACCGACAAGGCGGGCAACGCGGCGGCGGAGAAATCCGTCGACTTCACGGTGGTGGCCCCGTCGAACGACGACAAGACCCCGCCGGAAACCTCGGCGACGGTGAGCGGCGAGAAGGACGACGCGGGCAACTACCTGTCGATGGCCACGGTCACCGTCACCGCGTCGGACACCGGCTCGGGCGTCAACACCATCGAGTACGCGCTCGGGGCGGACGGCGCCTGGCAGCCGTACACCGCTCCGGTGATGGTCCACGAGACCGGCGCCCACAAGGTCCGCTACCGCGCGACCGACAAGGCGGGCAACGCGGCGGCCGAGAAGTCCGTCGACTTCACCGTCGTGAAGCCCCCGGTGAAGGACACCACGCCGCCGGTGGCCGGGGCGGCCGTGGACGGCACCAAGAACTCCAACGGCGCCTACATCACCAGCGCCAAGGTGACACTGACCGCGACCGACACCGAGTCGGGTGTGGACAAGATCGCGTACTCCCTGGACGGCGGTCCCTACCTCGCGTACACCACGCCCGTGATCGTCGACAAGGTCGGCTACCACGCGCTCGCGTACCGGGCGACCGACAAGGCGGGCAACACCTCGCAGGCCAAGCAGTTGTCGTTCACCATCGCGCAGGGCGGCGGCGTTCCGGCGCCCAACTGCCCTGAGTTCGATGAGCGGTTGACGGTCATCGTCGGTACGGTCGACTCGGGTGTGCCGAACCGGCTCACCCGTAGCCGGTGCACCGTCAACGAACTGATCGAGGACGAGAAGGAGTGGACCTCCCAGGCCCTCTTCCTCAAGCACGTCGACAGTGTGCTCGACAAGCTGCTGGCCGACACGGTCATCGACGCGCGCGAGTTCACGGCGATCACCAAGGCCGCCAAGCAGTCCAAGATCGGTACCCCGGGCCAGACCGAGGGCTACCGCGATCTCTTCGACGGTACGGCGGAGTCCCTCGCCAAGTGGGAGCAGGTCGGCGGCGGCAAGTTCACCCTCACCGGCGACCGTGCCATCACCAGCAGCACGACGGTCGACGGCATGGGCATGCTGTGGTTCCCGCAGCGCACGTACGGCGACTTCTCGCTGAAGCTCCAGTTCCGTGACGACGCCCCGGGCACGGGCAACGCCAACGGCGGTGTCTTCGTCCGCTTCCCGAACGTCCACAACCACCCGGAGGAGTCCCGGCCGGAGTGGGTCGCCATCAACTACGGGCACGAGATGCAGATCCTCGACCGCCCGGACGGCGACCTGTACAAGACCGGCTCGGTCTACGGCTTCGACCGGGTGGGCCTGGGCGGCGCGGGCGTCACCCCGAAGGGCACCTGGAACGACTACGAGATCCGCGCCGTCGGCCAGCACTTCACGATTCTGCGCAACGGAGTCGTGATCAACGAGTTCGACAATGTGGCCGGCCAGACGTTCTACCCGGAGCGGGCCGGCGACCCGGGCACGGACGGCCGGCGGTACGCCACCGGTTATGTCGGGCTCCAGGTCCACGGCACGACGGATGTGATCTCGTACCGCGACATCCGCATCCAGGAGCTGTAGAGAGGTAGTCAGTCCCGGTTCACCGGTGTGGTGCCCCCTCTCCGTGCGGTCCGCGCGAGAGGGGGCACCACACCTGCCTTATAGGGGCGTTACGAGTCCTCGTGCCGCGCCCGGCTCGGCTGGACCCGTTTCGGCTCCCCCGGCATCTTCGGATAGTCGGGCGGATACGGCTTGTCCCCCAGCCCGTGGTCCCGTTCGTACCGGTCGGCCAGCTCCAGCAGCCCCTCCAGGCTGTCCAGCCGGTCCCCCATCCCCGCGTGGACGTCGCCCAGTTCGGCGTAGCGCACCGGCATGGTCGCCAGGTCGAAGTCGCGCGGCGCGACATCGTCCAGCTCTGCCCAGCGCAGCGGCGCGGAGACCGGCGCGTGCGGCTTGGGGCGTACGGAGTAGGCGGAGGCGATGGTGCGGTCGCGGGCGGTCTGGTTGTAGTCGACGAAGATCCGCTCACCGCGTTCCTCCTTCCACCAGGCCGTGGTCACCCGGCCCGGCATCCGCCGTTCCAGCTCGTGCCCGATGGTGATGGCGCACCTTCGCACCTCGGTGAACGTCCAGCGCGGTTCGATCGGTACGAAGACGTGGAGGCCACGGCCGCCGGACGTCTTGGGCCAGCCGTGCAGCCCCTGTTCGTCCAGGAAGGCGTGCAGTTCGTGGGCGGCGGCGACCGCGTCCTTGAAGTCCGTGCCCGGCTGCGGGTCCAGGTCGATGCGCAGCTCGTCGGGGTGGTCGGTGCGGTCCCTGCGTACCGGCCAGGGGTGGAAGGTGAGGCAGCCGAGGTTCGCCGCCCAGATCACGGCGGCCACCTCCGTCGGACAGATCTCGTCGGCCGAGCGTCCGCTGGGGAATTCGATCCGGGCCGTGGGGATCCAGTCGGGCAGGTTCTTGGGCGCCCGCTTCTGGAAGAAGGACTCGCCCTCGACGCCCTCGGGGAAGCGTTCCAGGGTGGTCGGCCGGTCGCGCAGGGCGCGGGTGATTCCCGGCGCCACGGCCAGGTAGTACCGCGCGACATCGAGCTTGGTGAAGCCGCGCTCGGGAAAGTAGACCTTGTCCGGGCTGGACAGCCGTACGGGCCTGCCGTCCGCCTCCAGCTCCACCGCTGCACCCATGTGGGTCACGGTAGGCGGGGTGGGCGGGGTGCGCATATCGGGCGGCCGGGCGGTGCGTACGCGGCGGCCCATATCGGGCGGAGGGAGAGGTTCCCGAGCACAATCGGGGCATGGATCTGCCCGTGATGCCGCCTGTGAGGCCCATGCTCGCCAAGTCCGTGGCGCGTATCCCGCCCGGGATGTTGTACGAGGCCAAATGGGACGGCTTCCGGGCGATCGTCCACCGCGACGGCGACGAGGTGGTGATCGGCAGCAGGACGGGGAAGTCGCTCTCGCGCTACTTTCCCGAGCTGGTCACGGCTCTGCGCGCCGAGTTGCCCGAGCGCTGTGTGGTCGACGGCGAGATCGTGATCGTCCATGAGGGCCGGCTGGACTTCGACCGGCTCACCGAACGTATCCATCCGGCGAAGTCCCGGGTGGACATGCTCGCCGAACGGACCCCGGCGAGCTTCGTGGCCTTCGATCTGCTGGCCCTCGGCGACAGCTCACTGCTCGCCGTCCCGCAGGCGCGGCGCAGGGAGGCGCTGGAGGCAGCGTTCGCCGGAGCGGGGCCGCCGGTGCATCTCGCGCCCGCCACCACCGATATCGAGCTGGCCCGAGTGTGGTTCGAGCAGTACGAGGGGGCCGGGCTCGACGGAGTGGTCGCCAAGCCCCTCGATCTGCCGTACCGGCCGGACACCCGGTCGATGTACAAGATCAAGCACGAGCGGACGGCGGACGTGGTCGTCGCCGGGTACCGGCTCCACAAGAGCGGTCCGGTGGTGGGATCGCTGCTCCTCGGCCTGTACGACGCTCAGGGCGTCCTTCAGCATGTCGGGGTCTGCGCCGCGTTCTCGATGAAGCGCCGCTCCGAGCTGGTGGGCGAACTGGCGCCGCTGCTCATGGAGTCGGCCGAGGGCCATCCCTGGGCCGCCTGGACGGACGAGGCGGCCCACGAGACCGCGCGGCTGCCGGGCGCGCCGAGCCGCTGGTCCGGTACGAAGGACCTGTCGTGGCTTCCGCTGCGGCCGGATCTGGTGTGCGAGGTCGCGTACGACCACATGGAGGGCGACCGGTTCCGGCACACGGCGCAGTTCCGCCGCTGGCGCCCGGACCGTACGCCCGCGAGCTGTACGTACGAGCAGTTGGAGGAGCCGGTGCGGTACGACCTGACGGAGGTGCTGGCGTCGCCGGGACAGCGGGAAGAGCGGCCCGGATCCTGAGGACGCCCTCCTGGCTGCTCGAACGCCCGCTTGCTCCCCGAAGATGCCGTCCTACTCCTCGGAGATGTCGTCCTACTCCTCGAAGGTGCCGTCCACATAGACCCAGGCGCCCTCGTGGCGTGCGAAGCGACTCCGCTCGTGAAGGGCTCCCGGGCTGCCCTGACGGGTGAAGCGGGCACGGAAGGTGACCGTTCCGGTGGTGTGGAACGCGCTGCCGTCCGTGGTGTCCAGGATCTCCAGGCCGGTCCACCGCATCGCGGGGTCGAGCTCCAGGTCCGGCGGGCGGGTGGCGGGGTCCCAGGTCGTGAGCAGATACCGCGCGTCACCGACGACGAAGGCGCTGTAGCGGGAACGCATCAGGAGCTCGGGAGTGGGGGCCGTGGCGGGGCCGGTGTGGAACCGCCCGCAGCAGTCTCCGTACGTGGCCGGCAGACCGCAGGGGCAGGGGGAGGCGGCGGTGACGGCGGACCGGCCGGACCGGGCCGCGCGCGAGGTGGGGCGTCGGGGCATGCCCTCATTCTGCCCGCGCGCGGCGCGTGGTCCGTGCCGCGCCTACGGCGACCCCGACGCCCGCGCCCGGACAGGGGCTACGGCTGCCCCCGGTGTCCGAGACGTACGGACAGCGCGCTCGCGCCCTTGACGGCCAGCTGCGCCAGCTCCTCCTCGCGCTCGTCGCTCCAGCGGATCATCGGCACGGAGATGGACATCGCCGCGACGACCCGGCCCGCGCTGTCCCGTACCGGCGCGGCCACACAGCTCACATCGGGGTTGGACTCGCGGTGCTCGACGGCGATTCCGCGCTCCCTGATCCCCGCCAGCTCCACCCGCAGCGCCTCCGGGTCGGTCAGGCTGGCGGGGGTCATCGCGATGAACTCGTGCTCGGCGATGCGGACTTCCAGCTCGGTCTGCGGCAGCGAGGCGAGCAGCATCTTGCCGACCGAGGTGCAGTGGGCGGGCAGCCTGCGCCCGGCGGCGGAGACCATCCGGACCGCGTGAGTGGAGTCCACTTTCGCGATGTAGATGACGTCCGTGCCCTCCAGGATGGCGACATGGACGGTCTCGTCACAGGTCTGCGCGACCTCACGGGCGACCTGCCGGCCTTCGGCGGCGAGGTCGAGCTGTTCCGCGTACCGGCTGCCGAGCTGGTAGGCACGTACACCGAGCCGGTAGCGGCCGGGCTGGGCGGGAACGGGTGCCAGGTACGAGCGGGCCGCGAGCGTGGTGAGCAGTTCGTGCACCGTGGTGCGTGGCAGTTGCAGTTTGCGGATGACATCGGGTGCGGAGAGCGTGCCGTCGCCCTCCAGGAACAGTTCGAGTATGTCCAGAGCCCGCGTCACCGCGGGGACCAGCCGTCCCATGGCCGACCACCCCCACCTCTTCGTTCGGTACTTCGGCCAGTGGCCGGAATGACGAACACAGGCTAACCGCCGCGCAACCCATTGACACCCCCTGGGCTGCCTGAATACCGTCACGCCACGATTTCGAACATGTGACGAAATACCGAACACCGAAGGGCAAGTGCCGTGCGCATAACGGGAATCAGCACACACGTGGTCGGTACGCCCTGGCGTAACCTCACCTACGTCCTGGTCCACACCGACGACGGACTCACCGGTGTCGGTGAGACGCGCATGCTCGGCAGGACCGACGCGCTGATCGGCTATCTGCGCGAAGCCGAGGCCAACCACATCCAGGGCTCCGATCCGTTCGCGGTCGAGGACCTCGTACGACGGATGAAGTACGGCGACTACGGGCGGGCCGGCGAGATCGTGATGTCGGGCATCGCGGTCGTGGAGATGGCCTGTTGGGACATCAAGGGCAAGGCGCTGGGCGTTCCGGTGTGGCAGTTGCTCGGCGGCAAGGTCACGGACAAGGTGAAGGCGTACGCCAACGGCTGGTACACCACCGAGCGTACCCCGGACGCCTACCACAAGGCAGCCGAAGCGGTGGTCGCGCGCGGCTACCGGGCCCTGAAGATCGACCCGTTCGGGACCGGGCACTTCGAGCTGGACCGGGCCGCGAGCAATGACGCGGTGGCGCTGATCGAGGCGGTACGGGACGCGATCGGGCCCGAGGCCGAGCTGATGCTGGAGATGCACGGCCGGTTCAGCCCGTCGACCGCCGTACGGCTGGCGCGCGAGATGGCCCCGTACGCCCCGGCGTGGCTGGAGGAGCCGGTGCCGCCGGAGAACCTCAAGGCGCTGAGCAAGGTCGCCGACAAGGTGGAGCTGCCGATCGCGACCGGCGAACGCATCCACGACCGGATCGAGTTCCGTGAGCTGTTCGAGTCGGGGGCCGCCGACATCATCCAGCCGGATGTGGGGCACATCGGCGGCATTCTGGAGACCCGGAAGCTGGCCGCGACCGCCGAGACGCACTACACGCTGATCGCGCCGCACAACGTCGGCGGTTCCGTACTGACCGCCGCGAGTCTCCAAGTGGCCGCGTGCACACCGAACTTCAAGATCCTCGAACACTTCAACGACTTCGCGGACGCCGACATCAAGAAGGTGGTCACCGGCGCTCCGCAGGTCGACCCCGAGACGGGCTGCTTCGAGGTGTCGCACGCGCCGGGGCTCGGTGTCGAGTTCGACGCGGAGGCCGCGGCCGAATTCCCGCAGCAGCAGGCGCGGTTCGACCTGTGGGCCGAGGGCTGGGAGAAGCGCGCCCCGAAGGCTCCCCGATGACCAGCCGTGCCGTCGTCGTCGAACGGCCCGGTGTCCACCGGCTGGTGAGCGGCGCCGAGCCGGTGCCGGGTCCTGGCGAGGTGCTGGTGCGGGTCGCCGCGGCCGGTATTTGCATGAGCGACCGCGAACTGTACGACGGCCGGCGCGACCCGGACTATGTCCGCTACCCGGTCACTCCGGGGCACGAGTGGTCGGGCACCGTCGAGGCGGTGGGCGCGGGCGTCGGCGGCGAGCTGATCGGCCGCCGGACGGTCGCCGAGGGGTTCCGCGCCTGCGGAGTGTGCGACCGGTGCCGCAGCGGCGAGACGTCGTTGTGTACCGCCGGGTACGAGGAGACGGGCTTCACCTGTCCCGGCGCGTTCGCCGACCATGTCGTCGTCCCCGCACGGCTGTTGCACCCGCTCGCCGACGACGCCGACCTGCGGGCCGCGGCCCTGCTGGAGCCGGCCGCGGTGGTGGCCGCCGCCGTACGGTCCTCGCACCCGGAGCCGGGTGAGCGGATCGCGGTGGTGGGCGCCGGAACGCTGGGGCTGCTCGCCGTGCAGCTGCTCGCCGCCTCCTCCCCCGGCGAGCTGACCGTGATCGATCCGCGGCCCGAACGGGGCCTCAAGGCACGGGAGTTCGGGGCGACCGGGGCTCTCGTACCGGAGGAGGCGAAGGAGGCTCACGGGCGGTACGACCTGGTCGTGGAGACGGCCGGGGCGCCGACCACGGCCGCCTCGTCCTGTCTGCTGGCGCGGCGCGGCGGCCGGGTGACACTCACCGGGATGTTCACACCGGGCGCGAGCGGTATCGACCCGGCGCATCTGTCGGTGAACCAGCTGACGGTACGGAGTGTCTTCGGCGCGCCGTCCGCCGCCTGGGCCTTCGCCGTACGGGCGTTCACCACCGGCCTGCTGAACCCGGGGCCGCTGGTCACCCACGAATTCCCGCTGGAGCGGTACGAGGAGGCCGTGTCGCTGGTCGGCGGAGGTGATCCCGGCACCGGAAAGGTGCTGCTGCGCCCGTGACACCCCCACCACGTAGGCCGTACCCCACCCGGACTCGCACACCCGCTGTACCGCACCCGGACTCGCACACCGCCGTACCGCACACGACCGGCGCGCATGACCGACGCGCTCGACCGAACCGAAGGACTCGTCCGTGACCGACGCATCAGCCCCCGCCCCCCGCCGCCCAGGCGAGCAGGCGCTCGCCACGCTCGGCCTGGCCGCGCCCGCCGACCACCCCGCCGACGCCTCCGCCCATGCCTTCCCCGACGGGGGCCGCTGGCGCACCGAGATCCCCTCCGTCGAAGGGCCCGAGTGCCTCGCCGAGGTCCTCAAGGAGTCCTCCCGGCTCGACGTACCGGTGCACCGCATCAGCCAGGGCAGCGGTGTGTGGATGCTCTCCGACGCCGACATCACCGAGATGACCGACGCCTGTGCGGCCCGCGACATCGAGCTGTGCCTGTTCACCGGACCGCGCGGCACCTGGGACACCGGCGCCTCGACCCGTACGGACTCCGGGGGCGCGGGCCTGCGTGCACGCGGCCACAGCGCCCTGGCCGGCTGCGTCGAGGACGCTGTGCGCGCCACGGAACTCGGTGTGAAGTGCCTGCTCGTCGCCGACGAGGGCGTGCTGTGGACGCTGCACCGGCTGCGTGCCCAGGGCGTGCTGCCCGCAGACATCACGTTCAAGGTCTCGGCACTGATCGGCCCGGTCAACCCCGCGTCGTACTCGGTGTTCGAGCGTCTGGGGGCCGACTCGGTCAATATCCCCTCGGATCTGACGCTCGCTCAGCTCACCGAGATCCGCCGGACCAGCCGCGCCCCCATGGACCTCTACATCGAGGCCCCGGACGACCTCGGCGGCTATGTCCGGATGTACGAGGCGGCCGAGCTGATCCGGCGCGGCTCCCCGCTCTACATCAAGTTCGGCCTGTCGAAGTCCCCGGGGATCTATCCGTACGGCGCCCAGATGCGCGAGACGGCGCTCAGCAGCGCCCGCGAGCGGGTCCGGCGCGGACGGCTGGTCCTCGATCTGCTCATCCGGCACGGCGCCGACGGCGGAATGTCACCGCTCGGCTCCCGGCTGCCGGGGCCCCTCAGCCGTTTCTCCCTCACCGACGACACCGACGACATCACCGACACGACCGACACCACTGACACCACCGACACCAAGGACTGATGCACCATGCGCACGCGCAGAGCCGCACTGGCTGTCACCGCCGTATCCCTCGCACTCTCCCTCACCGCCTGCGGACAGAGCAGTGACGGCGGTGGCAAGGAGGAGAAGAAGGGCGGCAAGGGATCCACCGTCGGCATCGCGATGCCGACCAAGTCGTCGGAACGCTGGATCGCCGACGGCAAGAACATGGTCAGCCAGTTCGAGGAACTGGGCTACAAGACCAACCTCCAGTACGGCGAAGACAACGTTGCCCAACAGGTCGCCCAGATCGAGAACATGATCACCAAGGGCGTGGACGTGCTGGTCATCGCGGCCATCGACGGCCGGGCGCTCAGCGACGTCCTCCAGCAGGCCGCCGCCCAGAACATCAAGGTGATCTCGTACGACCGGCTGATCCTCGGCACCAAGAACGTCGACTACTACGCGTCGTTCGACAACGAGAAGGTCGGTGTACTCCAGGCCACGTACCTCGTCGACAAGCTCGGTCTGAAGAGCGGCAAGAAGGGTCCCTTCAACATCGAGCTGTTCGCCGGCTCCCCGGACGACAACAACACCGGCTACTTCTTCGACGGCGCGTGGAAGACCCTCAAGCCGTACATCGACAAGAAGCAGCTCGTGGTCGGGAGCGGCCAGACCAAGCTCGACCAGGTCACCACGCTGCGCTGGGACGGCGGCACCGCCCAGCGGCGGATGGACGACCTGCTGACCAAGTCGTACGGGTCGCAGGACGTGGACGCGGTGCTCTCCCCGTACGACGGGATATCCATCGGCATCCTCTCCGCTCTCAAGTCCGACGGCTACGGGACGCCCGCCAAGCCGTATCCGCTGGTCACCGGCCAGGATGCCGAGGTCGCCTCGATCAAGTCGATCATCGCGGGCAACCAGACGATGACCGTCTACAAGGACACCAGGGCGCTGGCGAAGCAGGCCGTGCAGATGGCGGACGCCGTGCTGAACGACAAGAAGGCCGAGGTCAACGACGAGAAGTCGTACAACAACGGGACCAAGGTCGTGCCGGCGTATCTGCTGAACCCGGTCAGCGTCGACAAGACCAACTACCAGAAGGAACTGGTGGATTCGGGCTACATCAAGGCGAGTGACCTGACGTGACGGCGCCTGTCCTGGAGATGCGCTCCATCGTGAAGACCTTCCCGGGGGTCAAGGCGCTCTCCGACGTCAGCCTGACCGTGGCCCCTGGGGAGGTGCATGCCATTTGCGGGGAGAACGGAGCGGGCAAGTCCACCCTGATGAAGGTGCTCAGCGGGGTTCATCCGCACGGGAGTTACGAGGGGGAGATCCTCTTCGAGGGCTCCCCCTGCGCCTTCCGGGACATCAGGGCCAGCGAGTCACAGGGCATTGTGATCATCCATCAGGAACTGGCGCTGGTGCCCTACTTGTCGATCGCCGAGAACATCTTCCTGGGCAACGAGCACGCCTCCCGGGGCATCATCAACTGGAGCGACACGCTCAGGAACGCCGCCCGGCTGCTCAAGCGGGTGGGCCTGAACGAGCATCCGCAGACCCGCGTCGCCGACATCGGCGTGGGCAAGCAGCAGCTCGTGGAGATCGCGAAGGCGCTCGCCAAAGAGGTGAAGCTGCTGATCCTGGACGAGCCGACGGCCGCGCTCAACGATGCCGACAGCGCCCAGCTGCTGCGCCTCATAGGCGAGTTGAAGTCCCAGGGCATCACCTCGATCATCATCTCGCACAAGCTGAACGAGATCTCCGAGATCGCCGACTCCGTCACGATCCTCCGGGACGGCCGGACCATCGAGACCCTCGATGTGGGGGCCGGGTCGACCACCGAGGACCGGATCATCCGGGGCATGGTCGGCCGCGACCTCGACCACCGCTTCCCCGAACGCACCCCGTACCCGGGTGACCCGGGGGCGCGGCCCGCGCTCGAAGTACGCGACTGGACCGTGCACCACCCCATCGACCAGCAGCGCAAGGTCGTGGACGGCGTCTCGGTCCATGTCCGCAGGGGCGAGATCGTCGGCATCGCCGGCCTGATGGGCGCGGGCCGCACGGAACTGGCGATGAGCCTCTTCGGGCGCTCGTACGGCCGCAACATCAGCGGGACGGTGTTCAAGGACGGCCAGGAGATCCGTACGAAAACGGTGCCGGAGGCCGTCGCCCACGGCATCGCGTATGTCACCGAGGACCGCAAGCAGTACGGGCTCAACCTCATCGACACCATCGGCAGGAACATCACGCTGGGCGCCCTGTCCAAGGTGTCCCGGCGCGGTGTGGTGGACGAGCACGAGGAGACCCGGGTCGCCGAGTCGTACCGCAAGAGCATGAACATCAAGGCGCCGACCGTCTTCGAGCAGGTCGGCCGGCTGTCGGGCGGCAACCAGCAGAAGGTCGTCCTCAGCAAATGGATCTTCACCGGTCCCGAAGTGCTGATCCTCGACGAGCCCACCCGCGGTATCGACGTCGGCGCCAAGTACGAGATCTACACCGTCATCGATCAACTCGCCGCGCAGGGCAAGGCCGTTGTCTTCATCTCCTCCGAACTCCCCGAACTGCTCGGCATGTGCGACCGCATCTACACGATGGCGGCCGGCCGGCTGACCGGGGAGATCGCCCGGGCCGATGCGACCCAGGAAGTCCTGATGCGCCACATGACCAAGAACACGAGGTAGTCGACATGGGTCCGGTCACCACCGACACGCCGAAGGGCGACACACCGAAGGACGCCCCGCCACCACCCACGTCCGGACGCACGACGAAGGAGCTGCTGCTGGAGGCCGCGCGCCGCAACATGCGGCAGTACGGCATGCTCATCGCGCTCGGCCTGATCGTCGTCCTGTTCCAGATCTGGACCGACGGTGTGCTCCTCAAGCCGAACAACGTCACCAACCTGGTCCTCCAGAACAGCTACATCCTGGTCCTCGCCATCGGCATGATGATCGTCATCATCGCGGGCCACATCGACCTGTCGGTCGGTTCACTGGCCGCGTTCGTCTCCGCCGCCTGCGCGGTGATGATGGTCGAGCACGACATCCCCTGGGTCCTCGCCCTGGTCCTGGCGCTGATCATCGGCGCGGCCGCCGGAGCCTGGCAGGGCTTCTGGATCGCGTATCTCGGCATTCCGTCGTTCATCGTCACACTCGCCGGGATGCTCCTCTTCCGCGGCGGTACGCAGATCCTCCTCGGCTCGCGCTCGCTCGGCCCGTTCCCGGAGGGCTTCCAGAAGATCTCGACCGGCTATCTCCCCGAGGTCGGGCCCACCACCAACTACCACAACCTGACCCTGCTGCTGGGTCTCGCGCTGCTGGCCTTCGCGCTGCTCCAGGAGTTCCGCGACCGGCGCCGGCAGCAGGCGTACGACCTGGAGGTCCTCCCCCGTAATCTCTTCGTCGCCAAGTGCGTGGCGCTGGCCGCCGCCGTACTCGCCTTCACCATGACGCTGGCCAGCTACCGCGGGGTACCGGTCGTACTGCTGCTGCTCGCGGCGCTGCTCATCGGCTTCGGCTACGTCATGCGCAACGCGGTCGTCGGCCGCCATGTGTACGCGCTCGGCGGCAACCAGGCGGCGGCGAAGCTGTCCGGCGTCAAGGACAAGCGCGTCACGTTCCTGGTCTTCGTCAACATGGGCGTACTCGCGGCGCTGGCCGGGGTCGTCTACGCGGCCCGGCTCAACGCGGGCGTACCGCAGGCCGGTATCAACTTCGAACTGGAGGCCATCGCGGCCGCGTTCATCGGCGGCGCGTCGATGAGCGGCGGTGTCGGCACGGTGTTCGGCGCGATCATCGGCGGACTCGTCCTGGGCGTGCTCAACAACGGTATGTCGCTGGTGGGCATCGGCACGGACTACCAGCAGGTCATCAAGGGGCTGGTGCTTCTGGCCGCGGTGGGCTTCGACGTCTGGAACAAGCGCCGGGTGGGAGCCTGACGGTGTGAGGGCCTGAGGACCGCTGGGGCGAGTGTTTGACGGGCCCTGACCACCGGACGTACGCGCGGCGCCGCAGCACACCTGAAAGAGCTGCGACGCCGCGCCCCCGTTTTGGACCGGCGGGTCTTAGATCTTGCGGGCCACGCCCGCGTACCCAGGGACAGGCTCGTCGCCGGGGACCGGCACGACCTCGCCCAGATCAGGGCGCCAGTCGGCCGCCAACGAGACGCCGGGCTCCACCAGTTCAAGCCCCTTGAAGAACGTGGCGAACTGTTCCCGCGAGCGGACGGCGAGGGTGAGACCCCGCTGCTCGTACATCTCCCGGGCCGAGTCGGCGCTCCGCCGGTCGAAGTCCCCCGTGGCGTGGGAGAGGACCAGATAGCTCCCCGACGGCAGCGGGTCGAGCAGACGGTGCACCAGCTCGTAGGCGCCGTCCTCGTCCGAGACGAAGTGCAGCAGCGCGAGGAGCGAGAGCGCGACCGGGCGGCCGAGGTCCAGCACCTTCCCCGCCGCCTCGATGATGGCCTCCGGCTCACGCACATCGGCCTGCACGTACGCCGTCACGCCCTCCGGGGTGCTGCGCAGCAGTGCCTCGGCATGCCTCAGGACGATCGGGTCGTTGTCCGTGTAGACGACCCGGGATTCGGGGGCCGCCGCCTGGGCCAGTTGGTGGAGATTGGGTTCCGTCGGGATGCCCGTACCGATGTCCAGGTACTGGCGCACGCCGCCGGTGGTGCCGAGCCAGCGGACGGCCCGGTGCATGAACGCCCGGTTGACCTTGGCCATGTCGGGTCCCCTGGCATCCAGCATGAGGAGCTGCTTCGCCATCTCCTCGTCCACCGGATAGTTGTCCTTGCCTCCGAGGAACCAGTCGTACACGCGCGCCGGATGCGGCTTGCTGGTGTCGATGGGGTCAGGCCCGGTCATGTGCGCTCCATGAGTCTCAGGTTCGGTGAGCCGGCGAATTCCGTGGCACGGGAAAGGAGTTCGGGGTCAAGCTGTGCGGTCGGTCATGCGCTGTGCAGTTGAGATCTGACCGGGGGTAACGGGTGGTGGAGCTGCGTGTGGCGGACCCGGCCTGGTCAGGGCCGGATCCGACCTGAATTCCGATCAGGTGAGGAGGAAGTCCGCCTGCCCTGACTTGGCCCCCTGGATAAAGGCGGCGATCTCGCCGTGGGTGTAGATCAGTGCGGGGCCTTCAGGGTCGGCTGACTGGCGCACGGCGACTCTGCCGTCGGCCAGCTTCAGGGCCTCGATGCAGTTGCCGCCATTGCCACCGCTCCACGGCTTGCGCCAGCCTTCGGCACCGAGGTCAGCGGCGGGCATGCCGTTGTATATCGGATCCATTCACAGCTCCTTGCGGACATCCTTGAGGATCTCCTTCGTGCGTTGTGCAGTTGCGGCCTGAGCCGCCATCCGGTCCATGACCTCCAGGTGAGTGGCCACTTCGGGACGCGCGTCAAGATAGACGGCGCCCGTCAGGTACTCGCTGTAGACCATGTCCGGCAGCTCTGGTACGGCGAAGCGGAAGATGACGAACGGCCCGTAGGTACCGGGATGGTGCCCGCTCGAGAACTCCGCGATCTGCAAGGTCACATTGGACAGGTCGGAGGCATCGATGAGCCGGTCGACCTGTTCCCGCATGACCTCCGGACGGTCCCCCACCGGGCGACGCAGGACGGTCTCGTCCATGATCACCCAGAATTTTGGCGCACCCTCACGCGTGAGGAGCGACTGACGTTCCATACGGAGCGCCACATGGCGTTCGATACCCTCCGGCTGGGCCTGCCCCACGGCCCCGGCACGCATCACCGCACGGGCGTACTCCTCGGTCTGGAGCAGTCCCGGCACGAAGTGCGGTTCGTACGTCCGCAGCAGAGCGGCCGCGCCCTCCAGACTGACGTACACACTGAACCAGTCCGGCAGGATGTCGTGAAATCGCTGCCACCAACCGGGCTTGTTGGCTTCCTCGGCGAGCTCGACGAATGCGTCGGCCTCGTCCTCGGGAATGCCGTAGGCCCGCAACAGCGCCTGTACATAGGGAATCTTGAGAGCGACCTCGGCCGTCTCCATCCGGCGCACCGTCGCCGAAGCCACGCGCAGGACCTTGGCGGCTTCCTCACGCTTCAAGCCGGAACGTTCACGCAAATCCTGCAGACGTCTGCCGAGTACGACCTGACCCACGGTCGGGGCGGACCGCGGTTCACTCACTTCGGGGCCTCCCCACGCACGGTTGGCAGCAGTCTGCCATGTCTCCACGACGAAGAACACGGCACTCTGTAATTTTCAGAGTGCCACTTGCCAAGTGTCCTCGGCGGGTGGAGAGTGAGTGCGTGAACCAGTTCACGCGGATAGTCGAGCTCTGCCATGGGAGAGCATCACGCTCGGCCACCGCTCCCCCACCGTTAGGAATCGGTCGTGGCACCTGGTAACGCGCTCACCCCTCAGCTCACCGCCCTGTGCCCTGGCAACGTTGTCCGCCGCTACGGGTTTCAACTGCCCGCGCTTGCGGAATCCGTCGCCCGCGCACGGCAGCTGACGCTCGATCGGCTCATCCGTTGGGAGATAGAGAAGGAAACCCGCGAGACCGCCGTGCTCGTCGTATCCGAACTGGTGACGAACGCGATCGTGCACACCGCCGGTGACCATGTCATCTGCGAAGTGCGTGACGGCGAGGGACAACTCCGGATCGCGGTGGAGGATCAGGGATACGGCCCGACAGGGCCGCAGTTGCACCATGTCGCCGTGGGCGAGAGCGAAGGCGAGGGCGGGCGGGGGCTGTTCCTCGTGGACGCGCTGTGCGGCGGCTGGGGGACGCACGACACGTCGGGGTACGGGCCGGGGCGGGTCGTCTGGGCCGAACTGTCACGGGCCGTGCGGGACACGGTAGTTGGAACGGCCACTGGGACGGCCGCGGAGGTTGCGACGGCCGCGCCAGTTGCGACGGCTGCGGTGGTTGCGCCAATTGCGGCGGCTGCGGTGGTTGCGACGACCGTGGCGGCTGGGCGAGAGGGGCGGGCCGCGCGAGGCGGGCAGGCTCGGGTGGCGGACGGATCGCGGGCCGATCAGTCACGCCGGACGGAGCCGCCGTGCTGAGGACCGCACTGCACCGCCTCACGCGCACGCTGCGTGACGAACCCTCAGGCTCCGCGTACGCCTCCGGCTCTCCCACTCCGGGCTCCGCGCGTCCACCCCGCCGGGTTCAACTGCCGCTGCCGCCAACGCTGCCGGCCACCTTGGGCTGCGACGCGGTGGGCGTCCCGGCACAGCACGGCTTCCGGCTCATGGCGCGGCTGCCCAGGACGGGGTGCGTCTTCGCGGACGCGGACATGTGGTGGTGGATCGTCCCCGCCGGTTCGAACCTGGACCTGACATGGCCCTCCCCGGTCCGCTACGTCGCCGGGACGACGGTGCCCGCGACGCATCCCCGGCTGATCCACTGGCCCGAGGCGCCAACGCCGTACACGCCGCCGATCCCGTTCTACCTGATGGTCTGTCAGTTGATGGGGACGGCGCCGGCTTGGACGGAGGGCGTGCGAGGCACGCCTGGGGGGCCAGGGGCATCTGCGGGGCCAGGGGCACCTGGTGCGCCGGGGACTGTGGGGGCTCGGCGGCGGGTGTGACGTGCGCGGTGCGCCGTCCGGCGGGGGCCGGGGTGCGGGGTGCGGGTGGGGTTTGTGGAGGGTGCGGGTGCCGGGGCCTCCGGAGGCGCATGTCCGGACTGCATGATTCACGCCGCGTGCGGGTTTGTTGTTCGACTACGGGTTCGTGAGCGGCACACATCACGCTCTACGTCCGGACACGTCACCTCCTGCGACCCCGCCCCCCTCCCGCCGGTGGCCCGGGTGGGGCGCGTCGGGAGTGTCCCGGCCCGGATGCGGTTCGGTGACCCTCTTGATACAGCACCTCCACCACCGGATGCCGATCACATAGGCTCGTCGGCGAGATGAACACCAACGACGCATCCCTCGGCCCCAAAGCCGACAAAGAGTCCGTACGCCGGCACAATCTGAGCCTGGTGCTGAGAGCGGTGCGGGACGAGGGCGAGGCCACCCGAGCGGGTGTGGCGGCGCGCGTGGGCCTGACTCGGGCGGCTGTGTCGTCGCTGGTCGAGCAGTTGCTGGAGAGCGGATTCCTCTCCGAGTCCGGGAAGACGTTCAGCGGGCACGCCGGGCGGCCCGGCACCGTACTGAAAGTGACGCGTTCCGGACCCGCCGGCATCGGCGTCGAGATCAATATCGACTACGTATCGGTGTGTGTGGTCGATCTGTCCGGCACCGACCGGGTCCGGCTGACCGAGCACATCGACAACCGCGGCGCCCCGCCCGGCGAGGTCCTGGCCCGTGGCGCGGAGATCGCCGCGCGCACGCTGGAGTCGGCGGCCGAGCAGGAGTTGCTGCCCGTCGGGGTGCAACTCGCCCTGCCGGGGCTGGTGTCGGACGGCAGGGTCCGGCAGGCACCGAACCTCGGCTGGAACCAGGTACCGGCCGAGGAGATGTTCGCGCGGGCGCTCACCGGACTGCGGCCCACCGAGCCTGCCCTGCCGGTGAGTTCGGAGAACGAGGCGAACCTGGCGGCGCTGGCCGAGCTGTGGTTCGGCGGTCTCGGCCCGATCCGTACGTTCCTCTATCTGACCGGCGAGATCGGGGTCGGCGGCGCGCTGGTGCTGGACGGCGAACTGCTGCGCGGCGCCCACGGGTTCGCCGGAGAGATCGGCCATGTGGTCGCCGACGCGACGGGCCCGCTGTGCCGCTGCGGCTCCCGGGGCTGTCTGGAGCAGTACGCGGGGCAGTCGGCGCTGCTGCGCAGGGCCGGGATCGCGGAGAACTCGGGAGCGTCCGGCGTCGCCGAACTGGAGCGGCGGGCGCACGCGGGCGACGCGCAGGCCCTGGCCGCCGTGGGACAGGCCGGGCGGATGCTGGGCCGGGTGGTGTCGGGAGCGGTGAATCTCTTCGATCCGGAAGCGGTCGTACTGGGCGGGATCTACCGGGAGTTGATGCCGTGGCTGTCACCGGCGGCCGACCGGGAGCTGACGGCTCGGGTGGTGTCGGGGCTGTGGCCGCGTGACGGCGGGCTCCTACGCGCGTCCTCCTCGGCGGGAGACGCGGCACGCGGTGCGGCGGGGCTGGTCGTACGGGCGGTGCTGGCCGATCCGGTGGCGTACGTACCGCGTCGGGCAACAGAGCCGTAGGCCTGCCGGCTTGGAGGCCGGCAGGCCTACGGGCCTTCAGCGCGCTCCCAGCAAGTGGTCCATGGCCAGCTGGTCGAGATGTTCGAACGCCATGCCGCGCGCACCGGCCGCCTCGGCGTCGAACTCCTCGAACGCGCTGCGGTCGGCCAGCAGCCCGGCCACCCCGTCGGGTGCGGTGGGCTGGGCCAGTTCGTCCACTCGTGAGGCCCGGAGTGCCTCCTGGACCAGCGGGTCGGCGCGGAAGGCTGCGGCGCGCTCCTTGAGGATCAGGTAGTTGCGCATGCATCCGGCGGCAGAGGCCCACACGCCGTCGAAGTCCTCCGTGCGCGGCGGCTTGAAGTCGAAGTGCCGGGTCCCGTCCCAGCCCGCCGTCTCCAGCAGGTCCACCAGCCAGAAGGCGGCGCGCAGATCACCGGCGCCGAAGCGCAGGTCCTGGTCGTACTTGATGCCGCTCTGGCCGTTGAGGTCGATGTGGTAGAGCTTGCCCGACCAGAGGGCCTGGGCGATGGAGTGCGGGAAGTTCAGCCCGGCCATCTGCTCGTGGCCGACCTCCGGGTTGACCCCGAACAGCTCGGAGCGCTCCAGGCGGTCGATGAACGCCAGGGCGTGGCCGACGGTGGGCAGCAGGATGTCACCGCGCGGCTCGTTCGGCTTGGGCTCGATGGCGAACCTGAGGTCGTAGCCCTGTTCGGTGACGTACTCGCCGAACAGGTCGAAGGCTTCCTTCATCCGGTCGAGCGCGACCCGTACGTCCTTGGCGCCACCGGACTCGGCGCCCTCCCTGCCGCCCCAGGCCACAAAGGTCCTGGCGCCCAGCTCGGCCGCGAGATCGATGTTGCGGAGGGTCTTGCGCAGCGCGAAGCGGCGGACGTCGCGGTCGTTCGCGGTGAAGGCGCCGTCCTTGAAGACGGGGTGGGTGAAGAGGTTGGTGGTGACCATGGAGGCCACGACCCCGGTCGCGTCCAGCGCCTGCCGGAACCGCTTGACGTGCGACTCGCGCTCCATGTCGGACGAGCCGAACGGGATGAGGTCGTCGTCGTGGAAAGTCACGCCGTACGCGCCCAGCTCACCGAGGCGCTGTACGGTCTCGACGGGATCCAGGGCCGGGCGGGTCGCGTCCCCGAACGGGTCCCTGCCCTGCCAGCCCACCGTCCAGAGGCCGAAGCTGAACTTGTCCGCGGGGGTGGGAGTGAAGCGTTCCGTCATTCGCTGGCCACCTTCGATACCTCAGGTCCGGCACGCGCCGACCTTTTTGTTTCCTGACATGACTAATAATGCACGGGGGTGCGGGCACGGAAAACCCCCGAGTACGCCCGTATGTGTCCGCCCCGCCGACGGGGGGTCAGCACCATCGATCAGGTGTGGGCACGGACGGGTACAGCGGATGATCGCCACCCCCGTTCCCGTCGGGCACACCTTCGCGTAATTTGTTTCTGGCACATCCAAAAATGCTCTTCACACCGGTGGAACCGGTACGGCTGGTGCGCCTGGTGCGATCAGCGCGGCCGGTGACGTCGGCGCAGCCAGTCAGGAAGAGGTACGCCCATGTCGCGGAGCCCGGTTGTCATCGGCGTGGACAGCTCCACCCAGTCCACGAAGGCCGCCTTCACGGATGCCGCCACCGGTCGGCTGCTCGCCGTGGGCCGCGCCCCCCACCGGGTGACCGGCGAAGGCGGCGCGCGCGAGACGGATCCGGAGGTGTGGTGGAACGCTCTGCGGGAGGCCGTCGCCGCCGGGCTCAAGGAATCCGGCGTGGACGCCTCGGCCGTGACCGGGATCGCGGTCGCCGGCCAGCAGCACGGGCTGGTGGTGCTGGACCGCACGGGCCGGTCACTGCGCCCCGCGCTGCTGTGGAACGACACCCGTTCCGCTCCGCAGGCCACCGACCTCACGGCGACGCTCGGCGGCCCCGAGGCCTGGACCGCGCGGACCGGCTCCGTACCGGTCGCCTCGATGACGGCCACGAAATGGCAGTGGCTGCGGGAGAACGACCCGGCCACAGCCGAGGCCACGGCCGCCATCAGGCTCCCCCACGACTTCCTCACCGAACGGCTCGCGGGCACCGCGGCCACCGACCCCGGGGACGCCTCGGGCACCTGCTGGTATTCGACAGCCACCGGTGAGTACGACCGCGAACTCCTCGCGCTGCTCGGCCTCGACTCCGATCTGCTGCCCGCGGTCGCCACGACCGGCGCCACCCGGGTCGGCTCGCTCACCGCGGGAGCCGCGGCGGAGCTGGGCCTGCCCACGGGTATCGCCGTCGCCGCGGGCACCGGCGACAACATGAGCGCGGCCGTCGGCCTGGGCTTCGGAGGCGCCGGGCTGCTGGACCACCCGGTGCTCAGCCTCGGGACGTCGGGCACGGTGTTCGCCGCCACCCGCACCCGCCCCGACACCCCCGCGCTCGCGGGGTTCGCCGCGGCGGACGGTACGTACCTGCCGCTGGCCTGCACCCTCAACTGCACACTCGCCGTGGACAAGGTGGCCGAGCTGCTGCGGCTGGACCGGGAGGACGCGGTGCCCGGCGGCGAAGCCGTCCTGCTGCCGTATCTCGACGGCGAGCGCACCCCCGATCTGCCGGCCGCGTCCGGCCTGCTGACCGGGCTGCGCCACGACACCACACCGCGGCAACTGCTGGGCGCCGCCTACGAGGGCGCGGCCGTGACGGTGCTGCGCGCGCTGGACGAGGTGCTGCGCGCCTGCGGCCTCGACCCCGCCGACCCGGAGGTCGCGAGCCGCCCGCTGCGGCTGGTCGGCGGCGGCGCGCAGGGCCGGATGTGGGTCGATACGGTACGAAGGCTCTCCGGCCGCCAGTTGATCATTCCGGACAGCGGCGAACTGGTGGCGCTCGGCGCGGCGGCACTGGCCGCGGGCGCAGCGACCGGCGAGGACCCGGTGGCGATCGCGACATCCTGGAAGACCGGTGGCGGGACCGAACTTCCCCCGGTGGAGCGGGACATGGAGACATGGGAGCGGGTGGGGTCGGTGCTGGACAGGGCGGCGCCGAGCCTGCTGAGCACGTAGGGGAAGGTACGGTTCGTCGCCAACGACGACAAGCCGGTCCGTACCTGCTGAGTACGCGGGTCCCCCGGTCCGGACGGTCTGCGCGGATCGGGGACGCCGGGGGCCGGGTGCCGGAGGGTGCGGCTGTGGGGAGCGTGGGGGCGCAGGGAGCGGCGTGGTGCCGCCCCGAGCCCCCACCACCGCGCAACGTGCGCCCCTCGCGTGCTACTTGAGGGGGGATCAGAAATCCTTCTACCCTTCGGTCTGCGCGGCGCAGTCCGCGTCGGGGACGGAGGAAGCCGGCCATGGCCGAAGTGCCATCCGAGGAAGCCATATTCAAGGCCGTCGCCCAGCACATCGGCCTGCCCGGCGAAGGATCGCATCTGGTCTCCCAGGCGCTGCCGGTCGAGCGGTCGCAGGTCATCGACTTCCGTATCGACCGGTCCATCGAAGCCCGTACGGAGACCGAGAGGTCGGAGCCCGGCTCGGTCGATCTGTCGGGGCACGCCGCGTACGACACCATCGAGGATCATCACTTCGAGCCGCCCAAGGACCCCACGACACCGCAGAGACTGACGATGGTGCTCCGTGACTCGGTGCGCGAGGTCGTCTGCGTGTGCGAGGACGGCAGGACGCAGTGTCCGCGCTGCACGGGAAGCGGTCGGTACGACTGCCCGCCGACGGTGGTCTGCGAGGGCTGCCTCGGGGTGGAGGCGTGCACGGCGTGCGTGGAGACCGCGAACCGTAAGCGCGGCGGCGGCCGACCGACTTCCGCGCAACGGGCCGCCGCACAACGGACCTCGGGACAGGGGGCCTCGGGACAGGGGACTTCGACGCAACGGGCTTCGGCGCAACGGGCGTCCGGAGGGCAGGCGGCGGGACGTCGGGCATCCGGGCAGCAGGGCGAGCGCGTCACCTGCGCGACGTGCGGCCGGCCGGACGTGGCCTGTCCGGCCTGCCGTGGGCGCGGTGTCATCCCTTGCTCGGACTGCAAGGGCAAAGGGGCCGTGAACTGCGCGCGCTGCAAGGCATCCGGCGTGGTCGAGCACCCGGCGTGCGGCGGGAAGGGCCGGCGGACCTCCTGGACGGAGGGGACCATCCGGCACACTCCCGGCAGCGACGAGCTGTCGTTGCCCGCGAAACGCCCGCCTTACCAGGTCCGGCGCCGGATGGAACGGGTCGGCGACTGGAAGCGGACCGTCCTCACCGGATTCCACCCACTGCCGGACGATGTGGCCCCGGAACACCGCGCCGAGATCGAACGACGCCTCGTCCGGCGGGCACGCGAGGTAACCCGCCGCATGACGATCCGTCACCTCACCGTGGTCCGAGTGGAGTTGGTGACCGAACCGAACCGGGTCTTCTACGTCTTCCCCGGCAGGGAACGGACCGAAGTGGTCCAGCTCCCCTCACGCCGGAAGGTCTCGCGCGTGGCGACGATCACGGCGGGGCTGGCCTTGGTCGTGGTGCTGTTGCTGGTGCTGTTGGGCTGAAGGGTGTTACGGGTCGCGTGGCGCCCGCCAGGCGGGTGTCACGGGTCGGGTGGCGCCTGCCGGGCGAGGCCGATCGGCTCAGTCCGTCGGCAGGCCCTCCGCCTCCCGTGCCAGGGCGTCCAGGACCGGGCGGATCAGAGGGTGGTCCTCCGCTCCCCGTCGTACGGCGGCGAAGACGCGGCGCGTCGCGGCGGGGCCCGCCACGGGACGTACGACCGTACCTTTCAGCTCCATGCCGCGCAGCGCCGAACGCGGGACCAGCGCCACTCCGGCGCCCGCGCCGGCGAGGGCGACGACCGCGCGGAAGTCGTCGGAGGAGTGCACCAGGCGCGGCTGGAAACCAGCTCGTTCGCACGCGAGTTGCATGACGTCATGGCAGGGATTGCCGGGGTACGGGCCGATCCAGTCGCTGTCGGCCAGCTCCGCGAGCGCGACGTCCGCGCCGAGGCCGAGCGGGTGCGCGGCGGGCAGGACCGCGTCGAAGGGCTCCGCGTACAACGGCACCCGGGACAGCCGCAGATCGTCCTCGCCCGGGGCGCCCCGGTACTCGACCGCGACCGCGAGATCCGCCCGTCCGTCGAGCACCAGCGGCAGGCTCTCGTCACCTTCGGCGTCCAGGACCCGGACCCGGATACCGGGGTGCGGTCCGGCCAGCCGTTGCAGGGCCGGTGCCAGCACCTCCGCGATGCCGGTGGCGAACGCGGCGACCGTGACCTCCCCTGCCACGCCGCCCGCGTACGCGGCGAGTTCCGCCTCGGCCCGCTCCAACTGCGCGAGGACGGCGTGCGCGTGGGTGAGCAGGATCTCGCCGGACGCGGTCAGCCGTACGCCCCGGCCACTGCGTGTCAGCAGGGCGTGGCCGGTCTCCTGCTCCAGCACGGCGAGTTGCTGGGAGACGGCGGAGGGGGTGAGGTACAGCGCCGCGGCCGCGGCGGTCACCGTACGGTGGTCCGCCACGGCCCGCAGGAGGCGCAGCCGTCGGGAGTCGATCACCCGGCCATATTGCCAGGTGGGACGGGCCAACTCGGGCGAGCCGGGCCGAGGGGCACGTCCTGCCGCGGGCCTACTTGCCCTCAGCCCCGCTCGCGCTTCATCGCCTCGCGCGCGTCGATGAACGCCGCGACCGCACGCTCCACGTCGTCGGTCGAGTGCGCGGCGGAGAGCTGCACCCTGATCCGCGCCCGGTCCATGGGGACGACGGGGTACGAGAAGCCGATCACATAGACGCCGCGCTCCAGCAGCAGCTCCGCCATCCGGCCCGCCTCCGCCGCGTCGCCGATCATGACCGGGGCGATGGCGTGATCGCCGGGCAGGATCTCGAAGCCCGCGTCGGTCATCTCCTTACGGAAGAGCGCGGTGTTGGCGTTCAGCCGGTCCCGTAGCCCGCCCGCGCCCTCCAGCAGATCCAGCACCTTGATCGAAGCGGCGGCGATGACGGGGGCGAGGGAGTTGGAGAAGAGGTACGGCCGGGAGCGCTGGCGCAGCAGCGCGACGATCTCGGCGCGGGCGGCGACATAGCCGCCGGAGGCGCCACCGAGAGCCTTGCCGAGGGTGCCGGTGATGATGTCGACGCGGTCCATCACGCCGTGCAGTTCAGGGGTGCCGCGCCCGCCGGGGCCGACGAAGCCCACGGCGTGCGAGTCGTCGACCATGACCATCGCGTCGTAGCGGTCGGCGAGGTCGCAGATCTCGGCGAGCGGGGCGACGTACCCGTCCATGGAGAACACGCCGTCCGTGACGATCAGCCGACGGCGGGCGTCCTGCGCCTCCTTGAGCCTGGTCTCCAGCTCGGCGAGGTCACGGTTGGCGTACCGCAGGCGACGCGCCTTGGAGAGCCTGATGCCGTCGATGATGCTGGCGTGGTTGAGAGCGTCGGAGATGACCGCGTCCTCCGGCCCGAGGAGCGTTTCGAAGACTCCGC
This sequence comes from Streptomyces sp. NPDC088400, assembly GCF_044753355.1. NCBI lineage: Bacteria > Bacillati > Actinomycetota > Actinomycetes > Kitasatosporales > Streptomycetaceae > Streptomyces > Streptomyces sp. NPDC088400. The sequence continues at coordinate 348,821 of NZ_JBIVMZ010000002.1, read as the reverse complement.
CGTTGGCGTCGAAACAGGAGGAGTAGAGGATCGTGTCCTCCTGGCCGAGGAACGCGGACAGGCGCTGTTCCAGCTCCTTGTGGATCTCCTGGGTGCCGCAGATGAAGCGTACGGACGCCATGCCGTAACCCCAGCGGTCGAGCGCGTCCTTGGCGGCGGCGACGACCTCGGGGTGGTCGGCGAGGCCGAGGTAGTTGTTGGCGCAGAAGTTGAGGACATCGCCGGGAGGGGTGTCGGGACCGGGGGTACGGGAAGTGCTGGGGGTACTGCCGGTGCTCACCGTGACGGAGGCGCTCTGCGGGGTGGAGATCACGCGCTCGGGCTTGAAGAGACCGGCCTCGCGGATCTCGCCGAGGGTGGCGGACAGTTCGTCCCGGACGGACGCGTACATGAAGGGCTCCTTGGGTTCTCGGGCTCTCGGACCGGGCTCTCGGACCGGTTCACGCCGCCCAGTTGATGATGATCTTGCCGCTGCGGGCCGTGGACGCCTCGTCGAACGCCTCGTCGAAGTCCTCGTACGCGTAACTGCCGGTGATCACGGGCGTGAGGTCGAGCCCGCCTTCGAGCAGCACCGTCATCGCGTACCAGGTCTCGAACATCTCGCGGCCGTAGATTCCCTTGACCGTGATCATCGAGGTGACGATCTTCGACCAGTCGACGGCGAACTCCTCGGCGGGCAGCCCGAGCATGGCGATGCGCCCGCCGTGCGTCATGTTGTCGACCATGTCGCGCAGCGCCTCGGGGCGTCCGGACATCTCCAGGCCGATGTCGAAGCCTTCCTTGAGGCCGAGCTGTCGCTGTGCGTCCGCGATACCGGTGCCCGCGCCGGAGACGTCGAGGGCGAGGGTGGCACCGGCCTTACGGGCGAGGGCGAGGCGCTGCGGACTGACGTCGGTGATCACGACATTGCGCGCTCCGGCGTGCCGGGCCACGGCCGCCGCCATGATCCCGATGGGGCCCGCGCCGGTGATCAGTACGTCCTCACCGACGAGCGGGAAGGAGAGCGCGGTGTGCACGGCGTTGCCGAAGGGGTCGAAGATCGCGGCGACATCGAGGTCCACCGCGGCGCGGTGCACCCAGACGTTCGAGGCGGGCAGAGCGACGTACTCCGCGAACGCGCCGTCACGGCCGACGCCGAGGCCGACGGTGCTGCGGCAGAGGTGCCGTCGGCCGGCGAGACAGTTGCGGCACTTGCCGCAGACCAGATGGCCCTCACCGCTGACGAGATCGCCGACGGAGATGTCCTCGACGCCCGCGCCGACGGTGGCAACCTCGCCGACGAACTCGTGGCCGAGGACGCGGGGCGTGTCGACGGCCTGCCGGGCCCAGCCGTCCCAGGAGCGGATGTGCAGGTCGGTGCCGCAGATGCCGGTACGGAGCACCTTGATCAGTACGTCACCGGTCCCGGTCTCCGGTTCCGGCACGTCCATGAGCCACAGCCCCGGCTCGGCCTTCTGTTTCACAAGTGCCTTCATGGGCGCGGCTCCCGGGGTGATGGTGCTGATCGGAGATCACTGATCACACGGAGATCAGAGCTCGCCTTGGTGATCAGTGATCGCGCGGAGATCGTCGATCGCAGCGGAGATCGTCGATCGCGGCGGTGATCACTGATCGCGGCGGTGATCGCTGATCGGTGGTCGTGCACCAATCTGCCGATCACCGACCGGTCCAGTCCATCGAGGATTTCTTAACCGGCCCAACAGCGGAGCTTCACGCCCCGGCGCGGGAACGCCTCCGGCACCGCCGTCGCTTCGGCACCCGCCCTTGTGGGACCAGGGCGACGGACGGTTGCCCGGGGAGCTCGCCGGGCAGCGGCAGTACGGGAACGGGCGCTTCCCAGACGGCGACCCTGGGCACGGCCAACCGGGTGGCGCCACCGGGCGACTGGGCCATCGCCAGGGCTGCGGGCAACGTCTCCGGGGCGATCACTGAGGACCGCGCAACCACCGAGGACCGCGCATCCGCCGGAGACCTCATGGGCACCACAGCCCCCAGAGCCATCGCGGGCTCCACTGACACCGGTTCCGCATCCGGCTGCGGCCCCGATTCCCGCGCCGGTTCTGACTCCGATTCCCGCGCCGGCTCCGATTCCTGTGCAGGTTCTGGCTCCGAGACCTCCCCCGGATCCCACCCGAGTGCCGATTCCTCCGCCCGCGCGGCCGACGCCCGCGTCAGCAGGACCACCCCGCGCGCCGCGACCACCGCGCCGACGAGCGCCGCCGCGACACCCACGGCGCCGCCCTGGAGACGTTCGCCCAGCAGCACCAGTCCGATGACCGACGCCGCGACGGGGTTGGCCAGGGTGAGGACCGCAAGTGGTGCTCCCAGTCCGCCGCGGTAGGCGGTCTGGGACAGCAGCAGACCGCCCGACGCGAAGGCCGCCACCACCAGCGCCACGGCCCCCACCTGCCACACCGGCAACGCGTCCGCGCCACGCGCCGTGGCAGCCACCGTCACGGTCTGGGTGAGGGCCGAGGCAACACCCGACGTGATCCCCGAGGCCGCCGCGTGCCGCAGCCCCGGACGGGCTCCCGGCCTGGTCAGCAGGGCCACCAGCGCCATCGCGACACCTGCCGCCCCGAGCGCCTGCGACAGGGTGAGCGTGGTGTTCGGAGCCGTGCCCGCCGCCGTCAGCAGGATCACCGCCAGGCCGAGGAGCGTGAGCGCCGTACCGCGCCACTCGCCTCGGCCGACCTGCCGCCCGGCACGGCGCGCGCCCAGCGGTACGGCCGCGACCAGCGTGAGCGCGCCCAGTGGCTGGACCACGGTGAGCGGCCCGTACGTCAGCGCCACCACATGCAGCAGCGCTCCGGTCGCGTTCAGCCCGACCGCCCCCCACCAGGCACCGCGCCCCAGCAGCGTGACCAGCCCGACGCCGGCTTCCGTACGGGCGGCCAGTCGTTCCTGTGCCACGGCCGCCGAGGCGTAGGCCACGGCGGAGACCAGTGACAGTACGACGGCGACCGACATCGCGCCGTTCATCGGGCCGCGCCTGACGGGACGCCCGGTGAGACGCGAAGTGGCGTGCCTGGCACGACGCGTGGCAACTCTCGTACGAGGGGCGGTCGGGCGGAAGTGTCCTGCTCCCGGTCGACGGGCCCCGTGCGGGTGTGTATCACCCGGCCCCCTTGCATGGGACGGCACGTCGCGGTGTGACGGCGTGGTGGTGCGGTGGCGTGGTCCGGAACCCCGCCCTATCGATACGCCAGTGTACCGATACGGATTCGTATCGGTACACTGGCGTATCGGTACACTGTCGTACCGACGCCCGAGAGGGACAGACAGGGAGAGACGATGACGCCGCCGCAGCGCCGCTCCAAGATCACGCCGGAACGTGAACGCGAGTTCTACGAGGCCGCCCTCGATCTGCTCAGGGAGAGCGGCTACGACGCGCTGACCATGGAGGGCGTCGCCGCTCGCTCCCGCTGCGGCAAGTCCACGCTCTACCGCCAGTGGCGCACCAAACCGCAGCTCGTCGCCGCCGCGCTCCGGGGCACCAGCTGCGTCAACCTCGCGGACGTCGACACCGGAACCCTCGCGGGGGACCTGCGCGCGGCGACCCGTTCCGCGGTGGTGGGATCCGGACGCGACACCGCGCTGATGCACGCGCTCGGCCACGCGGTCCTGCAGAATCCGGAGCTGCTCCAGGCGCTGCGCGAGGCCGTCATAGAGCCGGAGATCACGGCGATCGAGACCATGATCGGCCGCGCCGTGGCACGGGGCGAGATCGAGGCCGACAACCCCGCCGTCGAGTTCGTGGCCGTCCAGCTCATCGGTGTCATGCGGGCCCGGATGATGATCGAGGGCCGGCCCGTCGACGAGGCCTACCTGACCCGCTTCCTGGAGGCCTCCGTCCTTCCCGTACTCGGACTGCGAGTTCCCTCGCCCTCATGACCGGCGGGCCGTCGTCCGAGCGGAGGACGACAGCCCGCCCGCGCCGCACCGTGGGGACGGGAGCGGCGCACCTCCCGGCCGGTGGGCCCCTTTCCGAGGGGCCCACCGGCATGAGCGGGGCAGGCCACGCCCCCGGGGCGAATTGCGTATGGGTGCGTCAAGACTCCTTGACGTCAAGGTCACCTGACGCGAGACTCGGACGCATGTCCACTCCTGAAGAGCTGGAAAGCCGCTTCACCCTGCTCACCGCCGTCGCTCGCTACGACGAGCTGCGCATCCGGGAGTCGCTGTCCGCCCCCGACGAGGACGGCTTCCGTCTCGACCCCGACATCGCCGCCCTCACCCGCGAGGAGACGCTGGAGCTGCTCGCCCTGGGCGAGTTGATCGCCCGCAAGGCGGCCTACGGGCGTCAGCTCTCCGTACGGTCCGCACGCGAGGCGGGTGCCTCCTGGTCGCGGATCGGCGCGGCGCTGGGCACCAGCAAGCAGGCGGCGTGGGAGGCACACGGACGCTGGATCGACGAACAGGCCCGGCAGCACCGGCAGACCGGCTCCATCGGCTGGGACGACGCGGACGCGACGGCCGCCCGCGCACTGGCCGGCGAGCCCGACGACAGCCCGCGGACGGACGGTGACACGGCATGAGCGAGCGGGGAACGGGCGAGCCGGAACCGAGCGCTCTCGCTGGCCAGGGTCCGTCGTCGAGTTCCTCGATGTGATCGAGCCACTGACGAACCCTCCGGCGACGGCTGCAATCGACCCTTTCGATCTGGTGATTCCCTCTCCCGATTCACCCGTCGGCCAACTCGCCTGGATCGTAGAGAAGTTCAAGGAGTGGACACACCCCGCCGAGGTGCCGGAGGACGCGGTGCCCCGTGACCGGTTGTTGACCAACGTGATGCTCTACTGGCTGTCCCGCACTGCGGGTTCGTCGTCGCGCCTGTACTGGGAGCACGCCCACTCCTCGCCCTCACCGGGCGCAGACACAGACACACGCGCAGACACAGGCACCGGCACCGGGCCGGATACGACACCGACGGGGGTCGCGGTCTTCGGTGGCGATCTCGCACGCCCGGTCCGGCGGCTCGCCGAGCGGGACAACAACATCGTGCACTGGACGGAGTTCGACCGTGGCGGACACTTCGCCGCGATGGAGGAACCCGTCCTGTTCGCCGACGACGTCCGCGCGTTCTTCCGCCGGTTCCGCTGAGCGCACCCGCCGGACTGCCGGGGGAGGCGGAGAGGGAAGCGCCGCGACGTCCAGAAGAACCCTCGTACATCCGTACCAGCCTTACCTACGCTGATCAACGTATGGCCAACGATCCGCGCCCCGCCCATATCCGTTCCGGGCCATGCTGAAAATGCTCCACCGACAGCGGCGTTTTGGCCACATGGAGAGCGGCCGAGGCCAGTAGACAAGTGGGCGGGCGCTGTTCGGGCACCTGAACGCGTTCTGTCCGAGGTCTCGCGGAATCCCCACAGGAAGTGATAAACCCGGCTCGTAAGCAGTCAATTCCGGCCAGGCATTGCCCACTTGCATAGTTACTGACGATCCGACACGGACATATACGCTCCCCCACGCACAGTGCCCCACCGCATCTCCGCCCCATCCGTCCCAGCCACCCCAGCTGCCCCGCATGCTGCACCAGGAGGCCGATCATGACCTGTGTCCCGGATGTCTTGGAACAGAGTCTGGTCCAACAGCTTCCGGCTGTGCCGTTCTACTGTCCGGTTCCGCCCGCCAGACATCCGTCCGTCGAGGTCCTCAATGATCAGACCGTACGGTGGATGCTCAAACAGCGGCTCGACACCGACGAGCAACAGCTCAAGCGTCTGGCCATCTGCGACTTCGGCGGCCTGACCGCCGCGACCATGCCGTACGGACGGCTTGAACCGCTCGCCCTGATGGCCAAGTTCCACGCCGTGCTCTTCTCGCTGGACGACGGCGTGTGCGACGAATCCGAAGTGACGCCGGATCTGCTGGCCCAGGAGACCTCGCGCATCATGCGCGCCGTGGAGGCCCCGGCCGCGCGGGCACCCGGCGACTCGCCGCACACGGCCGCGCTGCGCCGACTCAGGCTGGAGTTGGAGCGGTTCGCGTCGCCGGTCCAAGTACGCCGCCTGACGGAGGCGATGCGCGTCTACACCTCGGGACTGGTGTGGGAGGCGTCCTGGCGCCGCAACGCGGAACTGCCCTCACTGGACGACTACATCACGCTGTGGATGCGGGCCATCGGGATGGCGCCCTCCACCGCGATGATCGAGGTGGTCGGCGGCTTTTCCGTGGCGGAGGACGCCATGCAGGACTCGCGGGTGCGTGCGCTCACCGAGATCACCTGGACACTGGTCAGCTGGGACAACGACCTCTACTCCCGCAACAAGGAACTGCTTCGGGCCGGCGACAACCTCAACCTGATCGACGTCCTGTGCCAGGAGCAGGACTGCGGTCCGCGTCACGCACTCGTACGCGCCGTGGCGATGCGGGACCGCGTCATGGTGCTCTTCGACCGGCTGGCCGCACAGGTCCTCAAGGAGGCGGACGCCGGTCTGCGACAGTATGTGAACGGGCTGGGGCAGTTCGTCCGGGGCCATCTCGACTGGGCGTCGCTCTGCCCCCGTTACTCCGTGCCGTCGGGACCGAAGGCGACACCCGGGGGGTGGTGGAAGCAGCAGCCCTCCGACAACAGCCTGGAGCCGCTTCCGATTCCCACGATCGCCTGGTGGTGGGACCAACTGGAGGTGGCGCGCTGACGGGTACCGCGTCTCTTCGGCCGGTGTGACGCTGTCGGTGTTGGCGCTGGTGTCGGTCTCGCTGCCCGTGTCGGTCTCGCCGCCCGTGTCGGTCTCGGCGTCGCCCGACGGTGTCGATGTCGGTGTCGTCAACCACCTGGACATGTCACAGGGAGTCGGGCTGTCTCGTCTCAGGGGGTGTAGCCGATGACGACCACAAAGGAGCACACCATGAACGCGCGACTGGACTACTTCGCCGACCCGACCTCCGGCAAAGTCCTCAAGCACTTCATGTCGTTGGGCAAGATCATCAAGGACTCGCCGCTGCCGGCCGCCACGCAGGAGCTGGTGGCGCTTCGCGTCAGTCAGATCAACGGCTGTGCAGTCTGCATCGACATGCACACCAAAGATGCCGCCGCTGCCGGCGAGACCTCGGTACGGCTGAACCTGGTCGCGGCGTGGCGGGAGGCCACGGTCTACACCGAGGCCGAGCGCGCCGCTCTGGAGCTGGCGGAGGCGGGCACCCGGGTCGCGGACGCGGCCGGTGGGGTCAGCGACGAGGTGTGGGCACACGTTGCCAAGCACTACGACCAGGAGCAACTCACCGCCCTGGTGATCATGGTCTCGTTCATGAACTCGGTGAACCGGCTGAACATCATCGCCCAGCGTCCGGCCGGCGACTACGAGCCCGGGCAGTTCCAGTAGTGGTCCGGATGTCACCAGAAGCCGTCTGCGTCGGCGAGTACGGACGGGTGAGGGGGCTTCACGGGGAGAGGATTCAGCGTGAGCAAGGTCGAGGAGTTCGAGGAACTGCGGCCGCTGCTGTTTTCGATCGCCTACCGGATTCTGGGCAGTGTGAGTGAGGCCGAGGACGCGGTGCAGGAGACGTGGCTGCGCTTTGACGGATCGGCGACCCGGCCCGCGTCGGCCAAGGCCTTTCTTTCCACCGCGGTGACGCGGATCTCGATCGATGTGCTGCGTTCCGCGCGGGTGCGGCGGGAGCAGTATGTCGGGCCGTGGTTTCCCGAGCCGCTGCTGAACGATCCGTATCAGGATCCAGCACGGTCGGTGGAACTGGCCGACTCGGTGTCGATGGCGGCGCTCCTGCTGCTGGAGCGGCTCAGTCCGCTGGAGCGGGCGGTGTTCGTTCTGCGGGAGGTGTTCGCCTTCGGGTTCGACGATGTCGCCGCTGCGGTGGGGCGTTCGGAGGCGGCATGCCGACAGCTGCTGGTACGGGCACGGCGGCATATGGAGGCCGGGCGGCCGCGGTTCGCGGCGGACGGTCAGGAGCGGCAGGAGCTGGCGACGAGGTTCTTCGACGCGCTGAAAGACGGCGATGTGGGCGGGCTGACGGATCTGCTGGCCACGGATGTGCAGTTGGTCGGGGACGGCGGCGGCAAGGCCCCGCAATTCGCCAAGGCCGTCATGGGCGCGGAGAACGTGGCCCGGTTGCTGGGCACGGCCTTCCCCTGGCTGTTCCGGATCGACGTGTCGTTCGAGCCGCACGACGTCAACGGCCAGCCCGGCGCGATCTTCCGTGACCGGGACGGCAAGGTGCTCTACATCCTGGTCATCGAGGTGCTCGACGGGCAGATTCAGACCGTCCGCGGGGTGATGAATCCCGACAAGATCCGCCACATCGGGCCGGTCGCCGATGCCTGGGCCATCGACCGCGAGGTGAAGCGGGCCCGTAGGCAGCCGAACTGACCACGGGAGTGGCACGCCACGGGCGTGGTACGGGCCCGCTCACTCACCGGCAGGTCCTGTCGGCGACCGCAGGGTGCTCGATCAGGTCATGCCGGTGACCGCAGGTGTTTGAGCAGGTCATGCCGGCGACCGCCGAGTGGTCACCGGCATGACCTGCTCAGGCACGGCGACCGCAGGGTGGTCGAGCGAGGGTCAGCGCAGCCGTCGCGCGCGCACCACCAGGTCGTCCGTATGGTGCGCGCCTGCACCACCGTCGGGTGCCACGCGTGGCCGCTGCTCGTCCACCTCCACCTCCCAGTCGTCGTCGAGCAGAGCGGAGACCATCGAGGGCCAGACGTAGTCGGCCGGGTCGAACTCGCTGTCCTGCGCCTGCTGGGTGTCCATCCCCGCGTGGTGTACGAGCAGCAGTACGCCCCCGGGCGCGACGGCCGCGAGCAGCGCTCGCTCAGCCGCGGCGTCCGGGGTGCGCAGCAGGGCTGGGTACTGCGCGGAGACCAGGTCGAAGGAGGCCGGCGGGAGCACCGCCTCCGTCAGTGCGGCGTGGACCCAGCGAACGGCGAGGCCGGCGTCCCGCGCGTGCCCGGCCGCCCGCTCCAGTGCCACGCCCGATACCTCCAGCGCGGTCACATCCCAGCCGCCGCGCGCGAGCCAGACGGCGTCCGCGCCCTCGCCACAGCCGACGTCGAGCACCCGCCCGGGGGTGAGCCCGGCGACTTCGGCCACGAGCGCACCGTTGGGCCGACCGCTCCAGAGCTGTTGCCGGTCGGCATACCGGTTGTCCCATTCCGCCCGCACCGCGGGGTCTCCGACGTATCCGTCGGCAGACGAGGGGGTGTCGGATGCGGGCGTTCCTGCTGCGATGTTGTCGGTCACGAACCCACCGTCGCCCGCCGCATCCCGGTCACGCCACTCTTCTTGCCGATCCGGCAAAACGGCGCCCAAGGGGCGAGGAAAAGCCGGGCAGTTCGGGACACCGGGCCGTACCCGCCGATCGGCGGGTACGGCCCGGTGAACTCCCCGCTCCGGCACCCGCCCGTCAGTACCCGCGCCACCAGCGGGTCACGGTCCGCCAGGCGCGCCGCGGCGCACTGTCCGAGCGCTGGTCCGGGATCGCCGCCGCCGGTGTCGCCGACGCTGATGCCACCGGCGCCTCGGCCTGAAGCACCCCGGCCGGAACCGCGGGAGCAGGCGGAACCGCCGAAGCGGCCGACGGCTGCGGTACGGAGGCGGGCCGGGGTGATTCCACCTGCCACTGCGGACGTGTCACGGGGGCCGACGGACTCGGCGGCCCGGTGATGTCCTGCGGCGGCCTCGGCGCGAACGTCACCGGCAATTCCTGCAACTGACGGGACATCAGAGCAGCCGAGTAACGCAGCTCATGCTCCTCCACCGAAAGTTGGAGATCCGGCAGTCGCATCAGTAGCGCATCGATGCCGGTGTCGGCGATGGCGCGCCCGATGTCCTGTCCCGGACATTCGTGCGGGCCGCCGCTGAAGGCGAGATGGGCGCGGTTGCCCTGCATGGACGCGTTGAGGTCGGGGCGTACCACCGGGTCCACGTTGGCCGCGGCGATCCCGACCACCAGTGCGTCACCGGCCTTGATGTGCTGTCCGCCCAACTCGGTGTCGCCGACCGCCCAGCGGCCGAAGATCGTGGTGAACGGGGGTTCGTCCCACAGCGTCTGCTCGACCGCCTCCGGCAGGGTCATATGGCCGCCGCTGAGCTGGGCTCGGAACCGCGGGTCGGTGAGCACCATGCGCAGCACGTTGGCGATGAGGTTGGCGGTGGTCTCGTAGGCGGCGATGAGTACCAGCCGCAGATGCTGGCTGACCTCGTCGTCGGTGAGCCCGGCGCGGTGCTCCGTCAGCCAGGTCGCGAAGTCCTCCTCGGGGGCGTCACGGCGGCGGGCCACCAGCCTGCGCAGAGCGGCCATCACGTACTCGTTGCTCTCGATGGCCGTCTCGGTGCCCTTGATCATGTCGCGGGCGGCCTGCACCAGACGTTCGTTGTACTCCTCCGGCATGCCGAGGATCTGTGCCATCACCATCATCGGCAGATGCTCGGCGAAACGGCTGACGAGGTCGGCCCTGCCGTCCTGGCAGAACTCGTTGACCAGCCGGTTGCTGTAGCGGTTGATGTAGCGCCGGACGCCCCGGTGGTCGATGCGCGCGATCGACTCGGTGACCGCGCCGCGCAGCCGCTCATGGTCCGCGCCGTCGGCGAAGACACAGAGGGGCTGCCAGGTGAAGATGGGGGCGAGAGGATGGTCGGGGGCCACGGTGCCGTCATGGAGCGCGCGCCAGCGCCGGGAGTCCCGGGAGAACTGCGACGGCGTGCGCGTCATGTGCAGGTTGTCGCTGTGCCCCAGGACGAGCCAGGCCGGCACGTCGCCCTGGAGTAACACCGGTGCTACGGAGCCGTGTTCGGCGCGCAGCTTCTCGTACAGGCCCATGGGGTCGTTCTCGGCCTCGGGCCCGTACAGCCGCCGGGGACCGTGGGAGGCCGGGCCGGTGGTGCAAGCCGGGCCACCGCCGGAAGCCGGGCCGGTGGAGTTCACACCGTCGGTGGTGAAGCCTTTGCCGCTGAAGCCGTTGGCGGTCAGGCCGTGGGCCGGGCAGCCGGGGGGCGGCGCCGCATGTCCGTCCGGTGAGGGCCGGTGGGAAAAGGGGGTGGTCACGGTCACTCCAGAGATCAGGCCGATTCAGGGATCAGGCCGAAGAGGTACGGGGACAGCTCTCGGGGCGCACGGGCACCCCACCGCGACGGGGTGGACGACCGTGCGGGGATGGGACTCGTACGGACAGAGCACGGCTCAGGGAGACGCCAGGGGCCCGTGGGCCACGTGGGACTCGTAGAGCACATGGAGCTCGTAGGGCTCATGAGACTGGTGGGGCACATGAGGCACGTAGAACTCGTAAAGCACGTCGGGCTCGTGAGGCATGTCGAGCTCGTGAGACACGTAGAACTCGTAAGGCATGTCGGGCTCGTGGGCACGTAGGACTCGTGGAGGTACGGCTTACGGTGTGATCCGTCAGCCGGGCGACACTGCCAGCGAGTGCAGGTAGCGCATCAGCGTCAGCAGGACGTCGCGGCTGGATGCCCTCAGCCGGGCGTCGCAGTCCACCATCGGGACCTCGTCGGGCAGATCCAGGGCGGTTCGCAGCGCTTCGACGGGGTGATGCGGCGCGTCCGGGAAGGTGTTGATCGCGACGACGAACGGTACGCCGCGCTCCTCCAGCCGTCCGATCACGTCGAAACTGACTTCGAGGCGCCGGGTGTCGACCAGCACCACCGCTCCCAGAGCTCCCTCGAAGAGCCCGTTCCACAGGAACCAGAAGCGCTCCTGGCCAGGCGTGCCGAAAAGGTAGAGCACCAGCTGTTCGGTGATGCTGATCCGGCCGAAGTCCATGGCGACGGTCGTGGCGGTCTTGCTCTCCACCCCGAAGTTGTCGTCCACCCCCACCCCGGCCTGGGTCATGGTCTCCTCGGTGGTGAGCGGACGGATCTCACTGACCGAGCCGACCATCGTCGTCTTGCCGACCCCGAATCCGCCCACGATCACGACCTTCACCGCGGAGGTGGCCGTGGTGGGCAGGACGTCCTCGCTCCTGGGGCCCGTGATCGTGTCAGAGTTTCTGAAGTCCATGCATCACCGCTTCGAGAAGGGACCGGTCGGGAAGGGCGGCGCGGACTATGGGCGCGCGCGATTCGACCAGCTCGGTCGCGAGGAGTTCGGTCAGCAGCGCGGTCACCACGCTGAAGGGGAGGCTGAGATAGGCGGAGATCTCGGCCACGGACAGCGGTGCCCGGCAGAGCCGCAGGATCGCGGCCTGTTCCGGCTGCACCGTCGGCGACGGTTCGTCACGCGCCACGATCATGGTGACGAGATCGAGCGGTGCCCGTTCGGCGCCGTCCGGTCCGCCGGTGATCACGTACAACCGTTCCGGGTCGACCGCCTCCGCCTCGGGTTGCCGGCGTTCTCGTCGGGGAGGCGGGGTCATCCGGCCTGCCCGTCATGGCGTGGGGGGCTCGTCAGATGGGCGCCGATACGGACGACCATGTCCCGCATCCGTGCCCCGACCAGCCCCGCGTCCACCGTCTCGTCGGCGAGGACAGCGAGATACGCGCCCGCTCCGGCCTCCATCAGATAGAAGAAGCCGCCCCCGAGCTCGATGACGACGAGCCGCATCCGGCCGTCGCTGTGGGGGATTTCGACCGCGACGGCCGCGGCGAGGCTCTGGAGTCCGGCGCAGGCGGCCGCGAGCCGGTCGGCGACATCCGGATCGCCGCCGTGCCGGGCGATCCGGAGCCCGTCAGCGGAGAGCACCACGATCTGCTGGATCTGCGGTACCCCGTCGGCCAGTTCCTTGAGCATCCAGTCCATGTTCGCCCGCTGCTGGATCACTTCAGATCTCCCTTGCCCCGTACATCATCGGAATCTCCCCGGTCGCCGGGCTGCGCCGACGTCCCCCCGGAACCGGTCGACGGCTGCTGGGGAGTGCCGTTGACCGCCTTGGTGAATGCTTCGAGCCAGATGCCGGGCCCGGGTGCGCTGTCCGCCGTACCGCCTTGGCGGCCGGTGTCGGCACCGGCACCGGATTCGCGACCGCTGCCGAAGTCCCGGCCGCCGCCGGATTCCGGGCTGTTCCCGGGGTCGCGACCGTCTCCGATATCACGGCTGTCACGGCCGTTGCCGGGGCCCCGGCCACTGCCGTACCCCCCGCCCCTGCCGTAGCCCCTCTCCGAGTCCCTGGCGCCGCCGTCCGCCGAGGCACCGCCGCCGGTACCCGAACGGGGCCCGAACGGGGCCCTGGTCGGCACTCCGTTACGGCGCCCGGTGGCCGGCGCGTGCGACGCGCCCCGGGGACCGAGGTTGTGCGAGCCGAGCGGGGCGCGGCCACGGCTGCGCCGCTGCGGCAGGCCGTTCTCGGTCCACTCCGTCACCGCGGGTACGTCGTCGTCCATGCTCGCCACCAGCGGTGCGGACGGCTGCGGACCGGTGACCGGCCGCGGCACCCGGTCGGCGGGGCGCAGCACATCCGTCGTGGGCAGTCCGGCGCCGCTGCCGCGGGGCAGCGCCGAGGCGCCGATGCCATGGGCGATACCGGGCGCGGGGCCGGTGGTGACGACATCACGCGGCACGATGAGGACGGCGCGGACACCGCCGTACGCGGACTGCCGCAGGGATACCTGCAAGTTGTACATCTGGCAGAGGCGGCCGACGACGGCCATACCGAGCCTGGGTGTCTCGCCGAGGTCGTTGAGGTCGATACCGGCCTGGGCCTGCGCGAGCATGCGTTCGGCCCGGGTCCGTGCCTCTTCGCTGAGGCTGACGCCACCGTCCTCGATCTCGATCGCGATCCCCGTCTGCACCTCGACGGCGGTGACATGGACGCGGGTCTGCGGCGGCGAGTAGCGGGTGGCGTTGTCGAGGAGTTCGGCGCACGCGTGGATGAGCGGTTCCACGGCCGTACCGATGATGGCGACCTTGGCGATCGAGTGCAGATCGACCCGCTGGTACTCCAGGATCCTGGACATCGCACCGCGCAACACGCTGAACAGCGGTACGGGCTTGGGCCATTGGCGTCCGGGGCGGGCCTTGCCGAGCACGGCGATGCTGTCGGCGAGCCGGCCGATCAGCGCGGTGCCGTGGTCGATCCGCAGCAGGTCGTCGAAGACCTCGGGGTTCCGGCCGTGGGCCTCTTCCATCTCCCTCAGCTCGCTGGCCTGTTGGTGCACGATGGACTGCACGCGGCGGGCGATGTTGACGAAGGAGCGCTGCGCGGACTCTCGCATCGCCTCCTCGTCGTCGATGATCTGCAGGACTGCGTGGAGCAAGGAGCGCTGTGCCTCGGGGAGTTCGCGATACCGCTCGTCACCGTCCACGACGGCGCGCATCACCTCCATGGGTGATTCGCCCTGACGAAGGCGGTGGATCGCGGCCGGCATCAGTTCCTTGCCGAGCCGTACGGTCTCCTCGTCGTGGTCGGCGAGCCGCCGGTCCAACGAGGCGAGCCGCTGGGCGTAGTGGTCATGGAGCATACGGACCGTCCTGGCGCGGCGGGACAGCTCCATCACACACCAGGCGACGACGACGGTCGCCACCGCGCCGTACAGCACGAGCGGTATCCGGGCGGCCTCGGCGGCCACAGCGATCACGACGGCCGTCGCCGCCGCCATCAGGACGGCGGGGATGACCAGCGCGCGGACAGCGGGGGACGCTTGTTCATTCGGGGGTGCTTCGAGACGAACCATGTAAGCCCTCTGGCGGTCGATTCAATCGGGGTCATTCGAACGATCGAGACACATGGGAACAAGTGCCTGATTACGTATCAACTCGGCGCGCTCCGCGAGAGCTTAGCCCGACCGATTCGCCACATCCGCATATTTCTGCAACCCCATGCACAGGCCACCCCATCGGGCATAGACTCGCGCGTTTGCACGCTGCGCTCACCTCGCGGCACGAAGAGTGACGCCCTTGTGCGACCGGGAGCCTCGCGCCCGGGCCTACCGCCCCCGCACTCCGGAGCAGAGGACTTTGGTTATCGTGGCCGGTCACGGATGAGGCCAGCGAGGGCAATGAGGACGTTGCGGTGAAGCGGGGGGACACGCGGTGAGTGAGGGGCCGACCGGCTGGATCCGGGTGCCGGTGGGGGCGGACTCGGCACGCTGGGCGACGCGGGGACGGTGCCGACTGGTGCTGTTCGTCGTGCACAACGTGACCTCGGCCACCCGACTGCTGGACGTCCTGCCGCTGTTCCGTGACGACCTGCGGGTGCAGCTGCTCGCGACCTGCACCGGATCTTCGCCGTTCCAGGCGGGGGTGGCCGAGTTGCTGGCGGAGACGGGCGTACCGGTCCTGCCGTGGGAGCAGGCGGTCGACCTCCCGGTGGAGCTGGCCATCTCGGCGAGTTTCGGCGGCCAACTTCACCGAATAAATGGCAAGTTGACCGTTCTCTCTCATGGCGTTGGTTACAATAAGAGGCTGGCAACACCGGACACCGGACACCGGACACCGGACACCGGACACCGGACACCGGACACCGGACACCCTTCGCCCGATCCCGATCCCGATCCCGATCCCGATCCCGTTGCCGCTCCGCCCGTCTTCGGTATGTCTCCGGAGTGGCTGCTCTCGGACGGCACCCCCGTCGCGGACTCGATGGTCCTCTCCCACCCCGAACAGCTGGAGCGGCTGCGCGCCGCGTGCCCGGAGGCGGCCTCGACCGCCGTCCTCGCCGGCGATCCCTGCTTCGACCGCATGCTGGCAGCCCTGCCGTACCGCGAACGCTTCCGCCGGGCCCTCGATGTACGGTCAGGACAGCGGCTCGTCCTGCTCAATTCGACCTGGAACCCCGACTCCCTCTTCGGGGACAGCGGCGGTGACGACCTCCTGCCGTCACTGCTGCCGCGACTGACCGCCGAACTGCCCGCGGACGAGTACCGGCCCGTGGCCGTGTTGCACCCCAATATCTGGAACGGTCACGGCCCCGGGCAGATCCGCGCCTGGACGGACCGGGCGCGGCGGGGCGGGCTGACGCTGGTGGATCCGCTGGAGGGGTGGCGCCAGGCGCTCATCGCGGCCGACGTGGTCATCGGGGATGCCGGCTCCGTCAGCTACTACGCGGCCGCACTCGGCACGCCCGTGCTGCTGGGAGCGGGATCCGCCGACGGCCTCGACGCGCGGTCGCCGGTGGCCGCGTTCGTACGGCAGGCTCCCCGGCTCTCGCCGTCCGCACCGCTGCGGGCCCAGTTGGACGCTCTGTTGAAGTCGGGACCAGCAGCAGGAGCGGAGCCGGGACCGCCGGCTAAACCGGGGCCGTCGACTGAACCGGGACCCGCGTCAGGTCCGGCGGAGTTGGTCTCGTCCGTTCCGGGAGAGGCCGCGACACTGTTGCGCCGCCACTTCTACCAGCTCATCGGCGCCCCCGAGCCCCCGGAACCCGCCTTGCTGGACCCGCTGCCGCTGTCCCCGTACGAATGGGTGGAACGGACGGCTCCGATACGTGTGGTGACCAGGCTGCTGGGAACAGGCGAGATCGGGGTGAGCCGCTACGCGGACCCCCGGTCGGAACCAGCTGGAGACGGGGGCGGGGACGGGGACGCGCATACGGCCGTGCACGAGGACACCCTCGATCCGGGCAGGCTCGGCCTGGCCGATGTGATCTTCCGGTACGGCATCGCGGACGACGTCCGGTTCGGCACGCCGGAGCAGTGGTCGGCGGAGGTGCTGGCGCGCCATCCGCAGTGTGCCCTGGCGTCGTACGTCACCGACGGCGGCAGCTGCACCGTACGCACTCGGGACGGCTCGCTGCTACGTCTCGTCGGCGGCCCCTCGGCCGCCGACCCCGCCGCCTACGCCTCCGCCCTGCACGCCTGGCTGGCGGCGGGCAAGGCGCTGGAGGAACTGACGGCGGGCGGAATGACCGTACGGACCGGCGACAGTTCGCACCGCGTGTCGGTCACCCTGGTCACTCCGGCGCGTTCCGCTGGGAAGACAGGACCTAGCTGAGGCAGCGCTCGCGCAGGGCTCGCAGATGGGCGAGGTGGTAGGCGGCGTTCTCCTTGTCGAGCGGGACCATCGCCTCCTCGATCAGCGGCAGCGCGCCCGTCGTGTCTCCCTCGGCGAGATGTGTCTCGGCAAGGTCCGTGAGCGTACGCGCGGTGTTGTACGCGTCGCCCGTACGGAAGAACTCCAGCGCGGTGCCCAGTCGTTGACGGGCCTCGGTGAACCGGCCGAGGTCGCGAAGCGCCCGGCCGCTGTGCCGTTCCAACAGGGCACGGGCCCGGGGCAGATCACGCTCGCCCTCGTCCCCCGGGCGGATCCCGTCGAGAAGGGAGCCGGCTTCGCCGAAGCAGGCGTATGCCTCCTCGTAGCGCCACTGTCGCAGCCGCAGCAGGCCCAGGGACTCGACGGCCGAGGCGTGTCCGCGCAGATGCCGGGACGCTGCCTCGGCCTCGGCGGCGGCGGCCAGTTGGCGCTCGGCCTCCTCGTACTGGCGCAGCTCGATCAGATCCAGCGCCAGCAGTGAGTGCATCCGCCCCGCCATACGGGACCGGGGGTGCCGAGCCTCGGCCACGCGCACGCCTGCCCGGAGGGCGGGAAGGAGTTCGTCGTGACGGCCCGCCTTGAGCTGGAGCGGCCAGAAGGCCTGGCACAGTTGGTACACCGCGTCCGGATCGCCCAACTCCTCGGCTGCGTAAACGGCTTGGATCAGATTGCCCAGCTCGGACCCCAGCGCGGTCAGTGCCTCGCCCTCGTCACCGTAGGGGTCGGGGCTCTCCGCCAACTCTTCGTAGACCGGGCCGATCCCCCAGCCCTGTGGCAGAGCGGCGAGCCGCGCGCGCACGGCGAAGCGCAGATACCACTCGACGGTGCGGGTCAGAGTCGCGGCGCAAGCCGCGATGCGGTCCTCACGGCTCGCGGCCTCCTCGGCATGGGCACGGACCGCCGGGCGGTAGCGGTAGCGGTCGGTGTCCGTCCGCTCCAGCAGCTGCCGGTCGGCGAGTACACCGAGGGACAGGACGGCCTCGGCCTCCGGTATGCCGACGGCGTGCGCGACAACCGCCGCGTCGAACGCGGGCCACTCGCGCAGTGACATCAGCCGGTAGACCCTGGCGACGCCGGGCTCCAGCGCCCGGTACGCGCTGTCGACGGCGGTACGGACGGGGTCGCTCTCGGACACGACGGCCGTCTCCTCCCACTGCGGTTCTACGGAGCCGGCCGGCCCGGAGAGGCCTCCCGGCCCCGGCGGTCCGGAGAGGCCTGTCGTCCCCGGCAGCAGGTGCGGTTCCGACAGCTGTGGTGCCACTGCCCGCAGGGCGTACGGCGAACCAGCGCACCGCTCCAGCACGCGCGGCAGCACAGCGCGGGCCGCGGCCAGTGTCTCCTTCTCCGTGAGGTCGGTGAGCAGCCGGCGCGAGTCCTTGTCGGACAGGGGCCCTACGGGGACCTTCCAAGCGTCCAGGCCGGGCAACGGACGGCGGGCGACCACCACGGTGAACACCCCGGGCGCGGAGGTCAGCAGCGGCAGGACCTGCGCGGCCGAGTGGGCGTGGTCGAGCACGACGAGAAGGCGCCGGTCGGCGACACAGCGCCGGAAGGCCTCACGTCGCTCCGCCGTGCTCTGCGGTATCTCGGCCTGCCTCATTCCCAGCTGGACGAGCAGGCTCCGCAGCACGACGGCGGTGTCCACAGCGGTCCCCACCGAGGCGCCGCGCAGGTCCGCGTACAGCTGCCCCTCCGGGAAGAGGCCCGCTTTCTGGTTCCCCCACTGAATGGCGAGGGCGCTGGTGCCGATGCCCTCGGGGCCATGGATCAGTGCGACCCTGGGCCGCCCGTCCGCCTTGCGCGTGGCCTCCCGTTCCAGGAGCTTCATCGGTCCCTGACGGTCCGTGAAGAACCGTACGGAGACGGGCAATCGGGGTACGGCCTCGGCTGTCGCGAGGCCGGGAGCCGTACGGGCGAACGCGGTCCAGGCACGGGCGAGCGCCGGATCGGTCCGCACCGCCTCGTGGATCAACTGCGCGACGGCCTCCAGATCGGCCGGCCCGGCGGGCGCGGCCACCTCCTGCCCCACGATGCGGCGCACCAGGCCGCCGGCCGACTCCCAGGCCCATTTCCCGGCCTCATTGCCCATTCCCGCACCCACGGCGCCCAGCACCGCGCCGATCGCTCCCAGCGAAATGGGATCCAGCATGCCCCGCTCCCCCGCTCCCCGGTCTGTGACGAGGCATCGGCAGAGGCCGCGCCACGTTTCGGGCTCCACCGTATTCCGGATCTTGGCGAGAGGGGAACGGTTGGCGTCTACTCGCAACGCCTTTCGTTGAGAACGGTGTTCGGGGAACGGCCGACCGCCCGGTCGTGTGCGTGGCCCCGGGGGTCTGGCGCCAGGGACACGCCCGGCGGACACACCCCGAACGACGGCAACGGAGGAGGGCCGTCACGGCGCCGCTCGCGAGGCGTCCGGGCACCGCCCGCGAGCGGGGCCCCCGGGCAGCGCCCACGAGGCGAGGTACCCGGCGGTATCAGGCGGTCGCCGCCGTACCCACTGATACTGACTGCATGACCCGACACGGAGAGCTGGGCACGGCCCTGCATCGCTGGCGTGACCGGATCGCACCGGCCGAGGCCGGGCTGCCCGTGGGCGAGCCCCGCCCGGAAACCGGTCTGCGGTACGAGGAACTGGCCCAGCTGACCGGCCTGTCCGTGGACTATCTCGTCCGGCTGGAGGAGGGGCGGGCGACCTCGCCTTCCGTACAGGTCCTGGCCTCGCTGTCGCACGCCCTGCGGCTGTCCGACGACGAGCGCCGGCATCTCTTTCTGCTCGCCGGACAGTCCCCGCCCGCCCTGGCACGGGTCTCGGACCGCGTGCCGCCCAGCGTCCGGCGGCTGCTCGGCCGGATGCCGGGGACCCCGGTCGGGGTCTACGACGCCACCTGGAACCTGCTCACCTGGAATCCGCTGTGGGCGGCGCTCGTCGGGGACCCGTCCGAGGTCTCCGGGCGCGGCCGGAACGCGGCCTGGCAGCACTTCACGGGCGCGCCCAGCCGGATCACCCACACCGTCGAGCAGGAGGCGCGGTTCGAGGCGGCCCTGGTCGCCGATCTCCGGGCCGCCACGGTCCACTACCCCACCGATGTACGGCTGCGCTTCCTCATCGGGGAGCTGCGGCGCGTCAGCGGCCGGTTCTCGGCGCTGTGGAACTCCCGTATCACCGGTTTCCACGACACCGGCGTCAAGACCGTGCACCACCCCGACGTCGGCCCGTTGACGGTGGACTGCGACACCCTCACCGTGCCGGGCTGCGACCTCCGTATCGCCGCCTACTCCGCCGCGCCCGGTACCGCGGCCGCCGACAAGCTCCGGCTGCTCGACACGCTCGGCACCGGGACCGTCCGGGAGCCGGCCCTGTCGGTACGAGAAGCGGACCGGGGGCCGGAACGGGGGGCGGAACGGGGGGCGGAACGGGAAGCCGGGGAGCCCCACGGCCCGGACAACGCCACGGACCCGGCCGCCGCTCCCGCCGACCGATGAGTGCCGTCGGCCGACGGCTCTTCGGCCTCACCTCCCGCTGGGGCGGTCATCACCCGATCGGGTGCCCCGCAGACGTCGTCAACACGCACAGCGCTCCGGTGAAGCCGGAGGGCGGCCCGCAGTCAACGGCTCAAGGCGTGGACGTCACCCGTTTGCGCTATCGCGTGCGTTACCCGTGACGGGGTGTGGGCCGAGCGGCCTCCGCCGTCAGGACGCGTGCTCGCGGGGGTATCCGCGCCACTCCGAGCGCGGGGAGCGGCCCGCCGGGTACCCGGGTCCGGGCGCGGATACGTCCGGTCGGCTCACGCGGCGGTGCGCGGTCCCCCGTCCGTTCCTACCGTGGCTGAATGACCAACAGATCCGTGCCGTACTCCGCCTTCTCCGTGACGGCGTCCGTGACGGCGATGTTCGCCGTCGGCCTGCTGGTCCTTCCCCCGGTGACCGCACCGGCCACCGCCGCTGCCCGGACGGATCCGCCCGGCCGGACCGCGAGCGTCCCCGGTTCCCGGCCGTCCACCGCCTCTTCCTCCGCTTCCTCCGCCCCCGCCCCCAGCGGCTCGGCAACCCGTGGACCGGGCGCCGGATCGGGTGCCGGAGCGGGCGCCGGAGGCCGTGGAGCAGCCCCTGAAGGGCTCCCCGACGGCACGCTGCTGTACCGGTCGGGGACGCAGGTACGGCTCACGCGCGGAGCCCCCCGGCCGCCGAGCGACGTTTCCGCGCTGTCCTGGCTGGTCGCCGACGCCCGTACAGGTGAGGTTCTGGCCGCCCACAACGCGCACCGCAAGCTGCCGCCCGCCAGCACCCTCAAAACGCTCTTCGCCGTGACCGCGCTCCCTCATCTGCCCGAACACGCCCGGCACACGGTCAAGGAGTCCGAGCTGGAGGACATCGGGCCGGGCAGCAGTCTGGTGGGGATCAACGCGGGCGAGTCGTACGAAGTGGCGGATCTGTGGCGGGGCGTGTTCCTCAGCTCGGGCAACGACGCGGTGCGCGCGCTCGCCGAGATGAACGGCGGCTGGGACGCGACGGTCGCTCAGATGCAGGAGAAGGCGAAGCTGCTGGGAGCGCTCGACACCCATGTCGTCTCCCCGGACGGCTACGACGCGGAGGGACAGGTGTCCTCGGCGTACGACCTGGCGGTCTTCGGCCGTACGGGCCTGGCCTCGCCCGCGTTCGTACGGTACAGCTCGACCGTTGACGCGCAGTTCCCGGGCTACGGGGGCACCTTCGGCATCGTGAACACCAACCGGCTGCTGAGCGGCGAGGACGGGGTCGAGCCGTATCCGGGACTGATCGGCGTCAAGAACGGCTACACCTCGGATGCCGGCTACACCCTCGTCGCGGCGGCCCGGCGCGGCCACCGCACCCTCGTGGTGACGGTGATGAACCCGCAGTGGGGCTCGGGTCACCAGGTGTACGAGGATGCCAGATCGCTGCTGGACTGGGGCTTCGACATCAAGGGGCGGGCCAGGCCGGTGGGCTCGCTCCAGCCGCCCGCGCCGCCGGTCCCACCCCTTCCGCCGAGTCCCACGGCCACGGCGGGGCCCGCCGGGCCCGGTGCGATCGCGAAGGCGGTACGAACCGCTCCCGCCACGGCCGCGGAACGGTCCGCTCGGGCCGACGACGACGGACCGGGATCCGGTTTTCTGCTGCCGGTGGCCTTCACCGGCTCGGCGTGTCTCGCCGTGGTCGCGCTGTTGCTCGTACGGCGCAGGGCCCGGCGGCGCCGACAGGGTGAGTGGTGGGAGTAAGGAAGCTCCCTCGGGAGGGGGTGACCGGGGCCTGTCGGGCGCTACCAGTGGGCGGGGCGGGCCAGCGACAGCGGCAGTGTGGTGGCGGAGTCGCCCTTCGCCGCGTTGGCCTGGGACTGCGTGAGGAAAATACTCCCGGTCAGATCGGCGCCCCGCAGATCGGTGTCCCTGAAGTCCGCGCCGATCAGATCGGCCAGCCTCAGATCCGCGCCCCGCAGGTCCGCGGCGATCAGATACGCCCCGCGCAGATCAGCACCTCTCAGGTCTGCGCCCTTGAGCTTCGCGCCGAAGAGGTCGGCTCCCCTGCGGTTCTTCTTCCTGCCCCGGACCTGGGCCCGCACCAGTTCGCTCGTACGCAGCAGGAGGGGATTGACGGCCGCTCGTCGCGCCGCCACATCCAGCTCCAGCAAGGCGTCGGAATCGGTGGTCCGGGTGAGGCGTTCGATCTCGTCCAGCGCGCCGCGGATCTCGCCGTGGACCGGCCGGGCCGGCTCCAGTGTCAGGGCCTCGTTCAGGTACCAGAGCAGTTCCTGGAGCTGCCGCATGACCGGCAGTACGGCGAACATCCGCTCCGCCGTCCCCGGGGCTCGCCGCCAGTCCTCTCCCCCGAAGGTGACCTGCGAGATCTTCTGGCCCGCGCCGAAACAGTCGTAGACCGTGCAGCCCTGGAAGCCCTGCTGCCTGAGGCGCTGGTGAATACCGCAGCGGAAGTCCGTCCGCAGGTGGCGGCAGGGTTCCCCGGCGTCCTTGTCGACCGGGAAGTCGGCCGAGGCCGCGAAGGTCAGGGCTACGCAGCACAGCCCGAAGCAGTTCTCGCAGTCGGCCCGCAGGTCGGGACGGTCGGGGCGGGCGGTGCCTGTGCCTGTGCCTGTATCGGTGCCTGTGCCTGTATCGGTGCCTGCTCCTGCTCCTGCGGTGTCGCCTGCTCCTGTGGTGGTGCTCTGTCCCTCGCCGGGCGGTTGGCGGAACGTGTCTGCCGGGGTGGTCGGGACGTACTTCTCGGACAAGGCGTCCGGTCTCCTGTCGCGGGGTGAGAGCGAGGGGCCGAGGGGTTGCTGGGGCTGGCGGGCTGGCGGGCTCGGTGGAGCGTACCTTTCGGCAGTCGTCCGCCCCCGCCGGGGCCGAATCCGTCGGCCGTCGGCGGTCAGGACCCGCCTGGGCTCGGGCGTGTCCGACGACCCGGTCGGTCAGCGCGGCGCGTGGCGGGATTCCAGCGCCGCACGGGCCCGCGCGGCCAGTCCGTCGGCGCCACAGCGCTCGGCCAGTTCGAGTCCGCAGGCCAGTTCGGCGGGGAACCCGGCCGCTATGCCGTACTCGACACGGGCGACGGCCAGTTCGTACGCGCAGGGCGACGCTTCGAGATGAGCCACCGCCTGGGCCAGCAGCTCGACCCGCGCCGGGCCTTCCTTCAGGGACGCCGCGCAGCACAGCGCGACGCCGATCGCGGTGTGCGTACCGAAGCGTTCGGCGCGGTCGCGGGCGTAGGAGGCGAGTTGGGTGGCGCGGACCGGGTCCTCGTCGGCGAGCGCCCGCGCGAGGTCGCACGCCCAGGGCGCCATGACGACGCTGTGCCGTCCGCGGGCCGTCAACGCCTTTCCCACCGCGTCCAGTTCGCCGATGGCTTCCTTCTTGCGGCCGAGGGCGAGCAGCAGTCGGCCGTGCACGGACGGCGCGTCGGGGATGACGATCGAGGAGGAGTACGGCGTGGTGAAGGCGTAGCGTTCGGCCGCCTTCCGTGCCTCGTCCACATGGCCGCGCGCGAGCAGTGTGTCGATGAGCATGCACGCCGCGTCCCAGTGCATCGGGAGTCCGTTGCCGACCCGGTCGGCGAGGCGCAGGCTCTCGCGCAGATACATCTCGGCATCGGTGAGACGGCCGCGCCTGCGGTGGACGTAGCCGACGAGGGCGTGGGCGAAGGCAAGGTGGCCGCCGCTCCAGCCGGAGATCTCGAAGGCGCGCAGGGCCTCCGAGAACAGGCTTTCCGCGCGGTCGAGCCGGTCGGCGAAGGCATAGGACAGCCCGAGCAGCGCGGCGGGTTCGAAGCCCCACGCGGTGTCGGTCCAGCCCACTCCTGGTGGCAATCCGCCGTCCAGCAGGGCCCGTTCGCCGATCTGCACGATCTCCTCGGCGCTCTCGCCCCGGGCCGTGGCGTCGAAGGCGCGCAGCATCAGCAGCACCCGTTCGGTGCTGTCGCGTCCGGTGAGGCCGTCCGCCATCGCGGTGAGACGGGCGGAGCGCTCGGGTCCGTCGTCCTCGACGGCCTGCACCCCTTCCCACAGGAAATGCGCGGCCTGGAGCCGCATCCTGGCGGGGCAGTCGTCCGTGCGGGCGGCTTCGGCGGCCACCACATGAGCGGCGTCCCCGACCTGACCGTTGTGTGTCAGGGCCTGCGCCAGCCGGAACACCACGTCCACTCTCGACGCGTCGTCGAGCCGCCCGGTGTCGAGCGCCGCGCGGAGATGGCCGACCGTGGTGACCGGGGAGGTGAGCAGGGTGGCACAGCCCAGTTCGTACAGGACTTTGGCCCGGACCGTCTCCAACGGCGGTTCTTCCAGGGCACGTTCGAGGCAGCGGCGAGCGGCGTCCGGGGCTCCCACGGCGAGATGCTCGGCGGCTGCTTCGCGTAGCTGCCCGACCAGTTCGGCGTCGCCGTCCGGGTGCACTTCGAGGAGATGCGGCGCCGCTGCCGCCGCTCCCCGGCCACTGCGGGAGACCGCCCAGGCGGCGAGGCCGTGCATCGCGGTGCGGACGCCCGCGGGGATCGCGCGGTAGACGGCGCCGGCGATGAGCGGATGGACGAACTCCATCGGGTCCACGCCCACGAGGATGCGCGCGGCCCGTAGCCGTTCGGCGCATTCGGCGGCCTCTTCGTAACTCATGCCCGCCAACTGGATGGCCAGGTCGAGCGAGATGTCCGTGCCGAGGATCGCCGCTGCCCAGGCGAACCGGGTGGTGGCCGTGCCCAGTTCCTCCAGCCTCTTGATCAGGCCCTTGCCGCGTGCCGAGGCTCCGAGGGCACGCAGTTCACCGGCGGATTCCTCAACAGGGGCGATTTCGCTGTCCCGTACCTTGGCGAGCAGTTCGACGGTCTCGTACGCGTTGCCACCGGTCACCGCCCACACTTCGCGGCAGAACGGGCCGTCCGCGTGCTCACCGAGCGCGGCACGCGCGAGGTCGGCCGTGGCATCGGGGGTCAACTCGCGCAGGCTGACGAGGAGTTTGGCTGCCGCCCCGAGCGTATGAAGGTGTCGCACAGTCGCGCCTATGGCTTCCTCGGTGCGGTAGGCGATGACGACGAGGACGGGCTGCGCGCCGGGCGGGCGCTGGGCGAAGGACGCGAGCCAGGAGAGGGTCTCCAGGTCGGCCCACTGTGCGTCGTCCACGATGAGGACGAGTGGGCCATGAACCTCGGCGAGCCGTACGACCAGGGTGTCGAGGCCGTCCTTGACGCCCTGCGGGTCGGCGTGCTGCTCACCGGGCGGTGCTATACCGAGCGCGGGGCCGACGATCTCGTACTGGTCACCGAGCAGTTCCCGCGCGTCCATGGCCGCGCCGTCCGGCCCGCTCACCGCCAGGGCCGGCTGGAACAGGTGCCGTACGACATGGAAGGGGACGGAAGTGACGGTCTCGCCGCCCCGGGCGGACCACACCGCGCAGCGTCCCGTCGCGAGCCGACGCACCTCGGACAGCAGCGCCGTCTTGCCGACTCCGGCGGCGCCCCGGTAGACGAGGATGCCACCGGAGGGCGTCGCTCGGCACAACGCTTCCACCGCGTGCGCCGCCGTGGCGAGTTCGGGTTCGCGCTCCAGCAGCGGGAGGGCGACCTCGTGCTCCGGCCGGTACACCGGCATCCCTCCCCTTCTCGAACATCCTCGAACATCGCGGCAGGTGAGCCGTGCTCAGGTCACGCGGTCGAGCGTAGCCGTGGAGCGCCCCGAGCGGACCTGAATCGACACGAATTCGGCCGTTCGACCGCGCCCGGTCGAACAGTGCCCCTGAGCCGACGAGCGTGCTCGGGGTGCGGGTGGATCATGCCCGTACGGCCCTCGGCTCACTGAACCGGGCGGCCAGCTCGGAGGCGGCCAGCACAACCCTGAACTGGTGCTCCACCTGGTCATGGACCGGGATCCAGCGGGCGCGGCAACCGGCCTCGAACACCTCGCAGCGTTGAGTGAGGAAGCGGTCCAGTGTGACGCGTACGTCGTGCACGCCCGCGTCCACGCCCACGTCCACGTCCGCGCGGCCTCCACCAGCCGGTCCGCACCCGGCATCGAGCATCTGGTCCATCAGCCCGGCGGTACGGACGACGAGCCGCTGCGCGGCGATCCGGAGCGCCATGATCCGCGCCCGGTTCAGTGGCAGGTCTCCGGCCTCCAGACCGCCGGCCTCGCCGAGCGGACCTTCCGGAGCCCATTCGTCCGCGAGTCCGGGGCAGACGGCGAGGTACTCCTGGACCGGCGCGAGCAGCGACGCCGCGGTGGCGGACAGCCCCGGTCGTACGCGCTCCAGCAGCCCGTCGAGCAGCCGCGCGTCCTGACGGAGCGTACGGCTGATGGTCTCCAGCGCGCCGTGCGGATCGGGGTGGGGCGAGGTGTCCCCCACCTCTGCCACGCCCCACATCGGCGCCTCGATGACGGCGGTGACGGTGCCGTACGCATGCGGATGGAACCAGGTGGAGGCGGCGGTGGCCGCCGGCAGCGAGAGGAACTGGTCGGCCTCCTGAGCCCGTGGCATGTCGTAGACACCTGGCCCGGGGCTCGGCCAGAAGAAGGCGTCGTACGGCCCCCGTTCCACCGGGATCCGGTGGTCCGCCGCGGACCGGGCGAGCCGGTCGGCGAGGCCGGGCAGACCCCGGGTCAGCTGAACGAAGCTGCCACCGACGTCCACGCCGTGCAGTGAGCACTGAAGGTACGGGCGTAACTCGTCCTGGAGGTCGAGCAGGGCGCGGGTCTCGGGCATGGGCTCCGCGCCGGGGTCCGTGGGCAGCCACTCGGGCTGCCTGGCGAAACCGGGTCGGAAGAAATGCCGGTAGTGGTGGGCGAAGGTCATCGGGCCGTTGATCCAGCGCTCGTTGCGCCGGGCTCCGTCGGGATCGAGGCAGAGGACGAAGTGCCAGGTGGTGTCGGCGAACCGGTTCACGTCCCTGGCCGGATACTTGGTCGTGTGCCCCTTCACGTGACTGTCCGCGCGACCGTTCACGCGGCCGTCCGCGTGGTTGTTCGCGTGGCCGTTCGCGTGGTTGTTCGCGCGGGTAGAGGTGGGCGTGTCCGTGTCCACGGACCCGTCGCCGTCCGCCGATTGGCCCGGCCGGCCCGGTCGTCCGCCTCGCGCCATGGACCGCGCCACGTATCGCGCCAGCCTCAACACGGTGACACCACCAACCGGTTCGTTGGCATGCGGCCCGGCGACCACAAGCACGTGCCGACTCCCACGCCCGACGGACAGCAGCCGGATCGGCTCTCCGGCCTTCGAGGATCCGATGCGCCGCAGGACGGCCCGGTCGGGGTGCGACGCGGCCAACGCCGCCGCGCAAGAGGTCAGTTCGTCAACGGTGAGATAGCGGCCCGGCACAGCGACCCGATCAAAAAGCGGTCGGATTGGCGCGACCGGTGGATCCTCTCCTGCCCCACCGCCTGATCACGATCGTGCCCGGATGGAGATGCGTTGCGCTGTCGCTCCTGGCCGTTCTGCTTCCGCCCATGAACCGCTCCTTCGCCCTCACGGTGCCCACCCCGTTGCGCGGATGCGCTGATAGTCCGTCACATAAAGGGATAACGTCAACACCGCAAGTGACGTCTGTCGCATATGGCTTATTCCAACGGCAGTTGACAGTCGCATCGCACCGGTGAGAGTCCAGATCAATGGAGATCAACGATCTGACCGCACGGCTCACGGACACGTCCGACAAGCCGAGTCGAGAACAGTCTCCTCCAACGAGGCTCCGGCCGGGGGTTGTTCGGCCCCCCGCCCGGCCCCGCGCGCCCCTGACGCGGCTCGGCGCGCACTTCCGCGGCTCGGCCTGTCCGCGGCTCAGATCTTGCCGGCCCCCGCCCCCGACGTCACCGAGGCGACGACACTCGACGCGGGCTCGGCCGTGTAGCTGTACGGCGGCTTGGTGAAGCTGCCCGGCTGCGAGATCTCGGTGGCGGCTCCTCCGAGATCGTTGCCGCGCAGCACCGCGTAACCGTCCACGTCACTGCTGCGGTTGGTGGTCACGGCGATCTTGGTGTCACGGAATACGTTGTTCTCGACCAGCATCTGCGCGCCCATCCGGGAGTGGCAGGCGGTGTCGGCGCCCTGAACGTAGTTGTCGTAGAAGTGGCCGGTGCCGAAGCGCAGACTGGGGATGCGCGAGTAGACGTTGCTGAACTGGTTGTGGTGGTACGTCACCCGCAAGTGCCCCGTGTCCTCGGTGGGGTTGTTGTCGCTGTGGCCGACGAGCGAACCCTTGAAGTGGTCCTTGAAGGTGTTCCAGGACACCGTGACGGAGTCGGACGCGTGCGTGATGTCCAGCAGCCCGTCGTAGAAGTCCTTGTCGTGAGTGCGGTCCGCCGAGAAGGAGTTGTGGTCGATCCACACCTTCGTGGACTTCTGGACGGTGATGCCGTCGGCGGGGGCGACGGGCTTGCTGATGTTGAGATTGCGGACGATCACATTGGTCGATTCCTTGATCCGCAGTCCGCCGCCGGTGAACCCGGACCCCGAACCCACGCCCAGCACCGTGGTGTTGGATCCGATGTCGACCTGACCGGTGAGCGAGATCAGCCCGGAGACGCGGACGACCTTCGCCGTGTCGCTCGCGACGGCCGAGGTGAACGCGGCGAGTGTGCTGACCGTGACGGGCGAAGCGCTGCCACCTCCGGTCGTGCCCGCGCCGAAGCCGATGGGGGTGGTCTCGGCGGCGGCAGCGGACTGCTGTGGCAGGGCGCCGACGGCGAGGACTGCGGCGGTGGAGGCGAGCAGGGCCGTCAGGCGGCGCCGGCTGAGGGTGGCAGACATGGGGGTGTCCCTTCGACGGGGCGAGCGGGGTTCCTCTGCGAGCGTTCACTTGTCTGTTGCCGTCGACGGCCGAAAGGTTGCCGGTCCCGGCCGCGGGTTGTCCAGCTGCAAGTACCGGCCACCGGTTGTCCCACTGCAAGTCCCGGCCGCCGGTTGTCCCACTGCAAGTCCCGGCCGCCGGTTGTCCCACTGCCGGTCCCGGGCCATCGGTTGTCCAACTGCCAGTCCCGGCTGCCCTTTGTCCCGGCCGCCGGTTGTCGTGACAGACCGCGGCAGCCGGTCACAGTGGCCGGGTCCCCCATGCCCCGGAGTTATCCGCCCATCGAAGCGGAGACGGCGCCGAGTTGGCGCGCGACCTCGGCGGGATGAGTCAGCTGGGGGTAGTGCCCGGCCCCGGCGATCTCTGCCACCGGGTGGTCGACGGCCGCGACCAGCGGGTCGTCCGAGCCCACGATGATCTGGACCGGGACACTCACCCGGTCCAGCAGCGCCCGCGCCTGCTTGCGCTCGGCGACGTCCGCGCGCATGGCCGTGACCACCCGGCGCGCGACTCCGCCACGGTGCAGATCGGCCGCGGCGCTCTCCACCTCCGCCCCCTCGGGGACGCCGAGCGTCCGGGCCAGATCGGCGGCGGACATGCGGCGCATCATCGCCGCGGCCAGACCCGAGCGGGCGAGCCGCGAGGGACCGCCCTGAAGAAACGCCGGGGAGATGAGGACGAGCTTGCTGATGCGGTCCGGATGATCGACAGCGAAACGCAGCGCGGGTCCGCAGGACCAGGAGTGTGCGACCAGCGCGGGACGGGTCCGTACCGGGCTCATCAGGTCGGCCAGCCACTCCTCCACCGGCCGGGTGGTGGCGGCCGAGCGCCCCAGGCCCGGCAGGTCGGGGGCCAGGACCGGGTCGGCAAGGCGGGCGGCGAGGGGCGCCCAGAGGTCGGCGTTCATCGGCAGTCCGTGCAGCAGGACGTGGGCGGGGCGGTGCCGCTCTCCGGTCACCCAGGTGCGGCTGCCCGCCACGGCGCGGAAGCCGTACGGGTTCAGCCAGGGCGACGCGGAACCGAAGCGGGCGGCCACCAGGTCGTCGGCCCACGCGCGCAGGGCGTCGGCGGCCGGAGGCATCTCCAGGCCGGCGCTCGCGGCGAAGGCGTGGGCGGAGGCTGTGGGGTAGCGGTCGGCCGACAGGAACGACAGCGTCTCGGGATCGGCGCCGGTCAACTTGCGCGGCAGGCGCCGCAGCAGGTCGGCGGAAACGGTCCGGCGAGGTGCCCGTACGCCCATGTGGTCGGCGATCGTACCGATCAGCTCGGGCAGGAGTGGAGTGCTGTCGTCGAGCACCCAGTAGTGCTCGCCCGCGGGCGATGCGGGGGCCTCCGCCAGAAACCGTACGAAGTAGTCGATCGTGGTGATCGGCAGGAAGGTGTCGTGGCCGCCGGGCAGCGCGGAAAGCCGCCCGTTCCACAGGTCCTTGACGAGAGCCGCCAGGCCGACGTACTGGCCCGGCCCGATCACGGTGCTGGGGTTGGCGATGGTCAGCGGGACCCGCAGCTCGCGAGCCCGGGCGCGCACCGCGCGATCGGCCTCGAACTTCGAGGCCTCGTACGCTCCC
This sequence comes from Streptomyces sp. NPDC088400, assembly GCF_044753355.1. NCBI lineage: Bacteria > Bacillati > Actinomycetota > Actinomycetes > Kitasatosporales > Streptomycetaceae > Streptomyces > Streptomyces sp. NPDC088400. Next base: position 318,096 of record NZ_JBIVMZ010000002.1, on the reverse strand, counting down.
AGCACGGCGTAGTCGGGCTGACCGTCGGCCGCGCTCACCCGGTACCCGCTGATGTGCACCAGCCGCCGGAGTCCGGGCAGCGCGGCGGCCCATTCGAGTACGTTGAGCGCCCCGGTGACGTTGGTCGCCCGCGCTTCCTCCACACCGAGGCCGAAGGCGTAGCGGCCGGCGGTGTTGTAGACGTCGCGCACCTCGGGCAGTCCCGACAGCGGTCGCGTGATGTCTGCCGCGACGATTTCCAGCCCGCCGGTGTCAACGCCCTGGGAGATCAGCCAGGGGGTGAGGGTGTCGTTGCGTACGGCTGCCGCCACGCGCTGCCCCCGGGTGAGCAACTCGGCGACGAGGGAGCGGCCGATGAAACCGGTCGCTCCGAAGACGATCGCGTCCATGAAACTCCTCAATAGATCGGTCTACATATTTCTGGGCCCTAAAAAGGCCCGCCGGTCGGGGGACCTTCGCACCCGCCGGTCGCGGCGGGCCGTGTCAGCTCAACAGGGCGCCGAGCTCAACAGGGCGCCGACCTGGCGGGCGACGCGCTCCAGCGGTTCCCTGCTGCGGTGCGCCCGTGCCAGCAGGAGCGCCCCCTCCACCAGGGCCAGGATCGTGACGGCGAGATCGTCGGCGTCCGGACGGCCCGTCAGTTGTGCGCGCAGGGCCTCCTCCCACGCCGTGTAGACCTCCGAACACGCCTCCTGCAGGGGGTCGCTGGTGGCGGCCGTCTCCAGTGCCACGGTGGCCACCGGGCATCCCTTGCGCCAGCCGGACTCCTCCAGCCGGTCGCCCAGGTGCCGCAGCACCCCCTCGACGAACTCCGGTACCGACAGGCCTGCTTCGGCCAGGCCGCCCAGGGAATCGCCGATCGCCTGTCCGGCCCGTCGGACGGACTCGCCGACCAACTGGTCCTTGCCGCCGGGGAAGTGAAAGTAGAGCGAACCGCGGGGTGCGCCACTGACCGCGATCACCTGGTTGAGCCCGGTGCCGAAGTATCCCCCGGTCTCGACCAACTCCTGTGTCGCGTCCAGCAGTCGGTCCCGGGTCTCGGCGCCCTTCTGTCCCATGACACCAAAGTAGACCGATCTACATATTCGTTCAACCGGGCCATGGCGGAACGGGCGTACGGCGGCCGGGAGTTGTTCGGCGCGACCAACAAAAGAGCGCTTTGTCTCGATAGGGGTGTCAGCCCACGTCAGCGGTGACCGACGTCAGCAGGGAGACGAGCCTGTCGCGGACGCCGTCCTTGCCCTCCGCCCGGCTCGGCACCAGCCGTTCCTTGTCGTCCGGGTCCCGGGAGAGGAGGTGCAGCCTCCCGTCGTGACGGGCGAGGACCAAGTCGGTGCTGGCGCCGGCGGTCTCGGCCGATCCTCGCGCGGTGTAGTGCGTGACGGTGACCAGCGCGGAACGCTCCGAAGCGGCGAGCACGGCATCGGCGTCCGTCGCCGGATCGGGGTGCGCCGCCTCGCCCCGGGGTAGCCAGTCGGTGAGCATCCTGACGGCTTCGTCGAGCTTGTACAGGCCGATCTGGTGGATGCCGAGCGCGTCGATGCGGACCATCAGGCAGATCCGCTCGGGCTGAGGGAGCACCAGGATCCGCCACGGCTCGCCCGGCTCCGTCCCGGTCGTACGGGCATCGAGCACCCTGCGGGCCCGCTGCTGGAACGCCACCGCGATGCCCAGGTCTCCCCGTACCTGGACCTGCTCGGCCGTGGAGCCCGCCACGAGCAGTTGGCGGGCCGCCAGCGAGCGGACGGCCTCGGCGAGGACGTCGTCCGGCGGCCGGGCCTCCAGGAAGTCCACGATCGCGTCCACGGCGGTGAGTTCGGCGATGGTGTACGCACCGAGCAGCACCGGTCCGGTGTTCACGAGATTCACCACGGCCGAGACGAGCCCTTCGGGCACGACCGCCTCGCCGGGTTCCGACGGCTTCGGCGAAGGAACGTCGCGTCGATCGTCGCTCATGGTGACCCTTCCGTCCGTCGCGTCCCCCACACGGGCGGCCGACGGCTCTGCTCGCGGAGAACCGCGCCGGCGGCGCGTGACGGTGTCTCGGTGACCCACACCTCGGAGTTGCCGAACAGCCCCCGTCCGGCCCTGCCGGAAATCGCCTGGCCCAGCTCACCTGCCAGGTCCTCCCGATTCGGGGGCGGGAAGCGGGCCGCCAAGTCCTGGGACACCGCGGTGACGTCGTCGTCCTCGTCGATCCGGCGCAGCGCCAGGGTCAGCGCCCGCGCGACCGGAGGCGTGAGGGACGTGGGCAGGGCCAGGTTCGGCGACAGGTACATCGGGCGCCGTTCGGTCATCCGTGACAGGCCCCAGGGGCCGACATTGCTGCGGGTGACCCGGTACACCACGTAGTCCATGAGGTGCCGGACATCGCTCAGGCTGGGCAGCTTGTTCTTGCCGAACGCGGCCGGGGTCTTCTCCAGTTGCACCCAGGTGCCCTGCGCCGTGCGCCCGTGCAGCTTCTCCCGCACCACATTTCCGCGCATCCCGATATCGGGATAGAGCGTTTTGTCGATGTCGTGGTGGTGGCTGGACACACGTGGATGACTGACCTTGGCGAACCGCCAGTCCTCGTACAGCCGCGGATCGTCCACCAGCACGTGGCCGCCGCACAGCACGTCGTGCAACTGCGGCACCTGGAGTCCGTTCCGCTCAAGATCGGCGATGATGACCGCTTCCTCGGGGCTGAGGCGTTCGGCTGCCGCGATCAGCCCCTTCCGGTACGCCCCGGCCCGCGCGGTGATCCCGATCATGAGCCGGATCCTGCGGCGCACCTCGTCGGCCCGCCCGTCGCGCGCGGCTCCACGGGCCGCCCCGCCGGGTCGTCCCGCATGCGCCTTGGACGCAAATGGGCGCTTATGGTCCATCTGCCCAGTACAGCACGGCGGGCAGCCGGACGCTCATCGTGCTGACGCCGGCCCGAGCACCCGTCGCGCTGCGGCGCCCTGGCTTCGGCCGGGCGCCGCGGCCCCCGGCCGAGGGCAGGCGGCACGCAGAGCGTTCACCTTCTCCGCGTCGGTGGTCTCGGCCTCGGCCGTGTACGTGACGATCCTGAGGTCGGTTCCGGCGGCCACCAGGATGTCGAGATCGAGGACTATGTCGCCCACCAGCGGATGCTCGACGGTCTTGCGGTCACCGACATGGGAGCGGGCGGTGCCGTTGGACCACAGGCGGGCGAAGCGTGGGTTGTCGCGCCGCATGTGGTCGACGAACGCGTCGAGTCGTACGTCATGGGGATGGGCGGCGGCCGTCACACGCAGGTCCGCGACGAGGTCCTCCTCCTCCACTTCGTCGCCCGCCCACGACCGGACGGGCCAGGCCGCGATCGGTTCCCGCGATCGTCCGCCGCCCGCCCGGAACATCCCGGCGACGAGGCTGAACTCGTCCCAGCCGTACGTACGGGGATCACCGACCACGGCGGACCACATCTCGTTCCAGCCGATGATGGTCCAGTCGGCTGCGAAGACCGCGGTGGGGTTGTCTCCCGCCCGGCTCACCAGTCGGTGCACCCTCGCGGGCATCTGCCGGGACACGTTTCCGGTGGAGGGCGGTGCGAGACGGGCGCAACGAAACAGATGGTCACACTCGGAGGGGTCGAGGCGCAGCGCCCTGGCCAGGGCGGCGACCACCTGGGCCGAGGGGTGCCGGGCGCGGCCCTGTTCCAGCCGAACCACGTAGTCGACCGACAGCCCGGCCAGCCGGGCCAGTTCCTCTCGGCGCAGTCCGGGGATGCGCCGGTCCTGGTCCTCCGGCAGCCCGCTGTCCCGCGGTGACACGCGCTCGCGCCAGCCCCGCAGAGCGATGCCGAAGTGGTTCGTCGTGTCCATGCGGTTCGTCGTGGCCATGCGGATCATCGTTGACATGCGGACCATCGTCGTCCAGATGCCGTGGACACATGGTGTTTCCACTGCTGCACAACGGACTCTTTACTCGTCCGCGGCACCTGGCCGGACGCGTATCAGCGCGGTGGCCCGACGACGATCTGGCCGTACTTGTCGGCGGCTTCGGCCATGAGGTCCCGCGAGATCTCGAAGCCTTCGGGGCGCGGGGTGGCCAGGTCACGTCCGGCGTGCCGAAACATGCCCTCGATGCCGCCGGGGGTGCAGATCATCAGCAGGTCGGCGGTGTCGGAGGTGATCCGGTAGCCGTGGGGAACGTTCCGGGGGAGGAAGACGATGCCGCCCTCCGACAGTTCCATCTCCTCGTCGTCGCACCACAGCAGCGCACTGCCCTTGATCAGCATGAAGACCTCGTCCTCACGGGTGTGCGTGTGGTAGGGAGGCGCCTCGCCCTTGCTGACGGAGAACCGTCCGACAGTCAGCTGTCCGCCGGTGGCCGCGCTGTCCAGGAGTACGGCGAGCTCACCGCCGTCGAGCCATTCGAGCCTCTGTTGCTGCTCGGCCTGTGCGAGGTAGGCCATGGTCATACCGGTGTCCGTTCTGTGCCATCGGCGGACTCGGCACCTTCGCCGAGGGGGATGAGCGCGATCACGGGGATGACCCGCTCGGTCTTGCTCTGATAGTCGGCGAAGCCGGGATAGCGGCGAGCCTGCTCGGCGAACGCCGTGTCGCGCTCCGCGCCCCGCAGTTCGACGGCGCGCACATCGATGATCGCGTCGCCCACCTCGATGCGTACCTCGGGATGCGCGAGCAGGTTGTGGTACCAGTCCGGGTTACGGTCGGATCCGGCCTTGGAGGCGAAGACGAGGAAGCGGTCCTTGTCGGCCAGGTACATCGTCGGATTGACGCGGGGCTTGCCCGAGCGTGCGCCGACGGTGTGCAGGAGGAGCAGGGGCGCCCCGCTGAAACCACCACCGACCTGTCCCTGGTTGGCACGGAACTCGTCGATGATGCGTGCGTTCAAGTCCGGTTTGTCAGTCATGACTGTCTCCGGTTCGGGGTGTGCCGTGCCTTTGACGCTGCGGAGCCCGGCCGTGGTTCGCTTGTTCGATCATCCTCTGGCGATACGCCGACCGCCAGTCGCGAGGGTAGGAACGGCAGTACCACTCCCCCGTACTCCCGTTCCCCCGCACTCCCGTCACGGCTTTCGCGGTCCGTCCCCGACCGGGGTCAGCGGCCGGCCCTGAGCGCCCCGGCACCGAAGTGCTTGTCGATCAGGGCGGTGGTCTTCTCGCGCTGGCGGACGCTGATCTCCTCGGCGTGCTCCTCCCAGCCGAACACGCATGAGGAGATCACTCCGCCGAAGCCGACGGACGCGAGTGCTGCGAAAACCTCGTCGAAGTCGACCTCGCCACGGCCGAGTTCGGCGTGCTGGTGCACACGCGCGGGCGAGCCGGGCGGGTTGACGATGTAGCGCAGCCCGTTCGAGGCGGTGTGGTCGAGGGTGTCGGCGAGGTGTACGTAGGTGACCTTCTCGGCCGCTGCGGTGATGATGCCGGTCGCGTCGTTGCCCTGGTGGAAGGTGTGCGGGGTGCAGTAGAGGAACGAGATCCAGTCCCGGTTGAGCCCACGCACCAGGTTCACCGCCGCGTGACCGTCCTCGATGAAGTCGTCCGGGTGCGGTTCGAGTGCCAGCTTGATGCCTTCCCGTTCGAATACGGGGATCAGCTCGTCCATCGAGCGCAGGAACTGGCTCTCCGCGAACTCGGCGGCCTCGGGGCGGCCGTTGAACTCGGAGGTCATGGTGTCGATGCCGAGGTCGACGGTGATCTGGACGGCCCGCTTCCACGCGCGCACCGCGGCCTGCCGCTCTTCCTCTCCGGGGCCGGACCAGCGCAGCACCGGCAGCACCGAGGCGATGCCGACCCCGGCGTCGGCGGCGCGCTTGCGCAGGTGGGCCACCGTGGCGTCGTCGGCACGCGGGTGGCCGAAGAAGGGAATGAAATCGGCCTTGGGCGAGAGCTCCATCCAGGAATAGCCCATGCGCGCCACCACGTCGGGCAGTTCGAGGACCGAATGCGTCGAGTAGAACATCTGCGGATCGAGGGCAAGCTTCACTGCTGTCTCCGTCGAGAAGGTGGTGTGCGAGTACGGCCGTGGCCCCGTCCCCGGTCGGCGGGAACGCGGCCACGGGCGGGGTGGGTCAGAGTGCCGCCGCCGCGCTGTGCAGAGTCTTGGCGGCCAGGGTGAGCCCCTCGGTCTGGGAGTAGGCGGCGTCCTCGTGTTCGATGTTCACGGCCATGTCCGGGTCGATCTCGGCGAGGGCGCGCAGGAATTCGGTCCAGTAGGCGGCGTCGTTTCCGAGCCCTACGGCGACGAACTTCCAGGCCGGGTTCTCCGGCCAGCCGTTGCACCAGAACCCGTAACCGGTGGGTACCTTGCCGGGTGCGTCGGCGGGCACCCGGGTGAACGAGGTGTCCAGTACACCGCGGATGTCGGCACCGGGGCAGAGCGTCGCGTCCTTCGCCGCGGCGTGGAACACCAGCGGGCCCAGCCACTTGATGGAGGCGACGACATCCATCCCTTGCCACATCAGGTGCGAAGGGTCCATCTCCGCACCGATGTTCGTCGTGCCGGCCTCATCGACGAGCCGCTTCAAGGTGACCGGGGAGAACACCACATTGTGCGGGTGCATCTCGATGGCGACCCGTACGTCGTTCTCCCTGGCCAGTGCGTCGATCTCCTTCCAGAAGGCGACGGCCACGCCCCACTGGTAGTCCAGTACGTCCATGTAGACGCCGTCCCACGGATTCACCACCCATGACGGGTACTTCGCGTCGGGGTCGGAGCCGGGCGTGCCGGACATGGTCACGACGTGCTTCACCCCGAGCAGACCCGCGAGCCGGATGGTGCGGCGCAGGTCGTCGGCGTGCTTCGGCCCGACGCCCGGGAGCGGGTTGAGCGGATTGCCGTTGCAGTTGAGCCCGGTCAGTTCCATGCCGCGGTCGGCGAAGGCCGCCAGGTACTCGTCACGCGCGGTGGCCGAGGACAGCAGCAGGTCGACGGGACAGTGCGGGGCGGGGATGAAGCCGCCGGTGTTGATCTCCACGGAGGTCAGGCCGTTGGCCTTCAGGATGTCGAGGGCCTCGGTGAGTGTGCGGTCGTGCAGGCAGGCGGTGTAGGCGCCGAGCTTCAATGCCATTGCTTGTCCCTTACTTGCGTGTCCCTGGGGATGCGGGTGGTCAGGCGACTGACGTGGATACGGGGGGCGGTCGGACGGCAGACGTGGATACGGGTGGTCAGGCCGCGGGCGGAACCTCGACGGCCGCGCCACCGGTGCGGGAGGACTCCACGACGGCCTGGACGATCTCCATGGTCCGCAGCGCGTCGGCGAACGTGGCGCAGGCCGGCAGCGGCTCGGCGACGCCCGCGACCTGGTCGAGGAAGGCCCGTGCCTGGAAGGTGAACATCTCGGCGTTGCCGCCGCCCACGCCGGGCGCCTCCATCGGGTAGCCGCCCGCGAAGTACGGCATCTGCGGACCGGCGATGATCTGCCGCGCGCCCCGGGTACGGGACTCGGGCTGCGCGTCGTCGAAGACGTACTCGGCCGGCCGGTGCTGGTCGAACGCGGCCCGGCCACCGAGCCCCAGGACGTCGAAGGCGAGCCCGTTGGGCAGACCGAAAGCGGCGCGCGACACCGAGAACGTGCCCACCAGGCCCGAAGCGAAGCGAGCGGTGAAGGACGCGGTGTCCTCGTTCTCGACCTCGCCGAACTCGTCGGAGACGGGAGCGGCGCCGTGCCCGACGACCGCGCCCAGCGGCAGGGGCCGCCTGGCGATCTGCGTCGACAGCGAGGCACCGGAGACCGCGACGATGGGGCCGGCGACGTACTCGGCGGCGTCGATCACATGCGTACCGACGTCCCCGAGCGCACCGGAGCCGGGGCCGCCCTTGAACCGCCAGCTCAGCGGCCCGTTGGGGTCGGTCGCGTAGTCGCACCAGTAGCGGCCGCTGAACAGGGAGAGGTCGCCCAGCTCACCGTTGCGGACGTGATCGCGGATCGCGGCGATGGCGGGGGAACGACGGAAGGTGTACCCGACGGCGGTCACGACCTCGGCGCCGCGCTCCAACTCGACCATCGCGCCGGCGTCCTCGATCGAGCCGGCCAGCGGCTTCTCGCACAGCACGTGCTTGCCCGCGGCGACCAGCGCCTCCGCTATCGGGCGGTGCAGCGCGTTGCCGACGACGATGCTGACGGCGTCGATCGTCGGGTCCTCGGCGACGGCCTCCCAGCTCGGGAGTGCCTTCTCGTATCCGTAGCGGCGGGCGGCGTCCTCGCCGAGCTCGACGTTCGCGTCGGCGATCGCGGCCAGCCGCACCGGCGGCAGGTCGGCGCCGAAGACCGTGTTGACGTTGCGGTAACCGGCGGCGTGGGTACGGCCGGCCATACCCGCCCCGATCACCGCTACGGAGATGGGCTTCTTGGACGTGGGCATGCGGATGCCTTTCAAAGGAATCGGAGGACTCGGGGGAAGGGGAGGAAAAGACGGGATCAGGCGGCGTACTGCCGACGGAAGTGGGCCTCAAGGGCCTCCATCGAGCGGCCCTTGGTCTCCGGAACGGTGCGGAGGTAGAAGGCGATCGTGGCCGCGTTGACGGCGGCGAAGATCAGGAACGTGGCCCCGCCGATCGCGGAGATCAGGGGCGGGAACACCAGAGTGACCACGAAGTTGGCCGTCCAGGTGCCGAAGACGGCCATCCCCATCGCGAAACCGCGCAGGCGGAGCGGGAAGATCTCCGAGAGCATCAGCCAGAACACGGTCGCGACGCAGCCCTGCATGAACAGCAGGAACGTCAGCATCGACGCGAGCACGAGATAGCTCCGGGCGGTCGACTCGGGCAGGACCAGGAAGCAGAAGGCGATCAGCACCAGCGAGACGGTGACGCCGACCTGCCCGGTCAGCAGCATCGGGCGCCGGCCGAACCGGCCGAGCAGCCACATGCCGGTCGACACCGCGAGTACGGCGACGACACCGTTGGCGATGGTGGCGGTGAGCGCGGCCTGGGTGCCCAGTCCGGTGTCCAGCAGGATCGTCGGCGCGAAGTACATGATCGAGTTGACGCCGGTGAGCTGCGTCAGCACGGCCAGCGCGAACCCGAAGGTCACAAGGCGCAGTACCCACGGCGTACGCAACTCCCGCCAACTCGCCCGCTGCTCGTGGGCGTCGGCGGTGACGCGGCTCTTGATCTCGGCGAACTCCGCGTCGGCGACGTGGGCGTCGCGGATCCGGCCCAGGACGCGGGCGGCCTCGTCGAACCGGCCGCGGGAGGCCAGCCAGCGGGGCGACTCGGGTACGAACAGCATCCCGAACCACAGCAGTACGGCCGGGACCGTGGCGATCGCGAGCATCCAGCGCCATACGCCGTGCTCCCCCACGGTGTTGGCCATGATCGCGTTCGAGGTGTAGGCGAGCATCTGGCCGGTCACGATCATCAGCTCGTTCTGCGTCACGAGGCGGCCGCGGTGCTCGGCGGGCGCCAGCTCGGCGATGAACACCGGCACCGTCGCGGACGCGCCGCCCACCGCGAGCCCGAGCAGCGTACGGAACAGCACCATCACCGTGAGACCGGGCGCGAGCGCGGTGCCCAGCGCGCCGACGAAGAACAGCACGGCGAGCCCGAGGATGGTCCGTTTGCGCCCGTAGCGGTCGGAGAGGCGCCCGCCGAACAGGGCCCCGAACGCCGCTCCGAGCACGAGGGACGATGCGACGATCCCCTCGGTCAGCGGGCTGAGCCCGAGCCCGCCCTCCTCGGGCGAACGGGCCATGAAGGGAAGCGCACCGGAAATGACTCCGGTGTCGTAGCCGAAGAGGAGTCCGCCGAAGGTGGCGATGACGGTGATGGTCCGCAGCCGCCGGTACACCCCCGGGGAGGCGTGGTCCGTGTCGGCGCTGCTGGGTGCGGGGGCCTGAGGAGTGTCGTCCCTGACGTCCATGGCCGCCGCCTAGCCGTTGATGTGTGGTCGTCGGGCTCCGACGGGACTGCCGTCGGCCAACTGCTCCGACGTGCTGCCGGAGACGGGCGACAGGCCGCCACGGCGGAGGGTGCGGCTGCGGGTACGGAGCGGAGGTGGCGTCGTTGCCATGTCACGTCCTCGGATGGGAAGGAAGGGGAATTGTGCGCCGGTTTGTCGTGGAGACGGGTCGGCGCGGAGACGGGTCGGCGCGGAGACAGGTCGGCGCGGAGACAGGTCGGCGCGGAGACAGGTCGGCGCGGAGACAGGTCGGCGCGGAGGCGCGTCAACTGGAGCTGGGTCAGCTGGAGGTGGGGAAGGCGAATGCGGCGGTGATCTGCTGGGCGGGCCGGGGCCAGCGGGTGGTGACGACCTTGGGGCGGGTGTAGAAGCGGATGCCCTCGGCGCCGTGGACGGGAGAGTCACCGATGAGGGAGTCCTTCCAGCCGCCGAAGGAGTAGTAGGACATCGGGACGGGCACCGGGACGTTGACGCCGATCATGCCGACCCTGACCTGCCGCTGGAAGCGGCGGGCGGCCTCGCCGCTGTCGGTGAACAGCGCGGTGCCGTTGCCGTAGGGGTTGGCGTTGATCAGGGCGATCGCCTCGTCGAGGGTGTCGACGCGGACGACGGCGAGCACCGGGCCGAACAGCTCCTGCCGGTAGGCGTCCATCTCGGTGGTGACGTGGTCGAGCAGGGAGGGGCCGGTGAAGAAGCCGTCCTCGTGCCCGTCGACCTTGAGGCCGCGCCCGTCGACCACGAGGGTGGCGCCCTGGGTGGCGGCGGCACCGACGGCGCTCTCGACGCGCTCGCGGGCGGCCTGGGTGACCAGCGGCCCCATGTCGGTGCCCGGGGTGTCGCCGGGGCCGACGGTCACCTCGCGGGCCTTGCGTTCCAGGGCCTGGACGAGCCCGTCGGCCGCCTCGCCGACCGCGACGGCCACGGAAACGGCCATGCAGCGCTCGCCCGCCGAACCGTAGGCGCCGGCCGTGATGTGGTTCGCGGCGAACTCCAGGTCCGCGTCGGGCAGGACGACGGCGTGGTTCTTGGCGCCGCCGAGCGCCTGGACCCGCTTGCCCGCCTTCGTGGCCTGTTCGTGGACGTACTTGGCGATGGGGGTGGAGCCCACGAAGGAGACGGCCTCGATGCCGGGGTGGCCGAGGATCGCGTCGACGGCGGTCTTGTCGCCGTGCACGACGTTGAACACACCGTCGGGCAGCCCGGCCCGCTGGTAGAGGTCGGCGACGAAGTTCGCGGCGGAGGGGTCGCGCTCGCTGGGCTTGAGGACGAAGGTGTTGCCGGTGGCGATGGCCATGGCATGCATCCACAGGGGCACCATGGCGGGGAAGTTGAAGGGTGTGATGCCCGCGACGACGCCCAGCGGCTGGCGGAAGTTGTGCACATCGACGCCGCGCGAGACCTGGTCGGAGAAGCTGCCCTTGAGGACGTCGCCGAGCCCGCAGGCGAATTCGACGACCTCTCGGCCGCGCATGATCTCGCCGCGCGCGTCGTCGACGGTCTTGCCGTGCTCGGCCGAGATGATCCGGCCCAGCTCCTCCTCGTGCTCGACGAGCAACTGGCGGAAGGCGAACATCACTTGGGTGCGCTGGGCCAGCGAGGACTGGGACCAGGTCTCGAAGGCGGCACTCGCGGCCGACACGGCGGCGTCCACGTCGGCGGAGCCGGCGAGCGCGACACGGGCCTGCTCGCGGCCGGTGGCCGGGTTGAACACCGGGGCGGTACGGGCCGATACCGAGGTGGTACCGGACGATGCCGAGGTGGTACCGGACGATGCCGGGGCCGTACGGGACGATCCGAAGCCGGTGGTGGGGCTGCCGTTGATCCAGTGCGGAATGGTCTTCACGTGCGTGCGTCCTTACAGGTAATGCCGCTGGGAGCGCTTGTGGGCGGCGTACGTCTCGTAGGCGGCGCGGGTGGAGTCGAGCGCGGAGGTCTGGCTGACGGGCACGTCCCACCAGCCGTGGGCGGGCGGGTTCGGCCCGTACAGGTCGGTCTCGACGTGCACGACCGTGGTGCGCCCGGAGGCCTGGGCCTTGGCCATCGCGGTGCGGAAGTCGGCCACGGTGGCGGCGTGCAGGACGTCGGCACCGAGCGAGGCGGCGTTCATGGCCAGGTCCACCGGGAGCACATCGCCGTCCAGCTGACCCGAATCGCCGTCGCGGAAGCGGTACTTGGTGCCGAAGCGCTGCGAGCCGAGCGCCTCGGAGAGCGCGCCGATGGAGGCGAAGCCGTGGTTCTGGACCAGGACGATGATGACCTTCAGGCCTTCGGAGACCATGGTCACGATTTCCTGAGCCATCATCAGATACGAGCCGTCGCCGACCAGCACGACGACCTCGCGTGAGGGGTCGGCCAGTTTCGCGCCGACGCCCGCGGCGATCTCGTAGCCCATGCAGGAGTACGCGTACTCGACGTGGTACGCCTTCGGATCGCGGGCCCGCCACAGTTGTTGCAGGTCACCCGGCATGGATCCGGCGGCGTTGATGACGACGTCACGGTCCCCGAGGATCCCGTTGAGCGCGCCGAGGATCTGCGTCTGGGCGGGCAGCTCACCGGTGTTGCGGTCGTCGGCGAAGCACTCCTCCTCGATCTCCCGTGTACGGGCGATGAGTTGGCGGATACGGGTCCGGTACTCGGAACTCACCCGCCGGCCGATCAGTTCTGCCGCGAGCGTCTCGATGCCCAGGCGCGCGTCCGCGACCAGCGGTTCGGCCGAGTGCTTGACCGCGTCGAGGCGGGCGACATTGAGGTTGACGAAGGTGACGTCCGGGTTGCCGAACACGGTGTGGCTGGCCGTGGTGAAATCCGAGTACCGGGTACCGATTCCGAGGACGACATCCGCCTGGGCGGCAAGCTCGTTGGCGGCGTGGGCACCGGTCGAGCCGATGCCGCCCACCGCGCAGGGGTGGTCCCACGGCACCGCGCCCTTGCCCGCGTGGGTGTCCGCCACCGGGATGCCGGTCGCCTCGGCGAACGCCCGCAGCGCGTTCGCGGCACCCGAGTACACGGCGCCGCCGCCGGCGACGATCAGTGGCTTCTCCGCCGTACGCAGCAGACGTACGGCCCGTTCCAGAGCCGCCGCCTCCGGCACCGGGCGGCCCACATGCCACACCCTGCGCCGGAAGAAGTCGGCCGGCCAGTCGTACGCCTCCGCCTGCACGTCCTGCGGCAGACACAGGGTGACCGCGCCGGTCTCCACCGGGTCGCTCAGGACGCGCATCGCGGCGAGCGCGGCCGGGATCAGCTGCTCGGGCCGCGCGATCCGGTCGAAGTACTTCGACACCGCCCGGAACGCGTCGTTCACCGAGGTGTCCCCGGCCCGGGGGTCCTCCAGCTGCTGGAGCACCGGGTCGGCCGCACGGGTCGCGAACATGTCGCTGGGCAGCAGCAGCACCGGCAGCCGGTTGGTCGTCGCCAGCGCCGCGCCCGTGACCATGTTGGTGGAGCCGGGCCCGGTCGAGGCGGTGCAGGCGAAGGTGGCGAGCCGGTCCCGCATCTTCGCGAAGGCCACGGCCGCGTGCACCATGCCCTGCTCGTTGCGGGCCAGGTAGTAGGGCAGATCGGCCTCGCCGGTGGCGGCGGCCTGCAGAAGCGCCTGCCCGGTCCCGGCCACGTTGCCGTGCCCGAAGATGCCCCAGGCCCCCGGAATCAGCCGCTGCTCCTGCCCGTCGCGCTCGCTGTACTGGGCGGCCAGGAACCGCACCAGGGCCTGAGCGGTGGTGAGCCGGACGGTCTGCGCGCTCATGATCGGGCCTCCCAGGTGGCGCGCACCCAGCCGTGCGCCGGGTCGTCGCAGATCAGCCAGGCGCGGTCCGGACCGGGACCCGCCATGACGTTGAGGTAGTACAGGTCGTAGCCGGGCGCCGCGATGGACGGCCCGTGCCAGCCGTGCGGAATGAGCACCGCGTCGCCGGAGCGGACCTCGGCGAGCACGTCGATGGGCCGCTCCGCGCTCCCGTACACCCGCTGGTAGGCGAAGCCGGGACCTTGCGGTCCCGCGGCGATCTCGAAGTAGTAGATCTCCTCGAGCTCGCTCTCGACGGGGTTGCCGAGCGCGTCCGTGCGCGCCTCGTCGTGCTTGTGCGGCGGGTACGAGGACCAGTTGCCACCCGGTGTGAGCACCTCGCACACCAGCAGCTGATCGGCGTCGAACGTGCCGGGCAGGCAGTAATTGTGGACCGTACGGGCGCAGTTGCCCGCCCCGCGCAGCTCGACGGGCACGTCCCCCTTGCGCCCGTACCGAGGTGGCAGGACGGCCTCGGTACGGGCACAGGGCAGCGCGAACCTCCCGCCGGAGGCGCTGCTGATGAGGGCCTCCGCCTCGCGCGGCAGGTACGCGAAGTCGGTGACCGAGTCGAACACGCCGGAGCGGCCGGCGAGTTGGAAGGATTCGCCGTCGACGGTGACGGTGCAGGAGCCGGAGAGCGGCAGCACCAGGAACTCCGAGTCACCGGTGCTCAGGGCATGGGCCTCGCCGGGAACGAGTGTGAGGATGCGCAACCCCGAGTGACCCCAGCCGGCCGACTCGGGCGAGATCACGAGATCGTACGGCCCGTCGCCCGAACTGCCCTTCGGCAGGTGGTACTTGATGTCGCTCACAGCAGGCTCACCGCCCGGTCCACGGCGCCGGCGACATCGCCGCTCGCGGGATAGAGGAGCGAGCGCCCCACGACCAGGCCCTGCACGGTCGGCACGGCGAGCGCCCGCTGCCAGGCGGCGAAGGCGGCCTCGGCGTCCTTGACCTCCCCTCCGAGCAGTACGACCGGCAGCGTCGAGGAGGCGAGTACGCGCTCCATGTCGTCCACGACCGGCACCTTGAGCCAGGTGTACGCGGAGCGGCGGCCGAGGCCCGACGCGATGGTCATGGACGTGATCACCGCGTCGGCGGTGAGGACGTTGCGGATCCTGCCGTCCTCCCAGCGGGAGAGGAACGGCTCGACCATCGCGATGAGTTCACGGTCGTTGAGCTCGTCGACAGCGCGGGCACTGTTTTCCAGGACCGACGGCGTCGCCGGGTCGTCGAGAGCGATCCGGGTGAGCATCTTGCCACCGTCGAAGCCCATCTCCTTGATGGCCTCGGCGTCGTAACAGGTGAAACGGTCGTCGATCTCGAAGACGGAGCCCGCGAGCCCGGCCCGGTTCATGGAGCCGAAGACGCTCTTGCCGTCCAGCACACCGAGCAGCAGCAGGTCTTCGAGGATGTCGGCGGTGGCGAGGACACCGGTCACACCGGGCCGTTCCAGAGCCACGCACAACCGGTCGAGCAGTTCGCCGCGGTCCGCCATCGCCGTCGGGTCGCCTCCCACGGCGTTGGCGCCGCGCGCCGGATGGTCGGCGGCGATGATCATCGCGCGGCCGTTGTCACCCAGCGGCGACTTGGCCCGGACGCGCCGCGCCGCCGCCTCGGCGATGGCTCCCGGGTTCTTGGCCCGGGTGTGGGCGATCCGGGTCGCCTTGTCAGACAGCACTGTTGTGCACCTCTCGGAGTGTGTCGTTGACGCGCGCTTCGGTCGGCATCGCGTCGGAGCAGGCCAGCTCGCCCGCGACCAGGGCGCCCGCGGCGTTGGCGAAGGACACCGTGCGGTGGGTGTCCCAGCCGGACAGGAGTCCGTGGCAGAGCGCGCCGCCGAACGCGTCGCCCGCGCCCAGGCCGTTGACGACGTCCACGGGTACGGGCGGGATCTCGGCGGTCGTACCGTCCCGCCCCATGGCGAGGACGCCGCGGGGCCCTTGCTTGACGACGGCCAGTTCAACTCCCGCGGCCAGCAGGGCTTTCGCGGCGGCGTGGGGCTCGCGCTCGCCGGTGGCGACCTCGCATTCGTCGAGGTTGCCCACGGCGACGGTGGTGTGGCGGAGTGCCTCGGCGTAGTACGTACAGGCCTCGTCCGGGTCGGACCAGAACATCGGCCGCCAGTCGAGATCGAAGACGGTGGTGCCCGCCTTCGCCCGGTGCGCGAGCGCCGCCAGCGTCGCGGAGCGGCTGGGCTCCTCGCTCAGGCCCGTACCGGTGATCCAGAAGACGCGGGCGGCACGGACGGCGTCGAGATCGAGATCGCCGGCCTCGATGTCCAGGTCCGGGGCCTTCGGGAGCCGGTAGAAGTAGAGCGGGAAGTCGTCCGGCGGGAAGATCTCGCAGAAGGTGACGGGCGTCGGCGCGATCGTCGACGTACCGACGAACCGTCCGTCCACTCCGTAACCGTCGAGGGCCTGACGCACGAAGGCGCCGAAGGGATCGTCGCCCGTCTTGGTGATGACGGCGGCGCTGCGCCCGTGGCGGGCGGCGGCCACGGCCACATTGGTCGGGCTGCCTCCGAGGTACTTGCCGAACGAGGTGACGTCCGCAAGCCCCACTCCCGTCTGAAGCGGATACACGTCCACCCCGACCCGGCCCATGGTCAGCACATCGAACGACATCACGCTGGTTGCCCCTTCGCTTCAGCAGATCCCGGCACGGAGGCCACCGGGGAGACAGGTAGTTAGTTATTCAATGAATTTAAAGCGCTTTAAGGAGCGCTTGCGCAGTACGATGCCCTCACGGGTATGTCCTGTCAATAGGTTGTTTGCGCGTGGTTACGGAGACGGCCGGCCCGCCGGACAGACCCTGGGCCCAGCGACTCAGCGGGGCGCGGCAGTGGTGTCGCGTACCACGAGACGAGGGGCGAGCACGACTTCACGGGACACGGTGCGTCCCTCGTCGAGGCGTTCGACCGCGGCGGCCACGGCGTGACTCGCCTGCTCCTCGGCACTCTGGCTGACGGTGGTGAGGCTGAAGCAACTCAGGCGGGAGAGAGTGTCGTCGTCGTAGCCGGCCACGGACACCTCGCCCGGAACGGCGACACCGGCACCGCGCAGAGCGGTGAGGATGCCGATGGCGCACTGGTCGTTGAACGCCACGACGGCGGTGGGCAGTTCACCGTCGTCAAGGAGGCGGCGGGCAGCCCGCTCGCCGGCCTGCTCAGTGTGGTCGCCGCGAAGGACACGGATGTGTTCGTCGAGTCCGTGACGGCGCATGGTGGTGCGGTAGCCGCGGCGGCGGTCGGTGGCGATGACTCCTTTGCCGCCGTCGACGTAGGCGATCGAGCGGTGCCCGAGGCTCACCAGGTGGTCGACCGTCCGACCGACTCCGTCACCGTCGGAGGTACGGACGATGTCAAGATCGGCATCCGGGATGCGGCGGCCGATCACGACGACTGGCGCCTTGCGCTGCAAAGCGGTGAGCGTTTCGGCGGGGGCCGCCGGACCGAGGAGGACCAGCGCCTCACTGCGGAAGGCGAGAAGGGTCTCGATGGCGGTGTGCTCGTCGCGGTTACGCGTCTGGGTGCTGAGCACGAGGTCGTAGCCCACCGCCGCGGCCGCGATGTGGAGGTGCTCGACCAGTTCGGCGTGGAAGGGACTGTGGATGTCCACCATCACACCGAGCAGCCGACTCCGCCTGCTGGCCAACAGGCTGGCGGTGCGGTCCACTTGATAGCCGAGGTCGGCCGCCGCCTTGAGGACGCGGTCCCGGGTGCGCTGACTGGGGCCGGGAGCCCCTCGCAGGACCAGGGACACCGACGCGGGGGAAACTCCCACACGTGCGGCAACGTCCTCCAGCCGGGGCCGGGAGCCCGCACTGGCGCGGCTCGGACGGGCGGAGGATCGTGACTCGCCCACTGATCCTCCTGCCGGGGACTCCCCCTGCAACACCCTTGAGATGAGACGCACAGACGCACATTGCGTACGAATCCATGATACCAGCGAGTATTACGTCTCGGTGGGCCTCCGAAACGACACCGCCGGGCGCCACCAGGCACGGAACCTTCGGCGCTTGTGTCCGCCATGTCTACGGAGGCTGGTCTCAGGCCGGCCAGAACTCCGCCGGATCATCCACCCACACGGCCCGGACAGGAGAGTCCGGGGCGAGCGCATGGCCTCGCCAGGCTCAACTCACCGAGAGCGGCGCTCTCTTGTGTCTTACGCAACGGAACCGGGTGCGGAGGCTCGCCGCGTACGGTCCCGCCCGGCGATGGCCTCGGCGACCTCTTGGATGGCGCCACGCAGAAGGTCACCGTAGGGATCCTGAGGAAGGCTGGGGGCGTGCGCTGTGGCCGCGTTGATGTGCTCGGTGGCGGCTTCGAAGGAGCCGAGCCGGCGGTAGTTGTCGGCAAGGTTGAGGTGGAGGGAGGGGTAGAAGCCGGCGATACGGAGGCCGGCGTGATGCTCCTGGACGCGCTGTTCGGTCACGGCGTCGGCAGCGTCCAGGGCCCGGACGTCCCAGGCGAGGGCCTGAGCGGGATCCTCGTAGAGATCTGCCAGGTAATGAGCGAGCGAGCAGCGGTGCAGCGGATCGCCGGTGACACCGATCGCGGACCACAGGCCCAGCAGCTTCCGGCGGGCGGAGGTGACGTCTCCGGCTCGGCCTTCGGTGACGGCTCGGCCGATGGCTTCCATGGTCGGATCGGGGGCAGCGGGCGCGGTGGTCATGGAGTGTTCCTCGTCGATCTCAGCCGTCGGACCACTGCGTTGGGCAAAGACCCGATCGGCATCAGCTCAGAATGTGGGCGCCGCGCCATCATCGGGCTTCAACCAACTCGAAGGTCAACACCGACGAACACCGCGCCACGAAACCCTCGGGCCGACCGCGTCTGCGTAGTCTTCAGCCTCGGCGGGGGGGGCCGGCCCTCGGAGACCAGCTCGGCGACGAACTGCCTCGGCCTCCGACACCCATGCCTCGGGGGCCGAGGCCGGCAGCATCATCTCCCGGAGTCACCACACCACGCCAAAAACTCGGTGGCGTTCCGCAGCGGCAGAGACACTGCCGCTGCGGAACGCCACCGTGGTGTGGCAGGAGGTCAGGCGCCGCTCTGGACCGGACCGATGAGGGTGCCGGAGGCCACCCTGAGCGTGCCCTCGGCGAAGGAGGTGCCGGGGATCTGCCCACCCGGAGCCTGCAGCGTGAACGCCGCCTCGTCCGCGGGGGTACCGCTGCCGCTGTTCGGAACCTGGATGTCGAAGTGCACCGGTTGCCCCGGGCCGAAGGTGACCACGGTGTCCTGGGTGCCGTAGCGGCCGGCGGTGACCCCGCTGTCCGAGCCGCCGTTCGAGAACCGCACGTCGGTGGGCGAACCGGCCAGCTCGCACGGCTCGTACCCGCTCGGCGCGGTCAGGGTGACGCGATAGTGACGGTGCCCCGCGCTGTTGGCCGCCGCAGTGATCTTCGCGGTGTGATTGGCCGGGCGGCAGGCGGAGGGGGCAACGCTCCCGCCCGATGCCGACGAAGCTTGCGCGACTCCCGCCCCAGCTGCGCCCGCCAGCACAGCGGCGGCGAGGGTGAGGGCAATCTTCCGGTTGGTACGCATCATGAACACTCCTTGCCTTGTTCAATGGCCCTGCGGGTGTTCACCGTCAGAACCATGGTCAGCGCCAATCCTGCCCGCCCGCCCTCGCGGAAAGCGTCTCAGGACTGCCACAGCCGAGTCACCGGTACGTGAGGGCGATACTGGTGTTCTTTCTGCCAGAGAAGTTCCTGCCGGAGAGGTTCCTGCCGGAGAGGCCTGCCTTCGGCGACGAGAAGGATCCCCGGAGCGCGATGGAGGACGTGGAGGTGTCGTGACGACGACGGACGTCTGCGGAACCGGCGGGGCACCGCTGCTCCCCGAGGCGGTGCGGGCCGTCCCGTACTCCTGGGCCACCGGCTTCCGCTGGCCGCCGGAGACCGCGGAGAGCGCCGGCAACCTCGCGCTCGCCCGCGCCGTACTGGAGGCCTGCCTCCCGGCGGGCCCCCTCGCCGCGCCGGAGCCGCCCCCCGAGGCCCGCGCCAAGGACCTCGGGGAGGCGGAGCCCCTGCCCGACTGGGTCGAGGCCAGGAGCGTGCTGCGGGCCCTCATGCCGTACGCGCGCGACGTGACCCGGGAGCGGATGGCCGAGGCCGAGGCCCGGTGCGCGCGGGCGGGGCTCGACACCACGGACTTCACGGCGCGCTGGACCCGTCGTATCCGCGCCTGGATCGCGGAGGAGGTGCTGCGCTGGTGCGGCCTGATGGTCGACGACACCAGGGCACTCGCCCCCTGGGCGATCGACCTCGCCGAACGGTACGCGCGCCGGGGCATGGCCGCGGAACAGGCCGTATGGCTGCTCCGCCTCACCCCCGAAGTACCGGGCAGCCGCGAGGCCCTGGCCCGGTTGGCCCACGACGAGGGGCTGCCGGCCGAGGTACGGGAACTGGCCACGGAAGCGGACACCGGCACTTCGCCCGAGAGCTGACTTCGGGAATGCGTCAGCTTCCCGGCCTACCGTCGCTTGGTAATGAAGGCGCCGTTGACGGCATATCCATCCAGCCCGTGGAGTTCGCCGTATGCGATCAGGTCGCTGGTACGGTTGATGAACCCGCGTCCCGAATAGTTGAGCGAGGTATTGCAGAGAACGCTGAATCCGGTCAATTCACCGAAGGAAGTGAGGAGTTCGGCCATTTCCGGGTTCGCCGTCGGGTCGACGGTCTGGGTGCGAGCCGTTCCGTCGACGTGTGTCACAGCCCGCAGTTCACTGGATTCGACCTGGCTGAAGTACAGCATGTAGGGATCGGGGACCCCTCCGCCGAACCAGCGGCCCGCGTCCTGCTCCAGACAGATCGGGGCGATGGGGCGGTAGCCCTCGCGCTGCTTGATCTTGTTGAGCCTGCCTGTCGTCTCCTCGGTGAAGGGAGCGGCGAGGATCGATCGGTTCCCGAGCGCGCGGGGGCCGATTTCCCAGCGGCCCTGCGCCCAGCCGATGATGTTCCCGTCGCGGAGGTAGCGGGCGACCTCGTCGTAGTGCAGCGGGCGGATTTCGTAGCGCTGCGGGTCGAATTCCATGTCCTCGACGAATTCGCCACCGGCGTAGACGTCCCAGTCCAGGCCGGCCGACCCGGTGTAGAAGTGCTGGGCGTCGATGGCGGTCCCGATCGCGGAGCCGCTGTCGTTGGGGCACGGCGGGACGAAGACCGCGGGGAAGAGCCCGCACTCGCGCCAGCGACGATTCCACTCGCAGTTGAGCGCGCAGCCTCCTGAGATGAGTAGCGGTAAGCCTTCCGTCAGATGCTCCCGGGCGTAGGCGTAGAACCGGTCGAAGATGGCGTTCGACAGGCGGGCGGCGAGGTTCTTGTAGGCGTTCGATTCCACGCCGATGTTGTAGTAAGGGGAATCGGTCATCCGGTCCTTCAGGCTGCCGGTGATGACCTCCCTCTGGCCGAGTACGAAGTCGATGACTTCCTGCTCCGCCCGGGTCGTCGATCGGTTCTCGGCAAATCCGGCCAATGCCATCTGCTTGCCCGCGTCCTGGAAACGGACGAATTCCTCGTGCGAGCTGTACTTGGGGTCGGCGAGCGCGAAGCCGTAGGCGTACTTGTTTCCCGGGTAGTTGAGCACCTCCTGGAGATGAGTCACCTTCCCGTGCTCGTCGATGCGGTAGAACGAGCCGATGTTCCCCTCCCACACCAGACTGTAGAAGGGCTGATCCCGACGGAATGCTGACATTCCGTAGGACGTCATGATGTGAGAGCGCTCGTGTGTGGAGGAGAAGACACGCACATCCTTCCCGAAGAACCGGCCGACCTCGTCCGAAATCGCGGATTCGCCCACACCGAAGTAGCCGGCACGCGAGGGCTGGTCGGTCGCCTGAGTCCCCTTGATCCAGCCGCTCACGGCGACGACGTCCGGCTGTTTGTCCAGCCGGTCCGCCGCTACGGCGAACACCTCGGCGGTCAGACCGCTGTAGCGGACGAACGAGTCCTTCTCCGCCTCCAGAGAGAAGAGCAGCTTCCCGTCCTCGACGGCCGCGATTGCTCCGTCATGGCCTTCCTTGAGGGAAAGAATCAGCATGATGGTCCGTTTCTCTGCGAATTTCCGACCTGACAGTTGGATGCCGGGAATCGGACGGCGCCGGGATCGGCTGCCGCCGAGAGGGCTTTCAGGGCGAGCTGGTGCAACTGTGGGTTGGCGGACAGGGCGCCGGTGCCGTTTTGGGGCGAGGCGCCCAGGAGATCGGTACAGACACCGCCTGCTTCCGCCACGAGGATGTGTACGGCGGCGATGTCCCATGGGTTCACGACCGGTTCGGCAGCGATGTCGAGGGTTCCTTCGGCAACCATGCAGTGCTGGAGGAAGTCCCCGAAAGCACGGTCCTCCCAGCATTCTTCGGCCAGGCGTAGATATGCCTCACGTGAGTGGAAGACGTCCCAGGTACGCGTGCTGGTGGTGGACAGGTAGGCGTGGGCGAGGCTGGTGTTGCCGGAGACCCGCAGGGGCAGGGGGGCGCTGTCGGCCGGCCCACGCCGCAGCCAGGCGCCCTGTTCGGCCGCCGCCCACCAACGGCTGTGCAGGGCGGGAGCGCTGATCACACCGACGGTGGGCCTGCCGTCCTCCAGCAGGGCGATCAGTGTGGCCCAGACCGGTACACCGCGCAGGAAGTTCTTGGTGCCGTCGATGGGGTCGACCATCCAGGTGCGCCCGGCTGTGACGGAGCCGCCGGTCTCCTCCCCGGCGAAGGCGTCGTCGGGGCGGTCGGATTTCAGTGCCTCGCGTACGGCCGTCTCGACGGCGGTGTCCGCGTCGGTCACGGGCGTACGGTCCGGCTTCTCCCGGATCCTCAGGTCGAGGGCCTGGAAGCGACGGCTGGTGATGCCGTCGGCGATATCGCCGAGCCGCAGGGCCAGTTCGAGATCGTCCTGTCGTGACATGGGGCGCCTCACTGCACATCTCGTAGGTTTCGGGGGCTCGGCCCGTGGCGATGCGGGCGGAGCGCCACGGGCCGCCGGACTACTTCGCGTGCAGTTCGAGCATGTGGTACTCCATGACCCGGACTTCCTCGATCCGGCGCACGCGGCGCAGCAGTTCGACCCGCATGCCGGCTTCCTCCGCGATGGCATCGAGCCGTTCGCGGTCCCCGAGGTCGGCCGTGCCCAGCAGCAGCCTTCCACCGTCGGCCAGGTGCTCATGGGCGCCGGCGATATACCGGGCCTGGCCCTGGTAGCCCGGATCGAAGACGGCGGAGTGCAGATCGGTGGAGAGCGAGAAGCCGTCCTCCACATAGGTCCAGGGCACGTTCCAGAAGATGGCGTCGAAGCGGTCCGTGGGCTTGAGCGCCGTGTACATGTCGCTATGGAGGACGCGTACCCGGTCGCTCACACCGTGCCGCTCGGTGTTGGCGGTCGTGTTGGCCACTGCCTTTTCATTGATGTCGAGCGCGGTGACGGATGTGCAGCCGTTGAGTGCGGCGGTCACGGAGATGACGCCCGTACCGCAGCCGACCTCCAGGAACGAGCCGCCCTCGGGATAGGGCACGATCGAGGCCATCACCTCGGTCGCGGCGCTCAGGGTGCTGGGGAAGACGCCTCGGTGCAGGCTCCATTCCCGCCCCAGCAGGGTGAAGGAGTCCGGCAGGTCGTCACCCATGAGGGCGTGCTGGAGGACTTGAGCCACAGCCTCGGGGGACTCCACGGCCTCGGGGGACTCCTTGACAGTCATCGTCTCTGCCTCTCCGGTGGTGCGGGTCATCAGGTCGGGCCGACTGCGTGCCGTGCGAGCGCTTCGCGGTGACGACCGATCTTGCGGAAGGCTTCGGCGTACTGGTCGATGAGCGTCTTGTCCTCGGGCCAGTTGGTGAAGGTGGGCAGGGACAGCGCGTGCTTCTCGACGTGTTCCGCGTGCGAGCCGCTCTCCGGTGCGATGCTCTTCTTCGACGTACCGGGGAAGAGGGGGTTCTCCTGGCCGGCGTAGAGCGGCAGGGCCGACAGCCGAGGGCCGGAGGGGGCACCGACTTCCATGCCTTCGGCGCGCAGCGCCTCGATGAGGACGGAGCGGGAGACGCCTCCCAGTGCCTCGGGCCGGTAGAGCGGTTTGTAGCCGTACCAGGCGCCCATGTCGACGTGGTCGGCGACGTGTACCGGCTCCAGATAGGCCACGTCACGGAGTTGCCCGCCGAGGTGGCGCAGACAGCGGTGCCGGGCCTCCTTGCGTGCCGGGAACGCCGCGAGCGCGTGCCGGGCGACGATGGCGTTGAACGGCGACATGCGCAGCTTCAGCCCGAAACCGGTGACCCAGTGTGCACGCAGATCCTCGTCGAGGACGGCGTCCCGGGAGCGGTCCCGGTAGTGCCCGAGGAGAGTGGCGCGGTCGTGCACCTGGGGGTCGTTCGTGACGAGGATGCCGCCCTCTCCCGCGTAGACGGCCTTGTTGGCCTGGAGGGAGAAGACCGCGGCGTCGCCGAAGGTGCCGACGGGCTTGCCCTTGTAGCGGCTGCCATGAGCGTGGGAACAGTCCTCCAGAACGCGCAGCCCGTGTCGCTCGGCGATCCGCAGGATCGCATCCATGTCGCAGGGGTGGCCCCACTGGTGGACGACCGTGATCACCTTGGTGTGCTCGGTGAGCGCGGCTTGAAGTGCCTGAGGGTCCAGACCACGGCTGTCGGGGTCGATGTCGGCCAGGACCACGTCACCGCGGAGCGCGAAAACGGGACTCAGCGCCGCATGGTAGGTGAGTGCCGGGCCCACGACGTCCACGCCTTCGCGCACACCGAGTGCGAAGTAGGCGGCGAAGAGGGCGCTGGTACCGGAGTTGAAGGTGACCGCGAAGCGGGCTCCGCCGTTCAGGAAGGCGAGGAAGTCGGCCTCGAGTCGGCCGATGGGACCGCTGTTGCCCTTGATGGAGATGTCGGTGTTCCGCTGCTCGGCCAGTTCCGACAGCTCCGCCTCGCCGGCGGGGGGCGGCCAGACTTCGTGCGGCAGCGGCTGTTCGATGACGGGTGTGCCTCCGAGGAGGGCGAGTTGCTCGGCGGTGGTCATGTGTCCTTCCTGCTTTCGCGGTTGGGGCCTGTCCGGCTCCTGCTCATCGCTGCTGGGTGATACGGGCGCCGAGGCACAGGGCGAGTTCCTCGCGGGTCCCCGACGTCACGTTTCCTTTCCGGGGGCCTTGGAGGGTGGGGTCAGGCGCACCGGTCGGCGAGCTCGTTGTGCTCGCGCAACCGGTCCCGGTAGATCCCGTCGATCGTGCGTACGGAGAGGAGTTGACGCTGGAGGTGGTCCTGCCGGTAGTAGCGGTTGTCCAGCTGGCCCAGATGGTGGGCGATCATGGAACGCACGGCGTCGGTCTGGGTGTCTTCCCAGGTGAAGCTCTCCAGCGGCAGCCCTCCGACGGAATGCAGGACGGCGGCCCCGGGGGCGACGTTCAACGCGCCCTCCGTACCGAGCACGCAGAGGTGTTCGACCTTCTCGTAGTTGTGGCGTGAGATGCGCAGCGAGCCCGCCAGTCGCGTTGCGGGATAGCTGCACATGAGGCTGACGAGATCCTCAAGTCGGCGGTCCCGCATCTCCTGGTAGCGGTGCACGAAGGCGGAGTGCACCCGAGGGGGTTCGGGTGCGGGGAACATTCCGCTGAGTACATCGACGAGGTGGTAGCCCATGTCGAGGAGCACCCCGCCCATCGCCTGCTCCCTGGAGGCGCGCCAACCCGTGGTCGGATGGGCCAGGTTCAAGTGGTAGTCGTAGGAGAACCAGTAGGGCTGCCCGATCCGGGCGAGGTTCTCCTGGGCGAACTGGAAAACGGGGTTGAAGTTCCGTTGGAGCAGAGTGAAGACGCTGCGGTCGGCCCGTTGCGCCAGGTGTATCAGTTGCCGGGCTTCCTGCTCGGTGACGGCGAACGGCTTTTCCTTGATGACGTGCCTGCCGTGCACCAGGAGTTTCGTACAGACCGGGAAGTGTTCACTGTGCGGCACGGTGACCACAGCGACATCGAAGTCAATCCTTTCGAGTGCCTCACCGAGGACGTCGTAATGCGGGAATCCGCACTCGTCGGCGAGTGATGAGGCCGCCGGGGCGGGGTCGACGCCGCCGACGACATCTGCATTCTCCCGCACGATCGGCAGATACTCCTTTCCTTGATGCCCAGCAAATCCGACCACCAGTACTCGCGGTCGCGGACGCGCGTTCTTCAACCTGTCACCGGACATACGGAATATCCCCCTCGCAGATGATCTGAGGATGACGCGGGCAGCCAGGAAAGGACCGTGGAGATCGGCGATCGGACTCTTGGTCGCAGGGGATTCAGGGAACTCTTCGGCTTTTCCCGGAAGCATCTGCGAGCCAGGTGTGTGCTGCGGTCACAACGTCCTTGATGAAGGTGCTTCCGCCCTGTGAGTTCTCGTCGAGCAACGAGACCTCCTCGGCCGTGATCCAGGCGAACTCGGTGTGCTTGTCCCGTTCGAGTTCGGGCGAGGAGAGGTCCCCGTCCACCTCGACGACGTAGTCCGACTCGACATGCCGCAGTCCGTCCGCCGACCACTCCTCGTGCGCCACCCGGGCAAGAACGCGGCGCAGCCGCCACCCGGTCTCCTCCGCGATCTCCCTGTGGAGCGCGTCCAGGAGGGACTCCCCCTCCTCCACCGCTCCACCGACGACGTCCCAGCACCCGGGGAAGAGGCGTCGGCCGGCCGAACGGCGCTGGACGAAGATCCGGTCGTACGGGTCGCGGATCAGCGCGCCCACCACACGTCGGGGTTCGTTCGCCTCCGTCACGTCGGCCTCGCGCCTACAGCCACGCGCCTTCTTTCGCGGAACGATCTGACCATTCTTCCCTCGTTTCACCTGCACATGAGATTTCGCGTACGCCATGTACCGTGTAGAATAGAAAAGGAGTCGAACAGTCCGAAGAAAAATTCGAGCAGTCAGAATTTTTCGCCGACTCGCGCTTGTTACCGGGCCTGATTTTCCGTCCTGAATAATACCTGGAACCCCGTGCTGCGCATGGGGTCACGCAAGGCTTCGGACGCCTCAATTTCTCCTTGACACGACATTAAGTCATATAATTAAGGAGTGACCCGGCAGGTATTGCACATCCAGTCGGGCATAGGAGTTCCGCCGGTCTGCACCAAACGGCATGCCGCTATTGCCTAGGTCCGTCCACTCGGTGGGTGAGGCGTTTCCTCATTGCATTTCGCCTAGGTGATCATTCTTTTTTTGCCACCGTTGGACATTTCGCGGTGGAACATGTTGGCCAGATTTGCCACTCGTCGAGACCCGGTGGCGCTGCCCGTCGGCTACACGGACACGGTGACCTGTACTCACGTACTCACGGCCGCTGCCGCCGTTCCCAGTGGGACGACGCCTGCCCGCGGGGCCCCGGTGCCACTTCTGATCCCCGGGGCGGGCGGCGGGTCCTTCGTTCACAGGCGGCGGGCGACCAGGAAGACGTAACCGACCTGCGGGAGCGCACCGAACCGGGGGAGGGAGCGGGTGGAGTTGAAGAACTCGTAATGAGGGTCATCGGCGGAGGGCGCGATATCGGCGAAGGCATCGGCGAACGCCTGGTAGGTGCGCCGGACGTGCTCTCCGATGTCGTTGAACTCCACCACCTCCAGACCGGCGCGGTCGAGGGCCGTGCGGAGCTCCGCCGGTTCGGGAAACGAGGGGGACTGGAACGCCCGGCACGTCTGGCGGACTGACTCCGCGGCATCCCCGGTCACCGGCGACCGGAGCAGCACATCGGTGATGACCAGCGGGCTACCGGGTCGCAGGGTCCGGGCGATCTCGGTGAGGGCGGTGGTCCGGTCGCTGATGTGCATCATGGACTCAATCGCCCAGGCACCGTCGAAGGACGCGGCTTCGAAGGGCAGTGCCCGGGCGTCCGCGTATCGGAAGTCCACCCGGTCGGCGAGCCCGACGGCGTCCGCCCGGGTTCGGGCGAGGTCGATGTCCTCGTTGCTGACCGAGATTCCCGACACATGGGCGCCGGTGGCCCGGGCGATACGCAGGGCCGGCCGTCCGGTTCCGCAGCCGACGTCCAGCAGGCGCCGGCCGGGTACGGCGGCCAGCCGCCCCGCCACCAGGTCGGTGAGCCGGTCGGTGGCTTGGTTGAGGGAGCGGTCGTCCGTGGCGCTGTCCCAGTAGCCGAGATGAATGTTTCCGTCGACGGCCGTGCCGTCCGCGGTCTCGGTTTGTTCGTCGTGGAGCGGGCCGACGTTCAGTGACGACGGGACGGTGTGGTGCGCGGACGGGTCGTTGGTCATCGAGATCTCCCGAGCTTGGGGGGTGTGTCAGCTGGTGAAGGGGTCCGTCTGCCGCATTTCGCCGAATGAGCGGTCAAAGGCTTCCAGGGCGAACGCGATGTCCCCTGTCTGTGCGGACGGCCGAGAGCGGGAAGGAGTGGAGCTCCGGCAGATACACACCACGCGTCCGCATGAGGGGCTGCACACCTCCGTAGGCGACGCGGAAGCCGGGGGCTACCTCGTCGAAGACCAGAGGGACGTCGTGTCGCGTACAGAGCGCGCGTTTGACCACCTTCATCGCTACGGGGTCGTCCTTCAAAGGCGCGCGGTGCACCTGGGTTCTGGTAGCGCTCGCCGCGGAGCGGGTGTCGAAGGAGTCGATGACATCCGTGAGGCGGCTGCCATGGGCCCTCTCCGGTTGGTGTCTGACGGTGAGGGGAATCGAGCGACGATTGTCCTGGAGCGCGCGTAGTTCGTCCAGGGCGCAGAGTCGGCGTAGCCGCGACCGAACTGCTGCGCACCAGACGCCGGAGCACTCGCACCCCGAACTGGCCTCACCGTGCCTCCGCACGCCTGGAACCGCTCTTCATCGGCCACCCGTTCGGCCCTCATGTCGCGGCACCCCGAGGGCCTCCGTCACATCGCCATCCAGGGCACCTCGCACGTGTGCGGATGGTTCCCCTCCGGGCACATCCGCCTGAGCACTTCCTTACGCAGCGCTCGCCACACACGGAGGGAGCAGGGGACGGTGGCCCGCAGTTCGACGGGCCGCCTGTCCCCTGGCCTCTTACCCGGGTGCTCGTCCCGCCATTGATCTCCCAGGAAGCCGTAGTCCGGGATATCCGCATCCGGGTAGGAGCACACCTCCGTCCGCTGCACACACACCCCGCGCTCACATGCCGCCGAGCGGATGATGTCCTCCACCCAGTTCAACCCCGACCTGTCCGCGTACAGCCCGAAGATCAACTTCCTGGCCTTCATCGGCTACCTCAGCTTCTTGATGCTCTTCTTCGTGCAGTGCTTGGCCCGGTAGCCACGAGGCATCTGCCTGTTCGCGTCCTTCTGGGCTGCGGTCCACGCCTGATTCTGCGTGAGCCCGATGCCGTGGGCCTGTACGAACCCGTGTGCGGTGGAGTCGGAGATGCGCCACTTCGTGCACTGCATGTGCGCCTTCCACCCCCGAGCGGAAGTGTCCGCGCCGGCAGGAGAAACGACGCCGAGCAGCAGCGTGGCCGAGGCGACCCCGGAGACCAGGGCAGTGAGCAGTACACGCATGGGGTCCCCTTTTGGCGTGGGCAGTTGGCTCACCCTCATGATGCGCATCGCGCGCCCCCGAAGAACCGCTCGTTCGCATGACGCAAGGCACACACGTGCGCGCCAGGTACCCCTCAGGCCCAGCAGGACGGGCCACCGGCGACTGAGTCGTACCTCGATGCCCTGCGGTTCTCATGTCGCGGCTGCGCGGAATTCGCCGCCTCCGATGCGGGCCGTCTCGGCCTGTCTTCCCTGGCCTGACAGGGGATTCGCTGGGCTGTTGGTCACGTGGCTGGGCACGTGGTTGGGCACGCCACAGCCTAGAAATGCAGAAAACCCCTGATGAACAGGGGTCCTAGCTGGTGTCCGAGGGGGGACTTGAACCCCCACGCCCGATAAAGGGCACTAGCACCTCAAGCTAGCGCGTCTGCCATTCCGCCACCCGGACGAGTGGTCGAACCGCGGTGCTGTGCTCGCGGCGACAGAAACAACAATACCAGGGGATCAGAGCTGCCTTCACCCGCATATCCGGTGGTCAGCGGTCCGCAGACAAAGCCTTCGACGCCCCCCGCGGACCGCCCTCCGACCCGCGTCGACGTCTCGCACACAGGTCGTCACGCAGCGTGCGGACGATGGCGGCAAACGGATGGATCCGGGCAGCACCGGTTCCCTCCGAGTGCGCTCACGTCGTCGTGAGTGGGGCCCACTGGCGGCTGAGCGCGAGGACATCGCGCACCACTTGCGGGCTGGTGCTCCGGCGTGAGGGCGTTGCGGGGCGGACGTCGGGGCCGATGAGCAGGCCGGTCTTCCCGTCGAGTGAGGTCTCGGTCGCCGCGAAGAGGGAAGGCCGGGCGGCCATCTCGGCGGGACCGGATGTGGCGCGTTCGAAGGTGCGGCGGACGAGCGGCCACAGCAGGCGCAGCCCTGGCGAGACGATCGTGGGCGAGCGCATGGTCCCGTCGGTCATCGCGGTCGCGGCGCCGCCGGGGTCGGCCGCGAAGACGGAGATTCCGGTGCCACGGAGCCGCTCCGCCAGGTGGAACGTGTAGGCGAGGTTGGCGAGTTTGGCGCGGCCGTACCAGTGGAAGCCGTAGTAGCCGCCCGGCGGCTCAACGGCGTCGAAGGTGCGCTTGGCGGCCCGGACAGCGCTGGAGCTCACGTTCACGATCCGGCTCCGACCCGTTCCCCGGAGCGTCTCCAGGAGCAACTCGGCGAGCAGGTACGGCGAGAGGTGGTTGACGGCGAACGTCGCTTCGATGCCGTCGACGGTCCGCTGCCGCTCCGCGTACATCGCGCCGACGTTGTTCACGAGGACGGTGAGCGGCCCCGCCGCCGCCAGTCGTGCGGCCAGCGCCCGGGTCTCGCCGAGTGAGGCGAGGTCGGCCTGTACGAAGACCGGGTTCCCCGCGGTGGCCACGGCGGCGATCCGTTCGACGGCCGCCGCGCCGCGCTCGGCATTGCGGCCGACCACCGTGACGGCATAGCCGGCCGTGGCCAGACCCAGCGCCGTCTCCAGGCCGATACCTCCGGTCCCCGCTGTCACCACAGCCCGCATTTCCATGACCCCGCCCTTCATCCCCCATAAACGGATAACTATCCGCTTCTCGTCGGACAGCACACTAACACAACCGGATAGCTATCCACTTACGGGTGATGTTGTGCGACGGCGCCGCCGAAGCGACCCTCAGACCGGGGGACGCAGGCCCTGGAGGAGGATGTCGAGGTACACCTCGGCGCGCGCCGCGTCGCCGTCCCCCGAGCGCACAGCGTGCTGGATGCCGCAGAGCAGTCTGCGTACGTCGTCGGCCTCGACGTCGCTCCTGATCACGCCGGCGTGGCGGGCGCGCCCGAGCAACTCCCCTACGGCGCTGTCCAGTTCGGACTTCAACTCCGAGGTCTGCTCCGCGGCGTCCGTGGATGATTCCAGTACGGCCGCGAAGCCGGGATCGTCCAACGCCCGCTCAAGTGCGAACCGCAGCAGGCCATGCAGGCCCGTGAGGGCGTCCTCTTCGACCGAGGCCGCCTGTGCCTCCCCGACAAGCTCCCGGAACCGTTCCGCCGACAGCGCTTCCACCAGCGCGTGCCGGTTGGGGAAATGGCGGTACACGGTCCCGATACCCAGTCCCGCGAGCCGGGCGATGGCGTTCAGCTGGAGCGACTCGTCACCGGCGGCGATCTGCTCACGGGCGATGCGCAGCACCCGGGCGCGGTTGCGGGCAGCGTCCGCTCGCAGCGCGGTACTCCGGTCAGCTCTGGGTGTCACGCACCCAGCATAAAGGCGCCCTCCGCACTGC
Source organism: Streptomyces sp. NPDC088400 (assembly GCF_044753355.1). Classification (NCBI taxonomy): domain Bacteria; kingdom Bacillati; phylum Actinomycetota; class Actinomycetes; order Kitasatosporales; family Streptomycetaceae; genus Streptomyces; species Streptomyces sp. NPDC088400. The sequence continues at coordinate 286,684 of NZ_JBIVMZ010000002.1, read as the reverse complement.
CTACAGCATCGGGCACGACCTACGGCATCAGGTGGTAGTCCGGGAAGTTGCCCGGCGGGCGCTCCCCCGGCGGGCCGTCCGTCACCGCTCGTACGAGAAGCTCGCCGCCGACGAAGGCGCCTCGCCAGGAGTGGCCGAAGCCGCCGAAGAGTTCGTCGCGGTCACCGCGCGAACGCGGCTTTCCGTGACCGGTCTTGAACGCGCGGATCTGAGGTGAGAGCCGGTCGTAGGTATCCGGGTCGTCAGTGGAGAGGGTCGCGACGAGGGCGCCGTTCGAGGCGTTCATCGCGGCCAGCAGCTCCGCCTCCGTATCGACCAGGACGATCGTGTCGACCGGGCCGAAGGGTTCCGCGTAGTGGAGCGGGGAGGACGGGGGCGGGTTCAGCAGGGTTACGGGCGGGACATAGGCACTCGTGTCCTGGTCCGGGAGGAAGGCGGCGTCGTCGAGCGCTCCCCGGTGGAGCGGGACGGCCCCGCGGCCGATCGCCTCGGAAACCTGGTCCTCCAGCTCCTTGGCCTTCGCCGCGTTGATGAGCGGACCGAAGTCCAGTTCCGGGAAGGGATCGTCGGGGTGCTCGACCGCGAGGGGGTGGCCGATGCGCAGGGAGCGTACGGCGGGCAGGTACGCGGCGAGGAAGTCGGCGAAGAGCGAGCGCTGGACGACGAAGCGCGGGTACGCCGTGCACCGCTGTTTGCCGTAGTCGAACAGCTTGGGGATGACGGCGGTCAGGGCGGGCCAGTCGCTGTAGTTCCAGATGCCCCAGGTATTGAGGCCCTCCTGTTCAAGGATATGGCGTTTACCCAGGTCAGCGACTGCCGTGGCGATCCTCGCGCCGGTGTCCCGGCCGCCGACGAAGGAGACGCAGCCGATCTCCGGCGAGCGGACGAGCGCCTCGGAGAGATCGCCGCCGCTGCCGCTGACGAGTGTCACGGGGATGCCCTCGCGGGCGGCGAGCGCGCAGGCCAGGGTCAGGCAGGCCACTCCGCCGTCGGTCGGGGCCTTGGCGATCACCGCGTTGCCTGCCAGGGCCTGCACGAGCATGGCGTGGACCAGGACCGACATGGGGTAGTTCCAGCTGGCGATGTTGGAGACCGGGCCGGGCAGCGGGCTCCGGCCTTCCAGCATCGGTTCGATGCCGACGATGTACCAGCGCACGCCGTCGATCGCACGGTCGACGTCGGCGCGGGCGAGCCGCCACGGCTTTCCGATCTCCCAGACGAGGAGGAGGGCGAGCAGGTCGCGGTGTTCGGAGAGCGCGTCGAGGGTGGCCCCGACGCGGGCTTTACGCTCCGGCAGCGGGATGTGCCGCCAGTCGCGGTGGGCGTCCAGGCCGGCGCGTACCGCCTGCTGGGCGGTGGCGGCGTCGAGGCGTGGCGGGCCCGCGACGGGGGTGCCGTCGACCGGGCTGGTGGCGGACAGGGACCGGCCGTCGGACCGCCAGGACGCGGCCCAGTGGTTGAGCACACGGTCGTCGCGGAAGGCCTCGGGCGCGACGGCGAGGCTGCGCTGCCAGGCGTCGGACCAGGCCGTGCCGGGTTTCAGCATCGTGCGAGTGGGTGCCATTGAGGTCTCCGCTCTGAGGCGCGGGAGGTACATGGCTCGGCTCGCGCACTGCCGGTGAGTCGTTCTACCGGTGAGTCGTCGTACTCGACGGCGTCACCCCGTGGTGGCATGCACCCCCCTCAATTATGAGTGCGGTCGCCTGCCGCCGCGAGGTGATCCAGTACCAGCCTCGCCGTCTCCGAGGGAGTCGAGCCGACCGCGATGCCGGCCGCCTCCAGGGCCTTCCTCTTGGCCTCCGCCGTGCCGGACGAGCCGGAGACGATCGCGCCCGCGTGCCCCATGGTCCTGCCCTCGGGCGCGGTGAATCCGGCGATGTAGCCGATGACCGGCTTGGTGACGTGCGAGGCCGCGTAGGCCGCCGCGCGTTCCTCCGCGTCGCCGCCGATCTCGCCGATGAGCACGATGAGTTCGGTGTCCGGGTCGTCCTCGAAGGCGGCGAGACAGTCGATGTGGGTGGTGCCCACGACGGGGTCGCCGCCGATGCCGACCGCCGTGGAGAAGCCGATCTCCCGCAGCTCGTACATGAGTTGGTAGGTGAGGGTGCCGGATTTGGAGACGAGTCCGATCCGGCCGGGCTTGGCGGCGATGTCCGCCGGGATGATGCCCGCGTTGGACTGTCCGGGGCTGATCAGCCCCGGGCAGTTGGGGCCGACGATCCGGGTGCCCCGCTTCTTGGCGTACGCGTGGAAGGCGACGGCGTCATGGACCGGGATGCCCTCCGTGATGACGACCGCGAGTCCGACACCGGCGTCCGCGGCCTCGATGACGGCCGTCTTGGCGAACGGCGGCGGGACGAAGAGGACGGTGACGTCCGCGCCGGTCGCCGCCATGCCCTCCCCCACCGAACCGAAGACGGGTACGGAACGGTCGTCGAAGTCGACGGTACGGCCCGCCTTGCGCGGGTTGACGCCGCCGACGACATCGGTGCCGGCGGCGAGCATCCGCCGGGTGTGCTTCATGCCCTCGCCGCCGGTCATGCCCTGGACGAGGACCTTGCTCTCCTTGGTCAGGAAAATGGCCATGGTCTTCTTCTCCTTGATCCAGTCGATCCGGGTGAGTCAGCCGCTCCCTGCGAACTCCTGGTCGGTCATCCGGCGTTCGCGAGTGCCGCGGCCTGCCGGGCCGCGCCGTCCATGGTGGTGACCTGCTCCACGAGCGGATGCGCGCGCTCCGCGAGGATCGCGCGGCCCCGCGCGGCGCTGTTGCCGTCGAGGCGCACCACGAGCGGTTTGGTCAACCGCACGGTTTCCAGGGCCCGGACGATGCCGTCGGCGACCGCGTCGCAGGCGGTGATCCCGCCGAAGACATTGACGAAGACGGACTTCACGGCCGGGTCGGAGAGGATGACGGACAGCCCGTCCGCCATCACCTGGGCGGACGCCCCTCCCCCGATGTCAAGGAAGTTGGCGGGGCGGGCGCCGCAGCCGGCGACCACGTCGAGGGTGGACATCACGAGGCCCGCGCCGTTGCCGATGATGCCGACCTCGCCGTCGAGCTTCACGTAGTTCAGCCCCTTGGCCGCCGCCGCGGCCTCCAGTGGATCGGCGGCCGGGTCGGTTCCGCCGCCGTCCCAACGCCCCCGCCGGAAGGACGCGTTGTCGTCAAGGGTCACTTTGCCGTCGAGGGCGAGAATCAGCCCCTCCGTGGTGCGTACGAGAGGGTTCACCTCGACCAGCAGCGCGTCCTCGCGGATCAGTACCTGCCAGAGGGCCTGAAGTACGGGCAGGGTGGCGGGCGGCAGCCCGGCCGCCGCCGTGATCTCGGCGGCCTTCGCCTCGGTGACGCCGTTCGCCGGATCGACGGGGATACGGGCCACCGCCTCCGGCCGGGTGGCCGCGACCTCCTCGATCTCCGTGCCGCCCTCGGCCGAGGCGATGGCGAGGAAGGTCCCGGCCGCACGGTCGAGGACGTACGAGACGTAGAACTCGGCCTGGATATCGACAGGTTGGGCGAGCATCACCTTCCGGACGGTGTGCCCCTTGATGTCCATGCCCAGCATGTGACGTGCGGTCAGCTCCGCCGCCGCCGGATCGGCCGCGAGTTTCACTCCGCCCGCCTTTCCCCGGCCTCCGGTCTTCACCTGAGCCTTGACGACCACGCGGCCACCGAGCCGTTCGGCGGCGAACCGTGCCTCCCTGGCCAGCTCCACGACCTCGGCCTCCGGCACCGCGATGCCGTGCTCGGCGAAGAGTTGCCTTGCCTGGTGCTCGTACAGATCCATGCCGGCTCCCTTTTGACGGAAAGTGGCGCACGCCCCCTGGACACCATCCACTCGATGCGGGATAACAAGTTTCATACAGTATTCGTAGACTGTATGCAATGAACCTGTATGCAATATGCGGGAGGGCTCTCGTCCTCCCCGACGAAGGGACAGGGACCTCCTCATGCCCGACGACAGCCAAGAACTCATCTCCGGTGGTCACCTGGTCGCCAAGGCGCTCAAAGCGGAGGGCGTCGAGGTCATCTACACGCTCTGCGGCGGCCACATCATCGACATCTACGACGGCTGCGTCGACGAAGGCATCGACGTCGTCGACGTACGTCATGAGCAGGTGGCCGCCCATGCCGCCGACGGCTACGCCCGTATCACCGGCAGGCCCGGCTGCGCCGTGGTGACCGCGGGCCCCGGCACGACGGACGCCGTCACCGGGGTCGCCAACGCCTTCCGCGCCGAGTCCCCCATGCTGCTCATCGGCGGCCAAGGGGCCCATACCCAGCACAAGATGGGGTCCCTCCAGGACCTGCCGCATGTCGACATGATGACCCCGATCACCAAGTTCGCCGCCACCGTGCCGGACACGGCGCGCGCGGCCGACATGGTGTCGATGGCCTTCCGCGAGTGCTACCACGGCGCCCCCGGGCCCTCCTTCCTGGAGATCCCGCGCGACGTGCTGGACGCCAAGGTGCCGGTGGAGAAAGCCCGGGTCCCGGCGGCCGGCCACTACCGGGCCTCGACCCGCTCGGCCGGTGATCCCGAGGCCGTCGAGAAACTCGCCGACCTGCTCGTCCAGGCCGAGAAGCCGGCGATCCTGCTCGGCAGTCAGGTCTGGACAACGCGCGGGACGGACGCGGCGATCGAGCTGGTGCGGACGCTGAACATCCCCGCGTACATGAACGGGGCGGGGCGCGGCACCCTGGCGCCCGGCGACCCGCACCACTTCCAGCTGTCCCGGCGCTACGCCTTCTCCAACGCCGACCTCATCGTCATCGTCGGTACGCCCTTCGACTTCCGGATGGGCTACGGGAAGCGGCTCTCGCCGGACGCGACCGTCGTCCAGATCGACCTCGACTACCGCACGGTCGGCAAGAACCGGGACGTCGACCTCGGCATCGTCGGTGACGCGGGGCTCGTGCTGTCGTCGGTCACCCAGGCCGCGAGCGGCCGTATCAACGGTGGTTCGGTCAAGCGCAAGGCGTGGCTGGACGAGCTGCGCGCGGCCGAACAGACCGCGATCGAGAAGCGGTTGCCGCAGCTGAGGTCGGATGCCTCCCCCATCCACCCGTACCGGCTCGTCAGCGAGATCAACGAATTCCTCACCGAGGACTCGATCTACATCGGCGACGGCGGCGACATCGTCACCTTCTCCGGCCAGGTCGTCCAGCCCAAGTCGCCCGGCCACTGGATGGACCCGGGACCGCTCGGCACCCTCGGTGTCGGCATCCCCTTCGTCCTCGCCGCCAAGCAGGCGCGGCCCGACAAGGAGGTGGTGGCGCTCTTCGGCGACGGCGCGTTCTCCCTGACGGGCTGGGACTTCGAGACGCTGGTGCGCTACAACCTGCCGTTCGTCGGCATCGTCGGCAACAACTCCTCGATGAACCAGATCCGTTACGGCCAGAAGGCCAAGTACGGCGACGAGCGCGAGCGCGTCGGCAACACCCTCGGCGACGTCTACTACGACAAGTTCGCCCAGATGCTGGGCGGTTACGGCGAAGAGGTCCGCGACCCGGCCGAGATCGCGCCCGCGCTCCGGCGTGCCCGCGAGTCCGGGCTGCCGTCGCTGATCAACGTCTGGGTCGACCCCGACGCGTACGCCCCCGGAACCATGAACCAGACCATGTACAAGTGACCATGTACAAGTGAAGGAGCCCTCCCATGACCCAGGCTCTTGAGAACCGGCGGTCCCCGCACGGAAGCGACACCCCCAAGGCCCTCACCGGGATACGGGTGCTGGACATGACGCACGTTCAGTCCGGGCCCTCCGCAACGCAGTTGCTCGGCTGGCTCGGCGCGGACGTGGTGAAGCTGGAGGCACCGAGCGGCGACATCACCCGCAAGCAGCTGCGCGACCTCCCGGACGTGGACTCGCTGTACTTCACGATGCTCAACTGCAACAAGCGGTCCATCACCCTCAACACCAAGACCGAGCGCGGCAAGGAGATCCTCACCGAGCTCATCCGCCGCTCCGACGTCATGGTGGAGAACTTCGGCCCCGGGGCCGTGGACCGGATGGGGTTCACCTGGGAGCGCATCCAGGAGATCAACCCCCGCATCGTCTACGCCTCCATCAAGGGCTTCGGCGAGGGCCCGTACACCAACTTCAAGGCGTACGAAGTCGTCGCGCAGGCCATGGGCGGCTCGATGTCCACGACCGGTTTCGAGGACGGGCCGCCGCTCGCCACCGGCGCGCAGATCGGCGACTCCGGCACCGGCATCCACGCCGTCGCCGGCATTCTCGCCGCGCTCTACCAGCGCGAACACACCGGCCGTGGCCAGCGGGTCAATGTGGCGATGCAGCACGCCGTGCTCAATCTCTGCCGGGTGAAGCTGCGTGACCAGCAGCGCCTCACCCATGGTCCGCTCGCCGAGTACCCCAACGACGACTTCGGCGACGAGGTGCCGCGCAGTGGCAACGCGAGCGGCGGCGGGCAGCCCGGCTGGGCCGTCAAGTGTGCTCCGGGCGGCCCCAACGACTATGTGTATGTGATCGTGCAGCCGGTGGGCTGGCGGCCGGTCACCGAGCTGATGGGCCGGCCCGAGCTGGCGGACGACCCCGAGTGGGCGACGCCGGAGGCGCGGCTGCCCAAGCTGGGCAAGATGTTCCAGCTCATCGAGGAGTGGACGGCCACCCTCCCCAAGTGGGAGGTGCTGGAGCAGCTCAACGCCCACAACATCCCGTGCGGCCCGATCCTCTCGACCAAGGAGATCATCGAGGACGCCTCGCTGGCGGCGAACGAGATGGTCGTCGAGGTCCCCCACCCCCAGCGCGGTTCGTTCACCACGGTCGGCAGCCCGCTGAAACTCTCCGACTCCCCCGTGGATGTAGTCACTTCACCGCTGCTCGGCGAACACAACACCGAGGTGTACGCCGGCGAACTGGGCCTGGATGACGAGGAACTGCGCGTTCTCAAGACGAACGGAGTCATCTAGCAGTGGACATCACAGAACCGGCGGCAGACGTCACGGAACCGGCGACAGGCATCACAGCACCGGCCGCAGACATCACGGAACCGGCAACGGGCATCACAGAACCGGCAGATCGGACTTTCGACATCACGGAACCCGACGAACAACGCCGACAGTCCGTGCGCGCCGTCCTGGACGCCGCGCTCGCCGAGGGACGTACGGCACTGACCGGCCCCGAGGGCAAGGCCGTCACCGACGCCTACGCCATCCCCACTCCCGCCGAAGGGCTCGCCGAGTGCGCCGACGAGGCCGTGGCGCTCGCCGACCGGATCGGTTTCCCGGTCGCGATGAAGATCGTCTCGCCCGAGATCCTGCACAAGACGGACGCGGGCGGCGTCCAGATCGCTCTGGCGTCGGCCGCCGAGGTGCGCGAGGCGTTCACCGCGATCGTCGCCAACGCCACGTCGTACGACCCGAAGGCGCACATCCTCGGCGTCCAGGTCCAGCAGATGGTGCCGGACGGCACCGAGGTGCTGATCGGTACGGTCACCGACCCGACCTTCGGCAAGATCGTGGCCTTCGGCCTGGGCGGCATCCTGGTGGAGGTCCTCAAGGATGTGACGTTCAGGCTGGCCCCTGCCTCCAAGGACGACGCGCTGTCGATGCTCGACTCGATCCGCGCGGCGGAGATCCTGCGCGGGGTGCGCGGCGGCGCGGCCGTCGACCGGGACGCGCTCGCCGAGCTGGTGGTCAAGGTGTCGCGGCTCGCGGCCGACTTCCCCGAGATCGCCGAGGTCGACCTCAACCCGGTGTTCGCCTCGGAGTACGGGGTGATGGCCGCCGACGTACGGATCCTGCTGACCACCGAGGTTCCGGCGACCCGGCGTACGTACACCCGCGAGGAGATCCTGGTCTCGATGCGGCGGCTGATGAAGCCGCGTTCGGTGACCGTCATCGGTGCCTCCAACGAGCAGGGCAAAATCGGTAATTCGGTCATGCGGAACCTGATCGACGGTGGTTTCCCCGGCGACATCCACCCGGTGAACCCCAAAGCCGATGACATCCTCGGCCGCAAGGCGTACAAGAGCGTGATGGATGTTCCGGGCGAGCCCGATGTGGCGGTCTTCGCGATCCCCGCGAAGTTCGTGCCCGCCGCGCTGGAGGAGGTCGGCCGCAAGGGCATTCCCAACGCCGTGCTGATCCCGTCCGGTTTCGCGGAGACCGGCGAACACGAGCTCCAGGCACGGATCGTGGCCATCGCCGAGGAGTACGGCGTACGGCTGCTGGGGCCGAACATCTACGGCTACTACTCCACCTGGCAGGACCTCTGCGCCACCTTCTGCACCCCGTACGACGTCAAGGGCGGTGTGGCGCTGACCTCGCAGTCCGGTGGTATCGGCATGGCGATCCTCGGCTTCGCCAGGACCACCAAGACAGGTGTCTCGGCCATCGTCGGGCTCGGCAACAAGTCGGACCTGGACGAGGACGATCTGCTGACCTGGTTCGGCGAGGACCCCAACACCCGTTGCATCGCCATGCACTTGGAAGATCTGAAGGACGGCCGGGCCTTTGTGGAGGCGGCCCGCGCGACCGTACCGAAGAAGCCGGTGGTCGTCCTGAAGGCCGGGCGTACGGCGGCCGGCGCCAGGGCGGCCGGTTCGCACACCGGCGCGCTCGCCGGGGACGACGCGGTGTACGGCGACATCCTGCGGCAGGCCGGGGTGATCCGGGCGCCGGGTCTGAACGAGATGCTGGAGTACGCGCGGGCGCTGCCCGTGCTCCCCACTCCACAGGGTGACAACGTAGTCATCATCACGGGCGCGGGCGGTTCGGGCGTACTGCTGTCGGACGCCATCGTCGACAACGGCCTGTCGCTGATGGAGATCCCGCCGGATCTGGACGAGTCGTTCCGGGCGTTCATCCCGCCGTTCGGCGCGGCCGGCAACCCGGTGGACATCACCGGCGGTGAGCCTCCGTCCACCTACGAGGCGACGATCAGGCTGGGCCTGGAGGATCCACGGATCCACGCGCTGGTCCTGGGCTACTGGCACACGATCGTCACCCCGCCCATGGTCTTCGCCGAACTGACGGCGCGGGTCGTGGCCGAATTCCGCGCGCAAGGCATCGAGAAGCCGGTCGTGGCGTCGCTCGCGGGCGATGTCGAGGTCGAGGAGGCGTGCCAGTACCTCTTCGAGCACGGTGTCGTGGCGTACCCGTACACCACGGAGAAGCCGGTCGCGGTGCTCGGTGCGAAGTACGAGTGGGCGCGGGCTGCGGGACTTCTGTGACGCTCCGTCAATTCCCTTGCCCTGAAAGCACTTCAGGAGGCAACTGATGACCTGACCCACTCTCGCGAGCACGAAGGTTTTGGACAGGGGGCGCTGGCCAGTTCTTTCGATGCAAGGGGTGCGAGACCACATGACCACTACTCAACTCAACCGTTCCGTCCCCTTCAAAGAGGTGACGGACCGCAACGGCCGCGTGTACCGGATCGGAGAGAAGGACCGGGACATCATGGGCCGGCCCCGATGGACGATGGTGCTCTTCCCCTGGATGGGCATGCTCGGCATCAGTTCGTCGGAGTACGCGTTCACCTCGGCGGAGGACACTCTGCACGAGGCCCATCTCTGGAACAGCGGGCACATATTCTGGCTGATGGGCGTCTGGGTGTTCTTCCAGGCGGCCGTCGCCTTCCCCGCCGGGCAGCTCCGGGAGAGCGGCAGGCTGCCCGCCCGCTACGCGATGCTGCTCGGCGCGCTGGGCACGCTCCTCGGCTATGTATCCCTCGCCTACGCGCCGCATGTGATCGTGGCGTATCTCGGCTTCGGGATGTTCAGCGGTATCGGCGCCGGACTCGTCTACGCCACCTGCGTGAACATGGTCGGCAAGTGGTACCCGGAGCGCAAGGGCGGCAAGACCGGCCTCGTCAACGGCGGTTTCGCCTACGGCTCCGTGCCCTTCGTCTTCCTCTTCACCTCGTACATGGACCTGAGCAACTACCAGAGCGTGCTGGTGCTCGTCGGTGTGATCTGCTGCCTCGTCGTGGCGAGTGCCGGCTGGTTCTTCAAGGACCCGCCGAAGTACTGGTGGCCCGAGGGCGCCGACCCGCTCAAGACATCACAGGACCCGCGGGTCCGGCGTGCGCTGGCGAAGAACCCACCGGCGGTGAAGCAGTACACACCGCGGGAAGCGGCACGCACACCGGTGCTGTGGATGATGTGGTTCTGCCTGCTCTGCACCGCCGGGATCAACATATTCGGCATCGCGTTCCAGGTTCCCTTCGGCAAGGACATGGGATTCACGGGCGGGATCGTGGCCACCGCGATGTCCCTCAAGGCGATCGTGAACGGTACGGGGCGCGGAGTCATCGGCTGGATCTCCGACCGGTACGGCCGCCGCAACACACTGATCTTCGTCTGCCTGATCCTGGGCAGCGCGCAGTTCGGCGTGCTGATATCCGGCTCGATGGGCAGCATGCCGTTCTTCCTGTTCTGCTCGATGGTCTCCGGCTTCGGCGGCGGCGCGATCTTCCCGCTGTTCGCGGCGATGACCGCGGACTACTTCGGGGAGAACAACAACGCCTCCAACTACGGCATGGTCTACAGCTCCAAACTCGTCTCCGGCCTGGTCGGCTCCGGTATGGGAGCCGTCGTGGTGGGCGCCTGGGACTACGAGGGCGCGTTCGTCATCGCCGGCAGCGTCGGCATCGCCTCCGCCTTACTGGCCCTGTTCCTGAAGGCGCCGGGACGGCCGGACATCAAGAAAATCCAGCCCAACCCCCATCCGATCGGCCGGGAGATCACCTGAAATGACAGCGGAACCCCTTTCTCGTACGTCCGAGCCGGCCCCGGCCGGCCCGGACTACCGCGAGATCACCGACGACCATGGCCGGATCTACCGGGTCGGCGAGTCCGACCGGCAGATCCTCGGCCTCCCCCGCTGGACGATGGTGGCGCTGCCCTGGCTCGCCATGCTCGCCATCAGTGTGTTCGAGTACGCCTTCGGGGCCGCGGAAGAAACCCTCTCCAAAGCCCATCACTGGACCTCGACGAACACGTTCTGGGTCCTCAGCGTCTGGATCTTCTTCCAGGCGGCCGTATCCTTCCCCGCCGGGCGGCTGCGCGAGAAGGGAGTCCTGAGCAGCAGGGCGGCCATGCTCATCGGCTCGTTCTTCTCTCTGCTGGGGTTCGTCAGTCTCAGTCACGCGCCGGACATCTGGTTCGCGCTGGCCGGCTTCGGGCTGCTCGGCGGGCTCGGCTCCGGACTGATCTACTCGACCTGCGTGAACATGGTCGGCAAGTGGTACCCGGAGCGCAGGGGCGGCAAGACCGGCTTCGTCAACGGTGCGTTCGCCTATGGCGCGGTGCCGTTCATCTTCCTGTTCACGTACGGCTTCGACACCTCCAACTACCACTCCGTACTGGACCTCGTCGGCGTCTACGTCCTGGTGCTGACCCTGGTCTCGGGGCTGTTCTTCAAGGACCCGCCGAAGAACTGGTGGCCCGAGGAGGTGGATCCGCTGGGACGCGACGGGGACACCAAGTCATCGGCCGCTCTCGCCAAGAACCCTCCGGCGGTACGGCAGTACACGCCGCAGGAGGCGTTACGGACTGGAGTCGTCCCGCTGATGTGGCTGTGCATGCTGTGCTGCGCGGGCGTCTCCATCTTCGGTATCTCGTTCCAGGTGCCGTTCGCGAAGGAGATGGGCTTCGGCCCGCTCATCGCGGCGTCGTCGATGGGCGTGATGTCGGTGATCAACGGCACCGGGCGCGGTGTGGTCGGCTGGCTGTCGGACAAGCTGGGGCGGCAGCGGACCCTCACGTATGTCTGTCTGGTGCTGGCCGTGGCGCAGTTCGGTGTGCTGACGGCGGGTGAGATGCGCAACCAGACGCTGTTCCTGGTCTTCGCGTTCCTGTCCGGCTTCGGCGGCGGCGCGTTCTACCCGCTGTTCGCGGCGTTGACACCCGACTACTTCGGGGAGAACAACAACGCCTCCAACTACGGCATGGTCTACAGCGCGAAGCTGGTCAGCGGGTTGTTCGGCGGCGGGATGGGCGCGGTCGTGGTGGCGTCGTGGGGCTATGCCGGCGCGTATGTGGCGTCGGGTGTGGTCTCGCTGGTCGCGGCGGGGATCTCGCTCGTACTGCGCCGGCCGGGCGATCCGGCGGGCGGGCGCGGCGCGGTGTCGCCGCCCTGGAGGCGGGCGGCGCATTCCGGTGAGGTGACGGCCTGACCTGTGGCTCAGAGCCTGGCCTGTGGCCCACAGCCTGACCTGTGGCCCAGAGCCTGACCTTTGGCACAGCCTGACCCGTACGAACGGATGGCCCTCCCCGCGGCTTGTCATGAGCCGCGCGGAGGGCCGCCGTCGTGTGTTGTGCGGGATGCGCTGCGCTGAGGTCGTCAGCGCCTCTCTCGCAGCGAGTGCAGGTGCGCCGACGACTTGCGGGCGAAGGCCAGGGAGTCCACCGGCTGGTCGTGCTCCACCTGCCAGTGGTGGTCGCGGCGGCCGCCATGGGTCTTGTTCACCGCCGATATGAAGCGCTTGTAGTCGATGTCGCCGTCACCGACGTCGACCATCCGGTAGCCGTCCCGGGCGGCGATGTCCTCGATGCCGTCCTTGACGTGGAAGAGCGGGTAGCGGTGCGGCTGCTTGAGTACGTAGCGCAGCGGGTCGAAGGGGGCGGGCTTGCCCTCGACGGTCTTGCTGAAGCGGAACTGCCCGGCGAACGCCCAGTAGATGTCCATCTCCAGATAGACCAGTTCGGGGTCGGTCTCGGCCAGCAGGACGTCGTAGAGGCGGACGTCCGGCCGGTCGGTGGCGAAGGAGAACTCCTCCGCGTGGTTGTGCTGGTAGAACTTCATGCCACGCCGTTTGGCGGCGGCGCCATAGGTGTTGAAGTCCGCGGCGGCCCGCTTCCAGGCGTCCACGGTGGTTCCGTAGCGGAACGGGCCCGAGGCGGTCCCCACATGGTCCAGGCCGAGTGCCTGGGCGTCGTCCAGGACCTTGGTGAGGTTCTGGGCGAAGCTGTAGGCGTTGGGGTTGTTGTCGTCGTAATAGTTGACATGGCTGCCGATGGCCTTCAGACCGTGATCCCTGGCAAGCCTCTTGAGCTGGGGCAGGGTGATCGCTCCGGCGGTGCCCTGGGTGTAGCCGGCGTACTCGATCTCGTCGTAGCCGAAGCGCTCCAGCTCGTCGAAGACCTTGGCGAAGCCGATCGTGGAGACCTTGTCGCGCAGCGAGTAGAGCTGGACGCCCAGGCGGCCGGGCGGCAGGACGGGCTGTCCCTTGCCGTGACCGTGGCCATGTCCGTGGCCATGGCCGTGGCCGTGGCCCTTGTCCTGGGCGGCGGCCGGGGTGAGCGCCGAGGCGCCGAGGACGGCGGCTGCGCCGGCCCCGGCGGCGACACCGAGCATGCCGCGTCTGCTGAGCTTGTGCGCGAGTTCGGGATCGGCGGGCTTCTTGCGGCTCATGGAACTCATTGCGGAACTCCTTGTGTCGTGTGCTTGCCAGTGCGTTCCGGTGTCAGCGCGTCCCGGTCGTCAGCGCGTTCCGGCTGTCAGTGCGTTCCGGCTGTCAGTGCGTTCCGGTTGTCAGTGCAGTCCCGCAAGCTGGAGGAGCAGGGACTTCACATCGGTGGCCGCGACGCGGTCGCCGACGGCACGGGGGATGGAGCACAGGATGAGCGGGCCTTCGTCGTCGCTGCGCGGGAGGCGGCCGTGGCTGCCGCGAATAGGCGAGGGGTCGAGAGGGACGACCGCGAGCCGGTAGCGCATGCCGAGCTTCTTGCGGGCGATCGCCTTGGCCGCCTTGAGGCGTACGTACGGATCGAGCGGGTCCATGAACAGCTCGACCGGGTCGTAACCGGGTTTGCGGTGGATCTCGACCAGTTGGGCGAAGTCGGGCGCCCGGTCGTCGTCGAGCCAGTAGTAGTACGTGAACCAGGCGTCCGGTTCGGCGATGGCCACCAGCTCGCCCGAGCGCGGATGGTCCAGGCCGTGCGCCTTCTTGCCGTGGTCGTCCAGGATCTCGTCGATGCCGGCGAGGTCCTTGAGGGCTTCACGGGTGGCGTCGAGGTCTTCCGGGCGGCGCACATAGACATGGGCGAGCTGGTGGTCCGAGACGGCGAAGGCGCGGGAGGCCATCGGGTCGAGGTACTCCATGCCGTCCTGGGTGTGGACCTCCAGGAGGCCGGCCCTGCGCAGGGCCCGGTTGATGTCGACGGGCCGGGACACCCGGGTGATGCCGTATTCGGAGAGCGCGACGACGGTACGGCCCTCGGCCCGGGCGTCGTCCAGCAGCGGGGCCATCGCGGCGTCCAGGTCGGCCGCCGCCTGATGGGAGCGGGGGTCGTCGGGGCCGAAGCGCTGGAGGTCGTAGTCGAGATGAGGGAGGTAGCAGAGCGCCAGATCGGGCCGGCGGGTGCGGATGATGTGGCGGGTGGCGTCCACGATCCACTGCGAGGAGACCAGGTCGGCACCGGGGCCCCAGAAGTGGAAGAGGGGGAACGTGCCGAACTGCTCGGTGAGTTCGTCGTGCAGCTCCGGCGGGCGGGTGTAGCAGTCGGGTTCCTTGCGGCCGTCGGCGTAGTAGACGGGGCGGGGGGTGACCGTCCAGTCGGTGTCCGCGCCCATCGCGTACCACCAGCAGATGTTGGCGACGGTGTAGCCGGGGTGGGCGCGGCGGGCCGCGTCCCAGAGCTTGTCGCCGGAGACCAGTCCGTTGTGCTGGCGCCAGAGCAGTACGTCACCGAGCTCGCGGAAGTACCAGCCGTTGCCGACGATGCCGTGCTCGGCGGGGAGCGTCCCGGTGAGGAAGGTGGACTGCGCGCTACAGGTGACGGCGGGCAGCACGGTGGTCAGCGGGGCCCGGGAGCCCTCGCCGGCCAGCCTCTTCAGGTTCGGCATGTGGTGGAGCAACTGGGGGGTGAGGCCGACGACGTCGAGGACGAGCAGCGGAGTGGGCGACGGGCTCCCAGGCGTGGGATCAGCCGGACCCGGGAGGGCGGTCGGGGACGGGCCCCGGACCGGATTGGGCGGTGCGGTCGGGGACGGTCCCTGGACCGGATTCGGCGGTGCGGTCGGGGTCGGGTCTTCGGCCTCGGTCATGGCAGCTCCTTGAGTCCGAGATCGACCAGGAGGTCGCGGGCCAGGGTGAGTTCGGCGGCGATGCCGTCGGCGAGCTGCCCGCGCGAGCGCGGGCGCAGCTCCGGCGGGAGCGCCTGCCAGGTGTATGTCTCGACCTCCAGGTGGCGGGTGCGCGGTTCCGCGCCGCCGACGAGCCGGGTCAGCGCGTCCTGGAGCACGGGGAGGGTGGAGGTGAGCGGGGGCGCGGGCGGGGCGTGCAGCGGTACATGGAAGTGCGCCCGCCAGGGTGCGCCGTCGGGCAGGGCGTCGCCGCCGAGTGCCTCGTCCAGGTCGTCGGTGCCGCGCAGCCCCGCCGCCGTACGGGTTCGGGTCTGGTGGAGGAAGCGGGGCTCGGCGAACGCGCCGAGGGCCTCCCGTACCTCCGGCAGATGGGGTTCCTCGGCGTGCAGGGCTGCGGAGAGCTGGGCCTTGGGGATGGTGATGTGCGCGGCTTCCAGCGCGTCGAGGGCGGTGGCGGGGTCCTCGAAGGAGGTCGCGAGGTGGCAGGTGTCGATACAGATACCGATCCGGTCGCCGGGGAGGTCGGTGAGCGGGCGGATCGCGTCGGCGGTGGTCTCGACGATGCAGCCCGGTTCGGGTTCCAGGGCGATCCTGATGGACTTCCCCGTCGTCTCCTCCAGCGCGTCGAGGCGTTCGGAGAGCACGGTAAGCGCCTTGTGCGCGGCGCGGGCGGCGGGAGCGTCGAAGACGGTACGCCAGGCGAGCGGGAGGGTGGAGACGGAGCCCTCGGTGACATCGTCGGGGAGCAGCGCGGCCAGCAGCCGGGCCAGCTCGACGGTGTGGGAGAGCCGCTCGGGGTCGGCCCAGTCGGGCTTGTACACGCGGTACTTGACCTCTTCGGCGCCGAAACCCTCGTACGGGAAGCCGTTGAGGGTGACGACCTCCAGGCCGCGCCGCTCCAGTTCGGCGCGCAGTCCGCGCAGCGCCGCCGGGTCGTTGGCCAGGGTCTGGGCCGCGCCCCGGGCGAGCCAGAGGCCGATGCCGAGCCGGTCCCGGCCGAGCCGTTTGCGTACCGGCTCGCAGTGGTCGCGCAGCTGGGCGAGGACGCCTTCGAGGTTCTCGGCGGGGTGGACGTTGGTGCAGTACGAGAGGTGGACGGTGGAGCCCTCGGGGTGGCGGAAGCGCATACCGTTCTCACTCCCCGCCACGGAGAATGGAGTTGCCCTCGTGGAGGGCCTGGGGCGCGGGGATGTCGAGCTGGAGCCGGCCACTGAGCCCGTAGAAGGCCACCGGGTTGCGCCACAGGACCTGGTCGACGTCGTCCTCGCCGAAGCCGGCGGCGAGCATCGCGTCCGCGACCTTGCGGGTCTTGAGCGGGTCGCTCTTGCCCCAGTCCGCCGCCGAGTTGACCAGCACCTTCTCCGTACCGTGCGACTTCAGGACCGCGACCATCCGGTCCTCGTCCATCTTGGTGTCCGGATAGATCGAGAAGCCGAGCCAACTGCCGCTCTGCGCGGCTTCCTTGACCGTCGTCTCGTTGAGGTGGTCGAGCAGGACCCGCTCCGGGTCGAGGGCGGATTCGCGTACGACGTCGATGGTGCGGCGCAGGCCCGACAGCTTGTCGCGGTGCGGGGTGTGGACGAGCGCGGGCAGAGCGTGGTCGGCGGCGAGCTGGAGCTGGGTGGCGAGGGCGTGGTCCTCGGCCGGGGTCATGGAGTCGTAGCCGATCTCACCGACGGCGACGACGGAGTCCTTGACGAGGTAGCGGGGCAGGGCGTCCAGGACGGGGGTGCAGCGCGGGTCGTTCGCCTCTTTGGGATTGAGGGCGAGCGTGCAGTGGTGGGCGATGCCGTACTGGGCGGCGCGGAACGGCTCCCAGCCCAGGAGCGCGTCGAAGTAGTCGAAGAAGCTGGCGGGTGAGGTGCGGGGCTGACCGAGCCAGAAGGAGGGCTCGACCAGGGCGCGGACACCGGAGGCGTACATCGCCTGGTAGTCGTCCGTGGTGCGGGAGGTCATATGGATGTGCGGGTCGAAGATACGCATCAGGACTCCTCGCCGGTCAGGTTCAGTACGTGGTGCAGGTCGGCGGGTACGGGGCGGCCGGCGGCGGTGCGTTCGGCCGCGAAGTCGGCCAGCATCCGGGCCAGTTCGGCGTCTTCGTGGGCACGCGGCTCCAGGCTCTCGACGGCGGCGGTCGGCACCCCGGTGAAGAGGCATTTGAGGACGGCGTGCCGCCAGGCGTGGGGGCCGAGGTGGGCGGCGGCGTACGGGCCGACGGCGGCCGCGACCAGCCGGGTGTCGTTGGTCCGCAGGGCGTCCTCGACCAGCGGCAGCGCGCCGGGTCCCGTGACGCGGTGGGGCAGGGCGAGCAGGACGGCACGGCGTTCGGCGGCGGTGCCCTGGTGGTAGAGCCTGGTCAGGGTGGCGAGGTCGGCGCGGGCTTCCTGGAGGAGCAGGGTACGTACGGCATCGGCGTGGTCCTGGCCGCAGTGCCGGCCGGCGGCGGCGAAGCGCAGCTCCCAGGGGGCGAGGGAAACGTTGTCGCCCCTCTCCGTCGACGCCGATGCCGACGCCGACGCCTCGGCGAGTGCGTCGTGGAGCCAGGACCGGGCGGGCGCGTCCAGTTGGGGCAGGAGTGCCTCGCGGGTCAGTGCCACCGTCCCTGTCTCTGTCTCTGTCCCTGTCCCTGTTTCTGTGTCTGTTTCTGTGTCTGTTTCTGTCACGTCCGGGCTCCCTTCGTACGGAGGAAGTCCAGGGAGGTACGGGCCAGTTCGGGCCCGGCGTGGGAGTGGCGAGGCAGTTCGACCACGGTCAGGCCCTGATAGCCGGACGCGGCCAGTGCGTCGAGGATGGGCGGGAAGTCCATCTCGCCGTCCCCGAACGGCAGATGCTCGTGGACACCGCGCCGCATGTCCTCGATCTGCACATGCCGCAGCCAGGGCGCGGCCTCCCGTACACAGTCGGCGGGCGTGGCCGGCTCAAGGCACTGGCAGTGGCCGAGGTCGAGGGTGAGGCCGAGGGGTTCGGGGTCGCCGAGGCGGTGCCGTAGTTCGTGGAAGTCGGCGAGGACCGAGACGAGATGGCCGGGTTCCGGTTCGACGGCGAGGGGGACACCGGCGGCCCGCGCGGCGTCGAGGACCGGTCCCATCGCGTCGTCGAGCCGCTTCCAGGCGGTGTCGGTGTCGGTGCCCTCGGGGGTGACACCGCTGAAGCAGTGCACGGCGTGCGCGCCCAGATCGGCGGCGACCTGGACGGCCGTGACGAGCAGCCCGGTCCGGGCTGCTCGCCCCTCGGGGTCGGGATCCAGCAGGGAGGGCCCGTGCTTGCGGCGCGGGTCGAGCACATAGCGGGCACCGGTCTCGACGGTGACCGAGAGTCCCAGCTCCGTCAGCCGCCGGGCGACCTGCCGGGTACGGGCGGCGAGACCGGGGGCCATGGGGTCGAGATGCATGTGGTCGAGCGTCAGCCCGACGCCGTCGTACCCGAGATCGGCGAGCAGTCCGAGTGCGTCGTCGAGCCGCAGGTCCGTGAGCCCGTTGGTGCCGTAACCGAATCGCAGACTCATGTCGGGCTCACTTTCCGTGCGAGGGTGCGGGCGAGAGGGACGAGGCCCATGACTCCGAGGGCGACCCCGGCCGCGCCACCGCGCGCGGCGAGCGCCGCCTGAAGCGGGATCATGGCCCGGATCCCACCACCGACGGCGCGTTGGGTCAGCGGCGGGGAGGGGTTGAGCGCGGCATGCAGCAGGGGCCGCCCGGCGGTTCCGGCGTATACGGCGGCGAGGGCGCCGGCGAGGAGGGGAGCGGTCCGGCGGGCGGTGACACTTCGCCCAACGGGTTCCCGGTCACCTGATCCGCTCCGTCCACCTCCTTCGCCCGGCCCGCTCTCCGGTCGGCGGCCGGCGAGCGCGCCCAGCACCCCGGTGGCCGCGAGGGCGGCGAGCGGCGCGGCGGTCGAACCGCCCTGTGCCTCACGGCGCGAGACGGTGGTGACGGCGAGAGTGTGCGCGCCGAGCAGCGCGGCGGAACGCAACGCGGCCGAGGGCAGTGCGGTGCCCGGCGCACGCCCGGCGCGCGGCGTACCGACAACTCCCGTTCCTCCCGCCATGGCCGGAGCGCGACCCGCCGTCGCTGTCGCCCCCAGCAGCAGGTCGAGCGCCCTCGCCGCGCCCATCGCCACCGGTCCCGCCGCCGTGTGCTTCAGCCGCAGGTCGTACGACCAGACCGTCGCCGCCAGCGCCGTACCCACCGCCAGGGACGGCCGGCCCGCGCGGGCGGCGAGGCCCAGGCCGACGGCCGTCAGGGCGCCCGCCGCCGCGAGGGCTGCGGGCGGGGAGATACGGCCCGACGGGATGGGGCGGTGCGGACGGTCCACCGCGTCCTCCTCGCGGTCCGCCCAGTCGTTGAGCGCCATACCCGCCTCGTACAGGCAGAGCGAGGCGCCCACCGCGAGGGCCGTGGAACGGTTGGGGCGTACGCCGAGGGCCGCCGCGCCGGCCAGCGCGTCGCCGGGGACCGTGAACAGGGCCGACACCCGCAGGAGTTCAGCCCAGGCACCCAGGCCCGTGCCCAAGCCCGTGCACTGGCCCGTACCTTGACCCGTCCCCAAGCCCGTGACCCGGCCCGTACCCAGGCCCGCTCCCGAACCGGCTCCCGGTCCGGCTCCCCGGCCCGCCCCTCGCCCCGCTCCCGGGCTCACTTCGTCTCCTTCAGCCGCTCGGCGAAGGCGAGCAGCGCCTCGAACTGTTCCGCCAGCGCGGCGGGCCCGCCGTCCGGGTCCTTGAAGTAGAAGCCCAGTTCGGGCAGCGGCCCGCTCAGCCCCGCCTCGTGCGCGCGGGCCACCAGCCGCGCCAGGTCGATCACCAGCGGCGCGGCCAGCGCCGAGTCGCAGCCCTGCCAGGTGGTCTGGAGGATCATCCGTGAGCCGAGGAAACCGTCGAAGGCGATGTGGTCCCAGGCGGTCTTCCAGTCACCGAGCGCCGGTACGTCGTCGATGTGCACCTCGCCCTCGGGCACGGTGCCCAGGTTGTCGGCGAGGACGCGTTCCTTGCCCGCGTTCTTGGCCGCCGCCGCTGCCGGGTCGGCCAGCGCCGCTCCGTCCCCGCCGCCCAGCAGGTTCGTGCCCGACCAGGCCCGTACGGTCAGGGCCCGCTGGACGAACATGGGGGCGAGCACGGAACGGAGCAGCGTCTGGCCTGTCTTGCCGTCGCGGCCGGCGTGGGGAAGTCCGCCGGCTTCGGCGGCCGCCAGGAGGGCCTCGGTGCGCAGCCCGGTGGACGGGGTGAAGTTGACGTACCCGCAACCGGCCCGGACCGCGGCCGCCGCGTACAGCGAACTGGCGGGCAGGCGTGGGGCGTTCGGTGCCGGTTCGGGTTCCGTGGAGGAGACATTGACGACGACCGTGCGCGCGACGCCGGTGCGCCGTGTGAAGTCCGTGAGGTCGTCGGTGAAGGCGGTGATGATCTCCTCGTCGGTCCGTGTGTCGCCCGCCTGTGGTCCGCCTTGCCTGATCTCCCGGTCCGCCGCCGCGAGTTCGGCGCCGACCGCCGAGGGCAGGCCGTGCGGCAGCACGCCCGCCAGGGTCAGCGCCTCCGCCCGTTTGGGCAGCGGACAGCTCGCCGTGTCGTGGCCGCCGAAGACGAGGGAGGAGAGGGCGGGCAGGCCCGAGTCCGCGAAGGGCGCGGTCTCGGTGACCATGCCCGTCGGGGGGTGGAGCCCGGCGGTGACCGCCGCGCATCCGGCGACCGCCGTCGTGGCGACGGAGCCACGCGCTCCGACGAACCAGACTCCGGTGCGTACTGCGGTCGATCCCGTACGGCCCGTTTCCGTACGGCCCGTTTCCGTACGGCTCGTCTCCGTACGGCTCGTCTCCGTACGGCTCGTCGTCACGGGTCCGGTCGCCGTCACGGGTCCGGTCGTCGTCACAGGTCCGGTCGTCGTCACGGGCTGCCTCCCTGCCTGTCGTGTGCTGTTTGGTGGGCGGCGGGCGGGGGGTACGGCGCCTCCCCGCCCGCCGCCGGCTGACGGGCCGCCCGTCCTGGAGCCGTCCGGGCCGTCGGAGCCCGGCCCGGACAGTGCTCTAGGCGGAGGGCAGCTCCTTGATCTGGATGTTGCGGAAGGACGCCTGGTCGTCGGCTCCGTGGTTCTGGAGGCCGATGTGACCGTCCTTCAGGCTGCGCACAGGATCGGTGTTGGTGAAGTCGTTGATCTTCACTCCGTTGAGGAAGATCCGCAGACGCTCGCCCTCGACCTTGATCTCGTAGTTGTTCCACTGGCCGGGCGGCCGCAGAACCCGGTCCCTGGCCTTGATGTCCGCCGACTTGAAGCCGTACACGGCGCCGGTCGTACGGTCAGGGGCGTCGGTCGCGTCGATCTGCACCTCATACCCCTTGTCCACCGCGGACCAGGGGTCGTCCGAGGCCGGGAAGCCCACGAAGACACCGGAGTTGTCGTCCCCGTCGAGCTTCCAGTCCAGCTTCAGCGAGTACGATTTCAGCTCCTTGGCCTGGTACCACAGCAGTCCCATGCCTCCCTCGGAGCGCAGTTCACCGTCCACGACGGTGAACCTGCCCGGTCCCGCCTGCTTCCAGCCCTCCGGGGTCTTCCCGTTGAAGAGGTCCCGGTAGCCGGTCCTCGGCTTGCAGTCGGCCTTGACCTGGCCGGCCGCGTACCGCAGCCCGCCGAGCAGATGCTGGCGGAAGGGCGCCTCGGCGTACGACTCCTTGGTGTGACCGCCGCCGGTGTAGAACGACCGGCCGCCCTCGTACGTCTGGCACCAGGCGATCGGGTGATCGCCCTTCATGTTGCCGCCCTGATAGGTGGTTTCGTCCAGGGTGGCGAGGACCCGGGCCTGAGTCCGGGGATTGGTGCGGTAGTTGTACCACTCGTCCGTGCGCTGCCACTCGTCACCGAGGGAGGCGGTCGCCGGGTGATCGTGGTCCTCGACCCGTACGGTGGCCGGCTGGATCGCGGGGTGCGAGTCGAAGTAGGCACCCACCAGCCCGCCGTAGAAGGCCCAGTCGTACTCGGTGTCGGCCGCCGCGTGCACGCCCATGTAGCCGCCGCCGGTGGCGACATAGTTCTCGAACGCCTTCTGCTGCTCGGAGTTGAGCACGTCACCGGTGGTGGAGAGGAAGACCACCGCGTCGTAGCGGGCGAGGTTGTTGGTGGTGAACTGGCCCGGTTCCTCGGTGGCGTCGACCGTGATGCCGGTGCTCTTGCCCAGTTCCTTGAGAGCGGCGATGCCCTCGGGGATCGAGTCGTGGCGGAAGCCGCCGGTCCTGGAGAAGACCAGGACCCGCTTCTCGGTCTTGCCGGGGACGGCCGTGGAGACCTGGAAGTCGTCCACGTCGAACAGCGCGCCGGAGCCGCCCTTGAAGACCAGGAACAGCTCGGTGGTCTTCTTCGGTACGGAGCGCAGCGGTACGTCGATGTCCTGGAAGGTCTCCCAGCCGCCGGTGACCGGGACCGGCGCGGAGCCGAGCAGATTGCCGTCGGCGGAGCCCGTCCTCACCTCCAGGAATCCGCCCGCGCCGCCGGAGGATATCCGGGCGGTGAGGGTCTTGGACCCGGCGAGGTGGTACGGCTTGAAGGAGATCCAGTCACCGTTGTCGATGTCGCCGACGGTCTTGCCGCCGTTGGCGGGAGCCTTGTCGATGACACTGATCCCGGAGGAGTCGTTGAAGTGCTCGGCCTGCCGGTGCCGGGGCTGGAGCTGCGCCTGGTCGTGGCTGGTGAGCGCCGCCTGGCCGCCGCCTCCGCCGTCGGTGTACTCGGCGTCGATCACACCGAAGATGTTGGCGTTGGGATCGTGCTCGGTGTCGGCGGGTGCGGTGATGGTGCCTTCGCAGCCCTTGGCCGAGGTGATCGGGTGGCCGTGGCTGTCATGGCCGAGGATGTAGCGGACGACGACCTTGGAGCAGTCGATCGGCCCGTCCTCCGGGTCGGTGACGTTCACCTTGAAGGGCAGGGTGTCACCGAAGTTGAACAGGGTTCCCTCGGCGGGCAGTTCGAGCGTCACCTTGGGCGCGGTGTTGCCGACGACCACCCGCACGGACGCCGTGGCGGTCCGCTCCGTCGGGTCGGTGACGGTGAGCCGGGCGGTGTAGGTGCCGTTCTTCTTGTACGTGTATACGGGGTTGGCCTCGGTGGAGGTGCCGCCGTCGCCGAAGTTCCAGGCGTAGGTGAGGGTGTCGCTGTCGGCGTCCTCGGTGCCCTCGGAGGAGAAGGCGACCTTCAGCGGCGCCTGGCCGGAGGTCTTGTTCGCGGAGGCCTCGGCGATGGGCGACTTGCCGCCGGTGGAGTTCTCGACGCGGTAGAGCGCGGAGTGCTCGTCGCCGCCGAACCAGGACAGTCCGTAGTCGAGGACGTACAGCGCCCCGTCCGGGCCGAACTCCATGTCCATGACCTGGGTGCCGGTCCACGGGAACGGGTTGATCTTGCTGACCGTACCGTCCTCGCCCTGCTCGATCCGCTTGATCCACTGCCGGCCGAACTCGCCGGCGAAGAAGTCGCCGTCGTACGCCTCCGGGAACTTCACCGGGGAGTCGAGGTCCGCGTCGTACCGGTAGACCGGTCCGGCCATCGGCGATTCGGAGCCGTCGCCGAGCTCGGGCACACTGCCGCCGTCGTACGGGATCCAGGCGGCCTGGGCCGGCGGGAGGTCGGTCAGGCCGGTGTTGTGCGGTGACGTGTTCTTGGGCGCGGCGCAGTCGAAGGCGGCGCCGGACTCCTTGGTCGCGAAGTCGTAGTCGACGAACGCGTCGTTGTCACCGGTGCAGTAGGGCCAGCCGAAGTTGCCGGCCTTGGTGACCCGCGCGAACTCGACCTGTCCCCCGGGGCCCCGCGTCGGGGACGCGGCGCCCGCGTCGGGGCCGTAGTCGCCCACGTACACGATGCCGGTCTTCGGGTCGACGGAGATCCGGAAGGGGTTGCGGAAGCCCATCGCGTAGATCTCGGGCCGGGCCTTCTCGGTGCCGGGGGCGAAGAGGTTGCCTTCGGGGATCGTGTACGAGCCGTCCTCGGCGACCTTGATACGCAGGACCTTGCCGCGCAGGTCGTTGGTGTTGCCGGCGCTGCGCTGGGCGTCGAACGCCGGGTTACGGTCGGCCCGTTCGTCGATCGGCGTGTAGCCGTCGGACGCGAAGGGGTTGGTGTCGTCCCCGGTCGACAGATACAGGTTGCCGTCCGCGTCGAAGGCGATGTCACCGCCGACATGGCAGCAGGTGCCGCGTGAGGTGGTGACGTCGAGGACCTTCTTCTCGCTCGCCTTGTCGAGGGTGCCGTCCTCTTTCAGGGTGAAGCGCGAGAGGCGGTTGTACCCGTCGAAGGGGGCGAAGTCGGCGGCCGTGCCGTTTTCGGGGGCGTCCCCGGCGGGGGTGTCGAGCTTGGGGGCGTAGAAGAGATAGATCGCCCGGTTCTCGGCGAAGCCGGGGTCGACCCCGACGCCCTGGAGACCCTCTTCGTCGTGGTCGTAGACGTCCAGCTTGCCCGCGACGGTGGTGTCGCCGCCGGCGTCGGTGATCCGCAGGGTGCCGTCGCGCGAGGTGTGCAGCACCTGCCGGTCCGGCAGGACGGCGAGCGAGATCGGCTCGCCCACCTCGTCGGCGCCCTTCGCGAGGGTCACCTGCTGGAAGCTCTCCTCCGCGGCCGGTGGCCGCGGGTCCGCGGCGGTGGCGGGTACGGCGCTGAGGCTCGATCCCACGAGCACGGCGCCCGTGAGGAGTGCGAGGAGGGATGCGGCTCTGGGGCGTTTTCTGTGCACGAAAGTCCTCCACAATGGGCCGTTCGTACGTGCGGGGTGCCAATCCGGAGGGGTGGTACGCGTCCCGTGCCACGCGATGCTCGTCCAGCACCGCTCCCCCGTGGAGCTGGCTGTGTCACCGACGTGCGCCGTCACATCGGAGACCACCTATGTCGTGTACATCTCCGTGGACCGTAGCTGTGTTCGTCCCGGACCGAAAGACCTTGCGCAGGACCCAAGTTGAACTTTCCCCAGCCTCAGGACAAAGGATCCTGACGGCAGGCCGGACCGCCCCGCGACGCCACACGCGTCGCCGGGCGGTCCGGAAGTGGTCGCTACTCACCGCCTCCGAACGCCGCGTCGAAGGACGCGGTGGGCGGGTCGAAGTCGAAGCGCTTGAGACCCGCGAGGGCCTCGGGGGCGCCGGCCAGCCGGTCCATGCCGGCGTCCTCCCACTCGACCGAGACGGGTCCCTCGTACCCGATCGACCGCAGCATCCGGAAGACGTCCTCCCACGGGACGTCGCCGTGGCCCGCCGAGACGAAGTCCCAGCCGCGCCTCGGGTCGCCCCAGGGCAGATGCGAACCGAGGCGGCCGTTGCGGCCGTCGAGGCGCTTGCGGGCCTCCTTGCAGTCCACGTGGTAGATCCGGTCCCGGAAGTCGTAGAGGAAGTTGACCGGGTCCAGGTCCTGCCAGACGAAGTGGCTGGGGTCGAAGTTCAGCCCGAACGCGGGCCGGTGGTCCACCGCTTCCAGCGCGCGGTGCGTGGTCCAGTAGTCGTACGCGATCTCGCTCGGATGGACCTCGTGGGCGAAGCGCACGCCCTCGGCGTCGAAGACGTCCAGGATCGGGTTCCAGCGCTCCGCGAAGTCCTCGTACCCCCTCTCGATCATGCCGGGCGGCACGGGCGGGAACATCGCGACCAGGTGCCAGATCGAGGAACCGGTGAAGCCGATGACCGTATCGACCCCGAAGGCGGCCGCGGCCCTGGCGGTGTCCTTGATCTCGGCCGCCGCCCGCTGTCTGACCCCCTCGGGCTCGCCGTCGCCCCAGATCCGGGCCGGCAGGATGCCCTGGTGACGTTCGTCGATGGGGTTGTCGCAGACGCCCTGGCCCACCAGGTGGTTGGAGATCGCCCAGCACCTCAGCCCGTACTTGTCGAGCAGTTGGTGCCGGCCGTCCAGATACCCGGGGTCGGCGAGTGCCTTGTCGACCTCGAAGTGGTCGCCCCAGCAGGCGAGTTCCAGCCCGTCGTAACCGAAGTCACGGGCGAGCCGGCACACCTCCTCCAGGGGCAGATCGGCCCACTGGCCGGTGAACAGCGTGAACGGACGTGGCAATTCGGGCCTCCTACGCTCGATTTCCGGACGCGTGCGTTTCCGACGGCTGCGGCACGGGAGTGTGCGACGGCTGCGGCACGGGCGTAATCACGGCTGCGGCACGGGCGTGTGCGACGGCTGCGGCACAGGCGTGTACACGGCATTCTTCGCCGCGCTGTCCTCCACCGCCGCGAGCACCCGCTGCACCTGGAGCCCGTCGGCGAAGGACGGCACCGGATCGGTCCCGGTGGCGACCGCCTCGACCAGATCGCGCGCCTGGTGGACGAAGGTGTGCTCGTAGCCGAGCGCGTGGCCCGGCGGCCACCACGCCTCCAGATAGGGATGCTCCGGCTCCGTCACCAGGATCCGGCGGAAGCCGGACGTGGCCGCGGGCTCGGTGTGGTCGTGGAACGACAGCTCGTTGAGCCGTTCCAGGTCGAAGGCGAGCGAACCGCGCTCACCGTTGATCTCCAGCCGCAGGGCGTTCTTGCGCCCCGCCGCCATCCGGCTGGCCTCGAAGGAGGCCAGCGCGCCCGAGGCCAGCCGCCCCGTGAACAGCGTCGCGTCGTCCACGGTCACCGCCCCCAGTTCGCTTCCGCCGGTCCCCGACAGCCCGGCCGTCGCCCCGCTGAGCACCGGCCGTTCCTTGACGAAGGTCTCCGTGAGCGCCGTGACGCCCACCAGCGGCTCCCCCGTCAGGAACTGCGCGAGGTCGACGATGTGCGCCCCCAGATCGCCGAGCGCCCCGGACCCCGCGTGCTCCCGCTTGAGCCGCCAGGTGAGCGGGAAGTCCGGATCGACCAGCCAGTCCTGGAGGTAGGTGACCCGGACGTGCCGCAGGGTGCCGAGCCTGCCCTCCTCGATCAGCTTCCGCGCGTACGAAATGGCCGGAACCCGGCGGTAGTTGAAGCCGACCATCGCCAACTGCCCGCGCGTGCGGGCCGCATCGGCGGCCCGCACCATGGCCTCGGCCTCGGCCACCGAGTTGGCCAGCGGCTTCTCGCACAGGACGTGCTTGCCCGCCTCCAGCGCGGCGATGGCGATCTCCGCGTGGCTGTCCCCCGGGGTGCAGATGTCGACCACCCGCACATCGTCGCGCGCGATGAGTGCCCGCCAGTCGGTCTCGGTGGCGGCCCAGCCGTGCTGGTCGGCCGCGGCCCGGACAGCGGCCGGGTCACGGCCGCAGATCGCCGCGAGCGTGGGCCGCATCGGCAGGTCGAAGACGTGTCCTGCCGTGCGCCACCCCTGCGAGTGGGCGGCGCCCATGAACGCGTATCCGACCATGCCGATGCCGAGCGTCGGCAGCTGCGCCCTCGTCGGCGGTGTACCGGCTTCTTGCTCCGACGGTTCCCTGGGACTGGGGGTCATACGGAGTACTCCTCGTCTCTCACTCGGTGGGGGCCAACTGCGGGAGGGCCGGTCAGCTGAAGCCGGTGGGCAGGTACTGGTCGACGTTCTCCTGGTCGACCACGGCCGAGTAGAGGGTGACCGAGGCCGGGATCTCCAGCTCCGACATGCCGCTGATGCCCTTGGCCTGGCCCAGCGCGCGAGCCAGGTCGATGGCCGAGGCGGCCATGGTCGGCGGGTAGAGAACGGTGGCCTTGAGCACGCTGTTGCCGGCCTTGATCGCGTCCATCGCCGACTTGGCACCGGCGCCGCCGACCATCAGGAACTCGTCGCGGCTCGCCTGCTGGATGGCACGCAGCGCGCCCACGCCCTGGTCGTCGTCGTGGTTCCACAGCGCGTCGAAGGAGGACTGCGCCTGGAGCAGCTGGGCCATCTTGGCCTGGCCGGACTCGACCGTGAAGTCGGCGGCCTGGCGGGCGACCTTGGTGATGTTGGGGTAGTTCTTCAGGGCGTCGTCGAAGCCCTTGGTACGCTGCTGGGTCAGCTCCAGACCGTCGATTCCGGCCAGTTCGACGACCTTGGCGTTCTTCTTGCCCTTGAGCTTCTGGCCGATGTAGTTGCCGGCGCTGACGCCCATGCCGTAGTTGTCGCCGCCGATGTAACAGCGGTACGCCTGCGGGTCGGCGAAGACACGGTCCAGGTTGATCACCGGGATTCCGGCGCGCATCGCCTTGAGCCCGACCTGGGTGAGCGCCTTGCCGTCGGCCGGCAGGATCACCAGGACGTCGACCTTCTTGTTGATCAGCGTCTCGACCTGGCCGATCTGCGCGGCGGTGTCGTTGGAGCCCTCGGTGCTGTCGAGGGTCACCTCCGAGTACTTCTCCGCGCGGGTCTTGGCCTGCTCGTTGATCGCGTTCAGCCAGCCGTGGTCGGCCTGGGGTCCGGCGAAGCCGATGGTGACGGGCTTGCCGGGCTTGTTGTCGGCGGCCGGCGCGCTGTCGGCCGCGGTCTCCTTCTTGGCTGGCTCGTTGCTGGTGCAGGCGGTGAGGAGGGCACCCGTGGAAACGGCGGCGGCGCCGAACAGCAGTCCTCTGCGGCTGGTTTCTGGCATGTCGGTTTGACCCTTCGGGTAGGTCGGTACGGCGGGCGAGCGGGTGCGAAACCTGAGGTTCCGGGGGCCGGGAGGTTCCGAGGTCCGGATGCGGGAGAAACCGAGGACCCGGGAAGTACCGGCGATCCGGGTGTCAGGCCTCGCCGTTGCGCAACGTGCGGCGCTGGACCAGTACGGCGGCGACGATGATGGCGCCCTTGGCGATCTGCTGGACGTCGCTCTGCAGGTTGTTGAGGGCGAAGATATTGGTGATCGTGGTGAAGACCAGCACCCCGAGGACGGACCCGACGATGGTGCCGCGGCCGCCGCTGAGCAGGGTGCCGCCGATGATCGCGGCGGCGATGGCGTCCAGCTCGTACAGGTTCCCGTTGGTGTTCTGTCCCGAGCCGGCCAGGATGATCAGCAGGAAGGCCGCGATGCCGCAGCAGAGGCCGGAGAGCAGGTACAGGTAGAGCCGCTGCCTGCGGACGTCGATACCGGCGAGCCTGGCGGCCTCCGCGTTGCCGCCGACGGCGACGGTGCGCCGGCCGAAGGTCGTACGGTTGAGCACCAGCCAGCCGATGACGGTGACGGCCGCGAAGACCAGGACGAGCGGCGGTATCCCCAGGATGTACGCGTCGGGGACGCCGAGGTCGAGCACCGACGGCACGGTGACGATCTGCGTCTTGCCGTCGGTGATCTGGAGGGCGAGCCCCCGGGCGGAGGCGAGCATCGCGAGGGTCGCGATGAACGGCACCATGCCGCCGTACGCGATCAGCAGCCCGTTCACCAGGCCGCAGCCGAGACCGACGACGACGGCGGTGAAGAGGATGCCGGCGAAACCGTACTCCTGGGTGGCCAGTGTGGTCGCCCAGACCGAGGAGAGGGCCACGATCGCGCCCACCGACAGATCGATCCCACCACTGGTGATCACGAACGTCATGCCGACGGTGACCACACCGATGACCGAGGCCTGGGTGAGCACCAGTTGGAGGTTGTTGGTGTCGAGGAACTGATCGGGCTTGGTGATGCCCCCGACGATGATCAGTGCCGCGAGCACACCGAGCAGGGAGAGGTTACGGACGTCGAGCCGCAGTCCGAGCGCACGCCAACCACCCTTCTCCGTACCGGACTTGGCGGATGCGGCGGCGGATGTTCCGGACGTGGTGTGCGCGGTGGGCCCGGCGGGCTGAGTGGACGGCTCGGAGCCGGCCGCACCGTCGGGCCCGCCCTGCCGCGCCTCGGAGGCAGGCTGTTTCATGGCGTCGGGCTCCCTTCCATCACAAGGTCGAGTACACGGTGCTCGTCGAGCTCCTGGGCCGGTGCCCGGTGGACGACCTGGCCCTCACGGAGCACCAGCACCCGGTCGGCGAGGCCCAGCACTTCGGGGACCTCGCTGGAGACGAGCAGTACGGCGAGGCCTTCGTCGGCCAGCCTGCGGATCACTGCGTACAGCTCGGCGCGGGCGCCGACATCGACGCCGCGCGTCGGTTCGTCCAGCAGCAGGACCCGGCAGCCGCGCAGCAGCCAGCGGGCCAGGACGGCCTTCTGCTGGTTGCCGCCGGAGAGGGTACGGATACGGGCGTCCGGGTTGTCGGGGCGCAGCGAGAGTTCCCTGGTGGCCTCCCTGGCCGCGGCCCGCTCCGCCGAGCGGTCGAGCCAGCCGGCCCGCGAGAAGCGGGACAGCGACGACACCGACACGTTGCGGGTGACGGATTCGAGCATCAGCAGGCCCTGGGCCTTGCGTTCCTCGGGGGCGAGACCGAGTCCCGCGCGGACGGCGGCGCGTACGCTGCCGGGCCGCAACGGGGTGCCGTCGACGAGGACACGTCCCGCGGTGGGTTTGCGCGCCCCGTAGACCGTCTCCAGGATCTCGGAGCGTCCCGAGCCGACGAGGCCGGCGAGTCCGACGATCTCACCGGGCCGCAGTTCGAGGTCGACCGGCGCGAACTCCCCTTCCCTGGCGAGTCCTTCGACCCGCAGTACGGGCTCGGCGCGCGCCGCGGTGTGCGTGGCGGGGGCGGGCCGCTCGGGGAAGACGTACTCGACGTTCCGGCCGGTCATCAGCGCGACGACCTGGCGGGTCGGGGTCTCCTTCGCGGGCAGCGCGACGGCCACCGTACGCCCGTCCTTGATGACGGTGACCCGGTCGCCGATCCGCCGGATCTCCTCCAGCCGGTGGGAGATGTAGATGACGGCCACACCGTCGTCGGTGAGGGTGGAGACGATACGGAAGAGGTTGTCGACCTCGTCGGGGTCGAGGGCCGCGGACGGCTCGTCCATCACGATGAGCCGTACGTCGTGGGAGAGGGCTCGGGCCATGGACACGATCTGCTGCTGGGCGGCGGAGAGCGAGCCGACGGGCCGGTGCGCCTGGATCTCTGGGTGGCCGAGGCGTGCCAGCAGCGCGGTCGCCTCGGCCCTGGCCTCTCTGCCCTTGACGACGAAGCCGGCGGTGGTGGGCTCGTGTCCGAGGAAGATGTTCTCGGCGACCGACAGGCCCTCGACCAGGTCGAGTTCCTGGTAGATGGTCGCGATGCCGAGCCGCATGGCGGCGATGGGCGACTTGAGCGTGACCGCTTCGCCGCGCCAGTTGATGACACCGCCGTCGGGCTGGTGGGCACCGGCGAGCACCTTGATGAGGGTGGACTTCCCGGCGCCGTTCTGGCCGAGCAGACAGTGCACCTCGCCCGCCCGGACCTCCAGGTCCACGCCGTCGAGCGCGCGGACGCCGGGGAAGGTCTTGGTGATGCCGGACATGGTGAGCAGAAGGGTTTCTGGTGGTGCTGGTGCCATGGCGTATCCCCTCGGGCAGTACAAGGGCAGGACGGAACCAGGTGCGGCGGAGCTGTGATGCGGTGGCGCGATGGTGCGGCTCGGTGCGGGTGACGCGGTTCGTGCGAGTGCTTGCGGCTCGTGCGGGTGGAGCGCGTGGTACCAGGTGATGCGCGTAGTGCGGGGTGGATCGTGTAGTGCCGGGTGATGCGCGTGGTGCTGGGTGGAGCACATGGTGCGGGGCAGAGCGCGTGGTGCCGGGTGATGCGCCGCCGGTGTCAGACCGGCGAGAACAGGTGGTCGCTGATGAGCCGGGCCGCGCCGGTCACTCCGGCGGTCTGCCCCAACTCCCCCAGGACGATGGGGAGATTGCCCGTGGCCAGCGGCAGGGACTGCTTGTAGACCTGGGTACGGACGCTCGCCAGCAGCGTGTGTCCCAGACCGGTCACCCCGCCGCCTATCACCACGAGCCCCGGGTTGAAGAAGCTCACGAGCCCGGCGATGACCTGGCCGACGCGGTTTCCGCCCTCGCGGATCAGGTCGATCGCGGTGGGGTCACCGGCGGCCGCGGCCTTGGCGACATCCGCGGCGGTGAGCCGGCCCGCGGGGCCCAACGCGTCGAGCAGGACGGCCAGTTCGGGCGAGCGGCCGGTGCGGGCCGCTTCCTCGGCGTCACGGGCGAGCGCGGCGCCGCTGAAGTACGCCTCCAGGCAGCCCTTGTTGCCGCAGGCGCAGGCGCGGCCGTCCGACTCGACCTGGATATGGCCGATGTCGCCGGCGCTGCCGGTCGTGCCCCGGTAGACCTCACCGGCGACGACTATCCCGCAGCCGATGCCGGTGCCTATCTTGACGCAGAGGAAGTCGCCCACCGAGCGTGCGACGCCCGCGTGCTGCTCCCCCATCGCCATCAGGTTCACATCGTTGTCGACCATGACGGGGCAGCCCAGTTCCTGACTGAGCGCCTCCCGCACGGGGAAGCCGTCCCAGCCCGGCATGATCGGCGGCGCGACCGGGACCCCCTCGGGGAAGCGGACCGGGCCCGGCACGCCGATCCCGGCGCCGTCGAACTCCTCGGCGAGTCCGGAGGCCTTGAGTTTGGAAGCCATCACGAGCACCTGCTCGAAGACGGCGACGGGACCCTCGCGGACGTCCATGGGGTGGTTGAGGTGCCCCAGCACCTCCAACTCCGCGTTGGTGACGGCCACATCGATGGAGGTGGCGCCGATGTCCACACCGAGGAAGCGCATCCCGGGGGCCAGCCGGATGTTGTGGGAGCGCCGTCCGCCGCGCGAGGCGGCGAGTCCGTCGGCGACCACCAGGCCGGTCTCCAGCAGCCGGTCCACCTCGACGGCGAGCTTGGAGCGGGAGAGGTCGACCTGATCGCCCAGCTGTGCGCGGGAGTTGGGTCCGCCGTCGCGCAGCAGCCGCAGCAGTCGCGCCTGGTGCGCGTTCGCGGGTCGTGCGGTCATACGTCTCACGCGCCCCTCCCCGCCCTGTCGGCTGTGATTATCGGGCTTTCGAGGGAACGTAGCAGCGCTTGCCCGCAGGGGGAAGAAGTTGCGCGGGAATCCGTACCAACTTTCTCCACACCCAGGACAAAGGTTCTGTGAGAGTGCTGCCCCGGAATGCGTGAGCACTGTCCCGGGACTCGCGGGAGCCGCCCCGGGATCAGCACCGCCCACCCGACCGCCCGGGGAGGGGCCGGGTGCGCCGTCAGCCGCGTTCGCGCTGGTGGTAGGTCGTACGCGTGTGTTCCGTGTGCGCCCTCATGACCTCTGTCGCGCGCTGTTCGTCCCGCGCCGAGATCGCCGCGATCAGGTCCCGGTGCTCGATCCACGACTGCTTGCCGCGCTGCCGGGCGACCGGCGTGTAGTACCAGCGGACCCGGCGGTCCACCTGCCCGGACAGCTCGGCCAGCACGACATTGCCCGCCAGCTCCATGATCTTGGCGTGGAAGGCCGCGTTGGTGGCGACCGCCTGATCCACGTCGTCGTCCGCCACCGCCTGCTCGCCGATGGCGCACAGCGCCTCCAGCGCGGCGATCCCCGCCGTACCCGAGTTGGCGGCGGCCAGCCGGGCGGCCTCCGCCTCCAGGAGCGTACGGACCGACAGCAGCTGGTCGGCCTCGTCCTCGGTCGGTTCATGGACGAACGCGCCCTGGGCCGGGCGGAGATCGACCCAGCCCTCGGTGTTGAGCCGCTGAAGCGCCTCGCGCACCGGCTGCCGGGAGACCCCGAGGTGGCCCGCCAGCTCGCTTTCGACCAGGTGCTGGCCCGGCTGGAGCGCCCGGGTCGTGATCAGTTCGAGCAGGGCCTCGTACACGCGCTCACGCAGCGGCCCCGGTCGTTCGAGCTTGGGCACGGCCCCCTGCGCCAACTTCGCGGACAACATTCGCGGTCCCCTCCTGGCCGGCAGAGTCAATGACGGTGTCAATGACGGTGGTGATGCCGCCACGAAGGACGGCATCGAGACATTGGCTATCGTCTACAGTCTACCGAGAACCGCGTCATCGCAGCGGGGTCAGGGGCAGCGAATGATCTGGCCCGCGTACGAGAGATTCCCGCCGAAGCCGAACAGCAGGGCCGGCGCCCCCGACGCAACCTCTCCCCTGGCCACGAGCTTGGACAGGGCCATCGGGATCGAGGCGGCGGACGTATTGCCGGATTCCACCACGTCCCGGGCGATGACGGCGTTGACCGCCCCGATCTTCTGGGCGACGGGCTCGATGATCCGCAGATTCGCCTGGTGCAGCACCACCGCAGCCAGATCCTCGGGGGCGATACCCGCCCGCTCGCAGACCTTGCGGGCGATGGGCGGCAGCTGGGTGGTCGCCCAGCGGTAGACGGACTGGCCCTCCTGCGCGAACACGGGCGGTGAGCCCTCGATCCGTACCGCGTGCCCCATCTCCGGCACCGAGCCCCAGAGCACCGGGCCGATCCCCGGCTCCTCGTCCTCGTCGGTCGCCACGACCACCGCGGCGCCCGCGCCGTCACCGACCAGGACACAGGTCGTACGGTCCGTCCAGTCGGCGACCCCGGCCATCTTGTCGGCGCCGATGACCAGTACCCGGGACGCGGAGCCCGCCCGTACGGCGTGGTCGGCCGTGGCGAGGGCGTGGGTGAATCCCGCGCACACCACATTCAGGTCCATCACGGCGGGCGAACCCATGGAGAGCCGGGCGGCGACCCGGGCGGCCGTGTTCGGCGAACGGTCGATCGCGGTGGACGTGGCGACGAGCACGAGGTCGATGTCCGCCGGGGTGAGACCGGCCGCGGCGAGCGCCTTGGCGCCCGCGTGCGCGGCCAGCTCATCCACGGGCTCGTCCGGACCCGCCACATGCCGGGTCTTGATGCCGACCCGGCTGCTGATCCATTCGTCGCTCGTGTCCACCATCTCGGCCAGATCGTGATTGGTGAGCACCTTGGCGGGCTGATAGTGCCCGAGCGCGGCGATACGAGTGCCGGTCATGCCCGGGACCCCCTCTGTTGTCGACGTCAGGAGCCCTCCAGTCTCGTCAGCGACTCACCGGTAGGCGTACAGGTGAACCAACAGGATTCATCCACGCCGCTTGGAGACTCCGACTCATCCGGTGAACAGCTGTGCGGCCTTGAGGACCAGCTCATACACACCGTACGCGAGCGGCGCCCCTACCCAAAGCCAGGCGAAGGCGATCAGACCGGTACGCGGGGACTCAGGCGCTGTGCTGCTTTTCGCTGACGGGCTCGTCATCGGTGGCCTCCTTGGGGGCGGGGACGTGGTGACGGGGATGAACGGGCCGTACCAGCTCATTGGCGACAAAGCCGACGACCAGCAGGCCGATCATGATGCCGAACGACAGCGAGTAGAGTCCCGCGCCGCTTCGGCCCGCCTCTTCCTGGCTGTCGGCGACCCAGTTGACGATGAGCGGACCGAGTACGCCGGCGGTGGACCACGCGGTGAGCAGCCGGCCGTGGATGGCACCGACCTGGTAGGTGCCGAAGAGGTCCTTGAGATAGGCGGGAATGGTGGCGAAGCCGCCTCCGTAGAAGGAGAGGATCACCAGCGCGCAGATGATGAACAGCGGCTTGGAGGAGTCGCCGAACTGCG
The DNA here is from genome assembly GCF_044753355.1 of Streptomyces sp. NPDC088400. Lineage (NCBI taxonomy): Bacteria > Bacillati > Actinomycetota > Actinomycetes > Kitasatosporales > Streptomycetaceae > Streptomyces > Streptomyces sp. NPDC088400. Next base: position 251,333 of record NZ_JBIVMZ010000002.1, on the reverse strand, counting down.
CGATCAGCAGATACATCACGGCGCCGACACCGAGGTAGACGCGGTAGACGTTCTTGCGGCCGATCAGATCCGAGGTGGAGGACCAGCCGATCCGGCCGGCCATGTTGGCGGCGGAGAGCAGGGCGACGAAGCCCGCCGCGGCCGCGGTCGAGACGGGAGTGCTGGTCCCGGTGAAGAAATCGGTGATCATCGGGGCGGCCTTCTCCAGGATCCCGATGCCCGCGGTGACGTTCATGCACAGGACGACCCACAGGCACCAGAACTGCGGGGTACGCACGGCGGACCTGGCCGACACCTGCGCGGTGGAGATCAGCGAGCCCGCCGCCACCGGCTGCGCCGGACCGGCGCTCTCACTCTGCCGGTAGCCCGGCGCGGGCACGCGGACCAGCAGGACGCCGAGCGACATGAAGACCGCGTAGACCAGCCCGTGCACCAGGAAGGCGTACGCGATGCCCGTACTGTCCGGTCCGAACGACTCCAGCATCTGCGCGGACCACGGCGAGGCGATGAGCGCACCGCCGCCGAAGCCCATGATCGCGATGCCGGTGGCCATGCCCGGCCGGTCGGGGAACCACTTGATGAGCGTGGAGACGGGCGAGATGTAGCCGATACCGAGCCCGATCCCGCCGACGAAGCCGTAGCCGAAGACGATCAGCCAGTACTGCTCGGTGAAGGCACCGAGCGCGGCGAGCAGGAAGCCGGAGGAGAAACAGCAGAGGGCGACGGTCATCGCCCAGCGCGGCCCGTTGCGTTCGACGAGCGTGCCGCCGAAGGCGGCCGACAGGCCGAGCATCACGATGCCGAGCTGGAAGGGGAGCGCGCTTTCGGTGCCGGAAAGATCGAGAGCGGACTCCAGCGCGGGTTTGAACACGCTCCAGGCGTAGGCCTGACCGATCGAGAGATGCACCGACAGCGCGGCGGGCGGCACGAGCCAACGGCTCCAGCCTACGGGGGCGAGTGGTGGGGTCATGGTCGCAAACCCTAGGAAGCCACTGACCCGTTGGGAAGAGCACAGCGATCTTTACCGACGGATACCGCTTCTGACGCGGTTCAGTCGGGGTGTACTGACAGGACCGGCGGGTCTCGCCCAATCCCGTGCGGACAACTGTCCGTAGCCACTGACCAGCCTCGATACCGCTGAAGGAGAACAAATGGAAGACTCGACGCACCAAGAACAGGCAAGCCCCGTGGTCAAAGCCCGCATCCAGAACAGTTTCGATCGCCAGGGACTCATGGGCCACCTTGGCGCCCGCATCACGCACATCGCCCCCGGACGCGTACACATCGCCCTCCCGAGCCGCCCCGAAGTCACCCAGCAGCACGGCTACTTCCACGCGGGCGCCACCAGCGCGATCGCGGACAGCGCGGGCGGCTACGCGGCATTCACCCTGTTCCCCGAGAACACCTCGGTACTCACCGTCGAATACAAGATCAACCTCCTGGCACCGGCCGCCGGCGAGCACATCGAGGCGGTAGGAACGGTCCTGAAGTCCGGGCGGACCCTGACCGTGTGCCAACTGGAGGTGTTCGGCGTCCAGGACGGCCGGCGATCGCTCGTCGCGAACGGGCAACAGACCCTGATCCGCGTGAACAAGCCCGAGCAATGACGTCTCCGAGACCACCGAAACAGCCTCAACTCCCTTACGGTGAAGGGCTCGTGACGAATCCGGTACGTGGACTTCCGAACCAGAGCGTCTACGAAATACTGTATGCACACCATGGAGAGGAGCGAAGCTCACCATCAGCCGCGCGTACGGCGGCATCGCCCGCCACCTGCCCCTGCCCGTACAGGACAATGAGATCGTGAAGGTGACCTCACCGCACGACGACGTTCACATCAAGGGCCACTTCGGCTTCCAGCACGTACAGCAGCGCTGACAGGACCAACGAGAACGAGTAGGGCTGATCACCATGGGACGGGTCACCGAGCGCCGCCGCACCATCCGTATCCGGGACGGAGCCGTCACGACCCGCCCCGACACCCTGGTGGCCGAAGAGCCGCTGGAAATCCGGCTGAACGGCAAACCGCTCGCCATCACGATGCGCACCCCCGGCGACGACTTCGCGCTCGCGGCGGGCTTCCTCGTCAGCGAGGGCGTACTGGCGTCCGGCACGGACGTACGGTCCATCGTGTACTGCGCCGGGGCGAAGGACGACGGCTCCAACACGTACAACGTGGTCGACGTCCAACTCGCACCCGGAGTACCGGTCCCGGACATCACGCTGGAGCGCAATGTCTACACGACCTCGTCGTGCGGACTGTGCGGCAAGGCCAGCCTGGATGCCGTACGGACCACCGCCCGCTTCCCGATCGCCGACACTCCCCCGGTCCGGATCGAACCCGCACTGCTCTCCGCCCTGCCCGACCGACTGCGGGCAGCCCAGCAGGTCTTCGACCGCACCGGCGGCCTCCACGCGGCGGCGCTCTTCTCGGAATCCGGCGAAATGCTGGACATCCGCGAGGACGTCGGCCGGCACAACGCGGTCGACAAACTGATCGGCCGGGCCCTGCGGCAGGACCAACTGCCGCTCTCCCGCTCGATCCTGTTGGTCTCGGGACGCGCTTCCTTCGAACTGGCCCAGAAAGCCGTGATGGCCGGCATCCCCGTACTGGCGGCCGTATCCGCGCCGTCCTCACTCGCCGTCGATCTCGCCGCGGAAACAGGGCTGACACTCGTCGGCTTCCTCCGCGGCTCCTCCATGAACGTGTACGCGGGCGACGAACGGATCGCCCTGCACACCGAGGTGTGAAGGGTCGCTCGCCGCACGGGACAAGGGCCCGGCCGACGGGGAGCGCCCCCTGCGTCGGCCGGGCTTTGTTCTTCGTGGGACTCGGTTCGCCTCCGGGGCGCGAACGGGCGACCGGCGGGAGGGGGACGGGGGCGCAGGAGGTGACGTGTCCGGACGTAGAGCGTGATTTGTGCCGCACACCGGCCCGCACCGGACCACGAAACCCGCACGCGGCGTAAATCATGCAGTCCGGACATGCGCCTCCGGAGCCCCCGGCCCCCGCACCCACCACACACCGGCACCCGCACCCCCAGCCCTCGCCGGACGGCGCACCGCCGGGAGGCGTCACCGCACCGCCGCCGCCTCAACCTCCGCCTCAGCCTCCGACGACGGCGAAGGCGCAGACGCGGACGCAGTTCCAGACTCCAACTCCCCGTCCCGCGACCGCCGCTTGGCGATCACCGCGCACACCATCAACTGCATCTGGTGGAACAGCATCAGCGGCAGCACCGCGAGACTCGCATGCGCCCCGAACAGCACGCTCGCCATGGGCAGTCCCGCCGCCAGGCTCTTCTTCGAGCCGGCGAACTGGATCGCCACCCGGTCCGCCCGGTCGAAGCCCAGCCCCTTGCCGCCGTACCAGCTCACCGTCAGCATCACCGCGAGCAGCACCGCCTCTACGGCGAGCAGCGCCCCCAGTCGGCCCGGTGTCACCTGGTGCCAGGCACCCGCGATCATGCCCTGGCTGAACGCGGTGTAGACGACCAGCAGGATCGAGCCACGGTCGACGAAGCTCAGCAGCTTCTTGTGGCGGGCGAGGAAGCCGCCGATCCATCGGCGCAGCAACTGCCCCGCGAGGAAGGGCAGCAGCAGCTGCGCCACGATCTTGAACAGCGAATCCGCGGAGATGCCCGCGGTCCCGCCGCTGATCAGCAGCCCCGCGAGCAGTGGGGTGATCATGATGCCCGCGATGCTGGAGAACGATCCGGCGCAGATCGCGGCGGGCACGTTGCCGCGGGCCATGGAGGTGAAGGCGATGGACGACTGGACCGTCGACGGCACCAGGCAGAGGAAGAGCAGCCCGCTGTACAGCTGGGGTGTCAGGACGTACGGGACGAGCCCCCTCGCGGCCAGCCCCAGGAGCGGGAAGAGTACGAATGTGCAGGCGAGGACGGTGACATGGAGCCGCCAGTGCTTCATCCCGTCGACCACCTCGGCCGTGGAGAGCCGCGTCCCGTAGAGGAAGAACAGCAGCGCCACCGCGCCGGTGGAGGCTCCCCCCGCGATATCGGCCGCGGCACCGGAAGCCGGCAGCAATGCCGCCAGGGCCACGGTTCCGATGAGGGCCAGGATGAACGGGTCTACGGGCAGCCAGGACGGCATGCGCGGGGAACGGCGGCGGTTCATGTGCTCCACAACTAGCGGTCGGTGCAGGTCGTACGGTCGTCCAGGTCACGCGGCCGTACAGGTCACGCAGCCGTACGGGCCGTACGGGTCGTTCAGTCGGCACAGACCGCATGATCATCGGTCGTGCCCTCCCCATGCTCCACCCGATCTCCTTGATCGGGAATCCCGCATACGACACTGACTGTCATCGCGTTCCGCGATAACGCCGTAGCCTGGCGGTATGTACGACCCCGGACAGCTGCGCACCTTTCTGGCCGTGGCCCAGACCCTGAGTTTCACCCAGGCGGCCCGGCGCCTCGGCGTCCGCCAGTCCACGGTGAGCCAGCACGTCCGGCGCCTGGAGGACGCGACGGGCCGGCCGCTGTTCACCCGTGACACCCACAGCGTGGAGCTCACCGAGGACGGCGAGGCCATGCTCGGCTTCGCCCGGACGATCCTGGCGGCCCACGATCGCGCGGCGGTCTTCTTCACCGGCACCCGGCTGCGCGGGCGGCTGCGTTTCGGCGCCTCGGAGGACTTCGTACTCACCCGGCTCCCGGAGATCCTGGAGTCCTTCCGGCGCGACCATCCCGAGGTCGACCTGGAGCTGACCGTCGAGCTGTCCGGCACCCTGCACGAACAGCTGGCCGACGACCGGCTCGATCTGGTGCTGGCCAAGCGCCGCACGGGCGACACGCACGGCCAGCTGGTCTGGCAGTCGACGCTGGCCTGGATCGGCGCGCCTCATCTGCGTCTCGACCCGGACCGCCCGGTCCCGCTGATCGTGTTCCCGCCGCCCGGCATCACCCGGGCCCGCGCGCTGGAGGTGCTGGAGGCGCACGGCCGGCGCTGGCGCGTGGCGTGTACGAGCGCCAGCCTGAGCGGGCTGATAGCGGCGGCTCGGGCGGGTCTGGGCGTGATGGCCCATACCCGCGGGCTGATACCGCCGGGCCTGGTGCCGGTTCCGGCCAAGGCGGGGCTGCCCGAGCTGGGCGAGGTGGACTTCGTCCTGCTGCACGGGCAGGGCCGCAGGCACGCGGCGGCGCAGGAGGCGGCGGACGCACTGGCGGCGGCGATCCTGGCGGGCGGCGACCGGCTGCACCGGCAACCGACAGGCAACTGACACCCGGGAGCCCACGCGCCTCGCCGTACTCCTCCTTCGTACCCCTCCCCCGTACACCCTCAGGTACGGACCAACATCCGCCCTGTGATAATGCGGTGACAATGCGGGCGTGCTGACAGCGTACGGATTCGGTGGAGATTCCCACGCGGCGTACTTACTCCACAGTCAGAAGTCGGCCCACGCGCCGCGACCTCGGCCCCGTTTCGGGCGCTGACCTGTGGATATATGACTAAGCGCCGGTTACCTGCACGCCCTGCCCCCGATTTCACAGTGGGGTACCGTCACCGGCGCTGTGCGGAGCGCCACGAGGAGCATGTCATTGCGCGAGATCACCGTCCCACCTCTTCCGGCCGCACCCCACGTCGGTGGGCTCGCGGATGCCGTGTTCGAGCACGCCCTCGACGACCCGCATCGCGTCGCGCTCGGCCGTAAGGACGAGGCGGGCCAGTGGTGGGACATGACCTCCGCCGCGTTCCGCGACGAGGTGCTCGCCCTCGCCAAGGGGCTGCTCGCGCACGGCGTACGGTTCGGGGACCGCGTCGCGATCATGTCGCGTACGCGCTACGAGTGGACGCTCTTCGACTTCGCGCTCTGGACCGTCGGCGCCCAGCCCGTTCCGGTCTATCCCACGTCGTCCGCCGAGCAGGTCCACTGGATGCTGTACGACGCGGAGGTCACCGCGTGCGTGGTGGAGCACGAGGACCACGCCATGACCATCGGTTCGGTGGTGGACCGGCTGCCGCACCTCAAGCGGCTGTGGCAGCTGGACGCCGACGCCGTGGCGGAGCTGTTCGAGGCGGGCGCCGGGATCGATGACGAGATGGTGCACCGGCACCGCAAGGCGGTCACCCCCGAATCAGTGGCCACGGTGATCTACACCTCGGGCACCACCGGCCACCCCAGGGGCTGTGTGATCACCCACGCCAACTTCATGTTCGAGGCCGACACGGTCCTCGGACGCTGGGAGCCCGTCTTCCACTCCAGAAAGGGCGACGAGGCGGCGACTCTCCTCTTCCTGCCGCTCTCGCACGTCTTCGGGCGGATGATCGAGGTAGCGGCGATACGCGGCCGGGTGAAGCTGGGCCACCAGCCCGTCCTCGCGGCGAGCGCGCTGCTGCCCGATCTGGCCGCGTTCCGGCCCTCGTTCATCCTGGCGGTGCCGTACATATTCGAGAAGGTGTACGGCGCGGCACGCCGCAAAGCGGAGCGGGAAGGGAAGGCCGGCCCCTTCGACAAGGCCGTGGACGTGGCGGTGCGCTACGCGGAGGCCCTGGAGCAGCGGGCTTTCGGCCTGGGCCCCGGGCCCTCCGCCGGGCTGCGGATGCAGCACCAGTTCTTCGAGAAGGCCGTGTACAGCAAGGTGCGGGCCGCGATGGGCGGTCGCGTACGGCACGCCATGTCCGGCGGTTCGGGGATGGACCGGCGGCTCGGGCTGTTCTTCGCGGGCGCGGGCGTCACCATCTACGAGGGGTACGGACTCACCGAGTCGACCGCCGCCACCACCGCCAATCCGCCGGAGCGCACCCGCTTCGGCACGGTCGGGCAGCCCATTCCCGGCACCTCGGTGCATATCGCCGATGACGGCGAGGTGTGGCTGCGCGGGGAACACATCTTCTCCCACTACCTCAACGACCAGAAGGCCACCGACGACTCCCTGCACGACGGCTGGCTGGCCACCGGCGATCTGGGCGCGCTCGACGAGGACGGCTATCTCACCATCACCGGGCGGAAGAAGGAGATCCTTGTCACCTCCGGTGGCAAGAGCGTGTCCCCCTCGGCTCTGGAGGAGCGGGTACGGGCGCATCCGCTGGTGGCCCAGTGCATCGTGGTCGGCAACGACCGGCCGTACATCGCGGCGCTGGTCACGGTGGACCACGAGGCCGTCGAGCACTGGCTCTCCATCCAGGGAAAGCAGCCGCTCGCACCCGCCGCCCTGGTGCGCGACCCGGAACTGGAGACGGAGATCCGGCGCGCGGTGGTGGCCGCGAACACCGCGGTGTCACAGGCCGAGTCGATCCGTACCTTCCGGATACTGGCCCACCCGTTCAGCGAGGAGCACGGGTTGCTGACGCCGTCGCTGAAGCTCAAGCGCAAGGCGATCGAGGCCGCCTATGCGGCGGAGGTCGACGCGCTCTACCGTTGAAGGCTCCACGTGTCCCGGCGCTCCCGGCGCTCCCGGCGCTCCCGGCGGGACACACCCGGAACACATGGAACACAGAACACCGGACACGTGACGGACACGGAGACGGGGCCCGGTGACGGGAATCCGTCCGCCTCCGTGATCGTTGCACTACGGAGAAGAAACCGACGACGTTAGGATCGATCGCTCGTGAGCAAGGTCCCCAACCTCACTCTCAACAACGGCATCGAGATGCCCCAGCTCGGTTTCGGCGTCTGGCAGGTGCCGGACGACGAGGCGACGCAGGCCGTCTCCACCGCGCTGGAGGCGGGCTACCGCAGCATCGACACCGCAGCGATCTACGGCAACGAAGAGGGTACGGGCAAGGCCCTCGCCACCTCCGGGATAGCCCGTGAGGATCTCTTCGTCACCACCAAGCTGTGGAACGGGGAGCAGGGTTACGACTCGACCCTGCGAGCCTTCGACACCTCGCTGGAGAAGCTCGGCCTCGACTATGTCGACCTGTACCTCATTCACTGGCCGATGCCGGAAGCCGACACCTACGTCGACACGTACAAGGCGTTCGAGAAGATCCTCGCGGACGGCCGTACGAAGACCATCGGTGTCTCCAACTTCCTTCCGGCACATCTGGAGCGGCTGATCGGGGAGACCTCCGTGGTCCCCGCGATCAACCAGATCGAGCTGCACCCGCAGCTCCAGCAGGCCGAGTCGCGCGCCTTCCACGCGGAGCGCGGCATCCTCACCGAGGCCTGGTCGCCGCTGGGCCAGGGCAAGGGGCTGCTGGACGTCCCGACCGTGGTCGCGATCGCCCGCAAGCACGACAGGACGCCCGCCCAGGTGGTGCTGCGCTGGCATCTTCAGTTGGGGAACGTGGTGATCCCCAAGTCCGTGACCCCGTCCAGGATCCAGGAGAACATCGACGTCTTCGGCTTCGAGCTGGACGCGGACGACCTGGCGGCGCTCACGGCGCTCGACGAGGGCAAGCGGCTCGGCGGGGACCCGGCGAAGATCAACAGCTGAGCAGCGACAACAGCCGCGCAGGAATGACCGCAGGAATGAGCGCTGGGCAGGAGTGACAGCTCGGCGGGAATGACAGCTGGGCAGGAGTGACGGTGCCGTCGGCCGGGATCAGGGGCCGGCGGCACCGTCATGCGCGCCCTTCTTCGTCACCGCGCCGCGGCGACGCACCGCGCCCGGCGCCGTCAGGTCGCGCCGTGCGCCGGGGCGATCTCCTCGACGCGCCGCGCGAGTTCGAAGTCGCGCGCGGTCACGGCACCGCCCGCGTCGTGCGTGTTCACGGCGACGGACACCGTGTTGTAGCCCAGAGTCAGCTCGGAGTGGTGGTTCAACTCGTCCTGGATCCGGGCGATATGAACGACCAGGGCCGCTGCGGCGAAGTGCGCGGCGAGACGGTACGTACGGGTGATGCGGCCGTCCTCCAGGGACCAGCCGGGAAGCTCTCGCAACCGGTCCTCGGTCTCCTTCTGTGACAGCGCTTCGGCGGCCATGGCGGGGGCTCCTTCCGGGAACGGATGTTGTGGGTGTTACGGGTGCCACTGGAATGCGTGGAGTTACGAACGTCACAGGCATGACTGGAGTTACGGGTGTCACAGACGCTACGGGCTGTGACGCGGCCGACGATACGTCTTCCGCGACAGGCGTCCCGGCCCGCCGTGCCGTGCGCACCGCCTCCGACCACCGTCTGCCATCACCTCCGACCACCGTCTGCCGTCGCGTCCTGCCGCCGCCGGCCGGCGCGTCCTGATAACTCGTCGTAATAGGGGGGACATGAGTTGGCCCCGAGGGGGCAGGAGCGCCTCTGAGTATTCCGCCACATGGGAAGGTGATGTCATGACGACCAGGACTGTGCGTGCTGCCGAAGTGGAGCAGGCGGAGGACATCATGACGTCCGCGACGGGAGTGACGGCGGGAACGGCAGCCGATGAGCTGCCGCGCATCGAGGATCCGAGCAAGATCGCGCCGAAGGACGCGCGGGCGCTCTCGAAGCTGTTCTTCGACCAGCTCCAGGTTCTGGAAGAGGGCACGCACGAGTACCAGTACGCGCGCAACACACTCATCGAGATGAACCAGTCGCTGGTCCGCTTCGCCGCGGGCCGGTTCCGTAACCGTGGCGCCGGCGACATGGAGGACATCCTCCAGGTCGGCACGATCGGCCTGATCAAGGCGATCGACCGGTTCGACCTGTCCCGCGAGGTCGAGTTCACCTCCTTCGCGGTCCCCTACATCGTCGGGGAGATCAAGCGCTTCTTCCGCGACACCACCTGGGCCGTCCATGTCCCGCGGCGCCTTCAGGAGCTGCGCGTCGAGCTGGCCAAGGCCAAGGAACATCTGGCCACGAGCCTGGACCGGGACCCGACCGTCAAGGAACTCTCCGAGCTGATGGGACTCAGCGAGGAAGAGGTCATCGAGGGCCTGGTCGCGACCAACGGCTATACGGCCGGCTCCCTGGACATGCCCACCGGCGACGACGAGACCAACGGTGCCGGACGCACCTTCGCCGATGTGCTGGGCGAGGCGGACCCCGCCATGGAGAAGGTCGAGAACCTGCACGCCCTGGCGCCGCTCCTGGAGGAGCTGGACGAGCGTGAGCGCGGCATCGTGGAGATGCGCTTCGGCCGGGAGATGACGCAGTCCCAGATCGGCGCGGAACTGGGCGTCTCACAGATGCATGTGTCCCGGCTGCTGACCCGCATCATCACGCAGTTGCGCGAGGGGATGCTCGTCGAGGAGTGAGAGCCGGTACGGCGGCATCGCATCGACCGCGGCGGCTCCGTATTGCCTGAAAATGAGCGTGGTGGTCCCTCAAGATCTTGAGGGACCACCACGCTCATTTTCGCGTGCCCGCGCCGACCGGCGGCGGTGACCGGGCCGGGACTCCCGAGGCCACCGGGCCGGGACTCCCGAGGTCATATGTGACGGGGATCACGCAGCGAGGAAAACCTGCCGTCCGGGCCGGGCGTCTGGCAGGTGTGAGATCAGTCAGGGCGGCCGGCCCTCACCACCAGTCGTACGACCTTCGTTCTGCCGACGGCCAATCCGCCTGTGTGGGGGCTGATTCTCACGCCCGGCATCGGTGTCGTGTTCGCCCGGAGGGGCGCGTACCCCGTTTCGCCCGCGGGGGCGCGTACCCCGTTTTCACCCGCAGGGACACGTACTCCGCGCCGGGAGCTCCTCGTCGACCATCGGAAGGGAACATCACATGACGCCCGCTGTGAGCGCGGCCGACATCGCGCCGACGGCCTACGCCTGGGAGATCCAGGCCATCGGGCTGAAGGTCAGAGCCGGCCGGAAACGGATGGCCGTCGACGGGCTCGACCTGTATCTGGGCACCGGCGTACACGGCCTCCTCGGCCCCAACGGAGCGGGCAAGACCACCCTTATCCGGGCGCTGGCCACCGTACTGCGCCCCGCCGAGGGCGCTCTGAGACTGCTCGGCGAATCCGCGGGCGGCATGGGCGAGCACCGGGCGCTGCGCCGCCGGATCGGCTACCTGCCGCAGGAGTTCGGCTACTACAAGCGCTTCACGGTGCGCGAGTTCGTCGAGTACATGGCGTGGCTGAAGGAGGTACCCAAGGCGGACATACCCGCGGCTGTCCAGCGCGCCGTGGAGCGGGTCGGCCTGGCCGACCGGGCCGACGACCGGATGAAGGCCCTGTCGGGCGGCATGGTGCGGCGAGCCGGCATCGCCCAGGCCATCGTCAACGACCCCTCGATCCTGCTGCTGGACGAGCCGACGGTCGGCCTGGACCCGGCGCAGCGGCTGCGCTTTCGCGAGCTGCTCCAAGAGCTCGGAACGGACACCTGCGTGGTCGTCTCGACCCATCTGGTGGAGGACGTCGCCGCCGCCTGCACCGACGTGGTGCTCATCTCCGAGGGCCGGCTGGTCTTCCAGGGAACCCCGACCGAGCTGGCCGAGGCGGGCGGTCCCGACCACGTGGGCGACAGCCCGCTGGAGCGCGGCTACTCGGCGCTGCTCTCCAACACCGGGCAGGGAAAGGGAACTTGGTGAACGGCCGTGTTCTGCGCATCGAACTGAGGCGCTCCGTCGCCCCGTGGGCCGGAGCCGTGGTCCTGACGACGGCTCTGGCGTTCCTGTACCTGGTGAACGCCGCGTACTGGAGGGGCACCACGGCGTGGACGGCCCAGTGGACGTCCATGGCCCTGACGACCCGCTCCATGCTGTTCTATGTGTGGCCGCTGGCCGTGGGGCTCGGCGCGCTGCAGGGCCTGCGTGACCACCGCTCGAAGATGTCCGAGCTGCTGGCAACGACACCGAGGCCCGCCTGGCACCGCGCCGCCACGCTGGCGGGCACGGCGGCGATCACGCTGGGATCGGCCTTTGCGCTGTTCGTCCTCGTGGGCGCGGTCCAGGTGTTCGCCAGCACCGAGTACACGCACCTCGGGTGGCTGCCGATCTCGCTGGTGGGGGCGCTCTCTCTCGTCGCGGGTGCCGTGCTGGGCATGGGGGCCGGGCGGGCCCTGCCCTACGCGCTCACCCCGCCCATGCTGGCCATGGGCGCCTTCGTGTTCACGGCGCTCATGCACATGTCGTTGGGCCGGACGGAGACGACCACGGCGATGGGGATCCCGGGCACGGAGCCGAACCGGGTCTCGCTGCTGTCACCGGCGGTGGAAGAGGTGCGCGATGTGCTCGTCACGCTTTCCGCCTCCGTGCACCTCGGGCAGACGATCTGGCTGCTCGGCATGGCCGCGACCGGCTTCGCGCTGCTGGTCGCCGCGACCCGGCGCGCCCGGCTGGTCGCCCTGACGCCCGTCCTGGCGGGCGCGGTGATCGCCCTGCTCGTTCTCCCGTCCGACCCGCGCCGGATGTATGTCGTCGACGAGGCCGCCGCGGAGCTGGTCTGCGACGGCCCGGTGTGCGTGACCAGGACGCACCAGGACCGACTCGCCGACCTGGCGGGTCCCGGTAAGGAGGCGCTGCGCCTGCTGCACGGCTCCCTGGGCGGCCGGGCGCCGGTCTCGGTCCGGGAGAACACCGCCGTACTGCCGGACGGCACCATGCCGCGGTGGTCCCGCGAGACCGTGCTCTTCGACTTCGACGACGACATCATCACCGCCGGCGCGAAGGGCGAGGAGCTGACCCGGGCCCTGATCGCCGAAGGCATGGTGCCAGGGTGCACCCCCGTCGGCTGGAGCAGCTCGGGGGGAGACGACATCGCGCAGACCGTCGCGGTGGGCTGGGTCCTCGGGGACCTCAAGTCGCTGCCCGGCACAGGGGCGGCGCAACTGGGCGGCGAAGTCGACGCCGAGGCCCGCCCGGTGTGGAAGAAGCTCAAGGCGCTGCCGCGGGCCGAACAGCTCTCACGGATCAACGCGATGCGCGCCGCCGCGCTCTCCTGCGAGGACGACGGAAGCGACCCGCTCGACGCGCTGACCGGCGGTGCGTCCCGGTGAGATGGCTGACGCTGTACGCGCGCTCCCGGCAGGTGCCCGCGTCGCTCGCCGCGGTGGTGATCAGCGCGGTGGTGGTGTGGGCACTCGCCCGGGACGGGAGCGAGGCGCCCGGTGATCCGCGGCTGCCCGCGCTCGTCCTCGCCTCGGGGGCGATGGCAGCCTCGATCGGGCTCAGCGGGCAGGACCTCGCGCTGGACCGGACGGCCGCGATCCGCTGGGTGCTGCGGAGAGCCGTACACGTGCTGCTGATCGGCGCGGTCGTCGGCGCGGTGCTGCCGGCGGTGCAGGCGATGGGCGAGAACGTGGCCGCCACCGCGTTCACCGTCCGGAACAGCGCGGGGCTGATGGGGCTCGTCGCCGTCGGAGCGACGGTGTGCGGGGCGCGGCTCGCGTGGACGCTGCCGATGGCCTGGCTGTCCTTCTCGGTCTTCGCACCGCCTCCGACGAGTCTGCCGATGGAGGTGGCGACCTGGATGCTGCTGCCGCCCGGCACGGCGGCGGGCACCTGGACCGCCCTGGTTCTCGCGGTCACCGGCACCGTGGTCTACGCCGTTGCGGGACCGAAACGGTAGCCCGGCCGAAACGGTAGCCCGGCCGGTGCAGTTGCCCGTCGGGGTACGTTGTCGCGGATCGGCTTACGTTGTCACGGATCGGCTTACGTTGTCGCGGTCGCGAGTCGGGCACCCCTGGGGGGGCGCCCGACTCGCGTGCTCCAGCGCCTGCCTTTACGTCAGCTACGTCAACCGCGTGTGACGCGGAGAGTGACCAGTTCGAACGGCCTCAGCGACAGCCGTACCGCTCCCTCCGCCAGTTCCGGCTGCCGCTCACCGGCCAACGGGCGCTCCAGCAGATCGGTCACGGCGACGCCGTCGGCGTCGAATCCCAGACCCACGCGTACCTTGGCGCGGCCACCGGTCGACTCGTAGAGGCGTACGACGACGTCCCCGCTCCCGTCGTCGGCCAGCTTCACCGCGCTGACGACGACGGCGTCGTTGTCGACGGTCACCAGCGGTGCCACCTCGGAGTCTCCGGGAACCCTGCGCTCCGGCAGGTTGATGCGGTAGCCCTCCCTGACCGCGTCGCCGATCGCGGCGCCGGGCGCGAGCGCGTGCCGGAAGCGGTGTACGCCCTGATCGGTCTCCGGGTCGGGGAAGCGGGGCGCGCGCAGCAGGGAGACCCGGACCGTGGTGGTCGTACCGGCGTCCGCGTCACGGACGGTGCGGGTCACATCGTGGCCGTACGTCGAGTCGTTGACCAGGGCGACGCCCCAGCCGGGCTCCTCCAGGTGGACGAAGCGGTGGTTGCAGGCCTCGAACTTGGCCGCCTCCCAGCTGGTGTTGGTGTGGGTGGCCCGGTAGACATGGCCGAACTGCGTCTCGGAGGCGTACCGCTCCGCGTGGATGTCCAGCGGGAAGGCCGCCTTGAGGAACTTCTCGGTCTCGTGCCAGTCGACCTCGGTGTCGATGTCGAGCCGCTTGGCGCCCGGCGCCAGGGTCAGCAGCTGGGTGACCTTCGAGTCGCCGAAGGAGCGGACCACCCGGACACCGGCGACGCCGGCGCCCACGGCCCGGCCCGTGTCCCCGCCCGCTTCTCCCTCTGCGATCTCCAACTCACCCTCGAACGCGGTGAGTTCGTCGAGATCCGTCAGATCTGTGACGGTGTTGCGGTAGAACTCGTCCACGTCCCAGGCGTCCCACTGGTTCGGGAAGTCGGGGTGGATCTGGAGCAGGTTGGCCGCCTCGCCCGGGGCGACGCTCTCCCGCTCCGCGCTGATGTCGTACACCGACACCACCAGTCCCCGGCCGTCGATCTCGACCTCCAGCAGACCGTTGCTGAGCACATGGCCGCCGTCCTCACGCGGCAGCAACTGGGCGTCGCCGGCTCCGGTGGCCGGCCCCGCCGCACCGGCGGCCACTCCGGCGCGGGCGTGCGGTGCGGAGTTGAAGAGCAGAGTCGTGGCGCCGTCGGCGTCCCCGGCGAGGGCACGCTGCGCCGTGTCGATGACGCCGTTCAGCTCGGCGGCGACACCGGCGTAGGTCTTCGCGGCCTCGCGGTGCACCCAGGCGATCGACGAGCCGGGCAGGATGTCGTGGAACTGGTGCAGCAGCACCGTCTTCCAGATCCGGTCCAGCTGCTCGTACGGATACGGGGAGCCGGTCCGTACGGCGGCGGTGGCGGCCCACAACTCGGCCTCCCGCAGCAGATGTTCGCTGCGCCGGTTGCCCTGTTTGGTCTTGGCCTGGCTGGTGAGCGTGGCGCGGTGCAGCTCCAAGTACAGCTCACCGACCCAGACCGGCGCGTTCGGGTACTCCGCCTCGGCCTTGGCGAAGAACGCGCCGGGAGACTCCCACTCGACCGTGGCCGAGCCCTCCAGGCTGCGCAGGCGCGCCGCCTTGGCGATCATCTCGCGTGTGGTGCCGCCGCCCCCGTCGCCCCAGCCGGTCGGCGCGAGGGAGTGCCTGGCGACGCCCTTCTCCTTGAAGTTCCGTGCGGCGTGGGCGATCTGTTCGCCCGTCATGGAGCAGTTGTACGTGTCGACGGGCGGGAAGTGGGTGAAGATACGGGTGCCGTCGATGCCTTCCCAACGGAACGTGTGGTGCGGGAACTTGTTGACGGCGCTCCACGAAATCTTCTGGGTGAGCAGCCACTTGGACCCGGCGGCCTTGATGATCTGCGGCAGCCCGGCCGCGAAGCCGAAGGTGTCGGGAAGCCACGCCTCGTCGTTCTCGATGCCGAACTCGTCGAGAAAGAAGCGCTTGCCGTGCACGAACTGACGGGCCATCGCCTCGGAGCCCGGCATATTCGTGTCGGACTCGACCCACATACCGCCGGCGGGCACGAACCGGCCGTCCGCCACGGCCTTCTTGACCTTGGCGTAGACCTCGGGCCGGTGTTCCTTGATCCAGGCGAACTGCTGCGCCTGCGACATCGCGAAGACGAACTCCGGCTCGTCCTCCAGCAGCGCGGTCATGTTGGCCGTCGTACGGGCGACCTTGCGGACCGTCTCACGCAGCGGCCACAGCCACGCCGAGTCGATATGGGCGTGCCCGACCGCACTGATGCGGTGCGCCGTCGGGGGCGCGGGGGTCGCCAGCATGCCGGCGAGCCGCTCCCGGGCGGCGGCGGCCGTACCGTTCACGTCCTGGAGGTCGACCGCGTCGAGGGCACGGCTGATCGCGCGCAGGATCTCCCAGCGCCGGGCGGCGTCGACGGGCAGCTCCGCCATCAGCTCCCCGAGCACCTCCAGGTCCTGGACGAGCTGCCACACGGTCTCGTCGAAGACCGCGAGATCCATCCGGGCCAGGGTGTACTGCGGCTCGCTGCCCGCGGTCTCCTTGTCGCCCAACTTCGTCGGCAGGAAGGGGTGGTAGTCGAGGATCACCGGGTTCGACGCGGCCTCGACATGCAGCAGCACCTCCTCGCCGCCCGCGACGGGTGCTCCGATCCGTACCCACTGGTTGCGCGGGTTGAGGCCCTTCACCGGGGAGCCGTCGGGCCGGTAGACGAGGCCCTCGCACTGGAACCCGGGCATGTTCTCGTCGAAGCCGAGATCGAGGATCGCCTCGACCGTACGGCCCGCCCACTTCTGGGGGACGGTCCCGGAGACCCGGAACCAGCTGGTGCCCCAGGGCGCGCCCCACCGGTCGCCGGCCTTGACCGGCCGCGTCGGGCCGGCGAGGCCCTCCGCCACCGGCACGGGTTCACCGGGCGCGTCCCAGACGGCGATGTCCAGCGGTATCGATTCGGGGTGTACGGCGGGCCGGATGCGCTCGTCGAGGACCCGCTTGAGGCGGCCTTCGATCAGGCTGCGGTCGTCGTGCATGAGGGGCTGCTCCTGAACTGCGTAAGGGTGCGGGTGCGGATCACGGTTCTCAGGGACGGGCGGTGCGCGTACGGAGCGCGGCCGGGGCTCCGGCCGGGACGGAGACGGTATACCCCTCTCCGGCGCTCCGGACCGCGAAACTGGGCGGTACCCGGGATCATCCGACCGGGTCCCGGGCGGCGCCGGGGTCTGTCGGGGCAGCCGGGGCTGATGGGACGACCTGGTCCGGGCGGACGACCTCGGTGATCCCGCGCGCGGCCAGGTGTTCCTTGTCCTCGGCGCGGCTCGCGAGGACGGCGGTCGGGCGGGCGCCCTCCCCGGTGAGCCGGGCGAACGCATCGAACACCGCCCCGCCCGGAGCGCAGACCGAGCGGGCCGGCGCGGTCTCGTCGTCCCCCGCGTCGATCACGACGGCCGTGGTCCGGGGTGCCGGGGCGTAGGTCGTACCCCGCCGCTCCGCGACGATCCGGGCAAGGGACTCCCCGGCCGGCTTGACCTTCCGCTCGTTGGTCAACAGGCCCAGGCCGTACTCCAGTTCGGGGAAATCGGCGAGCGAACGCGACACGTCGTGGGAGCACCACCAGGTGATGCCCCAGACGTCCTGGCAGTCCAGCGCGGCCGCCACGGTCGCCTCGGTGAACTCGGCCGCGTGTTCGGCCGGGATCAGCGGCGCCGGGGCGCCGACCTCCTGGAGCCAGACCGGCCGGTGCGGTTCGAGCGCCCAGGCCTTGGACAGTTCGATCAGGTACGCGGCGTGCTGCTCGGTGGCGGTGCCGGTACGGCCGTGCCGCTGGGCGGTGCCGTTGAACACCCAGGAGTGCACGGCGGTGACGGCGCCGATCCGGGCCGCGTGCGCGGGAGTGAAGGCGTGATCGTCCTGGTACCAGGCCGCGTCGTACGCGGCGTGCAGATGGAGCTTGCCGGGCGCTCCTTCCTCGCAGGCGTCGAGCAGCCGCCGGAGCCAACTGCCCGCCTGTTCGGGGGTGACGGGGTCGGGGTCGGGATGCGGCGGCCCGGAGAACTGGTTGATCTCGTTGCCGATCGTCATGCCGATGAAGTTCGGCCGGTCCGCGAGGGCGGCGGCGAGCGTACGGAGATACGCGGCCTGCCCGGCGACGACATCGTTGTCGGTGAACAGGTTCCGCCGGTGCCAGGTCCGCGTCCAGGCGGGCAGGAAGTCGAAGCTCGACAGATGGCCCTGGAGTCCGTCGACATTGACGTCCAGGCCGCGTTCGGCTGCGGCATCGGCGAGTTGGACGAGCTGTTCGACGGCTCGGGGCCTGATCAGGGTGCGGTTGGGCTGGAAGAGCGGCCAGAGCGGGAAGACCCGGATGTGGTCGAGCCCGAGTCCCGCGACGGAGTCCAGGTCGGCACGTACGGCGTCGAGGTCGAAGTCCAGCCAGTGGTGGAACCAGCCCTGGCTGGGCGTGTAGTTGACGCCGAAGCGCGGCGCGGGAGAGCTCATACTGGCATCGTTGTCCTGGTTCTGTGGTGCGACGTTCTGTGGTGCGGCCTTCTGTGGTGCGGCCTTCTGTGGTGCGGCCCTCTGTGGTGCGGCCCTCTGTGGTGCGGCCCTCTCTAGGGCGTCGGTGCGGCTCAGCCCTTGACGGCGCCCTCGCCCACGCCCCGGAAGAAGTAGCGCTGGAGACACGCGAAGAGGACGATCAGCGGGAGTACGGCGATGACCGTGCCGGCGGCGACCAGACGCGGGTCCTGCGCGAAAGTGCCGTGCAGGTAGTTGAGTCCGATGGTCAGGGTGTAGTGCTCCGGGTCGCTGAGGACGATCAGCGGCCAGAGGAAGTCGTCCCAGGCGCCCATGAAGGCGAAGATCGCGACCACGGCGAGGGTGCCCTTGACGGCGGGCAGCGCGATGCGGAGGAACCGCTGCCAGACGTTGGCGCCGTCGACATAGGCCGCTTCCTCCAGCTCCTGCGGGAGGTTGAGGAAGGCGTTGCGCATCAGCAGGACGTTCATCGCGCCGATGGACGCGGGAAGCAGCACCCCGATCAGGGTGTCGTTCAGGCCGAGGTCACGCATGGTGGTGAACTGGGCGATGATGATGCCCTCGACCGGCACGAGCATGGCGAGGATGAACACCAGGGTGGCGGCCCTGCGCCCCCGGTAGCGCAGCCGGGCCAGCGCGTAGCCGGCCAGGGTGGCACCGACGCAGTTGGTGACCACGCTGGCGGAGGCGACCTTGAGGGAGTTGTACGCGTACTCCCAGACCGGGATGGTCTTGGCGACCCGGCTGTAGTTGTCCAGCGTCGGATCGCTCGGGAGGAACGTCGGCGGGGAGGTGTAGATGTCCTCGGTCATCGCCTTGAGCGAGGTGGACAGCTGCCACAGGAACGGCCCGACCGTCAGGGCCAGTACGGCGAGCAGCAGGACGTACCGCAAGGCGAGTTGCCACGGCGCGATGCGCTTGCCCTCGGCGTCGGTGAACGGCTTCCGGAGGCCGCCCGGGAGCCTGGGGCGCTCACCGGTGACGCCGGCGCGACCGCCGGTGGCCTCCGGGACCGTGCCAGTGGCTTTCGGGACCGCACCCGTGGCTCGCGGGACGGTGCCTGTGGTCTTCGGGGAACTCACGCGTCCTCCTTACGGTCGGCGCGGAGTACGAGCAGCATCAGGACGACGGTGACGACGAAGACCACGACGGAGATGGCGGAGGCGTAGCCGACCCGGCCGCTCAGGCCCGTACCGACGCGCTGGACGAGCATCACCAGGGTGGTGTCCTCGCCGGCGGGGCCGCCGCTGGGGCCCGCCATCAGATAGACCTCGGAGAACACCTTGAACGCGGCGACCGACGACAGCGCGCCGACGAGAACCATGGTGGAGCGGACCGCCGGGACGGTGACGGTGACGAAGCGGCGGACGGCCCCCGCCCCGTCCACGGCGGCGGCTTCGTGCAGCTCGCGCGGTACGTTGGCCAGTGCGGCCAGGTAAATGATCATGTAGTAGCCGAGGCCCTTCCAGACCGTGACGGCCATCGCGCTGAACAGCAGCAGCCATTGATCGCTGAGGAAGCCGATCTTGCCGACTCCCACGGCCTCCAGCACCGAGTTGATCAGCCCCCGGTCGTCCAGCATCCAGACCCAGATCAGCCCGACCACGACGACCGAGGCGACGACCGGGGTGTAGAAGGCGGAGCGGAAGAAGCTGATGCCGGGGATGTTCCGCTGGACGAGCAGGGCCAGCAGCAGGGGCAGGATGATCAGGGCCGGGACGACGCAGACCACGTACAGCGTGCTGTTGCGCAGGCCGATCCAGAACATCTCGTCGTCGAGCAGCTCCCGGAAGTTGGCGAGTCCCACATAGCTGCCCGGGAGGAGGGTCCGCCGGTCGGTGAAGGAGTTGACCAGGGTGCTGAAGAACGGATAGAGGCTGAAGGTGCCGACGATCAGCAGTCCCGGCGCCGCGAACAGCCAGGGACTGGAAGGGAGTTGGCGTCTGATTCCGCGGGCTGTACGGCCGGCGGGCCCGCGGCGGGGCTCACGGCCGCCGGAGCCGGAGCCCCGGGGCGTGAGCCCCGCCGCAGCGGGGCCCGGAAGAGGCGCCCCGGGGGCGGTGGTGCTTTTCATGGTGGCTTTCGCTCAGCTCTGGCTTTGGCTCTCGCTCCGGCTCAGGATCCGGGGCCGGCCGCGGCCGGCCCCGGAGCATCAGCTCTGCTTGAGCAGCTTGTCGCAGGCCTCGACGGCACGGTCGAGCGCCTCCTGGGGACTCACCTTGCCCTGGAGCGCCTTGGCGACCTGGTTGCGCAGCTCGGTCTTCATCTGTTCGCTGAACACGACGGGCGTGTAATTGACGGCCGTCTTCAGGGACTTGGCGGCGGCGACCCGCACCCGCGTCTCGTCGGTGCCGTCTTCCTTGGTGAAGTACGGGTCGTCCAGGGAGCCCTTGGTGCTCGGGAAGATGGCGACCTGCTTGGCGAACGACATCTGGCGGGTAGCGTCGGTCACGAAGTGCGCGAACGCCACGGCGGCGGGCTTCTGCTGCGTCTTGGCGTTCACCATCACGCCCATGACGTACATGTTGACCTTGCCGGTGCTGGTGACCTGGTCGGTGATCCCGATGTTCTTGTAGAGGTTCGGGGCCTTCTTCTTGAAGTTCTCCAGGTCCAGCGCGCTGCCCGGGTTCATCGCCACGGACTCGGTGAGGAACTTGGTCCCGGAGGACTCGGGGGTCGCGGTCAGCGCCTGCGAGTCGAGCGCCTTCTTGTCGAACAACTCCTTGTAGCGGGTGAGCATCTCCACCCCCTTGGCGTCGTTGAAGGCGAAGCCGGTGCCGTCCCCGTTCATCAACTCGACGCCGTAGCGGCCGAAGTCCTCGATGGTGGGCACCTGGGCGAGGGTGGCGATCTTGCCGTCGCTCTGCTCGGCCAGCTTCAGGCCTTCCTCGAAGACCTGGTCGTACGTCGTCGGCGGCTTCTCGGGGTCGAGCCCGGCATCCTCGAAGAGCCGCTTGTTGTAGAACATCGGGCCGGTGTTCAGGTACCAGGGGAAGCCGTACGTCCCGTCCATGCCCGGTATCTGGTGGCTCTCCCAGGCGCCCGGCAGATATTCCTTGCGGAAGGCGGCCGCCGTCTTGTCCTTGTCGAGGTCCAGTGCGAGCCCGGCCTTCGCCAGCGGGGTCACCAGGTCCGGCGAGACATTGACGACGTCGGGCAGCGTGTCGCCGGCGGCGTCCGCGCTGAGCTTGTCGGCGTAGCCCTCGGCCGGCCGGTCGATCCACTGCACCTTCGCGTCCGGGTACTTCTTCTCGAAGTCCTTGATGACTCCGTTGAAGTAGTCCTTGAAGTTGGCCTGGAGGTTCCAGGTCTGGAAGGTGATCTTGCCCTTGATGGCTCCGGAGGCGTCGGAGGAGCCCTCGTCGGCTCCTCCACTACATGCGCTGAGCGGCAGGACGGTGGCGAGAACAGCGGCGAGGGCCACTGCTCTTCGGGGGATGCGCACGGTGAACGGCTCCTTTGCTCGGACCAGGCGTCTGGACGGCAGGCCGGAGCTGCGGGGCACCGGCGACTGCTTATGCCCAGCAGACAATGCAATGCGCCCGGGTGAAAGTCAACACATTCCCCACACACACGTGATTCTGTCTGATATTCGAGCAGGTCAAAGCCTGCTCTTTGCTTTCCTTGCCGTGGACGACTAATGCGCTTTAGAATGACGCGGCTCAAGCGCATTAGTCCGAGCTGTACCCGGCTCGCCCGGTACGGCCGAAAGACCCTACGATGCCCTTATCGAGCGCATAGGGAACGTGCGGGACACGCACGGGAAACAGAAGGAATACAGGAAAAGGGGCGCGCGGGTGGCAGCCAACCGGCCGTCGGTCAGGGACACCACAGCGGCCCGGCGCACCCCCGCGCGCCGCCCGACCATGAAGGACATCGCCCAGCGCGCCGGAGTGTCGGAGAGCGCCGTGTCCTTCGCACTCAACGGCCGTCCCGGCGTCTCCGAGGTGACCCGTGACCGGATCCGACGGGTCGCCGAACAGCTCGGCTGGCGGCCCAGCACCGCCGCCCGCGCCCTGTCTGGCGAGGGTGCGGCCACGGTCGGTCTGGTGCTCGCCCGCCCCGCGGCGGTCCTCGGCGTGGACTCATTCTTTCTCCAGCTGATCTCCGGCATCCAGGAGATCCTGTCAGAACGTCAACTCGGCCTGCTCTTCCAGGTGGTGGAAGACGTGGATGCCGAGTGCGCGGTCTACCGGCGCTGGTGGGCGGAGAACCGGGTGGACGGTGTCCTGGTCGTGGACCCCAGGACCGACGATCCCCGCCCCGACCTGCTGGGAGAGCTGGGACTTCCCGGTGTCGTCATCGGCGCGCTCCCCGGCGACGACGGCCCGCTCCTGCGCGACGACGACGGCGAAGCGATGCCGCATCCCGGTCTCTCGCAGGTACGGGCCGACGACGCGGGCGCGATGGCCGTCGTCGTCGGCCGGCTGCACGAGCTGGGGCACCGGCGGATCGTGCACATCGCGGGGCTGCCCTCGCTCGCGCACACCGAGCGGCGCGTCCGCTCGCTGGAGGCCGAGGCCGGGCGGCGCGGCCTCGCCGAGGTCCGCTCGGTGACCACGGACTACTCCGACACCCAGGGCGCCGCCGTGACCCGCCGGGTGCTGACGGAGGGCAGCCCCCCGACCGCCCTCGTGTACGACAACGACGTGATGGCCGCGGCGGGCGTGGCGGTCGCCACCGAACTGGGTCTCTCCGTACCGCGCGACCTCTCGGTCATCTCCTGGGAGGACTCGGCGCTGTGCCGGCTGGTGCGCCCCTGGCTGACGGCGCTCTCCCGCGACACGATCGCGTTCGGCCGCGGCGCCGCGCACGAGCTGGTCGCGCTGCTGGACGGCGGCGCGGCCCACACCGTACAAGTGCCGCTCCCGCACTTGATCGAGCGGGAGAGCACGGCGGGAGCACGCGCGTCGTGAGTCCTGTCCGTTCTGTGACCCGTCGCGCCCACCCCAGGCAGGGGCGGGCGCGACGGGCCGCCCGGCTACAGGGTCGTACCGCTCTCGTTCCGTTCCGCTTCCGTGGCCCCGTCCTCGGAAGCGGCGACGGGCTCGATGTCCCGGCCCGCGCCGCCGGAGGCGCGGCGGGGTTCGGTCACCTCGGCCCGTGCGGCCTCGGCACGGAGCATGGCGTTGAGTGCGGCGAAGGTGTCGATAGGCATGGCTGTGTCCTCACATGAGAGTGGGCTGAGTCAACTGCTGAGGTTCGAGGGGCACTTGAGCGCATGACGCACTCCGTGCTCTGCCTGACCTGTCAGCAGCGCAGCACCACACAACGCGAGGCGCCCGGCGCACGCGGGGGTTGCCCAACCGGCGCGCACCGCCCGACGTACGACGCCTGGCCCGTTCCGTACGGTCCGCTGCGGGTCAGGAGCTGGACGCGCGCCCTGCCCTCCCGCTCCGTCCTGCCGGGGGCGGCCTGTTCGGACTCGGCCGCGTCCTGCTGCCCCTCGCTCCCGGGATCCCGGGGGGCCGAGACCGGGGGCAGTTCGGCGTCGGACGCCGACGCGGTGCACACTTCGAGCGACATGCCGAGAAAGGCGACCAGTACCAACAGCGCGACGAGCAGCGACCGGCGCGCGGCGGCAGCGCGAACTGCCGCGGTGCGGGGGACAGCGCATGGGGCACGGTGCATGGGCACGACCTCCTGGACATGCGACCTCTGCCCATGAACAACCGTGTTTCGTCCTGCTACCGCCGGAAATCGCCCGCACGAGGGACACGCGCTATGCGGAGTTCGTCTCCCCTTCGGCGGTTCGCGCGCCTTCGACCGAACACGTGCCTTCGGCGGTCCGCTCGGCGGTCCGTGCGCCCTCGGCCGAACACGTGCCTTCGGCGGTCCGCTCGGCGGTCCGTGCGCCCTCGGCTGAGTACGTGCCTTGGCCGGGCCGCGCGCCCTCGGCGATCCGCTGTTCCGCCGCCGTACGTCCGCCGCGGCCGAGCGGCACCTGAGGTCCGCCGCCCTCGCGCAGCCACCGTCGGAGCACCCCGTGCACCCGCTCCGCGCCCACGAGTTCACCGCCGCCGGGGACCGGAGCGGAGAGCACCAGCGGGGACAGCAGGAACGCCCGGGACTGTTCGCCGCCGAGTCCGCCGTGCGAACCGATCTGCTCCTCGAAGGCGTGCACCCGGCCCGTCGCCGGGTCGTACATCGAGTTGACCATGACGTCGGCGACATGCGGGAAGGAGTCGGTGCGCCGTACGGCGTCGGCCGCGCCCGGTCCCATGGCGGCCAGCGGGCCGCTGTCGTCGAGTTCGGCGACCGGGACCTCCACCCCGTGGGGGCCGAGCACCACCGAACCGTGTTCCTCGCTCCGTACCAGCAGGAAGCCGATTCCCGGGTGGTCGGCGAGGGTCCGCAGCAGCGCGGGATGGCGCCGTTCGATCTGCTCGCGGCTCATCCTCCCCGGCACATCGGGGAAGGAGATCAGGGCGAGGTTCCCGGAGGCGAGCACGACCGGTTCCCGGTCCTGTCCCGGCTTCTCCCCTGCGCCGCCGGGCTTCTCCCCGGGGCCGTCGGGGTCGTCGGGCTCCGGCCGGTGGAGCGCGCCGAGGACGGCGTGCCGGGCCGCGTCGCGCGCCTCGGCGCCGCTCTTCGTCCGCCCGGCCCGGCGCGGTACGGGAAGTCCGCAGCCCGCTCTGACCAGGTCCTTGAGGGTGAGTCCGTAGGCGGCCTGGAAGGTTTCGCCGGGGCTCTGGCCGTGGTCGGAGAGCAGCACGATCCGGTAGGTACGGGGAGCGAGTTCGGCGACCCTGGCGATCAGGCCGACCGAACGGTCGAGGCGTTCGAGGACCCGCGCCGCGTCCCGGCTGTGCGGCCCCGAGTGGTGGGCCACCTCGTCGTACGCGACGAGGTCCGCGTAGACGGCGGTCCGGCCGGCCAGCATGTCCCCCAGCACCGAGGCGACCACCACGTCCCGCTCCACGACGGTGGCGAAGGCCCGGATGAACGGATAGAGCCCGCCACGGCTCACCCTCGGCCGGTCGCCGCGCAGACGCGCCCGCGTCGACTGGCCGATCTCGCGGCCGACATCGGCGACGAAGGAGACCACCGTACGAACGGCGTTGGCCGGATCGGAGAAGTACGCGAAGTAACCGGCGCGGGAGCGGTTGGCCTTGCCTCGCCTCGCGGCCATCGACAGCACCAGCGCGAGCTGGTCGGCGCCGCCGCTGAAGAGATTGCCCCGGCTGGCGCCGTCGAGGGTGAGGAGCCCGCCGTCGCCGGTGCGCTCGATGGCCCGGCGCTGGAGCTCGACGGCGCTGGCGGGCCGGTTGCTGACCATGATCCGGCCGGTGTCCTTCTCGTACCAGCGGAAGGCGGGGACGTCATGGTTGGAGCCGTGCAGGATGCCGAGCTGGCTGGCGCCGGTCTGGCTGGACCAGTCGGTACGCCAGGGGGTCAGCCGGTGGGTGGGCCACGCGCCCAGCCAGTCGGCGACGTGCGGCATCACCCCGTCGGCGACGGCGTCCAGCAGTACCTGGTGCCCCACTCCGTCGAGTTGGAGGAAGACCGTACCGGGCGGTCCGCCGTGGCCGGCGTCCTCGCCGCTCCTGCGCCGGCGCCGGCCGGCCAGCCGCGAGAACCTGCGCCCGTACGCGGCGTCGTCACCGACCGCGAGCGCCGTGGAGGTCGCGGAGGCGACGGCGGACATCACGGCGGCGACCACCACCGCGGTCTCCGGGTTGGCCACGCCCCGGCCGTCGGGTATCAGCCGCAGCGCGACCAGCAGCAGCGAACCGTTGAGGAAGAACACCAGCAGGCCCAGCACCAGCGCGGGGACGAGGAGCACGGCCCGTACGAGCAGGGGCCAGACCAGCGCGCTGAGCAGACCGAAGGCGCCCGCGCCCCAGCCCGCCGTGACGGCGGTCCTGGTGATGCTTTCCCCGTCGCCGGACCGGAGCTGGAAGTCCGGCAGGATCCCGGCGAGCAGCAGCATCGTCAGCGCCGACACCGCCCATACGATGATCACTCTCAGCAGGGCTCTGCCCGTCGTTCGCCATCGCCCCTTGAGCACTGCGCTTTCACCTCACGTCCGCGCCCGAACGCCTGCGCGGGCTCCGCCCCAGCCTTGCACAGCGCGCCGAAAACCCGGCACGGACAACGAGTCGTCGCAGGTCAGCAGGGAGACACTGAGGTAACCGGGGTCAGCAGCCGTTGTAACCGGCCGTCGGCATTGAGAGCCTGCGGTGGACACCGGCCTTCATGGCCGCGTCGTACGACGGCTCGTCCAGCCCGACGATCTCCAGGCGTACGCCCCGCCGCTCACACTCCGCGGAGAACACCCTCACGGACGTGAACGCCCGGTCGAGCACCCGTTCATTGGCGACGACGAAGACCTCCACCAGCCCCGCGTCGACATCCACCCATAATCCGCCGTGGTCGGGGCGCAGTCCGTAGAGCAGCAGTTGCCGTGTGACGACGTAGCCCTGGGCCTCCGCCCAGCGCGCGCACATCAGGTGCTGACCGCGGGTGTCCACGAGGAAGGGTTCGCTGTCGAGCTCCTCCAGCGGGGTCAGGCTGGTGATCGCAGCCACTCGTACCTCACCCATGACGCGTCCCCCGCTCGTCCCCCGACGCCGGCCTTCGTCCGGGCACCCTACTGGGCGCGCGCCCTCGCGAGGCAGGCGCGTACAGGGCGGACAACAGCGCGCGAGCGGGCGCATTCGCCCGTCCGCCCCGCCCGCCGCCGTACGCTGAGTCCGGGCGGGCGGACACGCGAACGCACAGACGGCAGGCGGACGGGCGGAGCTGAGGTCGGGTTGGGAACTGTCATCACCTGGTGGGGTCATGCCACCTGCACGGTCGAGGACTCCGGTGTCCGGGTGCTGACCGACCCGCTCCTCGTCCGCCGGCTGGCCCATCTGCGCCGCCGCCGCGGCCAGGTGCCGCCGCCCGAGGCGCTGGTCGCCGACGCCGTACTGGTCTCGCACCTCCACTCCGACCATCTCCATCTGCGGTCGCTGTCCCGGCTCGCGCCCGGCACCCGGCTGATCGTGCCGCGCGGAGCCGGGCGTTCCGTCCCCGGGCTCCGCAGGCTCGACGCCCGCCGGAACCCGGGCGGTCTGCGGATCACCGAGGTCGACGCGGGCGACGAGGTGGAGATCGGGGCACTGCGGATACGGGCCGTACCCGCGCGGCACGACGGACGGCGGCTGCCGGTCGGACCGCACCGCTCCCCCGCCCTCGGCTATGTGATCTCCGGCGAGTCGCGGACGTACTTCGCCGGTGACACCGGACTCTTCGACGGGATGGCGGACGCCGTGGGCCCGGTGGACACGGCGCTGCTGCCGGTCGGCGGCTGGGGTCCCCGACTGGGGCCCGAGCACCTGGACGCCGGGCGCGCGGCGCAGGCACTGGCCCGGCTGGCGCCGCGCGCCACGGTGCCGGTGCACTACGGCACGTACTGGCCGATCGGACTGGACGCCGTCAGGCCCCATGAGTTCTACGCCCCGGGCCACGAGTTCGTACGGAAGGCGGCGCGGCTCGCCCCGAAGGTCACCGTGCACCTGCTGCGGCACGGCGAGAGCGCGCGTCCGGAGGACGGACGGTGATCGACCGGCTCATAGCCCAGCTGTCGCAGGCGTTCCAGTTGCCGACCGAATCCACTCAGCAGGCCGTCGGCTATCCCTCGCTCTTCCTGCTGGTGGCGTTGGGCGCGCTGGTGCCGGTGGTGCCGACGGGCGCGCTGGTCAGCTCGGCGACGGTGGTCGCCGTCCACCAGTCGACTCCGCTCCCCGTGCTCTGGGTCTTCGTCGTGGCATCGGTCGCGGCGTTCCTCGGGGACATCGCGCTCTACTGGCTGGGGCGGCGCGGTGTCCGCTCCAAGAACGGCTCGCGCTGGCTGGCCGCACTGCGCCGGAGCGCCCCGCCCGACCGGCTGGAGCAGGCGCAGCGGAAGCTGCGTGAGCACGGCGTGATGGTGCTGGTGCTGTCCCGGCTGGTGCCGGCCGGGAGGATTCCGGTGATGCTGGCCTGTCTGCTGGCGGAGTGGCCGCTGCGCCGGTTCGCCCGGGGCGATGTGTCGGCCGCTCTGGCCTGGGCGGCGACGTACCAGCTGGTCGGGGTGCTCGGCGGCTCGCTGTTCCAGGAGCCCTGGGAGGGAGTGCTCGCCGCGGTGGTGCTGACGCTGTTGCTCAGCGGCGCGCCGGCGCTGTGGCGCCGACTGCGCGGGCCCGGAGGGCGAGAGCGGTCGGGAGAAGGAAAGGCGTCCGGGCCATCCGGGCCGGGCCGGGCCGACGGCGCGGGGAGTGCCGGCGCCCCCGGCACCGCGGGATCAGAGGGCCAGCAGACGTGACGAGCCGACCGGCAGGTCCCAGAGCTGGGCGCGCGGCCGGCCGGTCCTCGCCCACGCGGCCCTGACCCGGGTGAGGGGTTCGAGCACCGGTTCGGCGGAGAGGACGAAGGTCGCCCAGTGCATCGGGGCCATGTTCCTGGCGCCGAGGTCCTCGCAGGCCCGTACCGCCTCCTCCGGGTCGGCGTGCACATCGCGCAGCCACCAGCGCGGGGCGTACGCCCCGATCGGGAGCAGCGCCAGATCGATGCCGGGATGGCGGCGGCCGATCTCCTTGAACCAGTGCCCGTATCCGGTGTCCCCGGCGAAGTGGACGCGCCGGCCGTGGCTGTCGCTCAGCACCCAGCCGCCCCAGAGCGAGCGGCAGGTGTCGGTGAGGGAGCGCTTGGACCAGTGGTGGGCGGGGACGAAGTCGAAGCGTACGGTCCCGCCGTCGGCGCCGGGCAGCTCGGCGGCCTCCCACCAGTCGAGCTCGGTGACCCGGGTGAAGCGGCGGCGCCGGCACCAGCGGGCCAGCCCGGCCGGTACGAACAGCGGGGTGTCGCGCGGCAGTCGCTTGAGGGTCGGGGCGTCGAGATGGTCGTAGTGGTTGTGGCTGATGACGACCGCGTCAACGGGCGGCAGATCCTCCCAGCGGACCCCGACGGGTGTGAGCCTGGCCGGGGTGCCGAAGATACGGCGGGACCAGACGGGGTCGGTGAGGACGGTGAGCCCGCCGATGCTCACCACCCAACTGGCGTGCCCCGCCCAGGTGACGGCGAGGGTGGCCGCGTCCACGGAGGGCAACGGCCCTGGGGCGAACGGCAGTTGTGGTACGTCACGGAGCCCGTCGGCGCCGGGGCGTACGGCGCCCTCTCTGGCCAGCCGGGCCAGGGCGCGGACGCCGGGCAGCGGGGCGGTCAGCCGGTCGGCGAAGGACCGGGGCCAGTGGCGGAGTTCACCGAGGGGCCGCAGGCCGTCTCTCGGGCGAGTGTCGGCCGGTGCGGGGGTGGCCGGGTGGGTCTGGTGGGTCTGGTGGGTCGTGCCAATAAGCTGGTGGCTCGTGCTGACGGGCTGCTGGGTCGTGCCGGCCTGTTGCGCCCGCTCGATTCGTTCCGTAAGGCCTGCTTCTTCCGTCTGTTCCGTAGGGCCTGCCTGTTCCGTCTGTTCCGTCTGTTCCGTCTGTTCCGTCATCGAGGTTCCGTTCCACTCGGTTCGTCGAATCGGCGCAGGGCGTCGAAGGCGGATCCAAAAATGCTGAGCGCTCGCGCGACATGAGGCAATTCCAGCGGCGTCGCCGAGGTGAGGGACTCCAGGCGCTCCGCCGGGGTCGCCCCGAGCAGCGGTCCGGTCGACAGGCGTACGCGCAGCTCGTCCAGTTCGTCCCCGAACCGGTGGCCGCCGGGCGCCGGCGCCCCCAGGCGTTCGCTCAGATGGTTCTCCAGCTCCATGGAATCGGTGACACCCGATCCGGCCAACCGTGCGCGCAACGGCCCGAGATCGGCGTAGAGATGACGGCCCGCCTGCGGGGGTGGGGCGACGGCGCCCGAGACGAGTACCGCGTGGTGGGCGGCGGCGGCCACGCGCGCGTGCAGCGCGGTCGCCGCCCGCGCTCTGTCCGTGACGGGCGCCGGTTCGTCCAGCGCGTGGGCGGCGGCAGCCGCGACGGGGCCCGCGACCAGGGCGCCGAGTGCGGTGAGGATGTCGAGTGTGCGTGCCCGCAGGGCGGCTCCGGCCCCGGTGGCGGGGTAGCGGGCGACGGCCGCCGGCCAGGCGGTGGGGAGGAGCGCGCCCGCCAGGTCCGAGACCACGACGACCTCGTCGGGCCACATCTCGGCCGGGCTGAGCAGCGGCGTCTCGTGCGGCCGGTGCACGGTGTCGCGCCAGGTCTCGTCGCTGATGATGTGCAGGCCTTCGCCGATCGCGGCCTCGCATGCCTCCCGCACCAGCTCGGGCGGGGCGACGGACGCGGTGGGGTCGTCGGCGAGGGAGAGCAGCAGCACGCGGGGCGTACCCCCCTCGTCCCGTACCCGGCGGACCGTCTCCAGCAGGGCGAACGGATCGGGCACTCCGCCCGCGTCCACCGGGGCCGGCACATGGTAGGCGGGCCGGCCCCGGAGCTGTACCTGCGGGGTCCACCAGGCGGGGCAGGGCCGTGGCATCAGGACGTCACCGTCGTACGCGGCGAGCAGCGCGAACAGCAGCGGCTGCGGGCCGGGCGCGGCGGCCACCTCGTCGAGGCCGCTGTCCAGCCCTCGCCGTCCCCAGTAGCCACAGGCCGCTTCCCGCAGGACCGCGCCGCCACCGGGCGGCTCGGGTGAGGGGCGTCCGGCGGCAGCGGCGCAGGCCTCGACCAGTTCGGGCAGCACGGGCAGCCCCGTCTCGGGCACGGACGGGCCGAACCGGACGGGGCCACGGCCTTCCGGAACCGTCCGCCGCATACCGTCACCTCCCGCAGTCACCCGGCAGGGCCACGTAAAGCGCGGCCACGTGGAGCACGGCCACGTAAAGCGGCCACGTAAAGCGGCCATGTAACGCGGCCTGCAGCGCGGCCACGCGTCACGGCCACGCGTCTCGGCCACCGGCCGGGAGCCGGCCCCTCCGGAAAGCTCGGCTCCTGAGCCCTTCATCGCGGCTCCTGAGCCCTTTATACGGAGGTTTGCCGCTCCCTGCCCTCCGGGATCCGCCCCCGGCCGCACTCCGGGGGCGCCCCCGGATCCGCCCTGGGGGCGCCCCCCGTTCCACCCTGATTCCGCTCCCCCCGCTCCCCCGTACAGCCACTTCCGCGCCCCCGCCCACGCGTACCCGGGCTTTCCGGGTGCCGTACGGCACTGCTTGGGCCGGCCGCTCGCGGGGTACCCGCGTTCCATGCCAGACACCTCAGCCATTCCCACGGCCCACCAGCAGGCACCGCCGGGGACCCGTACCCGGATCGCGGCTCTGCTCGACTCCTGGGACGAGCGGGCTTTCCGCTCCGTCGCCGCCCGGCACTGGCCGGGCGCGGGTCCCGTACTGCCCCGGCTGAGCCGTAGCGCCAACCACGGACTGCTCTGGTTCGGCGCCGCCGCCGGCATCGCGGCGCTGGGCCACGGCACCCGTTCGCGCCGGGCGGCCCTTCGGGGGGTGGCGTCGCTGGGGCTCGCCTCGGCCGCCATCAACGTCATCGGCAAGCGCGCGGTGCGCCGGCCGCGTCCCCTGCTCGACGCCGTACCGGTGATACGGCAGCTGAAGCGGCAGCCGTTCACCACGTCCTTCCCGTCCGGGCACGCGGCCTCGGCCGCGGCCTTCGCGACGGGGGTCGCCCTGGAGTCCAAGGGCTGGGGCGCGGTCGTGGCACCGCTGGCCGCTTCCGTGGCCCTCTCCCGGGTCTATACGGGGGTGCACTATCCGAGCGATGTGCTGGTCGGCGCGGCGCTGGGGGTGGGGGCGGCCTACGCGGTACGGGGGATAGTGCCGACCCGTTCGCAGATGCCCTCGCCCGGACGGCCGTACGCGCAGGCCCCGGCACTGCCCGGCGGCCGGGGGCTGGTCGTCGTGGCCAACCGGGCGTCCGGCTCCTTCGACGACGCCACGCTGGTGCGCGACGCGCTGCCGTTCGCGGAGATCGTGGAGTGCGAACCGGAAGAGGTCGAGACCGAGCTGGAGAAGGCGGCGGGCCGCTGCCAGGCCCTCGGTGTCCTCGGCGGTGACGGAACGATCAACCGGGCCGCGACCATCGCCGTGCAGCACGGACTGCCGCTGGCCGTCTTCCCGGGTGGCACGCTCAATCACTTCGCGTACGACCTGGGGATCGAGCATGTCCAGGACACCTGCCGGGCGCTGACCGCGGGGGATGCCGTACGGGTCGACCTGGGGCGCTTCACCCCCGGGCCGTACGGGACGGCCCCCGGCCACTTCCTCAACACGTTCAGTCTGGGCGTCTATCCGGAGCTGGTGCGGGTGCGCGAGCACTGGGCGCCTCGGATCGGCGGCTGGCCCGCCGGGGTCCTCGCGGCGCTGAAAGTACTGCGCGGCGAGCACCAGCTGGACGCCGAGTTCGAGGGCCGGCGGCGGTCACTGTGGCTGCTGTTCGCGGGGAACTGCATCTACCAGCAGGTGGGCCCCACGCCCGGCCACCGGCACGACCTGGCCGACGGCCTGCTGGACGTGCGGATCGTGCACGGGGGCCGCGCCCCGGGGCTGCGCCTGCTCGCCGCCGCGCTCGCCGGGCCGCTGAGCCGTTCCCCGGTGCACGCGGCCGAGCGGATGCGGCGGGTGCGGATCTCGGGCATCGAGCCGGGTACGCCCCTGGCATACGACGGTGAAGTCGCCGAGGCGCCCGAGGAGTTGACGCTGGACAAGGCGATCGAGGCGTTGACGGTCTACCGGCCGCAGGCCCTGCTGTAGCGGACGGCTCGCACACCGCACCCTCCAGGACCAAGAGGAGAAGGTTAGGCTTACCTAATTCAATCGAAGGAGGAGCCGTGTTGAGCACTGAACCAAGCCTGGAATCGCCCGAGTTCGACCATCTGTTGCACTGTGTACCGGATGTCGAGGCCGCCGCCCGCGCGTACAGCGAGACGGGGCTGCCCGCCCACGCCAACCCCGAACATCAGGGGTACCGCAACGGTGCCTGGCGGCTCGACACCCGCTATGTCGAACTGTCGAGCGTCGTCGACCGGCCCGCCTTCCTCGACTCACCGTACGGCAGGGCCATGAGGGGCTGGCAGCCCCGCTACGACGAACTCGTCGCGCGCGGCGGCGGTGCGCTCAACTTCTGCGTCCACGTCCAGGACGTCGGCGCCACCACCCGGCGACTGCGCGCGCGAGGCCACGACGTGGAACTGCTGACCTTCGCGCGGGAGGGATCACCCGTCTCGTTCCGCGAGGCGATCCTGAAGGGGGCGCCGCCATGGGCGCCGTTCTTCATCACCTACACGCCCGACCGCCAGACGATCCTGGCCAAGTACAGCGCGGGCCGGGTCGATCGGGGATGCCACGACCTGGCCGGTTTCGAGATAGAGACCCCCGATCCGCTCGGCTCGGCCGCCTGGCTGAGCAAGGTGCTCGGCATACCGCTCGCCGAGTCGTCCCCCGCGGTGGTGCCGCTGCCGCTCGGCCAGGTGCGTTTCACCGCCGGGCCCGCCGACGCGATCACCACTCTGCTGCTCTCCGAGGGCGCCCCGCCCACCGCGACGATCTCCGGACTCGCCGTACGACCGGAGGGGACCGACACCACGGGGTAGCCGGAGCGGGCCGACGCCACCGGGCCACACAGTAAGACACGGGTCTCATTATTCGACATGGGCGGCGTACCGTGGCCGGACCACTTCACGAGAGGGAGTCCGGCCATGCCGAAGGAGACCGTCTACACCCACGGGCACCACGAGTCGGTGCTGCGTTCGCACCGCTGGCGTACGGCCGCCAACTCGGCGGCGTACCTCCTCCCCGAACTGCGCCCGGGCCAGGACCTGCTGGACGTGGGCTGCGGCCCCGGGACCATCACCGCCGACCTGGCCGCGCTCGTCGCTCCGGGGACGGTGACGGCGGTCGACGCCGCCGCGAGCGTCCTGGAACAGGCGCGGGAGGCGGCGACCGGGGCGGGCGTGGACAATGTCCGCTTCGCGGTCGCCGACGTCCACGCATTGGACTTCCCGGACGACTCCTTCGACGTCGTCCATGCCCACCAGGTCCTCCAGCACGTGGGCGATCCGGTGCAGGCTCTGCGCGAGATGCGCCGGGTGTGCCGGCCCGGCGGCGTCGTCGCGGTGCGCGACGCGGACTACGGAGCCTTCACCTGGTTTCCGTCCGTACCGGCACTGGACGACTGGCAGGAGCTGTACCGCCGGGTGGCCCGCGCCAACGGCGGCGAACCCGACGCCGGACGCCGACTGCTCTCCTGGGCGCGGCGGGCCGGCTTCACGGACATCACCGCGACCGCCGCCGCCTGGTGCTTCACCACCTCCGACGAAGTCGCCTGGTGGAGCGGGCTCTGGGCGGACCGCACCATCGCGTCGAGCTACGCGCAGACGGCGGTCAGCGGCGGCCATACGACACCGGAACAGCTGGCCGGGATCGCCGAGGCCTGGCGGGAGTGGGGCGCGGGCGAGGACGCCTGGTTCATGACCCCGCACGGCGAGATCCTCTGCCGTGCGTGAGCACTCGGGGCGAACCTCGACATCCGAACCAATGCGACGTAAGTATGCGGCGCATCATGCGACTTGACCCTGTTCGACCAAGTTGCCCGTTCACCCGCGCGACGTACAGGTGATACAGCACTCTGGAACCACTCTGTCCGTAAAGAGAAGGGACCACTGTGGGCGAACACCGTAAGCCGGATCCGGACCCGGGTCAGGGAACACCGCCGCCCGGGAACGCCGACGGGCAGGTACCCAAGCCTCCGCCTCCCAGCGGTACGCGCAGGAAGTAGTGCTGATGGACGAGTTCGCCGAGCTCCGACAACGCCTTGACCGCGTGTTGGAGGCAGACGGTGGGTGGCCAGTTGATTCGCCGTGGGTTCGTCCGGCCGTCGAGGATCTGCCCAGGCACCTGTTTGCCCCCGACCGGGTGTGGGCCTGGGACGGCTCCGCCTATGTCCCCGCAGACCGTGGGACGGAAGCCGGACGCTGGGCCGAACTCGTCTACCCGAGACCCGATCAGGCCACCATCACGCAGATCACCGATGGGCTGCCCTCCTCCAGCCTGTCCTGCCAGGCAGTCGTGGTGGACATGCTCGACTCACTGATGGTCGAGCGCGGCCATCAGGTGCTTGAACTGGGCACCGGGGCCGGCTGGAACGCCGCCCTGTTGGCAGCGCGGGCCGGCCCCGGACGAGTCACCAGTGTGGAAGTGGACTCCCGGCTCGCGGCAGAGTCCCGTACTCGCCTCGACGCGGTGGGCGCCGGGGTGAACGTCGTCGGCGGCGACGGCGCCCAGGGCAGGCGCGAGAACGCTCCGTACGATCGAGTCGTCGCGACGTACGCGGTCGACGAGGTGCCGTGGACATGGGTGGAACAGACCCGTCCCGGAGGGCGCATCGTCACGCCATGGGGCCGACTCGGACATGTGGCGCTCACCGTGGCGGACGACGGACGCTCGGCCAGCGGCTGGATGCAGGGCCTGGCCCAGTTCATGCCAAGCCGCGGCACCAGTCAGGGTCTGCCCTGGGACCAGGTCCGTGGTGACGACGCACCCGAGACCGACGGGTCCTTCGCCAGGGACGTGCGGCGCCTCCATGCGGACGTGAGTCTGCTCTTCGCCCTGCGCGTCGTCCTGCCTGACGTCCGGATCTTGACGACGGCCGGTGACGGTGTGACTGCGTGGCTTCACGACGGCCATTCCTCCTGGGCCACTCTCACCGCACCGGAGAGCGCCGCGCCCGTGGTGTACCAGGGTGGCCCCCGCCGCCTGGCCGAGGAAACCGACCGGGCATGGCAGAAATGGCAGGATGCCGGCGAGCCCAGCTTGTACGACTTCGGGATGACCCGTACACCCACCCGGCAATACATCTGGAGCGGAGACAAAGACACCGGAACCCGCTGGGCCACCACTGTGGGATCGACAACTCCGTGCACAGTGTCAGCTGGGGACACTCGGTGATCCGCGACCAGCGGCGGGGTCATTCGTCACAACCGGGCAGCAGGTCACGGAGCATCCAGTTGCTCGGGCAATGCGGGCACGCTCGTCGCGTGTGGCCGTTCCGCCGCGCCGACGATTTCATGTCGCGGCTCCGCCAACTAATGTGATGCGTATGGAAATCCTGGGAACCACGTTGCGCATCTGCGTCGATGACCTGGAGACCTCGGTGGTGTTCTACGAACGCCTCACCGGTAGCTCCGCGCTCCGCTTCGAGCGCGGCGGGGTCTCGGTCGCCGCCGTCGGCTGCTTCCTTCTGATGAGCGGACCCGCGTCGGAGATAGATGTCCTGCGCAAGGTGACGGCGACCATCGCCGTCAAGGACGTCGACGAGGCGCTCGTCGCCCTTACCGAGGTCGGCGCCCAGGTCCTCGCGGGCCCGGTGCCGACGCCGGTGGGCCGCAATCTGATCGCCCTGCATCCCGACGGCTCGATCTTCGAGTACGTCGACCGCAAGGCGGTCCACGAACCACAGCCGTAGAGCCACAGCCGTGCCCGAGGCCGCCGGTTCAGCGGCCTCGGGCCCACATCTCGGCGGTGACCGCCCAGCGTTCGTGGTCCCGCCAGGCGCCGTCGATGAACAGGAAGTCCGGCGAGTAGCCCTCCCGCCGGAAGCCGGCGCGACGTACCAGCGCGAGGGAACCGGCGTTGCCCGGCTGGATGTTGGCCTCCAGACGGTGCAGTTCCAGCGGTCCGAAGGCCCGCCCGAGCACCAGCCCGAGCGCTTCCGACATCAGCCCGCGCCCGGCGGCGTGCGCGAAGGCGCCGTATCCGAGCGCGCCGCTCCGGAAACCGCCCCGCACGATGTTGTTGATGTTGATGAAACCGGCGATCCGCCCGTCGTCGCGAGTACGGACCAGGTGGCCCAGCTTGGCGGGGTCCTCGGCGAACACGTTCGCGTACGCGGCGAACGCGTAAGGCCGGCGGGCGGGAAGAGCCAAGGACTGTGCAGGGCCTCGCTCTCGCGGACGAGGGCGGTGAACTCGTCGGCGTCCTCACGGCGGAGGGGACACAGGAACGTGCGGAGGCCCTCGGCGAACGGCTCCGGAAGGTCGCGCATCGCGCCAGACTAGACCGGCCGACGGCTCGCCCATCACCGGCCGGGCCAGGTCACGTCAGCGCCGGCACATCCAGGGTGAGCGTGGCGCTCTCCGAGTCCAGCACCGCGGGCACGCCCAGCGGCATCGTCAGTGCCGTCTCGCCGTGGCCGAACCCCAGCTCCTCGACGACCGGTACGCCCAGTCCGCCGAGCCGGTCGAGCAGCAGCGCCCGTACGTCCTCGTACGGACCGCACTGCGTCCAGGAGCCGAGGCCGATCCCGGCGACTCCGTCCAGCCAGCCGGAGCGCAGCAGTTGGGTGAGGATACGGTCCAGCCGGTACGGCTCCTCGCCGACGTCCTCGATCAGCAACAGCCCTCCGGCGGCCGAAGGACGTACGTGCGGTGTGCCGAGGTCGGCCGCGAGCAGGCTGACGCAGCCGCCGAGTGTGACGCCCGTCGCCCGGCCGGGTACCAGCGGCCGGGCCGTGGCCGACCCCAGGGTCCGTACCGACTCCGGCTCGAAGAGCGTGGCGCGCAGCGACTCCTGCGTCGCGGCGTCCTTGAGGAAGGTCAGGGTGGCGACCATCGGGCCGTGCAACGTGACCAGGCCCATCCTTAGGGCGAACGCCTCGTGCAGCGCGGTGATGTCGCTGTAGCCGACGAAGACCTTGGGCCCGGCGGCCCGCATCGCGGTCCAGTCGAGCAGCTCGGCCATGCGCTGGGCTCCGTACCCGCCACGGGCGCAGAGCACCGCGGAGACGGACGGATCGCACCACGCCTCCTGGAGGTCCCGGGCGCGGTCCTCGTCCGTCCCCGCGAGGTAGCCCAGCCGGGGGTGGGTGTCCAGGACGTGCGGGGCGACGACGGGTTCGAGGTCCCAGCCGCGCAGGATGTCGAGCCCCGACGCGAGCCGGTCGGCGGGTACCGGGCCGCTGGGCGCCACCACGGCGACCCTGGCCCCCCGCCGCAGGCGCGCGGGCCGGGTCAACGGCGTGACCGTCACGGCAGGAGGCGTGACGCTCAAGGACATGGAGGTCGCGGTCGGGGGCGTCTCGGTCACGTCTTGAACTCCAGCTTCGGGACGTCGGTACGGTCGATGCCGAAGGTCTGTACGTACAGGGACAGTTCGGCCTCCAGCGCGCGGATCATGGTGTCGGCCCTGCGGAAGCCGTGCCCCTCCCCCTCGAACGAGATGTACGCGTGCGGAATGCCGCGCCCCGCCATCCGGTCCAGGAACCGCTCGCACTGCGCGGGCGGGCAGATCACGTCGTCCAGGCCCTGCAGCAGAAGGAACGGCGTGGTGATCCGGTCGACATGATGCAGCGGAGAACGTTCGTGATAGCGGTCGGGGACCTCGGCCAGCGGTCCGATCAGCGATTCCAGGTACTGGGACTCGAAGTCGTGGGTCTCGTCGGTGGCCCAGCCCAGCAGGTCGAGGATCGGATAGATGATGGTGCCGCAGGCGTACACGTCGGTGGTGGTGAGGGACGCCGCCGCCGTCCAGCCGCCCGCGCTGCCGCCACGTACGGCGAGCCGGGCCCGGTCGGCGGTGCCTTCGGCGGCCAGGGCCTGCGCGACGGCCGCGCAGTCCTCGACGTCCACCACTCCCCACTGCCCGCGCAGCCGGTTGCGGTAGGCACGGCCGTAACCGGTGGAGCCGCCGTAGTTGACCTCGGCGACACCGATGCCGCGCGTGGTGAAGTAGGCGATCTCCAGATCGAGGACGAGCGGGGCGTGGCCGGTGGGACCGCCGTGGGCCCACACCACGTAGGGCGGCAGTTCGTCGTCGGGCGCGCGGTGGCCGGGGTGGTGCGGCGGGTAGATGTGGGCGTGGATCTCGCGGCCGTCCGGGCCGGTGAAGGTACGGATCCGGGGCTCGGGGTAGTACGCGGGGTCCACCGGGTCGCGGTGCGCCGAGCCGATCACGCGGGCGTCTCCGGTGGCGCTGTCCACCTCCACGACCTCGTACGCGCTGCGCGGGCCGGCCGCGACGCCGATCACCCGGGTGTCCCGCACGGCGAGCGTCGCGGCCCATTCCGTCCAGGGCCCGGCCGCGTCCACCAGTTCGCCGGTCTCCGGGTCGAGGATGCCGAGCGCCGTGGTGCCCTTGCCGTGGATGACGGCGATCAGCCCGTTCTCCAGCGGGTGGAACCACTGGAGGCCGATCTTCCAGAGGGGACCGCCGAACTCCTCGCCGCGCCCTGGGCAGAGGGCGGTGCTCGCGATGACGCCGGGCGACCGGTCCGGCCCGTCCGCCGCGCCCGGGAGCAGGGCGTCGGGACGGACGCGCCGGAGCTCCCACCAGTCTCCGAGGTCGGAGACGAAGAGCAGCGAGCCGTCCGGCGCCCAGTCGACCTGGGCGATCGACTCGTCCGTGTCCCCGACGACGGGGACGACCCCGGTGAACGGGCCGGTCTCCGTCACCTCACCGAGCATCACCACCGTGCCGTCCCACGGCATCCGCGGGTGGTCCCAGGCGATCCACGCGGCATGGCGCCCGTCCGGGGAGAGCCGGGGCCCGGTGACGAAGCGGTGCCGGTCGTCGGACAGCTCCCGTACCGCCGTACGGTCCTCGGCGGCCGAGCCGTCCAGGGGGACGGCGGCGACCACCCGGCGTACGTCGGTGGGCGCCTCGCCGGTGAACTCCTCCAGCACGCACCAGACTTCGCCCCGGTCCAGGTGGATCCGGGGGTCGGCCCAGCGCAGCCCGCCGCCGGTCGCGGAGACGGGTGTGAGGGGCCTCGGGCCGTCCGCGCCGTCCGGCTCGTACACGTACAGACGCTGGTCGGGGAAGTGGACGAAGACGACGAGCGGGCCGCCGTCGGGGCGCGCGGCGCCCGCCCAGGGCACACCGCCGTACTCGATCACCCGGCTGCGGACGTTCCACGGGGCCGGCAGGACCGACTCCTCGTGGCCGTCGGCCCGCAGGCGTACGAGTGCGCGCCGGCCCGCCTCGGCCGGGCGCGGTGCCGTCCACCACACCTCGTCGCCGACCGTCCCCACGTACTCGGGGCGGCCGTCGTGCGAGGCGGCCAGTGTGGCGTCGATCGGCGACGGCCACGTTCCGTAGCCCCCCATGGACAGCATCGTGCTCCTCAGCGAACTGTGCGAACCAGGCGAAGAATCAGGCGGATTGGACGGATCAGGCGGACTTCAGGTAGTGGTCGAGAACACGGACGCCGAAGTGCAGCGCCGAGACGGGCACCCGCTCGTCGACGCCGTGGAACAGCGCCTGGTAGTCGAAGCCGGGGGGCAGCTTGAGCGGCGAGAAGCCGTAGCCCGTGATGCCGAGCCGGGAGAACTGCTTGGCGTCCGTGCCGCCCGACATGCAGTACGGCACGACATGCCCGGCCGGGTCGAAACGCTCGACGGCGGCGCGCAGTTTGGCGAAGGTCGGCGAGTCGACCGGCGCCTGGAGCGCGACCTCGCGGTGGTGGAACTCCCACTCCACGTCCGGCCCCGTCAGCAGGTCCAGGGTGGTACGGAACTCCTCCTCGCCGCCGGGCACCATCCGCCCGTCGACATAGGCGGTGGCCTGGCCCGGAATCACATTGACCTTGTACCCGGCCTCCAGGACGGTCGGATTGGCGCTGTTGCGCACGGTCGGCTCGACCAGCGCGGCGGCCGGGCCGAGCTTGCCCAGCAGACCGTCCGTGTCGAAGTCCTCGGCGTGGACGTCCGTGTCGATGCCGTTCAGCGCGGCGAGTTCGGCGAGGGCGGCCCGTACGGTCGGGGTGAGCCTGACCGGCCACCGGTGGTCGCCGATCCTGGTGATGGCGGCGGCGAGCCGGCTCACCGCGTTGGCGCGGTTCACCTTGGAGCCGTGCCCCGCCCTGCCGTGGGCGGTGAGCTTCAGCCAGCCGGTGCCGCGTTCACCGGCGGCGATCGGATAGAGGGCCATTCCGGGGCCGGCGTGGAAGGTGAAGGCCCCGGACTCACTGATGCCTTCCGTACAGCCCTCGAAGAGTTCCGGGTGCTGGTCGGCGAGGAAACCGGAGCCGTCGACGGCGCTGGCCTCCTCGTCGGCGGTGTAGGCGATCACGATGTCCCGGCGCGGCCGGATGCCCGACCTGGCCCACGAGCGGACGACGGACAGCAGCATCGCGTCCATGTTCTTCATGTCGATCGCGCCGCGGCCCCACACGACGTCGTCCCTGATCTCCCCGGAGAAGGGGTGCACGCTCCAGTCGGCGGGCTCGGCCGGTACGACGTCGAGATGACCGTGGACGAGAAGCGCGTCGGCGGCCGGATCCGTGCCTTCGATCCTGGCCACGACGTTGGTACGGCCGGGGGTCCGCTCCAGGAGGGTGGGCTCGACTCCCGCGTCCGCGAGTCGCTCCGCGACGTATTCGGCCGCCGGGCGCTCCCGGCAGTCCCCGCTCCCCCGGTTGGTGGTGTCGATACGGATGAGCTCGGAGGTGAAGGTGACCACCTCGTCGAGCGCCGCCCTGTCGAGGGGATCAAAGTCGAGGGGATCAAACATGTCGGTGGACCTCATGTCAGCCATACTGCTCCTCCACCGCGGCCGAAACGATCGTGGTGACCGCCTTGAACGTGCGAATGGCCTCATACATCGTCCCGCTGGTGTACGAGACGCGCCGTTCACCGCTCGCCGCCACGCCCGGTACGACGGTGGAGACCTCGGAGAGATGCGCGGCGTCGAACTCCATCTCCATGGTGAACGGCCCGGCGCCGACCGGTTCGTACCGGCCCGCGAGTGCCGTGGCCTCCTTCGCGGCGGCGCGGATGTCGGCGGCGGTACGGGCCGGGGTCCGGCAGACCGCCGCGTACCGCGAGACATGGTCCTTGACGGCGACCTTGCGGGCGTCCGGGGCGTAGCCGTCCGCGTCCACGCAGGTCAGGTCGTCGCCGGTGACGAGGACGACGGGGACGCCGTACTCCGCGAC
Organism: Streptomyces sp. NPDC088400; assembly: GCF_044753355.1. NCBI lineage: Bacteria > Bacillati > Actinomycetota > Actinomycetes > Kitasatosporales > Streptomycetaceae > Streptomyces > Streptomyces sp. NPDC088400. Next base: position 209,363 of record NZ_JBIVMZ010000002.1, on the reverse strand, counting down.
CACATGCGCGTTCAGCAGGCCCTCGCTGGCCCGGGTGCCGTTCAGCCACACGCCGGTGAGGGAGTTGGCGAGATACGTGTGCGCCAGCACGCCCTCCGTACCGGCTCCGGTGTGGTAGCCGACGAAGGCGATACCGTCCACGTCGCCGTGCTGTACGCCCTCGACCATGGACAGCGACTTGTGCCGGCCGGTGATCATCTCGGCCCGCTCGTCGAGCTGTTCCAGCAGCAGATTGCGCATCGACCAGTGCGCCTCGTTGATGAGCACCTCGTCGGCGCCGCCGTCGAGGAAGCCGAGAACGGCGGCGTTGACGTCGGAGGTGAACAGGGAACGGCACCGTTCCCACTGAGGTTTGCCCGGCAGGACGTCGGCCGGCCAGGTCACACCGGTGGCGCCTTCCATGTCGGCGCTGATGAGGATCTTCACAGGTCCCTTCCTCTCTCCGGGCCAAGCCGGGCCCTCTCCGGGCCAAGCCGGCCGGGCCGCGCCGCGCCGCCGAAGCGGCCCGGTGCCGACCCCGGCGTCGGCCTTGGGGCCTGTCCGGCACCGGTTCCGCCGGACCCGAGCTCGCCTCCCACCCTATCCAGCCCCTGTCCGGCACCGCGCGCCGCGTGTGAGGGGCGGCGCGGACGCCGGGCGCGGACGGGGGCGGACAAGGGAGTGACGGGCCCGTACACGGGTGTGACGGGGCGGACACGGCTGTGACGGGCCCGTACACGGCTGTGACGAGCCCGTACACGGCTGTACGGACAGCGCTATGCGCGTGCGAGCACGAACCACCGGGCCGGCAGGTCGATCCGGGTGCCGTCCGGCAGCTGCTCCGTCTGCGCGAGCACGGTGTCCCCGCTCGCCAGGATCGTCAGCCCGGCCGCGCGCAGCAGTCCGGGCACCTCCTCGTCCTCGGCCCCGGCCGGCTTGAGCCCGTGGTCGAAGACCCGCCGCAGCTTCTCCGGCGGGCCGTCGGGCCCCGCCGAGGCCTGCTGCAACACCGCCCTCGACGCGCTGGTCAGCTCGGCGACGAAGGCCCGGCCCCGTACGCCGAGCAGCTCCGCGACGGCCTCGGCGACAGCGGTCCGGTCCTGCGGTTCGCTCTGATGGATCACCGCTCGCATATAGACGTTGGTGTCCCCCGTCCGGTCCCGCAGCGCGCGCACCGCGTCGCGGTCGACCAGGTTGAGCTGTTCGAACTCGGCGGTCCCCGCGGTGTCGGCGCGGCGCGCGAGCGCTATCGCCGCGTCCGAGAGGTCCACGCCGATCGCGCGTGCGAAACGGGTGGCCAGATAGCGGGTCTGAGTGCCGTTGCCACAGCCGAGATCGACCACCGGCAGTGAGGCGTCCGCGTGCGGCAGCAGCAGTTCGCTGTGCGGTATGGAGGCGAGGGACGGATCGCAGTCCCAGATCGCCTCACCCGGTGTGCCGGAGGTCTCCCGCCAGAAACCTTCCCATGCCTCCCGGTAACGCAGCGACACGTCCATTTGTCTCCCCAGGTATGGCCCGCGGAACGCGGGTGTGGGGACCGGACTACCGTTTCCGCAGGTCCGGGGACAAGAGCGCGGGGAAAATCTTCACTTGGACCGACCAGGAACCGGGGAGAGACGGGTGGCTCAGGCAGCCGGCGCGGACCGGGACGGCCGCGCGGTGGACCTCCGTGTCAGGGCCTGCTCGAACCAGACCGTCTTGCCGTGGGCCGAGCTGCTGCTGCCCCATTCCCGGGCCAGCCGGCTCACCACCCGCAGTCCCCGCCCGAACTCGTCGTCATGGCCCGCGTTCAGCAGGGCCGCCGGGGCCGGTTCGTCGTCGGTGACCTCGCACAGCAGCGCGTCCGTACGGACCAGACGCAGCCCGACCTGACGGGACCGCGCGTGCTTCAGGGCGTTGGTGACCAGCTCACTGACCATCAGTTCGGCGGCCTCCACCGCGTCCGGCAGCTCCCAGTCGAGCAGCTGTCCGCGCGCCAGGCGTCTGGCCCTGCCCACTTCCCGTGGATCGAGGTCGAGTTGGAACTCGGCCACGTCCTCGTCCGGGATCCCGTTCAGCCTCGCCATCAGCAGGGCCACATCGTCCTTGCGGCCGTCGCGGGTGTTCAGCGCGCGGATGATGGTGTCGCAGGCGCTGTCCATCGAGGCGGCGGGGTGCGCGGCGGACGCGCACAGGGCCGCCAGGCCGTCCCCGATGTCCTCGCCGCGCACCTCGACCAGCCCGTCGGTGCACAACACCAGCCGGTCCCCCGGCCGGACCTGCACGGTCGCCGTCTCGAAGGCCACTCCGCCCACCCCGATGGGCGCTCCGGTCGGCAGGTCGAGCACCTCGCTCCTGCCGTCCTCGGCGCGGACGAGGACCGGCGGGATGTGTCCGGCGTTGGCGATCTGGAGCTCGGACGTGATGGGGTCGTACACCGCGTACAGGCAGGTCGCCAGATACAGCTCGCCGAGCCGCTGCGCCAAGTCGTCCAGATTGCGCATCAGTTGTGCGGGCGGCATCTCCATGGTCGCCATGGTCTGTACGGCGGTACGCAACTGGCCCATCATCGCCGCCGAGTTGAGCCCGTGGCCCATCACATCACCGACGACGAGGGCGGTGCGCGACCCGGGCAGTTTCACGGCGTCGAACCAGTCACCGCCGATCCGGCCGAGCCGGGTGCCCGGCAGATATCGGGTGGCGATGTCGCAGCCCGCCATGCGCGGGGCGACCTGCGGCAGCATGCTGTCCTGGAGCGTCTCGGCGACGTTCTCCTGGTACGTGTACATCCGGGCGTTGTCGAGTACGAGCCCGGCCCGCGCGGCGAGTTCGGCTCCGGTCGTACGGTCCATGCCGTCGAACGGCTCGCGTTCGGGCCGTCGCATCAGCACCATGAAGCCGAGCACCACGTCGCGCGCCTTCAACGGCACGAGCAGCATGGACCGGTGATTGATCAGGGGACGCAGATCCCGCTTCTCGAACTCTCCCGAGATACGGTTGCCGTCCTCTTCGCTGATCCGTGGGATCAGTACGGGCTCGCCGGTGACCATGCACTGGAAGAACGGGGTGTGTTCGGGGAAGGCAATGGCCTCACCGACCGGCACCGTGTCGTCCCAGCGGCCCGGCTCGTCGTTGTGCTCCACCCAGACCCGGTGCCAGAGGGTGGTCACATCGGGCGGACCGTCCGGGAATCCCTCGCCGGCCAGCACCGCGGCGCGCAGGTGCGTGCCCGCGAAGTCGGTGAAGCGGGGGACGGCGGCGCTGGTGACCTCACGGATCGTACGGGCCAGGTCCAGGGACGAGCCGATACGGCCGCTGACCTCGTTCAGGAACTCCAGCCGTTCGCGCACGGCGGCGTATTCGAGGTCGAGTTGGGGGCGGGGCACCGCCGACCGCCGGGGCTGCCCGGGTCCGGCGGGCGTGGCGGCGGAGGTGGCCCCTCGTTCGGCCGCGCGGCGGGGCACACCCCAGTCGGGGGTGACGGGAACTCGTTCCTGATGACTGAACTCCAGTACCGGGTAGCCCAGTTCGAGGACCTGGGCGACGATGCGGTTGGACTCGGCCGGGCCCATGTTCGGCAGGATGTCCGGCAGCCGCCGGGCCAGCGCGTCGGAGTCCTGGAGTTCCGTGTGCAGGGCGAAGCCCGGGGAGATGCGCGGGGCGCCCGACCCGTCCCGCGTCTCGTCCGCCCCGTCGCGCGTGGACTCCTCGCCGTCGCTCGTGGCTTCCGCGCCGTCGCTCGTGGCTTCCGCGCCGTCGCTCGTGGCTTCTTCGCCGTCCCGCCGCAACTGGGCCGCGTCCGCCGCGAGTACGAGGTGGCGCCCCGGCCCCGGACCGATCAGTGGATACGCCCACCACAGCACGTCGAGCCGGCCCCGCCCGGGAGCGGAGAGCTTCGCGCGTCCGGCGGTGGGATAGGAGCCCCGCGTGTGCAGCTCCGGACCCAGATCGTCGTACGAGTCGTACGTGCCGTGGGCCACCCCCTGTTCGCCCTCGGCGAGGGCTCCGGCGACCGGCATCAGATCGCTGGCCGGCTGCCCGATCGCCTCTTCCCTCGCGTGGCCGAAAAGTCGCCGTGCGCCGCTCGACCAGTGCGACACCAGGCCGTCACCGTCCACGACGACCACGGCGAGCGGGATCCGGCCGGCCGCGGCGAAGTCCTGCGGCAGTCCCGGCGGAATACCACTGTCCATGGGTGGAAGGCTCCTTCCCTGCCGCCAGGATCCGCGGCTCCGCCCTCCACGGTAAGGCCCTTCACACACGATGCGCCGGTCAATGAACTAATAGGTAGTGCGCCCGCGCACAACCCACAGTTGACTGAAAATAAGTCAGTCCTCGTGGCCCAGTTGGAGGTCGCGTTCGGTGCGTCCGCCGCCCGCCATGCGGAGGACGGTGGCGACCGGCGGATAGCCCGCGGCGATCACCGTGTACTCGCCCGAGGAGAGATCCACGAACCGGAAGATGCCGTCGGGACCGGTGGTGAGGGTGTCCACCACATTGCCGGCCGCGTCGAGCAGGGTGACGCGCGCGTCCTCGACGGGACGGCCTCCGCCGGCCCGTACCGTACCGCGCAGCACCGCCCCGCCGGCCAGTTCGATGTCCTGCCGGGTCTCGCGCGAGGCCTGCACGCTGACCGGGAGGGCCGCGGGCCGGAAGGCCGGGGCGCTCGCCGCCAGCGTGTACTCCCCGGCCACCAGCTCCGAGATCACATAGGCGCCCTCGCGTCCGCTGCGGGTGCTCGCGACGACCTCGCCGCGTACGTCCGTGAGGGTCACGGCCGCGTCACGCACCGGGGTGCCGTCGGCGGTGCGTACGGCTCCGGCGAGGCGGCCCGCGCCACCGAGGACCACGTCCAGCTCGACGGGCCGTTCGCCTACGGTCACCGTGACGGCCTGCGGCTGGTGGCCACTGGCCGCCGCGATCATCACGTACGAACCGGAGCCGGGCACGCTCAGCGCGTACCGCCCGTCCCCGCCGCTCGCCCCGCGCCCGACCTGCTGTCCGTGGACATCGATCAGAGTGAGCGCGGCACGGGGCACGACGGTGCCGTCGTGGTGCTGCACGGTGCCGCAGACAGCCACACCCGAGATGTACGGCGCGGGGCCCTGGGAGGAGGCCGGGAAGGCAGGTGCGGCCGGCGGGGCACTGGCGCGCGGCGCGGGAACCGGGGCCGGCTCGGCGGGAAACGCGCTGGGTCCGACGGAGTACGCGGTGGCGTACGAGGTCGGCTCGGCGGCGTACGAGGTCGGCTCAGTGGCGTACGAGGTCGGCTCGGCGGCGTACGAGGTCGGCTCAGTGGCGTACGAGGTCGGCTCGGCGGGGAATGCGGTGGGCTCGGCGGCGTTCTGGGACACCAGCGGTTTCTCCTTGAGTAAGAAGGCGATCAACAGGCCGAGCACGAGCACCGGCACGAGATAGAGGAAGATCCGCGGCATCGCGTCCGCGTAGGCCTGGACATACGGGTCGCGCAGCGCGGGCGGCAGGGCGTGGACCAGTTGCGGGGTGATGGATTCCGGTTCGGGAAGATCGGCCCCGGCGGGGAGCCGGTCGGCGAGTGCGTCGGTGAGCCGGCCGGCGAAGAGCGTGCCGAAGACGGCGGCCCCCACACTGCCGCCGATCTGCCGGAAGTAGTTGCTGGCGCTGGTGGCGGTGCCGAGGTCGGCGGGCGGAACGGAGTTCTGTACGGCGACGACGAGCACCGGCATCACCAGGCCCATGCCGAGCCCCAGGACCCCCTGCGCGATGCCGCATTCGAGCAGGGATGTACCGGCCTCCAGACGGGACAGCAGCCACATCCCCTCCACCGAGATCGCGCAGCCGAGCAGCGGATAGATCTTGTAGCGCCCGGTACGGGTGACGAGAAGTCCCGAGACGACGGAGGCGACGACGATTCCGCCCATCATCGGCAGCATCAGCAGGCCTGATTCGGTGGCACTGGCCCCGTCGACCATCTGGAGGAAGGTCGGCAGATAGCTGCTGGCGCCGAACAGCGCCACCGCGGTGATCGCGCCGATCAGGCCGGTAATGGTGAAGACCGGGTCACGGAACAGCCGCAGCGGAATGATCGGTTCGGGCGCGAAGCTCTCGACGACGAAGAAGAGCAGGGTCGTTCCGGCGGCACCCGCGGCCAGTCCGAGCACGACGCGGGAGTCCCACGCGTACTCCGTACCGCCCCAACTGGTCAGCAGCACCAGGAAGGTGGACGCGGCGGCGAGCATCAGCGCGCCCAGGACGTCCAGCCGGCCGCGGGCGGCGGGCTTGGGGAGCCGGAGCACCACGGAGACCACGGCGAGGGTGACGACGCCCAGCGGCACATTGAAGTAGAAGCACCAGCGCCAGGAGACATGGTCGGTGAAGAAGCCGCCGAGCAGCGGGCCCGCCACGGAGGCGAGCCCGAAGGCCGCGCCGATGAGTCCCATGAAGCGGCCGCGCTCCCTGGGCGGCACGATGTCCGCGATGATCGCCTGGACACCGATCATGAGTCCGCCGGCGCCGATGCCCTGGACGGCGCGGAAGGCGATCAGCTGGTCCATGGTGCGGGACCAACCCGCCAGCGCGGATCCGATGACGAAGACGACGATCGCGAACTGGAAGACGCCCTTGCGGCCGTAAAGGTCCCCGAGCTTGCCGTAGACCGGCAGCCCGATGGTGGCGGTGAGCAGGTACGCGGTGATCGTCCAGGACATCCGGTCCAGGCCATGGAGTTCGCCGACGATCTTCGGCAGCGCGGTGGCCACGATCATCTGTTCCAGCGTGGCCAGCAGCAGGGCGAGTATCAGGCCGAAGACGACCAGGCGCAGCCGACGGGGGCTGAGGGGTTCGGCGGGGACCGGGGCGGGAGGTGCCTCGGCCCGGCCGGTGTGGAGCGGACCCGCGTGGAGCGGCCCTGCGTGGAGCGGCTCGGGGCCCTGCTGCCCGGCGCCCTGTCGCTCCACGCCATTCGGCAGAGTGGTACCGCCCACGTACTGCTCCCCTCGTCGCACCTGCGCGGCGTCATTCTTCGCATCGCACGCCAAGAGGGGGCAAGCGGAACGCTGACTACCGAAAGGGGTTGCGACGGGGGCGTGTTGGGCGGCGGAGCCCGCGCCGGGGCGCTCATCAGGGATTTCCCGCGACGTGTCGCACGAGGGGCGCGCAATGGCGCCGCGGGGAAAACCACCCGAAACGGTGACCGTGGGGCAGCCTGGGTAGATCTGCCGGGGCGCGCCCCGGCAGATCTACTTACCGGTGCCGGAACTACTCACTCGTCTGGGCCCCGGAGGTGTTCTCGGTCTCGGCGGCGAGCTTCGCGAGCAGCTCGTCGTAGATGCGCGCGAGGCCCTTGGGGGCGAAGGTCCGCTCGAAGAAGCCGCCGATGCCGCCGGCGCCGTCCCAGACGGTGGTGACGACAGCCTTCGAACGGCCCTCACCGGCAGGGGTGACGGTCCAGGTGGTGACCATCGAGGAGTTGCGGTCCTTCTCCACGAGGCGGCCGTCGCTCGGCTCGGTGACCTCCAGCAGGCAGTCGCGCACGCGCTTGCTGGTGGCCTGGAGCTTCCAGTGGACGAGGGTGCCCTCGCCGTCGCCGCCCTCCCGCACCTCGTACTCGCTGAACTGGCCGGGGAGCACCTTCGCGCGGGTGTTCTCGTAGTCGGCCAGCGCATCGAACAGCGTGTCCGCGTCCGCCGCGATGATCCGCTCCGTCGTGGCCTCGACCTGCGCCATGGCGTTTCCTCCAGCACTCGGTTCTTCAGTGAGTCGCGGCCAGCCAACCACCCTCCGGTACGCCCGCCAAATCCGGGTCCGCAGCGATCAAGGGAACACTTGTTCTATTCTGTGGTCAGAGCTACCGAGGAGGCACGCATGCGCTGGGACAATCTGGCCGAAAGCCCGCCGACGACGGGGCCGACCGGGGACATGGCACTCTTCGGCACGGACGCGGTGACCACCCGCACGTTCGACACTCCTGAATTCCGCGGGATCACCTTCCACGAGGTCCGCGCCCGCTCGATCGTGAACCGGGTGCCGGGAGCGTCCCGTATGCCGTTCGAATGGACGGTGAATCCGTACCGGGGCTGCACACACGCCTGTGTCTACTGCTTCGCGCGCAAGACCCACAGCTATCTGGATCTCGACACCGGGCTGGACTTCGACTCCCAGATCGTCGTCAAGATCAACGCGCCGCAGCTGGTACGCCGGCAGCTGGCCTCCGCCCGCTGGAAGGGGGAGCACATAGCGATGGGCACGAATGTCGACTGCTACCAGCGGGCGGAGGGGCGCTACGGGCTGATGCCGGGCATCATCACGGCGCTGCGCGACCACGCCAACCCGTTCTCCATCCTCACCAAGGGCACCCTGATCCTCCGAGATCTCGAACTGCTGCGGGAGGCCGCCTCCGTCACCGAGGTGGGCATCTCGGTCTCGGTCGGCTTCGTCGGCCAGGAGCTGTGGCGCACGGTCGAGCCGGGCACCCCGTCGCCCGAGCGCCGCCTCGATGTCGTCCGCGCGATGACCGACAACGGCATCGGCTGCGGGGTACTGATGGCGCCGGTCATCCCTTTCCTGGGCGACCGCCCCGACCAACTGCGGGCGACGGTACGGGCGATAGCCGCCGCGGGCGCCGGCTCCGTGACCCCACTGGTACTGCATCTGCGGCCGGGGGCGCGCGAGTGGTTCATGGCCTGGCTGGGACAGCACCACCCGCACCTGGTGTCACGTTACGAGCGCCTGTACGCGGACGGGGCGTACGCCCCCAAGTGGTACCAGCGCCGGATCACACGACAAGTGCACGAACTGGCCGACGAGTACGGAATAGGCCCGGCGAGCCGGGGCGAGGCCAGGCGTATCACCGAGAGCCGGGACGGCACGCGGGACGAGGCGCCGGGCCCCGCGCCCGAGGCGACGCAACTCACACTCTTGTGACAGACGAGGGCGGAGACAGGGACTGAGGTTCGCTGCGCGTACGTCGCTCGTCATAGTGGGATCGGGCGGCTTCCACCGCGTCGTGATGATCGACGACCCATCCCAACATGGCTTGCAGGGGCGACTGAAGGCTCCGGCCCAAGCGAGTGATGCGGTATTCGATCGCAACCGGGTCCGTGGACACGACCAGCCGCTCGACCACCCCGTTGCGTTCGAGCCGCCGCAGGCATGTGGTCAGTGACTTCGGCGTGACGGCGGGCAGGTGCTGGCGAAGCCCATTGAAGCGCCGGGGCCGGTCACACAGTGCCTCCAACACCAGCAGGGACCACTTGTCGAAAAGCTGGTCGAGGAGACGACGCCCCTCGGCGTCGAAGGTCGGTCCAGTCACGCCGGTCTCCTTCTCGATACCTGGTTTCGTTGAAGTATATCGACCCTACTAGGTATACAGAAGATATCTCCGTGCTCGACCCTCGACCAGTGAAGGCAGGATCCATGACCGGCGAATACTCGGCCATCAAGGTCTCCATCAACGACGGCGTGGCACACGTCGTCATCGACCACCCTCCGCTCAACTTGCTGGACGCCACCCTCATGCTGGACCTGGACCGGTTCGCGGCCTCGATGTCCGGCGACGACGACGTCCAGGTGATCGTCTTCGACAGCGCGGACCCGGACTTCTTCGTCGCCCATGGCGATATGACGATTACCGACGATCTCGCATCGTTCGCGGAACTCCCGATCGCCCCCGAGGGAGACCAGTCCCTGAACCCGATGATGCGGCTCCACGAACGCGTCAGATCGCTGCCGCAGATCACCATCGCCAAGCTGCGCGGACTGGCACGCGGCGGCGGTGCGGAACTGCTCTCGGCAATGGACATGCGGTTCGCTTCCCTCGAACACGCCGGTCTGGCGCAGCCGGAGACCGCGGCGGCGATCATCCCGGGCGCGGGAGGCACCGCATACCTGCCCGGTCTCGTGGGCCGCGCACGCGCGCTGGAGATCATCCTCGGTGCGCAGTTGATCGATGCGGTGACCGCGGAACGGTACGGATGGGTGAACCGGGCCGTGCCGGACGCCGAGCTCGACCATGTCGTCGACACCCTCGCCGCCCGGATCGCCGGTTTGCAACCCGGTGTCGCTCGCGCCGCGGTCGAGGCGGTCGACGCCGCGTCGGAGTCGATAACTCACGGCCTGGAAAGGGGGAATGAGCTTCTCGGCCGCCTCTTCGGCGAACCCGCCGCGGCCCGATTCACCAAGGCCGCGCTGGCCGCCGGCGCACACACCCGCGACGGGGAGCGGCGCCTGGAGGCCGTGTTCGACAAGCTCCAGTAGGTCCTGCCCTCAAATGGATCCACCCGGCATGCGCTCATTCGTCCGGGACCAGGGCGCCGGGGTGATTAGCCCCGCCCATCCGCTACGGGGGCGACGGATGGACTGGGCGGTACGGGCGGGGGCTCAAGACGGGCCGATGACGGCGAGGCCGACGCCCAGAAAGACGAGTGCCACCAGGCAGATCAGAATCGTGACACCGGCAGCGAACAAGGCCAGTCCGGCTTTCCGCACACTCATTCCTGACAGCGTTCCTTTCCACGGCATTCCCGACAGTGGAGCGGGGGCGGCGGGTGCGGCAGACCGGCTTCCGGCGGGATGTAAACAACTCCAGAACGTACGTCCAGTACTCCGCCGGTCCCCCGACGCTTCGACCGCTTCCTTCTTCGCCGCCAGTTCCGCACACTGCGCGCATTCCGGGTCGCTCATCGCCAACTCCCGCTCGACCAACGATTTTCCTTCTCCACCAGGGGCCGCAGGCGCTCTATGGTCGGACTGTGGGACCGGTCGTCCGCGCGGGAATGCTCGGGCTCGCCATCTCCCGCGACTGGGCCGGCCCGTTCGGGGCAGTCCTCCCCCAACGGGCAAGCGCACGGCCCCAGTTTGGTGGCCGACACCATCGGAAGGTCACCACCTTCCCCGACATCTGAGTTCACCGCTCCTCCTTGCCCGCGCGATCTCTGGTCGCTCTAGGCAACGCGACGACTACGCACAGCGCTACGCTTGTCATGGCGCGAGGCCATAAGAGCCATAAGGCCGCTGTGGAGGGGATGGGAACGGTGAAGGCACTGGAGCCGAACACAGCACTTGAGCGGCTGTACCGCGAGAGCGGGTGGACGATGCGTCAACTCGCCCAAGAGGTCAACCACATCGGAACCGAACGCGGAACCCCTCTCAAGTACCAACAGCCATCGGTCAGTCAGTGGCTGACGGGGCAGCTGCCCAAGGAATCCGTCCGCCCACTGATCCTGGAAGCGTTCGCCCGACGACTACGACGACCCGTCACCCGATCCGAAGCAGGATTCCTCCCGCTCCCGCAGGAGTCGAACTCCCATCCGAGTACCGTGGAAGGGCTGATCGACCTCGGGAGGCAAGACATGGACCCGTCCCGCCGCAGCGTCGTGGGAGCCGCCCTGTTCTCCGTAGCCCTCACCGTTCCCAACTGGCCAGACGTTCTAGGCCGCATGGAAGCCGTTCAGGTCGGGAAGCCGCTGCGCATAGGAATGCCCGAAGTCGACATGGTCATTGCCATGACGGAACGGGTGTCCGAACTGGACGACCAATTCGGGGGGCGTCACGCACGGCCGATGGCAGCGGCATTCCTCGTGAACACGGTCGCCCCTTACCTGAAGGCAGACGCGTCGGAGGAAGTCCGCAAAGCGATGATGTCCGCTGCCTCCGACCTGTGTTACCTCACCGGATACATGGCTGTTGACGAGGGAATTCACGGGCTGGCCCAGCAGTACTATTTGAAAGCGCTAGAGCTGGCCGGGGCGTCGGAAGACCATCTCACCTACTGCACCACACTGCGAGGAATGAGCGTCCAGGCCGTGGACCTGGGACACGGAAGGTCCGCAATGCGGCTCGCCGATGCCGCCGCTGCGGATTCCCCGCAGGCGGGCCCCCGGATGCGAGCGTTCCTGGCCGGGCAACAAGCCCACGCAGCAGCACAAATCGGAGACCGCTCGAATGCGCTGATGCATCTGCGGGAAGCCGATGTTGCCATGGATAAAGCCGAATCCCAGCAGAGGATTTTCGGTTCCTATGATCCGGCCGCATTGAACTACCACACCAGTCAGGTCAGGTATGAGCTTGGCGATACGGCTGGAGCGGTAGCAGCAATGCAGCAGTCCGACAGATTGCGCTACGGCATCCATCGGCGTACGCGCGTGAGAGATCGTGCGATTCTCGCCGAGCGTCAGTTCGCAGTTGGGCATCTGGAAGCGGCTTGCGCCACCTGGAACAGCGCGCTGGAGGACTATCCTTTGATTCAATCGGGAAGGGCAGATCAGCGGATGCAGAATCTATTGCGCCTGGCAAAGCCTCATCTCAAGAATCCTGTAGCACGCGATGTTTACGAGCGGACTCGTTCGATTACCTCGAAAACACTCAGAGCCTAAACCGCCGCGGCACGCGGGGCGTCGGAGGCCTGCGTAAAGACGGCTGTTGAGGCAGGCGCGGGACGCGCCTTTGGACTTCCGGGTGGCGCCAGTCGCGTAGCGGTACGCCGCCCGGCATCAACTCGGGCGGACTTACCGTCAGAAGTCCGTCCCCTTCCTGGAGATTCATCCCGCACTCCGCCAAGTCGCCTGGGCCATGCCCAGACCCTGGAACCGCTCTTGATCGGTGGAGCGAGGCCAAGAGCCACTCCCGATCGACTGAAACTCGCCGATCTGGCGCGATGCAAAATATCGTCATAAACTCCAATAATTTCGACAAAAGGCCACCCTCAAAGAAGAGAACACCTTCCATTGGATGCCCTTTGCCGCATTGCTCAGCATTCGCCCTCGGTGACTTGATCCTTACGGACGCCTGCCCCAAAATCGCCACGCTTGACGCGAGCATGGCATTACGCATAATTTGCGCCACTACAAAGTGCCGCCATGACGCGCGATCATTTGAACACCCACGAAGCGCGGCCATGGAGCACCCGCCATGAAAAGATTGAAACGTTATCAAACAGGGGCGCACACGCTTGCGATCACCACCTGAGGGGATTCACGCTCGCACCTTGCGGCCATAACCGAGGAGTTCTCGACAAAATCCAAAGAAGCTCATTGCGTATCTATTGCCCACTTGCCCCCGAAGCGGAATGACGAAATCGTTTACAACGATATACGGCCTGCCACAGTGCAGCCGTTACCGGGGTACGCCAGCCATCTCCATAGACGGTGGCGTTAACGCCGGGCCGCTACCCGGCAATACCATCGAGTGGTCGGGGACCATACAGTCCCGCTCCTGCTGGGCAGCATCCCTGCCCTATGCCCGGTGGCCACAATCCGACTGATCCCGCGCCATCCGGGCGCACCGACTGCGCACCCGCACTTCCCGTCGAAAGGGAAGCCCGTCACGCGTGACTTCCCGCAGGAGGCGGAGACAGTAGTGCGTCATGCGACTTCCCGCAGGGACTTGCCCAGAGATTTCCAACGACCCCAGCGACACAGTCCGGGAGCATCCTCAGCCCTGCCTCGGCTCAAACACAACCGCACTACCCGAACGAACTACGCACGATCATGATGCGTTACGGGAGGACCCAATGAAACCGCCCTCAGATGTAAACTCGATCTCTGTTCCGATTCGCGCACTCGTCTGCGACGGCATTCCGCTGGTACGGGACAGTCTGGCCGGTCTGCTGGATTCACAGTCAGATTTCAAGGTGGTGGCCACGGCCGAAAGTGTTGCGCAGACCCTGTTACTCACGCGGACGTACCGGCCCGATGTGGTGCTCCTCGGCCTCGATCCGGAGCCGAACCTCCAGGCGAGCCGACGGCTGGCCGAGTACGGGAGCTCCGAGGAGAGCGGGCCGCATGTCCTGGTGTTCCACCATGACTGCACGGACGCGCTGCTTTCCGATCTGCTCCTGGCAGGGGTGAAGGGCCTGCTCAACCGGGACGCCACCGGTGAAGAGGTGCTCGCCGCGGTCCGGGGTGTGGCCCGTGGGTCCACCATGCTCAGCACGGTGGTCGTGGACCGGCTCGTCGAGTGGTTCCGGCGTGTGTACGAGAACGCGCCTCGGGCGGCGGAGATGCCGGAGGTCACCACACTGACCCTGCGGGAGCGGCAGGTGCTGGCTCTGGTCGGGCACGGCATGACGATTGACGACGTGGCCGAGCGGCTGTACATCGGGATCAGCACAGTCCGCACCCACCTGCACCGCATTCGGCACAAGCTGGCGCTGAAGGACCGTGCCCAACTGGTCGCCTTCGCGTACCGGTCGGGGCTGATGAGCGAGCAGGCGGTGAGCGGGGAGAACCCGGACTACTCGCACGCCTGACGGCGTCGGCCGAGTGTCGATCGACCGCCAAGGAATGCTCCCGGCCCCTTGGCGGCCCGTAGTCGGCGCGGTCGCCGAGACCGGCCGCCGGGATCGCTCAGACCCTCGCCAGCAGGCCCTCGATCTCCTTCATCTGCTCGGGTGTCAGTGGCCCGAAATCCAGCGCGCCGACGTTCTGTTCGACCTGAGCCACACTCCGGAAGCCGGGTATGGGCACGGTCCGCGGGCTACGGGCCCACAGCCAGCCGATGGCGCCCTGCGCGAGAGTACGACCGCCACTGGTGAGCACCTCGCGGACCGCCTCCGCCCGCGCGACCCACTGTGCCGACGCGCCGTCTTCGGTGAACCAACGCAGCCAGCCCGGCGGTGTGCCGCGGATGTCCCCCCGAGCCACCCCGTCGGCCGACGTGTACTTGCCGGTCAGCAGGCCCATGGCCAGCGGGCTGCGATTGATACTGGCCACCCCCGACTCCTCGCAGAGAGCGAGCAGTTCGGGCGCGTCGTGCAGCACGCTGCACTCGTGCTGCACGGCGACGCAGTGCTCCCCCGCCGTGAACACGCGGGCCCGCGCCTGGTCGTCCGTACTCCACGCGTAACCCCGGATCAGGCCCTCGGCCACGAACTCCTCGCAGACGTCCCGCAGCCGGGCGCCCACCTCCGCATCCACGTCGGACAGGTGGAGTTGATACAGGTCGACGTAGTCGGTGCCCAGCCGGCTCAGCGAGGCGTGCAGCGCCTTCCGGGCGTACTCGGGTGTCTCGTCGGCGCCCGTCATCGTCCGGCTCGACTCGTCGAAGACGTTGCCCCACTTGGTGGCGATGACGACCTCGTCACGGTGCCCGGCCAGCGCCCGGCCCAGGACCCGCTCGCTGCGGCCCGCGCCGTACACGTCGGCCGTGTCGAAAAAGTTGGCCCCCAACTCCAGCGCGCGCCGGATCGCGACGACCGACTCGTCGTCGTCCACCTCTCCCCAGCCCAGCGGATTTCCCTCGCTGTCCGTCCATTCACCACCGATCGCCCAGCAGCCGAGCCCCACCGCGCCGACCTGGATGGCACTGTCCCCGAGACTCCGGGCCATAGGAAGAGAGTTACCGCTTTGCACATGTCCTCCTGGGAATCAGTTGGTGCCCGCGTCCAGGCGGGCCTTCCGTGCCCCCGCCCGGTGGACCGCCATAGCGGCGAGGCCGGTCGACACATCGCCAAGCGTCACCAGGACCCGGCTCAGCGCCACCGCGGCGACCACGGCCGGCCCCGACAATACAGCGGCCAGTGTGAGACCGAGTACGACGTCACGGGCGCCGAGCCCGGCCGGCAGAACGAAGGCCAGCATTCCGCACACCGCGGACAACGCGAAGCCGCCCACCCCGACTGCCAGCGCCCTGCCCGGGTCCGCGCCAAGGGCCGTGGCAAGTACGGAGACATGGAGACCGGCCAGCACCCAGCCCGCGCCCATCAGCGCTGTCGCGTACAGGGCCGTCCGCCGGTCGACGGCCGCCTGCCGCCGCGCACCGAGAACGGGGGCGGCCCACACCACCACGGCGGGCAGCGCGAGGGCCACCGGCGCCAGCAGCCACCACAGCGGCTGTGGCCCGGCCAGTACGGGCACCGCGAGGACACCTACCGCGGCACCGGCGGCGGTGCTGAGCACCACACTGCCGAGGAAGCCGCCGGCCAGCCGGGCCGGCGGCTGCCGCACCGACTGGGCAAGACCGGCATGCGCCAGCGCCGGCCACAGGCCGCCGGGGATGTACTTGGCGAGCCCTCCGACGAAGTACAGGCGGATCGCGTCGCGCAACTCCAGGCGGGCGCCCATCCCTTCGAGCAGCGCCCGCCACCCCAGCATGCCGGGAACGAGTCCTGCCACCACCAGCGCGCCGGCGAGCAGTACGTAGCCCGGTCCGAGGGTCCGCATCTGATCGCCCAGGGCCGACCGCTCACGCCACAGGACCGCTGCGAGAGCCACCGCGACGACCGTGCAGCCGGCCCCGCGGGCGGTTGCGGCCAGAACGGTCCGTACCCGTCCGCTCATCGCGCACCGCCCTCCAGCGACAGCCGCAGTTCCTGGGCCCGGTGATCGGACATGCCCGCCGAACCGCGCAGGTCGTACCGGTGCACCGCGACCTGGTCGGAGGTGAACGCCCAGTCCAGCCGCCACAGTCCGGGCCCCTGGTCCCGCCACGTGGCCGGGTAGAGCGCGGGACTCTTCCGTACCGCGTCCCTGAGAACGCCCTCCAGCCCGCCGATGTCGCCCATGGCCGGTGAGGTGTTGAAGTCGCCGGCGACCAGTAGCGGACGGTCGTTGCCCGCCACGTCCTTCTCCAGTGCGGCGAACTGCGGCCGACGTTCCGCGTCGCGCTGCCGGACCGTGCGGTAGAAGCCGGGGGTCAGAGGATTTCGTGCGGCATCGACCTGCACGGGGATGTGCACGTTGTAGAAGGACATCACCGTGCCCTTGATGCGCAGATCGGTGCGGAGGACCTTGGCCGACTCGTACACCCGCGTCCACTCGGTGGTGGGACGGATGGCCCGAGCCGGGCCGATGGCGGGCCGGCCGACGATGGGAAACCTGGACAGGGTGAGGAGTTCACCGCTGACTGCGACTTCGTAACCGGGGAATTCCCGCCGCAGCCGGGCCATGTCGTCGGTCCGTACCGGCCTCTCACCCACCCAGGACAAGTACTCCTGGAGCAGGTAGACGTCCGCGCGCTGGGCCTTCAGATAGCGGTAGAAGCGGTCGGGGTCGTCCCACTGGTGCCAGTACTGGGTGTTCCAGGACATCACACGCAGGGCGTCGCGCGGCGGGGCCTGCGCGTTCCAGTTGGCGACGGCGTACGGATTGAGCCCGGAGTACACCGCTCCCAGCACGGTGGTCGCGGCCAGCAGTGGGATCAGTGTGCGCCGTACCGGCCGGGCGAAATACGCGGCGGCGAGCAACGCCAACGGAACGGCGACGAAGGCCAACGGCGGTACGAGGTCAGGGACCAGCCAGAGCCACAGGCGGCCGCTGAGCGCGTACTGAAGCAGGAGGAACATCCCCCACGCGACGGTCAGCGCGACGAGGAGGCGGGTGCCCAGGCACCAGCGCGCCCCGGTGGTGGGCTCCGTCAGCTCCCCGGCGGCAGGTCCGGCTTCGCCCGGCCCGGTCCCGGCCGCTCCCGCGGTGCGGACGCCGAAGTCCCCGCTCACGCCGATCCCCTGAGGGGTTCCTGGCCGGCGTCGTACAGTTGGCGGAATGCCCCGGAGGCCAGCCACTGCAGGGCTCCCGCGCCGGCGCCCGCCGCGATGGACAGGTTCACCAGGAAGTGCGCGCCCATGAAGTAGAGCAGGAAGAACGGGCCGCGGCGGCGCAGCACATAGCCGTACATCCCGGCGTCGCTCAGCAGCGACATCAGCAGCAGCAGCGCGGGTACGACGGCCCACGCGACCCCGAACAGCGGCGGCAGGGCCAGGGCGGCCACGGAGCCGAGGGCAGCCAGGCTCCCCCAAGCCCGGGAGGCCGTCTCGAAGCCCTGGGCGAACCTCCGGCGCCGCGCGTACAGCGGGACCCTCAGCCGGCCCCGGCGGAAGAGCTTGCGCATCAGCGGCCACATCTCGTGGTCGTCGTCGTGCCGACCGCGGACGTCGTTGCTGAGCCACAGGGTGTAGCGCTGCGAGAGCCGGTTGCCGTAGTCGACCTCCTCGGTCTGCCACAACCGGTCGTTGAACGGGCCGAGTTCGGCGAAGACATCGGCGCGTATCGCCCCCAGGGAGAAGAAGCCGAAGGAGACGGGCCCCTCGGAGCTGGCCCGCCAGTAGTGGGCCTGCAGACTCCGGTACTCCTCGACCAGGCTGTCCCGGATCAGCGGTTCCGGCTCGTAGATCCCGCAGACCGAGCCCATGGCCGCGTCGCCGCCCAGCAGGGCGACCGCGTTGGCGACAGCGTCGGGGGCGAGCGCCACGTCCGAGTCCACGAAGAACAGCACCTCGCCGCGGGCCTGCCGGGCGCCGAGGTTACGGGCGGCGGCCACTCCGCTGTTGCCCGGGGTACGCAGCACAGGGACCCCGAACCGTTCGGCGACGGCCACCGAGCCGTCCGTACTGCAGTCGTCCACCACGATGATCTCGGTCTTCGGATAGCTCTGGTCCTGTATCGCGCTCAGGCACAGCCCCAGCGTCCGCTCGTAGTTGTAGTTGGGAACGATGATGCTCACCAGGGGCTGGAATTCCATGGCGGTTCGTTACCTCTCTTCTCCAGGGCTACAGCGGGGGTTGACCGGCGAGCAGGGAACCGACCAGAAGGGCACCCCACACCAGTGAGTTGACGACCATGGTTCGGTCGTGCAGGACCGAGCGCACGGGCTCACCGCCTTCGCCGCTGACGAGGACCAGCTGCAGGTAGCGGAACAGTCCGAAGAAGGCGCAGGGAACGGAGAGCAGCATGACCGCGTCCCCGTGCGGACCCGCGGAGACCTCGGTACGCAGGTAGAGCAAGTACGTGATCGCGGTGAGCACCGCGGTGTGCAGGATCAAGGAGTCGAGATAGGGCACCGAGTAGCCGCGCAGGGCCGGGCGGTGCAGCTCTCCGCGAAGCATCAGTTCGTGCCGCCGCTTGCCGAAACTCAGCATCAGGCACAGGGAGAAGACACAGATCAACAGCCACGCCGAGGGCTCGACACCGGCCGCCGCGCACCCCGCGACCGCCCGAAGCACGAACCCGCAGGACACCACGAAGGCGTCGACCAGCGGCACGTGCTTCAGCGCCCGGCTGTAGGCGGCGTTGAGCAGCAGATACGCCCCGACGGGCACGGCCACCGCCAGAGTGCCGTACGCCAGCAGCAGGCCGAGCACGACTGACAGAACCGCGGCGTAGAGCCAGGCCACCGGGACCGGGAGGCGGCCGGCCGCCAGCGGACGGTGCCTCTTGACGGGGTGGAGACGGTCTCGTTCCCGGTCGCCGATGTCGTTGACGACATAGACGATGACCGAGGCGAGCGTGAACGCCAGCAGGGCGGCGCCGACGCGCAGGATCGGGGCGAGACGCCAGACGGCGGGGTCCAGCAGCGGAAGAGGCACCACCAGCAGGCTCTTTATCCACTGCCCTGGGCGGGAGAGCGCGAGCAGGCCACGGAAGCGCCCTGCCGCGACGGACGTGGACGCGCTCGTGGACGCGCTCGTGGACGCGCTCCCGGACGCGCTCGTGGCCGCTGTGTGGAGCTCTGCCTCAGGCACGGTTTCGGACGCCATCAGAAGACCCTCTTCGCCAGCGCGAGCGCCCCTTGCCGCCACGCGTCCCTGCTGGTGCGCCCGCTGCGCCGGCCCAGCCGCCCGGCCGCCTTCTGCTCGCGCCACCAGGCGTAGGTCCGCAGCAGGGAGTCCTGATTGGAGTACTTCGGCTCGAACCCCAACCGCTCGCGGGCCCGGTCGATACTGACGTACGAGTCATCCATCAGCTTCCGCGACAGCCGCCCGTACACCGGCGACAGCTTTGTGCGCGCCAACAGCTCAAGGGTGATCAGCGCCGGTTTCGCCGGCAGCGAGACGACGCGCTTGCCGTGCCCGGCGGCGTCCAGCACGGCCTGGAAGTCCTCGCGCAGCGTGGCGAATTCGGCGGCTGCCAGGTTGAAGGTGTCGTCGGCTGTCGCGGCCGGTGCGTGCAGTGTGGTCACCACAGCGTCGACGAGGTCGAAGGTGTCGAACATCTGGATACGGACGTCTCCGCGGCCCAGGACCGGGAAGTGACGGCCCTCCTCCGCCCATTCGAAGAGCATGGCGAATAGGCCGAGCCGACCGGGACCGAGGAAGGTCTTGGGGCGCAGGATGGGCACGCAGATCCCCGTGCCGCGGTACTCCTCGACCACCTCCTCCGCCTGAGCCTTGGCGGCGCTGTAGGGATCGCAAGGCAGGCGGGGATGTTCCTCCGCGGTCGGCATGTCCGTGGGGATGCCGTAGACAGCGGTGGTGGAGACATGGACGACGCGCTCGACCTCGGCGCTGCGCGCCGCCCGCATCACACTGCGCGTCCCGTCCACGACGATCGAGCGGATCTGCTCGGCGGGATAGCTGGGCAGCGCCGAGGCGCAGTGCACCACGGCGTCCATGCCGGTGGCCGCCCGGGTGAGGAAGGCGGTGTCGCGGATGTCGCCCACGGTGTGCCGGTATCCGACGCCACCGGCCTGGCCGGGCGGGCCCGCGGGACACAAGTCGACGGCGGGTCTCACATCGATGCTGTGAACGTCGTGCCCGTCGTCGGCGAGTCTGCGGACAAGGTCACCACCCAGCATGCCGGCACCGCCGGTCACCAATACGTGCATGAGCCGCCCTCCATAGGAGTTCCGTGGGTCATGGACTTCAGGAGTTCCGTGGGTCATGGACTTCCGAGATGGCACAACGAGGGCCGGAAAAGCGCGATGAAGTATCGGCCCGGCGGCGGAAGCCCCGTCCTTTTTCCCTCGCCGACGACATTAGGCGCGGGCCGCTCGCCGGGGCGTCCTCATTCCGGTGGAATACGAAAGCCCCGTTCTCAACACCAGGTTCACGGCTTTGGACACCACGCTTACCCACTTTGAAGGCGCGGCTGAACGGCGGCCCGAGAGGTGCGGCCGAGGCGTTCCGCGACGGACTGGATCGGCAGCGTGTCCTCGGCCGGCCACTGGCCTGCGAGGAGCATCCGCAGCCCCGTTGCGTAACGGAGGGGCGGCATGCTGATCGTCATGTGGGTCGGAGCGCCCCGGCACCGCTTGGGGACTGCCGCGTCGATGTGATCCCGACCGTGTACGTGGGGCGTGGCTGTCCGCCCGCCCCACGTGAAACGGATCCCCTCCCAGGTGAAACGGATCCGCGGTACCTCAGGCGGTCATTCCACCGTCGACGAGCAGGTCGGTGCCCGTCACGTACGACGCCTCGTCAGAGGCGAGGAACAGCACCGCGGCGGACAGTTCCGCGGAGTCTCCGAAGCGGTCCATCGGCACCCGCAGGAGTTCCCGCGCCTGGGCGTCCTCGTCCCATGTGGCCTCCAGGAGCGGGGTGCGCACAATGCCGGGGCAGACGCAGTTCACACGAACGCCCGCCGCGGCGTAGTCCTTGGCCGTGGCCCGCGCGAGACCCCGCACGCCGAACTTCGATGCCGAATACGCGGCATTCGGAGTCCTGCCCTGGAACCCGGCCGTGGAGGAGATGTTCACGATCGACCCGCCGCCCGCCGCGACCATGCCCGGAATGACGGCGTGCATTCCGTAGAAGGTGCCGTTCAGGTCAACCTCCATCGTGCGGCGGTAATCGGCGATCGACAGCTCCGCGGCGGGCAGGAAGGGCCCCGCGGCACCGGCGTTGTTCACCAGTACGGTGATCGGCCCGAACTCTCGCTGGGTCTCGGCGACCAGCGCGGCCCACTGCTCCGGGTCACTCACATCCAGACGGACGAAGCGAGCGGCTTCGCCGAGTTCGGCGGCGAGTGCACGGCCCTCCGCCTCAAGGATGTCGGCGATCACCACACGCGCGCCTTCGGCGACGAACGTCCGCACATGGGACGCCCCCATCCCGAGCGCTCCGCCCGTGACGACAGCGACCTTCGACTCCAGACGACCCATTCGTTCTCAGTCCTTTCACAACGGGCCCGGCGGCTCACGGCGCCGCGGCCTCGACCAATTGCTCCCAGTTGGGAAAGTATCATCTGGGAGTATCTGGCGCCGGGTAGCATCAGGCGACGTGATCAGGGATTCCAGCGACCTTCGGGCAAGCAGTCGGCGCGCGCTGGCCAGCGCGCACGGTGTCCACGTCGGGATGTCGCTGTTTCTCGCGTGGCGCATCTCCGACCGCAACTTCGCCGACGCGCTGAGCGAGTTCGAGCTCACGCCGCGGCAGTACAACGTGCTTCTGTCGCTCGCCGCCGACCAGCCGCTGAGCCAGACCGAGCTGGTGAACCGCGTCGGGGTCGACCGCTCGGGGATGGGACGTCAGATCGACGACCTTGAGCAGCGAGGACTCGTCGAGCGACGCCGTAACGAGGCCGACCGGCGCGCTCATGCCGTAAACGTCACCGACCTCGGCCGCAGTTGCCTCAACGCCGCCGACGCCGCCGTCCAGCGCACGATGGCGGAGGTGTACGGCGTCCTCAGCGACGAGGAGCTACAGGTACTCGACCGGCTCCTGACCCGCATCGTCGAACAGCACTGAGGGACAGGGGCGAGGGCGGCGGAAAACCCGTGCCCGCTGTCAATGGTGTCCGCGAGGATGGCGCCCATGACTGAATCCACCCGGCCGTGCTCCCCCGACGGCGCCTCACCCAACGGCGTCTCGTCCGACAACGAATACAGCCAAGTCGGCGGGGAAACAGGCCAGTTCATGGCGATACCCGGCGAGGTGACGGCCGGGATCCGGGTCCGTGAGATGACCGTCGCCGACTGCGAGGCCGTCGCCGTGATCCGGGTGCGCGGCTGGCGGTACGCGTACGCGGGGCTCATACCCCAGGCGTATCTGGACGCGATGAGCGTCACGGAGGAGACGGCCCTGCGCCGTGAACGGTTCGCCGCCGGCGCCGGCCTGGTGGTCAATCTCGTGGCGGAGCGCGGCGGACGGGTGGCCGGGTGGGGTTGCTACGGTCCCGGCCGCGACGCGGACGCGGACGCCGGGACGGCGGAGCTGTACGCGATCTACGTACAGCCCGAGTTGCTGTCCACCGGTGTCGGGCGCGCGCTGATGGACGCGCTGACGTCACGGGCCGCGGAGGACGACTACACGTCGATGCTGCTCTGGGTGCTGGCGGAGAACGGGCGCGCCCGCCGCTTCTACGCGAAGGCCGGCTTCGCGCCGGACGGCGCCGAGGAGTCCTTCGACGTGGACGGGGTCTCGGTGCCCGAAGTGCGTTACGCGAGGCGGCTGAGTGCCTCGTCGGCGGCGGTGCGCAGGCGGGGGTGAACCCGGGCCGCTTCGAGGGCGTCGCGCGCGCCGGGGTCCCCGAGCTGTCCCAGTCCCTCGATACAGGCGAGCGCCACCCGCCAGTACGGTTCGTCCGGCGCCAACAGCCGTTCCAGCGTGGCGATCAGCACCGGTACGGACTCGGCGGCCCGCAACTCGGTGAGCAGCCGTATGGGATGGAGCGCGTAGGCGGTGCGCAGTGTGTTGGTGGCGAGCGCGGCAGCGGCCCTGGGGGTGCGCGGGTCGCCGAGCCGGGCGAGGGCGTACGAAGCGGAGACGCAGCGCTCGGGATCGCGGTGGTTGAGGAGCAGCACGAGCGTTTCGAAAGCCCGCCGGTCCCCGGCGCACCCGAGCCGGAACGCGGCTGTCTCCCGCGCCCACAAGGGCTGTTCACGCGCGGTGAGAACACCGGCCAGCTCTTCCCGGTCCTCGGTGTGTACGAGCCGTTGATACGCCTCCGAGTCCCCGGACTCGTCCCGCACCCGGTCCGCGAGCGAACGTAAGTCCTCATCCATGCCTGCCAGGTTATCGGCGCCGGGCACGCGACCGGCGCCGATTCACAGCTCCGGCCGGCCGACGCGCGCGACGCGCAAGGTGACTTGACAGTGTGTGGTCGCCCAGGGCGTATCGGCTCCAGGTTCCCCCGGCTTCGGTGACCAGGCGGGTGGCGGTCTTGTCGTGGTAGCCGACGGCTTTCGCGATGACGGAGGCCGGGGCCGGGGCCCGGAGGACGAGTTGGCGGATCGCGGAGGTCCTGCCGCGCTGTGGCTGCCTCGGGAGCACTGCTCATGACGTAGCGATTCTCCTCGAAGATCCCGCCTCCCTGGTGCCGCAAGTCGCCGAAGGTCTCCGAGGTGCTGCCGCTGCTCTACCTCCACGGCCTGCCCTCGGGGATTTCGTGCCCGCGCTGGAGCAGTTCCTGGGAAGCCTGGCCGTTCAAGCTTGTCGAGTCCGTCCAGGCGCGCCGGCGTGCGGTCATCGCACCCCACCTCGTCGCCCTCGTCCGGGCCTGCGCCCGCTTCGAGAACGGTCACCTCGTCGAACGCCCCGAGGAACCCGCCGCAGCGTGCCACATCTCAACCGACCTAAAGATCCTGACAGTTGCTCATGAAACCAGCCCCGGTGACGCTACGCTGCTGTGTCGTGCAGGAGACGCGTCTCGACACTGCTCGGATCCGGGCGGCTCGCCGGGTGATCGACCCGGTCTTTCTCGACACTCCGCTGTACCGCTGCGAGGCGCTGGAGCCCGGCCTCGGGTGCACGGTGAGCATCAAGCTCGAAACGGCGAACCCGGTCCGCAGCTTCAAGGCCCGCGGCACCGAGGTAGTCGCGAGCCTGCTGGCCGACAATGCCTCGCGAGCCGGGGTGTGCGCCAGCGCGACGGGGCACGTGGTTCTGCGAGGTGACCCCGCGCACGCCTCTGCCCGATCTGGTCCTGTCCTTCAGCACCCGGGACCGGTCCCCGGCACTGAACGCCTTCCTCGACGTCATCCGCGACACCTGCCCCGATGTCGGTGCCGCACTCGACCACCGGCTCGGCCGACCCGGGGTCCCGGTAGGAACGGAGCAGGAAAATCGGTCTTGCTGTCAGACGGCCGCATTCTCCGACAGTCGGCTGCGGTCCACATCATGACTGCCTGATGCTTCTGTCCAACAGGCCCAGAGCCGAGCACAGGGAGACGGAGAGGGTCATCCATACGACGAAGGCCCCACCGCCGCAGAGCACTGCGCGGGGCACGCTTCCGTCCGCTGCCCAGGACAGCACACCGGCGATGACCGCGACAAGCAGGGACAGAACAGTTGACAGGGCGACGAGCAAGACTCGCGTCGAAAGTCCGGAGCGCAAGGCCGACATCCTTCTGCGAAGGATGGCCGCTCCAAGACACGCGTCTCAGCCCGACCACCGAAAACGGTAGTTGGCTGAGACGGTGTGTCCCCGGGGTGTGGTCCGGACTGCAGAGAGTCCGGGCCCCCCGGGGAGACGCCCTCAATCAGTCCTCCGATGCTAGAAGACTCCGACAGATCACACCAGACAGCGCTCGCTGGAAATCGAGACGATCTCAGCGGTGATCGCTAAGGGAGACTGATGGCACTCCCTCCGGATAGGTGTACGCGACACCTGAACATGCGAGTTCACCGGTCCCGAGGCGGGTGACACAGCGCATGACGACCGCGCTCTGGCGCGCTCGTTACCCGTCGGTTAACCTCAGATGAGCGGGTTATCCACTCGCGACTCCGATGGCCTGGTGACGCAGCCATCGCGAGTGCTGTCGGTTCAGCACTTCCACGGCCCGGCCCGTCCGGACCGTACATACGGCGTGGCTCCGGAACAGGGCCCGTCGGCAGGCTCACGGACGCTCAGCACGTACACGTCCGCCGGCCGAGCCCCGAAAACCAGCCGTCACTTCTTCCCCTGGAGTCCCGTGATGGACATCCCTCTCTCCACCATCGCCGTGGTCGGCCTCGGCACGATGGGGACCGGCATCGCCGAGATCCTCGCCGTGGCCGGCCGTGAGGTCATCGGCATCGACATCAGCGACGCGGCCTCCAGGCAGGCCGTCGCCGCGCTCGAAGCGTCCACCGCGCGGGGCGTGGAGCGCGGCCGGCTCACCGAGGAGGAGCGGCGGACCGCCCTCGCCCGGTTCCGTACGTTCTCCGATCTGCACGCCGCCGCCGACGCCGAGTTGGTGATCGAGGTCGTGCCCGAGTCGTACGAGGCCAAGCAGCGGGTCTTGCGCGCGCTGGACGGGATCGTCAGTCCCACGGCCGTGCTCGCGACCGGCACCAACGCACTGTCGGTGACCCGGCTGGCCGCCGACTCGGCGCACCCCGAGCGGGTGCTCGGACTGCACTTCTTCAACCCCGCCCCGGCGATGAAGCTGGTCGAGGTGGTCTCCTCGGTCCTCACCTCGCCGCAGGCCGTGGCGGCCGTCACGGCACTCGCGCGCGAACTGGGCAAGGAGCCGGTCGCGTTGGGCGACCGGCCCGGGTTCGTCGCGGACGGCCTGCTCTTCGGCTATCTCAACCAGGCCGCCGCGATGTACGAGGCCAAGTACGCCTCCCGCGAGGACATCGACGCGGCGATGCGGCTGGGCTGCGGGCTGCCCATGGGGCCGCTCGCCCTGCTCGACCTGATCGGCGTCGACACCGCCCGTACCGTGCTGGACGCGATGCACGCGGCGTCCCACGACCGGCTGCACGCCCCCGCGCCGGTTCTCAGACAGCTCAGCGACGCCGGGCTGACCGGGCGCAAGGCCGGGCGCGGCTTCTACACGTACGAGGCGCCCGGCAGCGGCACGGTGGTGCCGGACGCCCTGACACCGACGATCACCGCGGAAGGCGCCGCCGCAGGCTCTGGCCGACCCGTCCGGTCGGTCGGGGTCGCGGGCTCCGGCACCATGGCGAGCGGCATCGCGGAGGTCTTCGCCAAGGCGGGATACGACGTCGTACTCGCGGCCAGGAACCCGGAGAAGGCGGTCGCCGCCGTCGGCCGTATCGCCACGTCCCTGGCTCGTTCCGTCGACAAGGGCCGGCTGACCGCCGAGGCCCGGGACGCGACGCTGGCCCGGATCGCACCGGCCGGTTCGCTCGACGCGTTCGCCGAGGTGGATCTGGCCGTCGAGGCGGTGGCCGAGGACCTGGAGGTCAAGCGGCAGCTCTTCGCCGCGCTCGACAAGATCTGCCGGCCGGGCGCGGTGCTGGCCACCACGACCTCCTCGCTCCCGGTGGTCGCCTGCGCCCGGGCGACCTCACGCCCGCAGGACGTCGTCGGGATGCACTTCTTCAACCCGGCCCCGGCGATGAAGCTGGTCGAGGTGGTCCGTACGGTCCTCACCGCCGACGATGTCCACGCCACCGCCCGCGAGGTGAGCCGCGCCGTCCGCAAGCACCCGGTGGACTGCGGCGACCGCGCCGGTTTCATCGTCAACGCGCTGCTCTTCCCGTACCTGAACAACGCGGTCAAGATGGTCCAGGAGCACTACGCGACGCTCGACGACATCGACGCCGCGATGAAGCTGGGCGGCGGCTATCCGATGGGCCCCTTCGAACTGCTCGATGTGGTCGGCCTCGACGTCTCGCTGGCCATCGAACGGGTGCTGCACCGCGAGTTCCACGACCCGGGGCTGGCCCCCGCGCCGCTGCTGGAACACCTGGTGGCGGCGGGCTGCCTCGGCCGTAAGACGGGGCGCGGCTTCCGTGAGTACGCGCGGCGCTGACCCCGGCGCCGGAGGGGGCGGACCGCCCGGCCGGTCCGCCCCGCAGGCACGCTCTCCTGCGCCGATGCAGTACGTTCACTCCATGTCCCAGTCCGCCAAGTCCTCCCGTACGAACTCCAAGACCGCCGGCACGGAGAGCGCCGCCGGCACTCGCGCCGCCGCGCAGCGCCTCAAGATGCGCCGTGAATTGGCGGCCGCGGCCATGGAGCTGTTCGCGACCAAGGGGTACGAGGCGACGACCGTCGACGAGATCGCCGCCGCGGCCGGGGTCGCCCGCCGGACCTTCTTCCGGCACTTCCGCTCCAAGGAAGAGGCGATCTTCCCGGACCACGACGACACGCTCGTCCGGGCGGAGTCGGTGCTCAATGCCGCACCGGCCCACGAGCACCCGCTGGACACGGTCTGCCGGGGCATCAAGGAGGTCATGCGGATGTACGCGGCCTCCCCCGCGGTCTCCGTGGAGCGCTACCGCCTCACCCGCGAGGTGCCCACGCTCCGCGAGCGCGAGATCGCGTCGGTGGCCCGCTACGAGCGGCTGTTCACCCGCTATCTGCTGGGCCACTTCGACGAGCGCGACCACGCCGACGGCAATGACGACCCACTGCTGGCGGAGGTGGCCGCGTCCGCGGTCGTCACGGCGCACAACCATGTGCTGCGGCGCTGGCTGCGGGCCGGTGGCCAGGGCGATGTCGAGGCGCAGCTGGACCACGCGTTCGCGATCGTGCGTGACACCTTCGGCACCGGTATCGGCGCGGGCCGGACCCTCGGCGACAAGCCGCGACAGCCGGCCGCCACCGCGCGTACCAGCGGGGACGTGCTGGTGACGGTGGCGCACACGGACGCCCCGCTGGACGAGGTCATGCGGACCATCAAGCAGGCACTCAAGGGCGCGTAGTCGCCCGGCCTCTCGTTCCCCCATCGCTTCCCGCGCCCACCGGCCGGGCCCCCGCGCACCCTGACGCCGATACGCCATGCGCACACCCCGGCACCTGAAGTGATATTTGCCGGCGGTCGAGCGGTAGACATTGCTCATGCGTGCCGTACGAGTGACACATGAGAGAAATTTTTGGCACCCAGTGCCTTGCCAGGTGTCACCGGGTGCCATAGCGTGAAGTTGTCCGGCTGTTCCCGCAAGCCATCCCGCTTGTGCGCCCGGACGCCTGCGTCACAGGCATCTCCGCGCTCACCCGGCGCCGCCGGTCAGCACGACCGGCACCGCGCACCCGCCGAACCGACGGCACACCTCCACCGCACCAGCAAGCAGCCCCCTTGCATCTCGCACCCTCGGCTTCACCGGAGGCAACACCGTGAAGGAAATCCTGGACGCGATCCAGTCGCCGGACAGCACATCCGCAGACTTCGCCGCACTGCCCCTCCCCGGCTCGTACCGCGCGGTGACCGTGCACAAGGACGAGACGGAGATGTTCACGGGCCTGACCACCCGGGAGAAGGACCCCCGCAAGTCCCTCCATCTCGACGAGGTCCCGGTGCCCGAACTCGGCCCCGGCGAGGCCCTGGTGGCCGTCATGGCCAGCTCCGTGAACTACAACTCCGTCTGGACCTCGATCTTCGAGCCCCTGCCGACCTTCGGATTCCTGGAGCGGTACGGCAGGCTCAGCGAACTCACCAGGCGCCACGACCTGCCGTACCACGTCATCGGCTCGGACCTGGCGGGCGTCGTGCTGCGCACCGGCCCCGGCGTCAACGTCTGGCGGCCGGGCGACGAGGTCGTCGCGCACTGCCTCTCCGTCGAGCTGGAGTCGTCCGACGGGCACAACGACACGATGCTCGACCCCGAGCAGCGGATCTGGGGATTCGAGACCAACTTCGGCGGCCTCGCCGAGATCGCGCTCGTGAAGTCCAACCAGCTGATGCCCAAGCCGCAGCACCTGAGCTGGGAGGAGGCCGCGGCTCCCGGACTGGTCAACTCGACCGCGTACCGCCAGCTGGTGTCCCGCAACGGCGCCGGGATGAAGCAGGGCGACAACGTCCTGATCTGGGGCGCGAGCGGCGGACTCGGCTCGTACGCCACGCAGTTCGCGCTGGCCGGCGGGGCCAACCCGGTCTGTGTCGTCTCCAGCGACCAGAAGGCGGAGCTGTGCCGGCGGATGGGCGCCGAGGCGATCATCGACCGCACCGCCGAGGACTACGCGTTCTGGACGGACGAACACCATCAGGACCCGCGCGAGTGGAAGCGGTTCGGCAAGCGCATCCGCGAACTGACCGGCGGCGAGGACGTGGACATCGTCTTCGAGCACCCGGGGCGCGAGACGTTCGGAGCGAGTGTGTACGTCACGCGCAAGGGCGGCACGGTCGTCACCTGCGCCTCCACCTCCGGCTACACGCACGAGTACGACAACCGCTATCTGTGGATGTCGCTCAAGCGCATCATCGGCTCCCACTTCGCCAACTACCGCGAGGCGTGGGAGGCCAACCGGCTGGTCGCCAAGGGCAAGATCCACCCCACCCTGTCGAAGGTCTACGCGCTGGAGGACACCGGCCAGGCCGCGTACGACGTCCACCGCAACCGCCACCAGGGCAAGGTCGGGGTGCTGGCGCTGGCACCCCGCGAGGGCCTCGGCGTGCGGGACCGGGAGCTGCGCGAGCGGCACCTCGACGCCATCAACCGCTTCCGTAACGTCTGAAGGCTGAAGGCTTTTCATGACTGATCGTCAGAAAGACCGGCCCTGGCTCATGCGGACGTACGCCGGTCACTCCACCGCCGAGGCGTCCAACGAGCTCTACCGGCGCAACCTCGCCAAGGGGCAGACCGGCCTCTCGGTCGCGTTCGACCTGCCGACGCAGACCGGCTACGACCCCGATCACGTCCTGGCCCGGGGCGAGGTCGGCCGGGTCGGGGTGCCGGTCTCGCATCTCGGCGACATGCGGCGGCTGTTCCAGGACATCCCGCTGGAGCGCACCAACACCTCGATGACCATCAACGCCACCGCCATGTGGCTGCTGGCGCTCTACCAGGTGGTCGCGGAGGAGCAGGGCGCGGACATCGCCCTGCTCCAGGGGACGACCCAGAACGACATCGTCAAGGAGTACCTCTCACGCGGGACGCATGTCTTCCCGCCCGTGCCCAGCCTGCGGCTGACCACGGACATGATCACGTACACGGTGAACCACATCCCCAAGTGGAACCCCATCAACATCTGCAGCTACCACCTCCAGGAGGCGGGGGCGACCCCGGTGCAGGAGGTCGCGTACGCGATGTCCACCGCGATCGCCGTACTCGACGCGGTGTTCGCGTCCGGGCGGATTCCCGAGGACCGCCGGGGGGATGTCGTCGCCCGGATCTCCTTCTTCGTCAACGCCGGTGTGCGCTTCGTCGAGGAGATGTGCAAGATGCGGGCCTTCTCCCGCATCTGGGACCAGGTCACCCGCGAGCGGTACGGCATCGAGACCGCGAAGCAGCGCCGCTTCCGCTACGGCGTCCAGGTCAACTCCCTCGGCCTGACCGAGGCCCAGCCGGAGAACAACGTCCAGCGGATCGTCCTGGAGATGCTGGCGGTCACCCTCTCCAAGGACGCCCGCGCCCGCGCCGTGCAACTCCCGGCCTGGAACGAGGCGTTGGGCCTGCCGAGGCCGTGGGACCAGCAGTGGTCGCTGCGTATCCAGCAGGTCCTGGCGCACGAGAGCGACCTGCTGGAGTACGAGGACATCTTCGAGGGTTCGCATGTCGTGGAGGCCAAGGTGGCGGGCCTCGTCACCGAGAGCCTCGCCGAGATGGACCGTATCGAGGAGATGGGCGGCGCGATGGCGGCCGTCGAGTCCGGCTATCTCAAGTCGCGGCTGGTCTCCTCGCACGCCGAGCGCCGGGCGCGGATCGAGTCCGGGGAGGAGAAGATCGTCGGCGTCAACTGCTACGAGTCCACCGAGCCCGGTCCGCTCACCGCGGACCTCGGCACCGCGATCATGACGGTCGACCCGGCGAACGAGGAGCGGGTGGTGGCGGCCCTGCACACCTGGCGGGACAACCGCGACGAGGCCCGCGCCACGGAGGCGCTGGCCGCGCTGAAGAGAGCGGCAGCGGGCACCGACAATCTGATGGCCGCCACCGTGGAGTGCGCGCGGGCCGGAGTGACGACCGGCGAGTGGTCCTGGGCGCTGCGCGACGTCTTCGGCGAGTTCCGCGCGCCCACGGGGGTGAGCGGCGCTCAGGTCGCCGTGGCCGCCGAACGGGGCACCGCGCTCGCCGCCGTACGGGAGATGGTGTCCCGTACCGCCGGGGAACTGGGGGCGGGGCGGCTGCGGCTGCTGGTCGGCAAGCCCGGTCTCGACGGGCACTCCAACGGCGCCGAGCAGATCGCCGTACGCGCCCGGGACGCCGGCTTCGAGGTGGTCTACCAGGGCATCAGGCTCACACCCGAGCAGATCGTGAGCGCCGCGCTCGCCGAGGACGTGCACTGCGTGGGCCTGTCGATCCTGTCGGGTTCGCACGCCGCGCTGGTGCCCGACGTACTGGAGCGGCTGCGCGCGGCGGGCGCCGGGGACCTCCCGGTGATCGTCGGCGGGATCATCCCGAACGCGGACGCCGAGGAGCTGCGGGCGGCCGGAGTGGCCGCCGTGTTCACCCCGAAGGACTTCGGAATCACCGAGATCATCGGCCGTATCGTCGACGAGATCCGTACCGCGAACAAGCTCGACCCGTTGGAGGTCCCCGCATGACAGCCCACCTGTCGCCCGCCACCGCCCGGCCCGACCGGCTGCGTCCGCGCCGCTCCTGCCTGGCCGTTCCGGGCTCCAACCCGCGTTTCCTGGAGAAGGCCCAGGGGCTGCCTGCCGACCAGGTCTTCCTGGACCTGGAGGACGCGTGCGCGCCGCTCGCCAAGGAGGGCGCCCGGCACACCGTCGTGGACGCGCTCAACAAGGGCGACTGGACGGGCAAGACACGGGTCGTACGGGTCAACGACTGGACGACGCACTGGACTTACCGCGATGTGGTCACGGTCGTGGAGGGCGCGGGAGCGAACCTCGACTGCGTGATGCTGCCGAAGGTCCAGGACGCGCAGCAGGTCGTCGCGCTCGATCTGCTGCTCACCCAGATCGAGAAGACGATGGGCTTCGAGGTCGGCCGGATCGGTATCGAGGCGCAGATCGAGAACGCCAAGGGCCTGGTGAACGTCGACGACATCGCCGCTTCCTCGCCCCGGCTGGAGACCATCGTGTTCGGCCCCGCCGACTTCATGGCCTCCATCAACATGAAGTCGCTCGTCGTCGGTCAGCAGCCGCCCGGATACGGCGCGGACGCGTACCACTACATCCTGATGCGCATCCTGATGGCGGCCCGCACCCACGATCTCCAGGCGATCGACGGTCCGTACCTCCAGATCCGCGATGTGGAGGGGTACCGCGAGGTCGCGGGCCGTGCGGCGGCGCTCGGCTACGACGGCAAGTGGGTGCTGCACCCGGGCCAGATCGAGGCGTCGAACGAGATCTTCTCGCCCTCCCAGGAGGACTACGACCACGCCGAACTGATTCTGGACGCGTACGACTACTACACGTCCGAGGCCGGCGGGAAGAAGGGCTCCGCGATGCTCGGCGACGAGATGATCGACGAGGCCAGCCGCAAGATGGCCCTGGTCATCTCGGGCAAGGGCCGGGCCGCGGGCATGCGGCGCACCACCTCCTTCGAAGCCCCGGAGGCGTAGGAGCCATGCGATTCGGACGCACCTTCGAGGAGTTCGAGGTCGGCGCGGTCTACAAGCACTGGCCCGGCAAGACGGTCACGGAGTACGACGACCACCTGTTCTGTCTGCTCACCATGAACCATCACCCGCTGCACCTGGACAGCAACTACGCGGAGAAGACGACGGACTTCGGGAAGAACGTCGTCGTGGGCAACTACGTCTACTCGCTGCTGCTGGGCATGTCGGTGCCGGACGTCTCCGGGAAGGCGATCGCCAATCTGGAGGTCGAGTCGCTCAAGCATGTCGCGCCGACCTTCCACGGCGACACGATCTACGGCGAGACGACGGTCCTGGACAAGACGCCGTCCAGGTCCAAGAGCGACCGCGGAATCGTGTACGTGGAGACCAGGGGCTACAAGCAGGACTCCACCGTGGTCTGTGTGTTCCGGCGCAAGGTGATGGTCCCGACCGAGACGTACGTCAAGGCACGCGGAGGCGAACAGCCAGGCCGCCCCGAACCCCAGGAGATGTGACCGAGATGAGCCCACTCGCCCAGACCGCCGGCCTGACCGACATCCAGCGGGAGATCCTCGCGACCGTCAGGGACTTCGTCGACAAAGAGATTCTCCCGGTCGCCACGGAGCTGGAGCACCGCGACGAGTATCCGACCCGGATCGTGGAGGGCCTCAAGGAACTCGGCCTGTTCGGGCTGATGATTCCCGAGGAGTACGGCGGTCTGGGCGAGTCCCTTCTCACCTACGCGCTGTGTGTGGAGGAGATCGCCCGGGGCTGGATGTCGGTGTCCGGCATCATCAACACCCACTTCATCGTGGCGTACATGCTCAAGCAGCACGGCACCGAGGAACAGAAGGACACCTTCCTGCCGCGGATGGCGGCCGGTGAGGTGCGCGGGGCATTCTCGATGTCCGAGCCCGGCCTGGGCTCCGATGTCTCGGCGATCACGTCCAAGGGGCTGCGGGACGGCGACGACTACGTACTGAACGGCCAGAAGATGTGGCTGACCAACGGCGGGACGTCCACGCTCGTCGCCGTGCTGTGCCGCAGCGACGAGGGCCATCCGGAAGGCACCGCCCCGCACAAGTCGATGACCACGTTCCTGGTCGAGAAGGAGCCCGGCTTCGGGCAGGTGCGGCCCGGTCTGACCATCCCCGGGAAGATCGACAAGATGGGGTACAAGGGCGTCGACACCACCGAGCTCATCATGGACGGACTGCGCATTCCGGCCGATAGGGTGCTCGGCGGCGCCACCGGCCGAGGGTTTTACCAAATGATGGACGGAGTCGAGGTCGGCCGGGTGAATGTCGCCGCGCGCGGCTGCGGGGTGGCGCGGCGCGCCTTCGAGCTGGGGATCTCCTACGCCCAGCAGCGGCACACGTTCGGCAAGCCGATCGCCCAGCATCAGGCGATCCAGTTCAAGCTGGCCGAGATGGCTACCAAAGTCGAAGCCGCCCATGCAATGATGGTCAACGCCGCACGCAAAAAGGACTCCGGGGAACGAAACGACCTGGAGGCAGGGATGGCGAAGTACCTCGCCTCCGAATACTGCAAAGAAGTCGTGGAGGACGCGTTCCGCATCCATGGTGGTTACGGCTTCTCGAAGGAGTACGAGATCGAGCGCCTCTATCGCGAGGCCCCGATGCTGCTGATCGGCGAAGGTACCGCCGAGATCCAGAAAATGATCATCGGTCGACGCCTGTTGGAGGAGTACCGATTCCAGGGTTGATTGTCACCTTTGAGCTACTTTTGCCGCGAAGAAGATCACACCCTGTCCTCCGGCGCGACCGGCTTCAAGCCGCTCGACTCGGCTGCTGGCTTGCTCAGTTGCGGCCCGCAACCGATACCATCGCTGGAAAGCCGCCGTCCCCCGTTGCCAGCGCGGCATCATCCGCTACGAAGGTCATCCATGCCCCACAGCCAAACCTCCGCACCACGCGGCAGGGTCCGCCTCGCGCGCGGAGCATCGCCGTGGCTCCTGCCGACCGTCGCCACCGCAGCGATCGGCCTGGTCCGCGCGCGCAGCTCCAAGCGCGCCGCAGTACTCGCCGTGCCCGCCACCGCGCTCGCAGCGGGCATGCTGTGGTTCTTCCGCGACCCGGAGCGTGAGATCACGCAGGGCCGGGTGATCTCCCCGGCCGACGGTGTGGTGCAGAGCATCATGCCGTGGAAGGACGGACGCACCCGGGTCGCCATTTTCATGAGTCCGTTGAACGTCCATGTCAACCGTGCCCCTCTCGCGGGCACCGTGACATCCGTGGAGCACATCCCCGGCGGATTCGTCCCGGCGTTCAACAAGGAGAGCGAGAACAACGAGCGCGTTGTCTGGCACTTCGACACCGAGCTGGGTGACATCGAGATGGTGCAGATCGCCGGCGCGGTGGCGCGGCGGATCGTCCCGTATCTGCCCCAGGGGACCAAGGTGGAACAGGGCGAGCGCATCGGCCTGATCCGTTTCGGCTCGCGCGTCGACATCTACCTTCCGGAAGGTGTCGAAGTCGCTGTCGAGGTCGGTCAGACCACGACCGCAGGGGTGACTCGAATTGACCGTGATTAATCCTGAAACGCAAGCCGGCTGGGCCGCCGAGGCTGAGGCCGAAGCGGAGGACGACGCGGAGGACATGCCGCTGTCGATGCGGCTGTCGATAGCGGACACCCTCACGCTCGGTAATGCCACGTGCGGCTTCATGGCCGTGTACTTCACCACCACCGGCATCCTCATCCCGCACCTCACGGGCAGCGATGAGAGCGGCATGGCACGGCACTCCGCCGCGACGGCCGTGATCCTGATGCTCGCCGCGGCGATCTTCGACCTGTTCGACGGACTCGTGGCCCGCAAGCTGCGCAGCTCCCCGATGGGCGCCGAGCTGGACAACCTCTCGGACCTGATCAGCTTCGGTCTCGCACCGGCCTATTTCGTCCTCGTGTACGGAATGGTCGCGGACGACGCGCATCAACGGGTGTCGGCACTGGCGGCGATCGTGGTGTTGCTCGCCGTCGTGCTACGGCTGGCGAGATTCTCCTGTGTGACGCTGAAGGACGGCATGTTCCAGGGCATGCCGAGCCCCTTCGGGGCACTGACGGTCGTCTCGATCGTCCTGCTGGAACTTCCCTTCGTCACGACGCTGCTCGCGATCATCGGGGTGGCCTGGCTGATGGTGAGCCGCGTCGAGTATCCGAAGCCGCGGGGCATTCTCGCGGTGGCGATGCTCAGCTGGATCGTGGCCGCGATGGGGCTGCTGGCGGCCTGGGCGTTCGACGCCCCCGGTGGTCAGCTGCTGCTCCAGACCGGCTGTGCGCTCCAGGTGGTGACGGGAGCGGTGATTCCGCTCTTCGCCACGGCACGGCGGGTGAACACCTTCCGCGGCAACCGCCGCGAGGCACGGGCGGCGCAGTTGCCGTAGCCGTAACGGGGAACGAGTAGTGCGGGTAGGGGCCCGGGTGCGTATCGCACCCGGGCCCTTACTCGTTGTGGTCTTCCGCCGGTCCTCTCCCTCTGGAAGCATTTACCGTCATGACCGGGGGATCGATACATCAGCTCTTCGAAGAGCGGGCACGGCGGGCACCCGACCGTGTGGCCGTGGTCACCGATGGTGACCAGTACAGCTATCTGCATGTGGACACCGAGGCCAATCGGCTGGCGGCGTATCTCGTCGAGAGGGTTGGGCTGCCGGACTCCGGCTCCGCCGTCGCCACCGTCGCGATCTGTACGGAGCGGCCGCTGGACGCCCTGGTGGCGATGCTGGCCGTGCTCAAGGCGGGCCATGCGTACGCCGTCGTGGCGCCGCGGACACCGGGCGAGGAGCTGCACCGGCTGCTCGGGCTCGCGCGGGCCAAGGCCGTCATCACCCAGCGGGCGCTGCTGCCGCGGATCGACGACGGCCGTGACCGGACCGCCGTCTGTCTGGACAGGGACGCGGAGGCCATCGCCGCGCACTCGGGGGTGGCGCCCACGGTCCGTGGCACGGGCGAGGGGGACAGGGCCGGGAATGGGAACGGGACACGGACGAGAGCCGGCGCGACGGTAAGGACGACGGCCACCGTGCTCTTCACCGCCGGGACGACCGGCAAGCGCACGGCGGTCGTGTCCGGGCACGAGCGGTGGATCGCCGCGTATGCCGCCTGGTCCGAGGTCTACGCGCTGTCACCGGAGGACCAGGTGCTGGTGACGGCGCTGCCCGAGACCACCGAGTTCACCGGGGGCTGGATCCGTGCCCTGTGCTCCGGCGGGACGCTGGTGCTCTCCGAACGGCTGGTCAGCACGGAGAGTGTCACGGTGGTCGAAGCCGACCCGAGGACGGCCGCCCGGCTGCTGACGCGTGACCTCCCGGCGCTGCGGCTGCTCACGGTGGGCGGCGAGCCGCTGCGGCTGGACGAGCAGTTGCGCCTCCAGGAACTGCTGCCGACGCCCGAGGCGCGGGTGGTCGGTGTGTACGGTCCGGCGGAGGTCGTCGGCTGCGGTACGTGGTTCGAGCCCGAGCAGCTGCCGGGTGCCGTGGAGTATCCGGAGCGTGCCGCGTATCTCGGCAGGCCGTTCCCCGGCTGCGCGGCGGAGCTGCGCAAGGGCCGGATCTGGCTCACCCCTCCGGACGGCGGCGACGCGGTCCCCACCGGCGACGTGGGGCGCAGGCACGCCGACGGGCCGCTGGAGTTCCGCGGACGGACGGCGGACCGGGTCACGGTCGACGGCAGGACGGTCGACACGTACCGGGTGGAATCGGCGCTGGGCGGTCATCCCGGCCTCCGGGAAGTGGCCGTCACGGCGGACAAAGGCCGCACGGGGAAGCGACTGATCGCCTTCGTCGCGCCCGTCACCGGCCCGGACGAGCTGCGTTCCCGGCTCACCGGCCTGGTCCCGGCGGGCGACATTCCCGGGTCGGTGGTGCGGATCCCGCAGCTGCCGAGGAACGCCGCAGGGAAGGTGGACCGCGCGAAGCTGCCGCTGCCGCCGGTCCCCCGGGCCGCGAGCGCCGGCGGCAAGGGCGGCGAGATGTCCCCCGAGGACGTCAACGCCGTGATCGCCGCCGTGGTGACGTTGTGCGCGGGTTTCCTGTCCGCCGGGCTCACCAACGTGTTCTGGCCCGGCTCCACCGATCTGACCGGTGTACCGACGCCGTGGAACGTGCTGTTCGCCTTTCTGTACTTCTTCGAGTGGCTCTCCTTCGGCCTGGGCATGGGTTTTCTGGCGATGGGGCGGCAGCCGATGCTCCGGCACGGCGCGCCACGGGGGATCACCACCCTGGCGCATCTGGCGATCGTCTGGCTGCTGGCCGCCTGGTGGCCGCAGGACAATTTCTACCGGCTGGCCGCCAAGACCGACTGGCCGAAGCAGGCCGCTCTCGTCTACACCTTCAATGTGACGCTGATGCTCGCGGCGGTGACCGTGGTGATCTGGGTGAACTCGCGGCCCGCGGTCAACGAGCGGGGCTGAAGATCCGGCCGAGGTCCCGGCCCGCATCGCGGACCAGGGCCTCGGCCGCGTCGAGGCGGTCCACCGTACGGGCCGCGAGCAGGACTCCCACAAAGGGAGCGGGGTCGAAGGCCGCCGTGGGGATCGAGGGGATCAGAACCGCCCCGAGAGCCGCGCAACGGGCCGTCAGTTCCCTCAGCCAGGCGATGAGTTCGGCATCGGGGAGGCGGGCCGCGAGCGGAACGTGGTCCACGGTACGCACGAGATGGTCACCGCCCCGGGTCTCGTCGAGGCGGGCCTTCACCATGAAGGCCGCCGAAGGTCCCGTCAGCCGCAGATTGATCTCCGTGGGGGCGAGCCGATCGGCCGGTGCGGTCACGAAGTCGACGTCGTACCAGCCCCGGTAGCCGCTCGCGGCGAGTTCCCTGCCGACGGCGTGCCCGAACCGCAGCGCGATGGCGGCCGGTCCGTCCGGTACGACGCCGGGGCCGACGGTCGCTCCCCGGTAGGCGGTGCCCTTCACGTCCATCACGGCGACGCCCACGTCGTGCACCGTGCCGGTGGCGTCCACGATGCCGTCGTAGGTGAGGTCATGGGGTGCACGGCCACCGGTCAGGTACTCCTCCACCAGGAGCGGGCCCCGGGGCACCGCCCGCAACGCGCGCGGCAGATCCCGTACGGACCTCACCACGTACGTTCCCGAACCACCCACGCCGTGCTCGGACTTGAGGACGCTGCCCGCGCCGGAACGGGCCCGCGCGAGGACCAGCCGGGCCGCCGCACGGCGGCCGGCGGCCGGTCGCTGAACAGGAACGGTGATGTCGTCGGGATACCCGGGAGCCAGCCGCAGGAAGAGGGCATTGGCGGCCCGCTTGGACTCGTAACGCAGCGCCCCGGGCGGCAGCGGCCGGCCGGACAACTCCCCGGACGCGGCCGTGTGGCCCCACGGTACGAAGGGTAGTCCGAGCCCTCGCAGATGCGCGGTCAGTACGGTACGGGTGAGCAGCTCGGCGGTGAGTCCGGCGGGGATTTCGGCGGGGGCAGGGGCGGTTTCCGCGCCAGGGCCGATTCCGTCGTACAACTCCACCGCGCCCCAGGCGAGTTGGCGGGAGAGCAGTTCGATCCAGCCAGGGGGTACGGTCCAGGGCAGGACGATCACGGCCGGATGCGGGCTTCCCAGCGCGGCCAGGCAGGAGTAGTGACCGCTCGCCAGGCGCCCGGTCTCGGACAGCGGGCCGAACTGCTCCTGGAACTCGGCGACATTACCGAGCTGTACGGTCCGCAGCCCGCCCGTCCAGGCCCGCACCCACTCCTCGCGCGGGACCACTTCGACCCGGAGCCGGGACAGCGGGCCGCCGCCGGAGACAGGCCGCGCTCCGAGCGCCCGGTAGAAGTCCACGGCGTGTGGGTCGGAGTCGATCGTCAGCCGCTTGAAGCCCGCGTCGCGGGCGGCGTCGAGGACATGGGCGTACAGGGTCCGGCCGATGCCCCGGCCGATCGCGTGCGGTTCGACGAACAGCAGCCCGAGGGTGCCGTCGGGGGCCTCGCCCTCCAACGAGGCGACACCGAGGAGTTCACCGGACTGCTCATCCTGCGCGACGATGATCCGACGTGCCGTCATGTCCGTTGCGGAGATGACCAGTTGGTCGCGGCACGCCTCAAGGAAGGCGTCGTCGTACCCCCAGTGGGCCTTCGAGCGCAGCACAAGTCCGCTGAGCACCTGCGCTTCGTCGGGGCGCGCTTCGCGTATCCGCACGCCCCGACCATAGGCGGTCCGGTCAGACCAGGTCAGGTCCGGTCAGACCAGGAAGTCCCGCGCGATGTTCGCCGCCAGGCGTTCCAGCAGCGGCCCCGCCTCCGCCATGCTGACGGCCGGGTCCGGCTCCAGCTCGGTGAGGGCGTAGGCGCGGCGGATGCCTGCCCGGCCCAGCGCCTCGGGGCGCAGGGTCAGCCGGCCGCAGACCGCGATGACCTCGATCCCACGCGCCCGCGCCGCCGCCGCGACGCCCGCGGGGGCCTTGCCGTGCAGCGTCTGCTCGTCCAGGGAGCCCTCGCCCGTGATGACGAGGGTCGCCCGGGACAGGGCCGGGGCGAAGCCCAGCACATCGAGCATGATCTCGATCCCGGGGCGGAAGCTCGCGCCGAGGCCGACCAGCGCGCCGTAGCCGATACCGCCCGCCGCGCCCGCGCCCGGCGAGAGCGCGAGATCCGCGGCCCGGGAGCCGATGGCCGACTCCAGGACCGTGGCGTAGTGGGCGAGGGCCGCGTCGAGCGTGGCGATGTCCTCCGCGCTCGCGCCCTTCTGCGCCCCGTAGACGGCGGGGGCGCCCTTGGGGCCGGTCAGCGGGTTGTCGACATCGCTGGCCAGGACGATCTCCGTGGCGGCCAGGCGGTCGTCCAGACCGGAGAGATCGGCGGTGGCGAGGTCACGCAGTCCGCCGCCGCCCGGCCCGACCGGCTGTCCGTCCGCGTCCAGGAAGCGTGCGCCGAGCGCCGTGAGCATCCCCGCGCCGCCGTCGGTCGTGGCGCTTCCACCGACGCCGAAGACAATGCTCCGCGCGCCCGCGTCGAGCGCGGCACGCAGCAGTTCGCCGGAGCCGTACGTCGTCGCCGTCAGCGGCGCGAAGACCCCTTCGGGCAGGCACTGGAGGCCCGATGCCTCCGCCATCTCGACGACGGCCGTACCGTCCCGCAGGGCGTACGCCGCGGTCAGTTCGTCCCCGAGCGGGCCGGTGACCCGTACCTCACGGCGCTCGAAACCGGCGGCCACGGCGGCCGCCACGGTGCCGTCGCCACCGTCCGCGACCGGCAGCGTCTCGACAGTCACCGCGGGGGCGACCCGGTGCAGCCCTGCCGTGACCCGTTCGGCGACCTGCACGGCCGTGAGTGACCCCTTGAACTTGTCCGCCGCGACCAGTACGCGCGCGGCTTCCGTTGCTGCTCCGTCCGTCACTGTGCATCCCTCTGCTCTCGAACAGATAGTCGCGCCGACCCGACCCTATCCGTACAGATGACCCACTGCCCATGATCGGTCTCCGGATTGCGCGGGCCCCGGCCCGCGACCTCTTAGGCTTCGGGTGTGACGGAAACAGATGCGCAAACCGATACCGACTACGCCGCGTACATCGCCGGCCTCCCCCGTGTGCTGGCCGGCGCCGCCATGCTCTTCAGGGACGCCCGGGGCCACGTACTGATCGTCGAGCCCAATTACCGGGAGGGCTGGGCCCTGCCGGGCGGGACCATCGAGTCCGACGACGGTGAGACCCCGCGTGAGGGTGCCCGCCGGGAGACCCTTGAGGAGATCGGCCTGAACATCGAGCCGGGGCCGCTGCTGGCGGTCGACTGGGTCCCGGGCACGGCCCGGCCGCCGATCGCCGCGTATCTGTACGACGGCGGGGTACTGGGCGAGGACCAGCTGGCGGCGATCCGGCTCCAGGAGGAGGAACTGCTGTCGTGGCGGTTGCTCGACCCCGCCGAGCTCTCCTCGTATCTGCCGGGATCGCTCGGGCTCCGGGTGCGGGCGGCGCTCGACGCGCTGGAGTCCGGCACGGGCGCGGTGGAACTGGAGAACGGCGTGCGACCGCGGTAGTCCCATGGCTGTCCCCGGTGGCGCGGTCCGATCGGCTCGTTTCGGCGAAAGTTGACCTTCACGTTCCTTGAACGACGACAATCGCCGCCATGGACGGCATCACACTCAGCGCCACACAGGGCCTCACGAAACTCCTGAGCATCGGCGACTTCGCGCGACGCGTCGGTCTCGCGCCGAGCGCTCTGCGCTTCTACGACGACTGCGGAGTTCTTCCGCCCGCGCGGGTCGACGAGGCGACCGGCTACCGCTACTACAACCCCGACCAGACCACGCGGGCAGGGCTGTTGCGGAGTCTGCGGGCGGCGGGGCTCACGCTGGCCGACGTCAGCACCGTGCTCGACGGTGATCAGGAGGAGGCCCGCGCCGTACTGGAACGGCACCGCAGTGCCGTACGGGACCAGCAGCGGGCCGCCGATGCCACGATCGCCGCGGTTCTGGGATCTCTCTCCCCCACCGGCCCCTACACGGGCCGGCGCTCGGATTCCGACGCAGGCGCAGGTGCTGGTGCTGGTGCCGGTGCCGGTGCTGGTGCCGGTGCCGGTGCTGGTGCCGGTGAAAGTGAAGGTGACGGTGGCCTTGCAGCGAGTACGCCTTCGACGCGTGTACGGCTCGGTGGCGCGGAGTTGGCCAGTGCCCTGCGCCAGGTCGTACCGGCCGTCGGTCGTGACCCGGAGCACCCGGTCCTCGGGTGCGTTCTCATCGAGATCGGTGACGGCGAGATCCGGCTGGTGGCCACCGACCGCTACCGGATGTCGATACGCGTCCTGAGGCCGGTGATCGCGGTGGACGGGCCCGACCGCCAACTGCTCGTGGAGGCGGACGCCCTGGCCGAGATCGGGGCCTGGGCCGCGCGGTGTGTCGCGGTGACGATCGAGGCCGGCCCGGCGGGGGCCAGGGTCCTCGATACGGGCGGGTCCGGATCACGTGATCTGCCGTCGGCCGAGGGGCGGTTCCCCGCCTATCGCGAGATGCTGTCCGCCGCGGCCGAGCCTCGGCACCGTCTGATCGTGGACCGGTCGGCTCTTCTGGATGCCGTCGAGAACTGCTGCGACACGTCCGGCGACGCACCGCACGGCACACCCGCGATCGCCCTGCGACTCGGCGAGGACAAGGTCACGGTCTCCCTGCCCGACGATTCCAACGCCGTTATCCTGCACGCCACTTGCCTGGGTGACCTGCCGGTCCGTATCGGCTTCGACCCCGCCGTCCTCGCTCCGGCCCTCGAAGCGAGCGTCGGCCCGGACGTCCTGCTGGAGATCGCGGCGGTGACCGAACCGGTCGTGGTGCGCTCGGCGGACCAGGGAAGCTTCAGCACCCTGGTCATGCCCGTCAGCCTCACCGCTCCGGACAACTGACGCCCGCTCGCGGCGACTGACGGGTCATCCAGGGCGGCATTTTGATGACCCGTCAGGGGCAACTTCACGTTCATTCCGCGTTGGTCCGCCGTGCATGCCCGCCCAGGATCATCCTGGAGATTCGTCCAGGATCCCGGAGGAAGCATGCCAAGGCAGAATCGCGGCCGAACGACGGCCCTGTTCACGTCCGTTGTCCTCGTTTCGACCGTCCTGGCCGGAGCGGGCGCGGCCCAGGCG
Source organism: Streptomyces sp. NPDC088400 (assembly GCF_044753355.1). Classification (NCBI taxonomy): domain Bacteria; kingdom Bacillati; phylum Actinomycetota; class Actinomycetes; order Kitasatosporales; family Streptomycetaceae; genus Streptomyces; species Streptomyces sp. NPDC088400. The sequence continues at coordinate 165,830 of NZ_JBIVMZ010000002.1, read as the reverse complement.
CAGATCCGTACGCAGCCCCTGACCGGGACGCAGACCGAAACGCACGCCAAGGCTCAGGATCGTACCCAGGCCCGGACCGTGGACGCGGCGGGCCGGGCGACGCGGCAACTGCCCGCCCTGCCCAAGACCGTCGACGGTGGCACCTGGCCGTCCGGTCATCTCCAGGGCACGGCCGTCGACCGCCGCAAGGGCTACATGTACTTCTCCTTCACCGACCTCCTGGTGAAGACCGATCTGCGCGGCAAGCCCGTCGGCTCCGTCACCGGTTTCACCGGGCACCTCGGCGACCTGGACTTCAACGAGCAGGACGGCCGCGTCTACGGATCCCTTGAGTACAAGGCCGCGAAGTCCTTCTACATCGCCGTGTTCGACGGGGACCGCGTCAACCGCATGAACATGGACGCCGAGTCCGCCGGCGTGGTCTCCACCGTCCACCTGAAGGAGGTCGCGAAGGACTACACGGCCGACATGAACGGGGACGGTGTCTTCGACGGCGACACCGCCAACACCCCTGACCACCGGTACGGATGCAGCGGCATCGACGGAGTCTCCTTCGGTCCCGCGCTGGACCGCCAGGGCGGCTCCAAGCTCACCGTCGCGTACGGGGTCTACGCCAACACCGGCCGCGAGGACAACGACAACCAGGTCCTGCTCCAGTACGACGTGCGGCAGTGGAAGAAGTACGAGAAGCCACTGTCCGAGGACGCCCCGCACACCTCAGGACCGGCCTCGCCCGACGGCAAGTACTTCGCGTACACCGGCAACACCACCTACGGCGTGCAGAACCTGGAGTACGACGCGCACACCGGCAACTGGCTGATGGCCGCGTACAAGGGCAAGAAGACCCGGTTCCCGAACTACTCCCTCTTCGTCCTCGACGGCTCGAAGCGCGCCACGTGGGGCACCGTGCGCGGTCAGGCGAAGCCCGAGCGCGGCCGGATCCTGTCGCTCCTGCCCCGTGGGCTGCACGACACGGCGTCCGGTGTGTACGGCTGGGAGTCGGCCGGGCAGTACGGGCTGGTCTCGCTCGACGACGGCCGCTACTACGTCGCGTCGATCGGCACGGTCGAGGTCGACGGGGTCACCCGGCAGACCGGCCGCGCGGTCCTGAACCGCTGGACGGGCCTGACCCCCAACCCCTTCGCGCCGGTGACGCGTTCCTGATCGGCGTGTGTGAACGGGGGTCGTCGTGAACGGGGGTCGTCGAATCCGGCCCCCTCGTGTCAGAAGAGAGTGGCCGGGGCCGGGACAGTGGCGGGGCCGTGCGCTCCGCCGCCCGCGGCTCCGTCCGCTCCCTCGAAGGCCAGGAGCCGCTGCTTGCGGTCGAGTCCGCCGCCGTAGCCGATGAGGCTGCCGGTCGAACCGATCACCCGGTGGCAGGGCACGACGATGCTGATCGGGTTCTTGCCGTTGGCCAGTCCGACCGCGCGCGAGGCGGCCGGTTTGCCGAGGGCGTCGGCCAGTTCACCGTACGACCGTGTCTCGCCGTACGGAATCCGCTGGAGCTGAGCCCAGACGTCGCGCTGGAACGGCGTGCCGTTCAGCCGTAGCGGCAGATCGAACTCTCTGAGCTCACCGTCGAAGTACGCGGCGAGCTGGCCGAGTGTCTCGGTGAACGGCCGGGGGTCCGGGACACCGAAGGTCTCCTCCAGCGGGCGGTGGCGCTGCTCGGCCATGTAGAGGCCGCTCAGTACACCGTCGGTCGCGACGAGGGTCAGTGGTCCGTACGGGCTGTCGGTCACGGTGTGCACGATGTGGTCGGCGTACTGCTGAGTCATGACGAACTTCCTTACTTCGGGAGGTGGTTGATGGCGTGGTCATCGGTGGCCCACAGATACTGGACGGCGTACGCACGCCAGGGCCGCCAGGCGGCTGCGCGGGCCGTGAGCGCGGCCGGGGTGGACGGCAGGCCGAGTCCCGCGGCGGCCCGGCGCACGCCGAGGTCGGTCGGCACGAACGCGTCCGGGTCGCCGAGCCCGCGCATCGCGATCACCTCGACCGTCCACGGCCCGAACCCGGGCAGGGCGATGAGCTGCTCCCGCGCCCGCTCCCAGTCGCTGTCGGGGCCGAGCCGGATCGACCCGTCGGCGAGGGCGGCGACGAGCGTGGTGAGGGTGGTGCGCCGACTGCGCGGCAGGGCCAGCGCGTCCGGGTCGAGCGCGGCGAGCGCCTCGGAGGACGGGAAGAGGTGGGTGAGCCCGCCTTCGGGATCGTCGACCGGCACACCGTGCGCGGTGACCAGACGGGCCGCGTGGGTGCGGGCGGCGGCGGTGGAGACCTGCTGGCCGAGCACGGCTCGTACGGCGAACTCGGCGGCGTCGACGGTACGGGGCACCCGCCGCCCCGGGCCCTTGTCGACCAGCGGGGCCAGCGACGGGTCGACGCGCAACTGCTCGTCCACGGCGACCGGATCGGCGTCCAGGTCGAGCATCCGGCGGCAGCTGCTGATGGCGAGTGTGAGGTCGCGCGGGTCGGTGAGCGAGAGCCGGCAGGCGATGTGGTCGGGGCGCGGGGCGAGGGCGACGATGCCGTGGCCGTACGGGAGTGAGAGCGTGCGCCGGTACGCGCCGTCGCGCCACTCCTCGACGCCCGGTACGGCGGTGGCGGCGAGGTGCCCGAAGAGGTTGTCCGGGGTGAGGGGCGCGCGGAACGGCAGGCGCAGCGAGATCACTCCCGGGGTGCCGGGGCCGCCGGGTGTGCGGGCTGTGCCGGCCGTACGGGGAGCGCCGTGGCGACCGCTGGAGTCGCCACGTGAGGCGCGTGAGGCACAAGAGGTACGAGAGGTACGAGAGGTACGTGAGGCGCGTGTGCGCAGCTCGCTCGGCGACAGTGCGAAGACCTCGCGCACGGTGTCGTTGAACGCCCGGATCGAGGCGAAGCCCGCCGCGAAGGCGACCTCGGCCATCGGCAGATCAGTCGTTTCGATGAGGAGCCGGGCGGTCTGCGCCCGCTGGGCGCGGGCCAGTGCGAGCGGTCCCGCGCCCAGCTCGGCGAGCAGCTGCCGCTCGATCTGGCGGGCGGAGTAGCCGAGCCGCCCGGCCAGGCCGGGCACGCCTTCGCGGTCCACGACCCCGTCCTGGATGAGCCGCATGGCACGGGCGACGCTGTCGGCGCGGGCGTTCCACTCCGGGGAGCCGGGGCTGGTGTCCGGCCGGCACCGCTTGCAGGCCCGGAACCCGGCCTGCTGGCAGGCCGCGGCACTCGGGTAGAAGGTCATGTTCTCGGCCTTGGGCGGCACGACCGGACAGCTGGGCCGACAGTAGATGCGCGTGGTCAGGACGGCCGTGAAGAACCATCCGTCGAACCGCGCGTCCTTCGACCTGACAGCCCGCACGCAACGCTCGGTGTCGGTGTACATGCCTCAAGCATCCGGCAGGAGAGTCCTCCCGGCTGGCAAGAAAACGACATCAACCTTCGGAGGACTCTCCTGCCTCTCCCGCCTCTCCCGCCTTGCCTGCCTTGCCTGCCTTGCGACCCCGCCGACCGGTTCAGTCGGCCAGTTAAGTCGGCCGATTCAGTCGGCGAGAGCGTCCATTCCGTTCGTGAGCCTGAAGAGCCGGGAGAGTTCGGCTCTGCGACGAACCGAGAGTTTTCGGTAGACGCGGGTGAGGTGTTGCTCGACAGTGCTGACGGTGATGTAGAGGTGTCGGGCGATCTGCCGGTTGGACTTGCCTTCGGACGCCAGGACGGCAACTCGCCACTCGGCGTTGGAGAGCAGCGTTCTGTCGACGGATTCGGGGGCGGCGGCACGAGGGACGGGGGCGGTGCCGTTCAGGCTGGGCGTCCGCGCGGGCAGGAGGGGAGTCCGGTCTCCCTCGTGGTGACTGAGCTGTTGTGCCTCCTGTCGCAGGGTGTGGGCCTCCTGGGAGCGGCCGTTGTCGGCATGGCTCTGGCTGAGGTCGGCGAGGGCTCGTGCGAGGGCGAGACGGTTGTCGCACTGACGCAGGACGTCCACAGCCTGACCGAGGAGCGCCTCGCGCTGGTCCGGCGGACAAGCGGCGGCCAGCACGCGCAGGGCGTTGCCACGGCAGGTGGACGGACGGGGATCGATGGCGGCGAGCTCGCGTTCGACCATGGTGCGAGCGCGGTGTGATTTACCGAGGGCCAGATAGGCCTCGGCGGCCCCGGTGCGCCAGCCGAGGAGGTGACGCGAGGAGGAGCGCCACTGGTCGGCCATCGGAGTACAGGCGCTGAAGTCGCTGAGGGCCGCATAGGGACGGCCGGTGGCCAGGCTGTGGTAGCCGCGTGCGACGAGGTAGAACAGGCCGATGGTGGACTGGAACATCTCTTCGGGAACGGGATATTCGAGATAGGAGGCGGCTTCTTCGTGCCGCCCCATGACCGTGTAGGCATGGACCAGAGTGGAGAGCGGGGAGCCGACGACCACACCCCAGCCGTGGTGGGGAAGGTGTTCCAGAGCGCCGGTCGCGCGAGCGGCGGCAGTGCTCATGTCACCGCGCTGGATGGCGACGCGGGCGTGAATACTCAGGAAGATCGCGTGACGGGCGGGAGAGCCCTCGGCGGGAAGCTGGGCCAGCAACGCCGCGCAGAGTCTGTCGGCCAGCGCGAAATGACCGTGCTGGATCAGCTCCAGCAGCGACAGCGCGTCACGGTCCCAGAAGATCCGCCGGTCCCGGACCAGTGGTGGTAAAGCGGCCCCGTCGACCGTCTCGTCGAGCTCGGACACCAGGGGAAGCAGGTCGCTGTGGCCGGCCGGTGCGGACAGCTGGCCGATGGACGCCCGCGCCGCGCGCTCCAGATGAGCTGCCGACATGGTGTCCATTTCCCACGAGGGCGGATCGGACTCCGGCAGTGTGCTCAGCAGGGCCGGACCGAAGTGCGCCACCACCGCCCGGGTCGCTGCGAGTTGTTCCCTGTCGCCCGGACTCCGCGGATCGGAGAGCTTCTCCAGATGCGTGATCGCCTCGCCGGCCTCCTTCGTCCGGCCGAACCACAACAGCCACGAGATGAGTCCGTGGATGTCCCCTGCGTCGAGCGCCCCCGAACGCATCGCGGACATCAGCCGGCTCGCCTCCGGCTCCGCCGCCGCGGGGTTGACGCACCACAGCGCGCCGACCAGAGCCCGGATGATCTCCACCCGCCGTGGTTCGTCCAACTCGGCCCGGTCCGCGAGTCGCAGGCACCGCAGTGCGGCGTCCGCCTTCCCCTCCCCGAGGAGCTGCCGGGACGCCCGCAGCAGTACGGCGACCTCCGTGTCGTCCAGCACCCCGTTCCCGGCCACGAGATGGTCCGCCACCGTGGTGACGGGCGCGCCCTCCGCCCGGAGTACCCCCGCCGCGCGCGAGTGGAGCCTGGCGCACTCGGGCGCGCCCATCACGGCCCTGCGGGCGGCCGGATTCCGGAACCAGCCCCCCTCCAGCAACCCCGCCGACTCCAGCTCGGCGATCTCCGCGGCGACCCGCTCCGGGCAGCGGTCCAGGAGCTGCCCGATTCTGACCGGGGTGTGCGACCGGTCGAGCACGGCCAATGCCCGTACACAGGACATCAGATGGGGATGGCGCAGCAGCCTGCCCATGTACGACCGCTCGAACGCCTCGCTCACCACGACGCCCCCGCCAACGGCCGCGCCATGCTCGGGGGCTGTCCTCAGGGACGTCTTGTGGTCGCGTACCAGCGCGTGTACGAGAGCGGGGTTGCCGCCGCTGACCTGGTGAACGCCGGCGTACGTTTCCTCCGCCGCCTCGGCGCCGAGCTGACGCTCCAGCAGCAACCGCACCTCCGCTTCGGACAGCAGGGGGATGTCCCTGATGCGGCAGCCCGGTACGCCGAGGAAATCGGATCGCTCCGGTGTGCCCTCCGCCGGCGCCTCCGTCTGACCGGACGTCATGACGATGACGATGCCGCTGCTCTGGGCGCGCCGGGCCAGGTGCAACAGGCAGACCTGGGACAGCGCGTCCGCGTACCGCACATCGTCGACCGCGATGACCAGGGGTTTTTCCCGCGCCACGGCTTCCAGGACCGAGGTCAGGTCCCGCAGCCGGCCGACATGGTCGCTGTCGGACGCTTCCCGCGGCACGCCGTGCTCCCACAGCCGGGCCACCGCCGCGCGCGCCTCCTCGGGTATTCCGGAGGAATATGTCAGTTGCTCTATCGTGGCGAAGGGAACACTGCGCTCGTTACGGAAACCGGTGGCAGCCAGAAACAGTGCGCCGGACTCCGCGGCGTGTTCCCTGAATCTCCGTAGCAGAGTCGTCTTCCCCGTACCCGGACCCCCGTGCAGGGCGATCACGCAGCCCTGATGAGGTCCGACTTCCCTCACAAGCGCGCCAAATTCAGCCACATAATCCTGTCGGCGGCTCGCCCAGCTCATCGTCTCACCTCTGCACTCAGGGAAAGGGGTTCCCGAAACTCAGGAACGCAGAATCAGCGCCATCTATCGCTTCAGTAATCCAGTGTAATCAGCTGAGTGCGGGCTGTCTTGGGTGCGTCGGTGAACTCACCGGACCTCTCCCGCACGCCTTTACCACCCGGGCGACCAGGCTTTCCCCAGTCATTCGGCAGCACCCGAAGAGCCCTGGATCCAATCCGGCACAGGAGCACAGATATGCGCCATCTTGCAGTTCGGGTCGCCGTGGCGCGCACCACTCCAACCAGTCGAAACCACGGTCACCGAAGAAGAACCGCTCTCCCGTGAGAACAACCGATGAATGTTTTGTGAGTAATCGAGCAACAGGGGCTCGATTTAGCGATGGAGTGACCTGGTAAGCCCCCTTCCGCCCATCGCGCGGAAGATTCGGCCGCACGGCTACGTTTTGCCGGAAAAATTCCACCACACCCTCCAATGGTACGTACCATGACTCTGGTGAAATCCAGCCAATGCCTTATCAGTTCGCAAACGCGGCGTCATGACCGCGATGTCATGACAACAGTCGTCGCCCGCCGCGGGAACCGCGACGGGCGACGATCCCGTCACCGGCCGGGGCCGGGCGGACGGGAGTTCAATACCGTGTGATGTGCCGTTCGCGACCCCCTCCGGGGTCGCGTGTCACCACGACACCGGGAGGGTGGTCGGGCCGCGTACGACGGCCTCGGCGGGCCGCCATCGCAGGGCGGCCGGGGGCACGGTCAAGGACAGCTCCGGGGCCGCCCTGACCAGTTCTTCCAGCGCGACGCGGAGCTGGAGCCCGGCCAGCCGGGCACCGAGACACACATGCGGCCCATGGCCGAACGTGAGGTGTCTCGCCACGTCGGCCCCGACGTCGAGGACTTCCGGGTCCGGGTTCTCGGCCGCGTCGAAGTTGGCATGCAGCAGGGACACCAGCACCCCCTCCCCCGCCGCGATCCGCTCCCCGCCGAGCTCGACATCCCGCACTGCCACGCGCGTGAAACTGATCGGGACGACGGGCGCGTACCGCAGGAGCACCTCCACCGCGCCGGGGATCAGCTCCGGACGGCGCACCAATTCCCGCCACTGCCGGGGGTGTTCCAGCAGGGCGAGCGCCGCGAGTCCGATCTGGCCGATCGTGGTCTCGTACCCCGCGTTGAGCAGCAGTTCGACGAGGGCGAGCAACTCCCGTTCGTCCAGGGCCCCGTCCTGCTCCTCGGCGAGGACCAGTCTGCCGAGCAGGTGTCCGCCGGGGTCATGCCTGGCCAGGTCCACCAGGGAGACGAAGTACGCGCGCAGTTCGTCTCTGGCCGATTCCGATTCCTCCGGTGAGCAGGGGGTGATGCCGTGCGCGCGGTCGGCCAAGTGGGAGAAGCGGTCACGTTCTGCCTCGGGGACACCCAGCACCTCGCAGATCGTCGCCGACGACAGCGGCATCGCGTAACCGGATACGAGGTCGATCCCACGCCTGTCCTTCAGCAGGCCGCGGGCCGTTCGCCGGATCGAGTCCTCCTGGGCGGCGACGGCATGGGGAGCGAAGGCACGGTTGACCAGCTTGCGCAGCCTGCCGTGCGCGGGCGGATCGAGGCTGGTGAGCGCCGCCGGATCCGCCCGCAGGGGATGGATCGCCGGCGCCGACTCGGCGACGGCCATGGCCCGGCTGAACCGGGAGTCGGTGAGCACCTGACGCCCGAGTTCGAACCGGGTGACAAGCCAGAGATCGTCACCCGTGGGCGCGCGGACCCGTACCACGTCCGGCACCGGATGCCGTGGGAGATAAGGCAGCATGGGGCCGCGCTGGGTCGCGGTGGCGTGCGCCGTACGCGCGGCCACCGGACATGTGCCGGGGGTGCTCGGGGGCGTGCCCCCGGAGGTCGTCCGGGGGCCGCTACCGGGAGCGGTCAGGGATGGTGACGGCTCCTGCGCGTCGGTCGTCATCTGGCCGGGCCTGTCATTTGACCCCGACGACCATGTACTCGGGCCCGTCGAGGTGGCTGACGGTGATGTCCCGGAAGCCCGCCTCGGTCAGCCAGCCCCGGCACTCGGCACCGGTGTAGCCGAGGCCCCCGGCGGAGACCAGCGAGACGTTGAGGCTGGTCAGCATGGAGGTGGTGTTGGTCCGGCGGTCGTCGTCGATGAGCGACTCGTAGATGAGCAGCGAACCGCCGGACGGCAGGGCGTCGTACGCCTTCCGGATGAGCATCTGCTTGATGTCCAGGTTCCAGTCGTGCAGCACATGGCCCATGACGATGACGTCGCCGGTCGGCAGCGGATCGGTGAAGAAGTCACCGCCGGCGAAGTCGGCCCGGCCCGTGATACCCGCCTGGCCGAGGTGGGTCGTGAAGCGGGCGTTCACGGCGGGCAGGTCGAAACCGATGCCGTGCAGGTGCTCGTGGGCGCCGAGTACCTGGGCGAGCAACGCGCCCTCCGAGCAGCCCACGTCCACGACCGTGCGCACCGGCTTCCAGTCGAACGCGGTGGCGATGGCCTGATTCGCGCCCATGCTGTAGCCGGTCATGGCCCGGACGAAACCCGTGACCTGGTCAGGGGTGGCGAACGCTTCGCCGAAGGTGTCGCTGTTGGCGTCGGCCTCCACCAGGGTGCCGTCGCCCGCCGTACCGCCGTCGCCACCGCCCGATTCGGCGAGGGCTCCGGAGAAGTCGAGACGGTCTCCGCTGCGCAGCCCTTCCGTGATCCGTGACCACCAGCCGAATCCGGAGTTCAGGAAGGCCAGATAGCCGGACACATCGGTGGCGGGCTTGTTCGGGTTGAGATATTCCCCGGCCACCGGGGAGTTGTGGTAGAGCCCGTCCCTGCGCTCCAGCATTCCCAGCGAGACCAGACTGTTCAGGAAGTCGGGAGCGCCCCGGCCTTTGATCCCGAGCAGCTCGCACAACTCCTCGCCCGTACGGGGCTGTTCGGACAGCTCGGCGAATACGCCGAGTTCTACCGCGCTCAGCAGTACTTTCGACTTCCAGAAGGCGGTGGCGATGGAGATGATGGTGTGGGGCGATCCGACATCATTCCGCGGCGCGGTCATGCTGATTCCTCTCGTGAAACAACAGGTACATCACACAAGGTCGAGATCGTGATAGATGGCGTCACCGATGGAGAGCATCCGCTCCTGGTGTTCGTCCTGCGACGCCTTGCCGTTGAGGTGCACGGCGGCCACCACCGAGGCGTCCGGGTCGGCGAAGGCCACGGACGTCCACAGTCCGTAGTGCCCGAAGGTGCGGCGCGAGGCGTAGCGGCTGAAGGCCGTGTACGCCTCGCCGAGGTGGTGTGACTCCAGCCGGAACCCCAGTCCCCAGTCGGCGTTGCCGAAGGGATCGGTGAGGCCGACCCGGTGACGGGCCGTCATCGCCATGACGGTCTGCGGCCGGAGGATCCGGCCGCCCGGTCCCTGCCCGCCGGCCAGCAGTGTTTCGAAGAAGCGGCCGAGATCCCGGACCGGGCCGCGCATGTTGAGCCCTGGAATGGGCCGGGTGCACGAGGCTTCCGTGGCGTACCACTGGGTCGGTTCGGCCGGGAAGACTCCTCCCGTGATGTGGATCAGCGGGAGCAGCCGGGCCTCCTCCTGGTACTCCTCGGGGGTGAGCACCATCCGGGTGCCGGTCATCGCGCAGGGGGCCAGTACTTCTTCGGTCAGGTAACGCTCGTAACTCCGGCCGTCGACCGCCTGGACGATGTCCGCCAGCAGGAACCAGGCCCACCAGGGCGCGTAGTTGATCCTTGTCCCGGCTTCGGCGTCCGGGGGGATCCTCATGGTGCGCAGTTGTTCCCGGCGGAGTTCGACGTCCGCGGCGAAGGTGCCGTGCAGCGGGTCCAGCGCCATGGGAACCGCGCTGGTGTGAGTCAGCAGCTGGTAGAGGGTGATCTTCTCCCGGCCCTCGCCCTCGAACCAGGGGAGGTACTCGGCGACGGGACGCAGCGGATCCACCAGCCCCCGCTCCCAGAGCTGCCCGACGGCCACCGCCCCGACCGCCTTGGAGCAGCAGTACCAGATCGGCGACGACCCGCGGGTGAAGGGGACGTGGGGCCGGGATTCGCCGAGGGCCACGGACACGGCGGTACGTGTCGGGGCGTGCGACACGTACACCTGCGCGCCGGGAGTGGTACGGCCGAGTTCGGCTCGCAGGGCCGCCATGGTCCGGGGCAGCGCGTCCTGTGCCGCCTGTATCTCCGCCGTCTCGTCCCGCGGTGCGGCGGAGGTACGGGCGGCCGCGGGGCGTTCCCGCCACGCGGGCGCCGGGAGCGGTCCGTCCGGCAGGCCGGTGGTCCGGGCCCGTACTGCCGCCAGCGCGCCCGACACATCCTGCTGGAGGATCCGGTCGAGCAGGAAGACGAACAGGAACGCGCCTTCCAGCCGGAGGCCGCCGTGTTCGAACAGGCGCGTCCGGTGTGTCTGGTCCCCGAACAGCAGGGTGCGGGCGTCCGCGTGGGTGAGCGTGAAGGCGAGGGCGGGCCGTCCGGCCTGGTGGCCTGCCGAGAACCGGAGGGCGCCGGTGGTGAGGTCGACGAGGATGCCGAGCGCGCCGGCGGTGCCCGCGGGCGCGTCCGTGACGGTCAGCTCGACCCGGATGGCGGAGGTCTCGTCGGCCGGGAGCACGGCGAACGCGGAGTTGGCGCGGGCGAGCCACTCCGGCGAGAACAGCCCGTACCGGGTGGGGGCGGCGGGGGCGGACAGGTCCGTCCCGGCGGGGGCCGTCCCCATCAGTACCTCTTGGCCACGGTGAAGCGCACTTTGGAGGTGCTGGTGAGGCTCTCGTCGGCCGCCTTCAGGGTGTCCAGTACCGCGTACACGGCCCCGACGGCTTCCTCGCGCTTGTCGTCGGGAACGGTCTCCCAGAACTGGCGCCCGGCGGTCGACCACACCCACCGCCACCACTGCTCCGCGTCGACGAAGTGGGTGACGCAGTCCTCCTCGACCGTCTCGGCCTCGGCGAAACCGGCCTCGCCGAGCATCGCGTGGAAGGCGTCGACCGAGCGGAACGGGCTCTCCTCGGGCAGGGTGTGCGAGGAGGGACCCCGGCCGTACGGGGCGCTCGCGGCGAACACCGGGTCCCACCGCGGGTCCGGCCGTCCCCACCACGACACCGCGAACTGCCCTCCCGGCTTGAGCAGTTCGCGGTAGCGGGCCGCGGCGACCTCCGGGCGGGGGAAGAAGAACAGACAGATCCCGGCGAAGACGGCGTCGAACGAGCCCGGTGCGGTGGGTATGCCGTCCAGGGCGACGGTCTCAGCGTCGCCGACGACGGCCCGCGCCTGGCGCAGTCCCTGCCGGGCGGCCTCCTCCTGGGCCCGTGCCACCATCCCGGCGGACAGGTCGACGCCGATGACCTCGCCGTCGGGTCCCGCCGCCCGCGCGGCGGGGACGAGCACGGCGCCGGTGCCGCACCCGACGTCCAGCACCCGCTGCCCGGCCGTGACCTTGGCGTGGCCGACCAGCCGGCGGCCGAGGTCGTTGAAGTGCTCCACCCCGACCCGCTCGTAGTCCGGCGCGCTGCGGTCGAAGAGCAGGGCCAGTGCCGCCTTCCGCTCGGCTTCCCCGTCGTGCGCGATGCCACTCACCGTGTGTCCTCCTCGTGTTGCGTACCGGTGCTGACTCGTACCGGTCCTCCGGTCGCCGCCGATGTGTAGACGGCGGTCACGACGGCCACCGCCTGCCGTCCGGCGTCCGCGTCCGCCAGCGGGGGCCGGCCCTCCCGTACGGCGTCGAGGAAGTCCAGGAGCTGGTCGCGGTGCGGCTGGTACAGCAGGCCGATCCGGTCCCTGGTCTCGTCGCGTTTCTGGGAGGGCGCGTGCTCGGCGGCCTGGTTGTCGTTGCCGAACGCCCCGTAGGCGGGCGCTCGTTCACCCTCGCGTGCGGCGTGGAAGTACTCCAGTTCGTCGTTGTCGATGACCACCGAGCCCCGGTCGCCGTGCACCGAGATCCGGGCGGTGCGGCCCGGATAGGCGGCGGTGGTGGCGAGCAGCACGCCGAGCGCGCCGTTCGCGAACCTGAGGCTGGCGGTGGCCACGTCCTCCACCTCGATGTCGCCGTGGGCGAGCAGGGCGGTGTGCGCGGCCACCTCCACCACCGGTCCGGCCAGCCACTGGGCCAGGTCCACCGCGTGGACGCCCTGGTTCATCAGGGCCCCTCCCCCGTCCAGGAAGCGGGTGCCGCGCCAGGTGCCCGAGGTGTAGTAGGACTGCTCGCGCCACCAGGGCAGTTCGATCACGACGGAGGTGATGCGTCCCAGCTCCCCGGCCTCGATCGCCGTCCGGGCGAGGCGGGCCGCCGGATCGAAGCGGCGCTGGGAGATCACGCCGAGCGTTCCGCCCTCCTGCCGTGCGACGGAGATCAGCCGGTCGGCGGCGGCCGGTGACACGTCGATGGGCTTCTCGACGAGCAGGTGTTTGCCCGCGCGCAGCACGGCCGCTCCGAATTCGGCGTGTGTTCCGCTCGGTGTGCAGAGCAGGACGGCGTCCACGTCCGCGGATGCGAGCAGTTCGGGTACGCCGAGGGGGTCGCAGCCGAGTTCGGCGGCCAGTTCCCGGGTTCGTGCCCGGTCCCGGCCGGCGACGGCGGTCAGCCGGGCCCGCCCACCCAGCTCGGGGTCCTCCCGGGTGAGGAGCCGCCCCAGGAAACCGCCGATGGACCCGCAGCCGATGATCCCGAACCTCAGCGCCACGGGATCACCCGACCGGGACAATGGCGTTGCCCAGGTAGTTCGGCAGCGCGGTGAGACGACGCTCCTGGTCGTCCAGGTCCGCCGGGTAGCTCTCCCGGTACTGCTGGGTCACCCGCTGGATCTCCTGCCAACTCGCGGGCACCACACCGCCGTTGTGCTGGGGGGCGAGCTGGTCGTAGAGGCTGGTCCCGGGCCGCAGGAACAGCTGGTTGATGCCGAACCACGCGGGGATGCCCCCCGCCCAGTCGACCAGCCAGTCCGACATGCAGGCGTCGTCGTCGGGGAGTCCGAGGAGGATGAACGCGAACGGGGTGATCCCGGCGTCCTTGAGCTTGAGCACGGCGTCACGGATCTGCTGTTCGGTGACCCGCTTGTGGACGCCCGTGCCCGCCACGGCGGGCGACTCGGCGCCCAGCCACATGCCTTGGCAGCCCGCCTTGGCCCACTCGGTGACATCGTTCTTCAGCACGATCTCGGCCCGGGTCTGGCCGACCCAGCCGACACCCTGGCCGCGCAGACGCCGGCAGATGTCCGTGTAGAAGGTCTTGTTGATCCCGAAGACGTAGTCCAGGAAGAACTGGAATTCCAGGCCGATCGCCTGCTGGGCCTCCACCTCGGCGATCACCCGGTCGACGGGCTGGACCCGCATGCGGTTGCCGAACGGCAGGTGGCAGAAGGTGCAGCCGTACGTGCAGCCGCGGGCGGCCAGCACCATTCCGCAGGGGCCGGGCTGGGGCAGGCCGTCGACGATGACCTCGGCCGTGTACTCCCGCATGGGCGCCAGGTCGTACGCGGGGAGCGCGAACTCCTCCAGGGGGATGTTCGGGTAGGGCTTCAGGCGGTCCCCGACGATGGGGAGCGACGAGGGGGACACGGCCATGGTGTCGGCGGACAGGACCGGCGCCGTCACGCCCGCGCCCAGGCTGCGGACGGCCTGGACGGCCGCCGAGTCCGCCTCACCGATCGCGACGTGCTGGACATCGAGGTCGAGCCTGGTCGCGTGCGGAAGGTGGGTGCCGTGCGGCCCGATGGCGACGGTACGGGCGTTCGGGAAGCGGGCCTTCGCGGTGTCCGCGGCGATCCTGATCGGACCCAGGTCCAGCGGGTAGCACTGGGCCCGGTCGGCGATGGCGGAGGAGATCAGCAGGATGTCGGGCTCGTCCCCGACGGGGGGCGCGTCCTGCAACCGCTGGTCCCAGATGCTGACTTCATGGCCTTCGGCGCGCAACTGGCCTGCGGCCATAAGGATGTCCAGGGGGACCTGGATGAAGTACTGGTCGAATTTGTTGCTGGGGATCACCAGGCAGACTCGGCTCATGGCACATGACCTCACAGACGGGCGGAAGGGGTGGCGGGTGAATGTGCCGTGGGGAGCGGCGCTTCGCGAGCGCGGGCTACCTCGGCCAGACGGCTGATGCGGGAGATGGGCCGCAGGTCGATCCCGGGCGGGCCGGGTTCGGTGAGCAGGGCGCCCATGGACCATCGCAGCGCGTTGTCCATCGGGGAATCGTGGAAGAACCATTCGCGCCGGAGGTCGGGTCCTTCGACGGAGAGCCGGTGCGTGTTGCGTTCCAGCGCGGTGCCGCCGGGCAGTGTCACGGGATCCAGCTCAAGGGTGAAGCGGACCGGACCGGCGGTGATCTCGACCAGCCGCTGTCTGCTCTCCGTGCCCCCGTGGGGCGGGGCCATCCATTTCGGCGAAGGCACCAGCGGATGGGCGTCGGGGCCCACGATGGTGGAGTACAGCTCGATGGTGAGATCGTCGACCGTGGTGGTCTCATGGGCGGCGGTGCTGGTCAGTTCCCGGTCGACCGCCACCCGGACGTCGTGCTTGGACGGGTCGGTGAGCAGGTACCGGTCGTACGTCCCGGTCGGCAGCACACCGCTCACCAGGGCGAGCATGTGCAGCCATTCGTAACCGAAGACGCCGTAGTCGTGGTCCACGAACCGGCCGGCCGCGATGTCCTCCCTGCGGTCCTTGCCGAATCCGACCCGGACGCCGCTCACCGGATACCCGGGCGCGAGCTCGTCCTTCATCGCGCGCAGGACGGGGACGGCCTGGGCGTGCCGGTACTGGTTCATCACCACCAGGCGGGACCGCTCGTACCGGCGCAGCAGCGCGGCGAGGACGGGGCCCTCCCCGGACCGGCAGACCGGCTTCTCCACCAGCAGCCGCGCCGCCGGATCCCTGTCGAGCACCTCGGCCACGGTCCGCAGGTGCGTGGCGGTCGGCGAGCACACCGACCACACGTCGACCGGGGCGTCATGGGGTACGTCCGCTATGCGGCGGTACTTGGGCGCCTCGGTGGGCTGCGCGTCCGCCGGGAGCACCTCGGTGACGGGGTCCACGACGGTGACGGTGAACCCGAGGCGGCTCAGCAGCCGTTCGTGCAGTCGGCCGGCGACCCCGTGGCCGACCACGCACACGTGTGTCCTGGACATGCGCGCTACCAGGCGGTGGTGGTCGAAGCGGGTTCGGCGGCGGCCGTTCGCTGCTGTGTTCCGGAGAGGTACTCCCCGTAGTAGGCGCTGAAGAGTTCGGCCTCGTCGATGGCCTGGTCCACCGGCTCCAGGTGGAGGCCGGGTCCGAGTGAGTCGAGGTCCCGGCAGAGGGTCTTGGCCGCGATCAGCGTGCCCGCCCGGTAGGCGTCGTAGCCGCGGTTGGCGATCCCCTCGTACTCGAAGAGGTTGAGCGAGCGGCCGTCGCCCAGCACCGTGGCCGCGGCCCCCGAGGGGAGGATGTAGCGCACCCCGACGTACGGGACCACGGTCGACTCGATGCCCGTCGATCCCTCGCTGAGGAGGCTGAAGTCCTTCGTGGCGAACCCGGCGAGATACACACCGTCGGGCAGCAGCGGCAGATCCGCCGCCGTGATGGCGAGCTCTCCGGTACCGCCGATGACCAGGAACGGGGAGTGGCCGCGCAGTGCCTCGGCGGCGGTGCGGTACGTCTCGAAGCCGTGCTCCGCGGCCGTGATGAGCGCGAGGATGTCGGTGTCGACCACGCTCACCCGGCAGCCGAGGGCCCGCAGCGCGTGCGCCACGCGCCCTCCCAGCGTGCCGAAGCCGAGGATCAGCACATGGCGGCCGATGAACTTCTCGCCGGGGAGGATGGCGCGCAGCCGGCGGACACAGGAGTCCGCGATCTCGTTGTAGCCGAGCATCGTCTTCAGCCGGGACCGGGCCATGTTGAGTACGGGGATGGACAGCTTGCCCGGGGCGTTGGCGATACGTTTCAGACCGCTCACGGTCAGTTCGAGGGCGGCGTCGATGTACTCGGTGAGCACGCCGTCCGCGCCGTATCCCTGGGCCAGCAGCCCGCCGTCGTCGATCACCATCACCTTGCGGCCGGCGGCGTGCGCCTGCCGGATGAAGCCGTTGACGCGTTCGTTGACGGCGAGCGCGTACGCCTGGGCGGTCGTGTCCGCCGAGCCGTTGATGACCGAGTTGTCCAGGACGTCGCTCAGGTAACCGTGGTTCAGGAACCAGGCGTGGACCCGGCTGCGGTGCAGGGTGCGGTCCCCCTTGGAGAGGGCGAAGACCCAGTCCGGGTCGAGACCGGCGCGCTCCATGCCGAGGAGGAAGCCGACGCTGTTCTCCACGTAGTGGTCCCGGAAGATCAACGCCCAGTTGGCGAGGGAGGGTTCCTTCGTGGCGTACCGGTCGACCAGCGGCATGGCCCGGACGATGGAGTCGATCTCGGCTTCGCTGTAGCACTGGCCCCGGAGGGTCAGCTTCTCCAGCAGGCGGACGAATACGGCACGCACCTCGTCGGGCAGCGGACCCGAGGTGGTGAGAAGCACCCGCCTGCTGCCCGCCGCCGGCAGGATGTGGTCGAGGGTGTCGGGCGCGACGTCCGGGAGGGCCTGGCTGCGGATCTCCAGGCAGCTGTCGCCCAGATAGACGCGGAAGTTCCCGGGCTTGAGGACCTCCAGCCTCGGCTCCTCCGGAGACCGGCCCTCGTCGTAGACCACCGACCGTATGACGTCGTGGAGTTGGTCGCAGGTCATCCGGCCGTCCAGCACCTCGTACAGACCCTCGGGCGGCTCGTCGGCCCCCCGGCCATCGACAGCGTCACGTACCGAATCGGTTTCGAAGACTGCCACTTTCCAACCTCTTCTCAAGCGCGATCAAATGCAAATGACTGTCCAGAAGGAGACAGGTCTAGAACCACGTCAGAACAGTTGCCGCAGCTGTCATCCCGCCCCCGACTGCCGCAAGGAGAATTCGCTCACCGCGCTGGAACGGCCGGCGCATCTGCGCCTTCCGCATGGTGATGGGAATGGATGCCGCTCCGGTGTTTCCGTACTCCGCGGCCGTTATGGGAACACGGTCCGGATCGAGCTTCAGCTCGGAGGTTATTTTCTCCAGCAGCCGCACATTGGCCTGATGGAAAATGAACTGGTCGATGTCCTCGATCGAGAGTCCGCAGTCCGCCACGGCCGCGCCGATGATCTCCGGAAGCGTCCGCAGCGCGTACTCGGTGACGGGCCGTCCGTCCATCTTGAACAGATGCTCCCCGGCGGCACGCGCCTCGGGGGTCAACGGCTTTCTGGTGCCGCCGGCCGGCACCTCCACCAGGGAGCGCAGGCTGCCGTGGGCCACCATCCGCGAAGCGCCGATTCCGTAGCCTTCCGGCACCGGTCCGAGCAGCGCGGCGCCGGCGCCGTCACCGAAGAGACTGACGGTTTTCCGGTCGCCGCGGTCCATGACGGAGGAGAACATGTCCGAGCCCACGACGAGGGCGTGGGTGCCATAGGCGGCGGACGACGAGAGCAGCGCGCCGGCGATCGTCAGCCCGTAGACGAACCCGGAACACACGGCGTTGACGTCGAAGGCCGCCGCCGCCTCCAGACCCAGTTTGCTCTGCAGGGCCACGGCCGTCGCGGGCTGCGGCTGATCCGGGGTGGCGGTGGCGACGATCACCAGACCGATGTCCCGCTCGGCCCCGGGAGCCCTGCTCAGCAGGTCGGTGACCGCCTCGTGGGCGAGGTCGGAAGTCGCCACTCCGGCGGGTGTGTAACGCCTCTCGTAAATGCCGGTGCGCCGGGCCACCCAGTCTTCCGGAACGTCCGCCCACTTACTGATGAGCGAATTGTCGACGATCACTTCGGGAACGTGAAACCCAAGCCCCAAGATACCGACGGGCATTCCCAACCTCCCTGGTTCCTCAGCACTGGAAAATCCTTGCCGCTCGTCCCCCTTGGAGAAGAATGGGATGTCGAGTACGCATCATCGGAAGGACAACAAAGAGGCAACAGCTACCGTCCCCTTGCGGTTCGGGAAAATTCTGGACGCGCTGCCTCTGTGTTCCCTTCGGCAAATCCACCTTACGAAAACCGGCACCGGAAGCTCATCCCCTTACAACCCCTATCAGCCCCTACTGGGGTCGCGCCCGGGGAGGATCAGCCGTCGGATATCGAGCCCATGCGCGGGGGCTGACGGATCGTCAAATACCAAGCGGGTAAAGGGGAATGGCGGTACGGCGGCAGGGGATGACGGCGAGGCGAGGCGGTAGGGGTTGGAGGGCAGAGCGAGGCCGCCCGGCAGCGGGCAGGACGCTGAAGGCCGAGATCGGTACGCCCAACTCGGGCTCGAACAGCGACGGTTACGCGGGCGTGCGGCGAGGCGTCATGGATCCCGGAACCGAGATCAGCGCCCGATGGAGATGACTGCCGGGGCCCGGTTCAGGTGGCCCGGAGCCGTGTTCAGGCCCGGACCTCGCGCAGCCGTCGCCAGACGGCCTTCGCCGCGTTGTGCCCGGACATGCCGTGCACCCCCGGGCCCGGCGGGGTCGCGGAGGAGCAGAGGAAGACGGCGGGATGCGAGGTGGTGTACGGAGACAGGGAGATCTTGGAACGCAGCAGCAGTTGGAGTCCGGTGGCGGCGCCGGTCGCGATGTCCCCGCCGACGTAGTTGGCGTTACGGGCGGCCAGCTCGGGCGGGCCTTCGGTGGCGCGGGCCAGGACGCGGTCGCGGAAACCGGGGGCGAAGCGCTCGATCTGCCGCTCGATCGCTTCCGTGAAGTCGCCCTCCCAGCCGTTCGGGACATGGCCGTACGCCCAGAAGACGTGCTTGCCCTCGGGGGCGCGGGACGCGTCGACCACACTGGGCTGGGCGGTGATCAGGAACGGGGAATCGGGTGCCCGCCCGCTCGTGGCCTGGCGCAGCGCGAGGCCGATGTCCCGGGCGGTGGGGCCGATTTGTACGGTGCCGGCGCGGCGGGGCGCCTCGGCCGTCCACGGCACGGGGCCGTCCAGCGCGTAGTCGAGCTTGAAGACGCTCGCGCCGTAGCGGTAGCCGTCGTACGCCCTGCCGAGGCCCGCGATCCGGGCCAGGGCGGTCGGTGAGGTGTCGAAGACGTACGCCCGCGCGGGCGGCAGGTCGTCCAGGCGCTTGATCTCGTATCCGGTGTGGACGGTGCCGCCCAGGTCACGGAGGTACGAGGCGAGGGCGTCGGAGATCGACTGGGAACCGCCGCGCGCCAGCGGCCAGCCTCCCGCATGCGCGGCGAGCGCGAAGATGAGGCCGACCGCTCCGGTGGCGACACCGCTCAGCGGGGCGATGACATGGGCGACGAGCCCGGCGAACAGGGCCTTCACCCGCTCGTCGCGGAACCGCATCGACAGCCAGGTCGAAGGAGGCAGCCCGGCGAGGCCGAACCGGGCGAGGGTGACGGGATCGCGTGGCAGCGCGGACAGCGGCAAGGACATGAAGTCATGGGCCAGGGTGTCCCACTTGCCGAGGAACGGCGCGACCAGACGCCGGTACGCGCCCGCGTCGCGCGGCCCGAACGACGCGGCCGTCTCGGCGACCGAACGGGACAGCACGGCCGCCGTACCGTCGTCGAAGGGGTGCGCCATCGGCAGCTCGGGGTGCAGCCACTCAAGTCCGTACCGGGCGAGGGGCATGGTCTTGAACACGGGCGAACCGATGCCCAGCGGGTGCACGGCGGAGCACGGGTCGTGCCGGAAGCCGGGGAGCGTGAGCTCTTCCGTCCTGGCGCCCCCGCCCACGGTGTCCCGGGCTTCGAACACGCCCACGGAGAAGCCACGCCGGGCCAACTCGACCGCGGCGGTCAGCCCGTTGGGCCCCGCCCCCACGACGACGGCATCGAGCATCGACGTCACCTTCGGACTCCTTTGTCAGCCGACGAAGCCCAAGGATATTCCCGGGCACCGACACTCCGGGCCCCGGTCCTGCCCACGACGTCGAACTTCCCGGCATTGAACTTCCCGGCATTGAACTTCCCGGCGCCGAACCCCCGAGCACTGAACTCCTCGGCGTTGACCTCCACGACGGCCCGCCGCGGATCAGGCTCGGCCCAGGCACCGGCTCAGGCCCCGGCCCGCAGGCACTCCCGTACCCGCTGGGCCGTCGCCACGTCGCGGGCCGCGGTGAAGGGGAGCGCGTTGCTACCCGTGATGCGGTACGGCTCGCCCGACAGCGTCATCTGGGCGCCGCCCGCCTCCGTAACGAGCAGGAGCCCGGCCGCGTGGTCCCAGGCCAGTTCCCAGTTGAAGGCCACCGCGTCGAGCGCGCCCCGGGCGACCGCCAGGTATTCGAGCCCCGCGGAGCCGCACGCGCGAGGGGCGATGCCCTCGGTGCGCAGGCCCAGCAGGGCGCGCTTCTGTGCGTCCGTGGTGTAGTCCGGATGGGACATGGCGACCTCCAGGACCTGGCCGGGTGCGGGCGCGCCGGAACGCAGCGGGGTCCCGTTGAGCGTCGCGCCCCGTCCGCGTACCGCGATCGCCATCTCGTCCAGGGCCGCCGCGTACGTCCAGGACGCGAGCAGCTCGCCGCCCTGCGCGAGGGCGACGAGGGTGCAGAAGCCCGGCTCGCCCCGGACGAACTGGCGGGTGCCGTCGACCGGGTCCACGATCCAGACCGGAGCGTCGCCGCGCAGCGCGCCGTACACGGCCGGGTCCGCGTGGACGGCTTCCTCGCCGACCACCAGAGAGCCCGGGAGCAGTGCGGTGAGGGCGGCGGTGAGGTGTTCCTCCGCGCGCCGGTCCGCGATGGTCACGAGATCGTGCGGGCCGCTCTTCTCGATGATCTCGTGCGCGGCGAGTTGCCGGTGTCGCGGCATGATCTCGGCGGCGGCAGCGGCGCGGACCGCTGCCTCGACGGCGGACACGCGGGGTCCCTGGGCCGCTCCCGGCAGGGGAACCGTTCCGTACACAGAGTCATCGATCATGCCCCCAGCCAATCACGCCGGTGTGACGGGCAGGGGGACAGGTCGGGTGCGGGAGGCGGAGATCACGGTGGCGGGGACGGGTCCATGACCGGGCCGAAGGGGCAGCGGCCGAGGGGACAGCGGCCGACAAGGCGTACCCCCGATTCAGCGGCCCACGGCGTACCCCTGCATCCCGCGCGGGTTGGCGGCGGCCGACAGGACACCGGTCTCCGGGTCCCTCGCGACCGCGCACAGCCGCCCCTCCGACCAGGCGTCCCCCACGGTCACGTCATGACCGCGCCGGCGCAGCTCGGAGACGACCTCGGGGTCCATCCCCGCCTCCACCGTCACACTGCCCGGCCGCATCCCGCGCGGATAGAAAGAACCGGGGAAGCTGTCGTTGTGCCAGTTGGGTGCGTCGATGGCGCCCTGGAGGTCGAGCCCGCCGCGTACGGACGCGCGCAGGGCGACCGCCAGGAAGAAGTGCAGCTGCCACTGGTCCTGCTGGTCGCCACCGGGCGTTCCGAACGCCATCACCGGTATGCCGTCACGCAGCGCGATCGACGGGGTGAGGGTGGTACGGGGCCGGCGGCCGGGGGTGAGGGAGTTCGGCAGGCCGGGGTCCAGCCAGGCCATCTGGAGCCGGGTTCCCAGCGGGAAGCCCAGCTCGGGCACCACCGGGTTGGACTGGAGCCAGCCGCCGCTGGGGGTGGCGGCGATCATGTTGCCCCAGCGGTCCACGATGTCGAGGTGGCAGGTGTCGCCCCGGGTGCCGCCGTCCTTGGCGACGGTCGGCTCGCCCGCCCCGGCCGCCGGAAGGCCCAGTGCCTCGAATCCGGTCTCGCCCGTGGAGACGGCGCCGGCGTGGGCGCTGAGGACGGGGGCGCGGCCTTCGGGGCTGCCGGGGCGCAGTTCGTACGAGGCCCGGTCGCCGATGAGCGCGCGGCGCCCGGTGTTGTACGGCTCGGAGAGCAGCGCGGCGAGCGGCACGTCGGTGGCGTCGCCGTACCAGGCCTCCCGGTCGGCCATGGCGAGCTTGCAGCCCTCGATGAGCAGGTGGACGTACGCGGCGGAGCCGTACTCCGGCAGTTCGGCGGCGGGGGACGGCAGCAGGGCCAGCTGCTGGAGGAAGGCGGGGCCCTGGCTCCAGCCGCCCGCCTTGCACACGGTCCAGCCGTTCCAGTCGTACGTGGCGGGCGCCTCGTACGTCGCGGACCAGCCCGCCAGATCGGCCGCGGTCAGGGTGCCGGTGTGGTGCGAACCGCTGGTGTCCATGGTGGGCCGGTCCGACTGCCGGAGCAGCGCCTCGGCGATGAAACCCTCGCGCCACACGGCGCGGGCGGCCTCGATCTGGACCACCCGGTCCTCGCCGGCCGCCTCGGCCTCGGCCAGCAGCCGGCGCCAGGTCGCGGCGAGCGCGGGGTT
Organism: Streptomyces sp. NPDC088400; assembly: GCF_044753355.1. Classification (NCBI taxonomy): domain Bacteria; kingdom Bacillati; phylum Actinomycetota; class Actinomycetes; order Kitasatosporales; family Streptomycetaceae; genus Streptomyces; species Streptomyces sp. NPDC088400. The sequence goes on along the minus strand of NZ_JBIVMZ010000002.1, from coordinate 143,209 downwards.
ACGGAACAGCTCCCCCGGGGCCGGTGCCCGGCCGCCGGGGAGGTAGACGTCGGCGGACGAGGTCCACTCCGTCTCGAAGAGTTCGCGGACGGTCTCGACGGTCTGGCCGACCCGTTCGACGGGCGCGTGGCCGTCCTCCGCGTAGCCGATGGCGTACCGCAGGACCTGGCCCAGGGACCGGGTGCCGTGGTCACGCAGGAGCAGCATCCAGGCGTCGAAGGCACCGGGCACGGCGGCGGCCAACGGCCCGGTACCGGGGACCAGTTCGAGACCGAGGGAGCGGTAGTGGCTGATGGTCGCGCCCTCGGGGGCGGGGCCTTGGCCGCACAGCACCCGGACGTCTCCGCCGGCGGGCGCGAGGATGATCGGCACTTCACCGGCGGGGCCGTTGAGGTGCGGTTCGACGACATGAAGCACGAACCCGGCGGCGACGGCGGCGTCATAGGCGTTGCCCCCGTCCTCCAGCACGGCCATCGCGGACTGCGAGGCGAGCCAGTGGGTGGAGGACACCATGCCGAAGGTGCCCTGGAGAGTCGGTCGGGTCGTGAACATACCGCGTCTCACCTGCGCTTGTGTCGGAGTCCATGGGACCGATCAGCGCTCACGACGCCCCCTGGGGAGTTTCTGGGGAGTCTGGCCTCGGTTCTCGTTCTGGCTGATCGGTGAGCAGACTATCGACCACCCGTCGTCGCTTCTTCCCCGTCTCCGGCATGAAGTGGGCGGAGTGGTCGGGAGTGATGGCCGGTGACGAGTGCCCCAGCCGCCTGGCCGGAGTCGCCACGGACTCCCCCGGCCTCCACCAGGACGGAGGCGTATGTGTGCCTCAGCACATGGAAACCGTCCCTCGACGCCGTCTGCCACTGCCAAGGCTTCAATCCCTTGGCGAGCGGCGGAACCATGCCCGCTTTGGCCGGTGCGGGCTTCCGGTTCTCGGTGTCCTGCGGCGCCTTGTTCAGAGGATTGAGATCCTGATTCGATCGCGAATCAGCCTGCTGCTGTTCGGCGAGCCAGGCATCAAGTGGGTTCCTGGTGTACATGACGCGACCACCGGGCCCCATCCTAAAGCTGGGCAGCCCCTGCCTACGGTGGCGCCAGACGTAAAGAACGTTGACCGAAATCCCCATGTCCTTCGCCGCGTTCTGGACGTTCAGGAAAGCGGCCTCGGCCTTGGGCTCTGAGTGGTTTCGCATGACGTGTCTCCAGGGTGGGCGCCGCCGATATGGCGGCCATACGGCTTTCCGCCGACGGCAGAAGCAAGCAACAGGCGGGAGGGACCAGCATCCGAAGATTTCGAGGTTTGGTTCGACCGTCATTCAGTGATAGGGGAAACACCTACTGAAGCGCACTCGCCTCCTGAGCCGGAGACAAAAAAGGGAAGCACGCCAGCCTCCAAGGTCCGTTACTCGCCGAGTACGTCAACAGGGATTCCTGTTAACGCCGTTCGCCACCGTGAGTGTGAGCGGTCGGCGTTCGTGTCGTCGGCCCGGTGACCCGTCGGTCCCTGGTCGCGCCGTAGCACCACAGCTGCCAGGCTTGTACCTCGCGCGGATGGGCGCGAGCAGGCCAGTGGTGTACGAAGGGAAGGCGGGAAAGCGCCGAAGGAAGCCCACTCAACTGCCTCGCCCCAGCGGGCCGCACCGTCTCCCCGACGCCGCACCGACCGCGCGTCGCACGGTCCCGTGCGGCACCCCCTCCCGATACCCGGCTTTCTCGCCCTGGTGGCCATTCCCTACACGCACAACACTCCGAAAGGCTCTGCCATGTGGAGTGCGCCCGCTCCCCTCCCGCCTTCGACGGCTCAGGACTGACGCATGCGGCGTACCGCTCAACGGAGGCCCCCTCCTCAGCACGACGTACGCACATATCAAGGCGGCACGGCGATTCGACAGGAACCAACTCCAGCCGAGCGGGCTGCTGTTCTTCCACCGGCATCAGCAACCTCGGTCTCTACATCGGCAACGAGCAGATGCTCCATGCCCTGGTGCCCGAGTGCGCCCGTGCAGATCGCACCGATCGATCAGAGGCCACTCATTTGGGAGACGAGGGTGGGTACCATCCGGACAGACCACACTACGAGAACTTACCCGCCCGAGGAGTGAGATGCATGTCCGTTCGTTTGCCGCGACCTTCTGGAGCGGCCTTCCGTTCCCGCGCGTCGTCCGCCGTAATCGCGACTGTGTCCGCTGCGGTCATCTCTGTTGTCATCAACGTGTGGACGACCAGCTGGGCTTGGCCCGCCGGCGCTGGTCTCGGCGCACTGCTCCTGATTCAGGCACTCTTCGAATGGAGTCGGGCTCGCGCCGCCGACTATGCCCCTTCGCCCCCGTCCCGTTGGGTGGTGGAGCAACACTTCGCGGACGTCTCGGACAGCAGCATCACTGCGGCACGCCGTCCTGCTGGAGGCAGTGACGCGGAAGTGCGGCAGCATCTTGGTGCGGTGAGCCGATCCAGCGTCATCGGCATTGACGGCAACAGCAACCAGTGACGTTCGGCAAAGGGCCAGGGATCCCGGCAGAACTGGCCAGACAGTCCGATTCTTTTGTCGGGCGTGAATGGGCACTGGCCGAGATCGCGTCGTGGCACGAGACCGCTGAACCGCTACTCGTCGTATCGGCAGAACCCGGGGTCGGCAAGTCCGCGCTCGCGGTACGGCTGGCCCAGATCTCGCTCGGTGAGGTGCCATCCGCTCAAGGGCTCGGACCGGGCTGGCTGCACGCGTGGCACTTCTGCCAGGCCCAGCGATTCAGTTCGTTGAACATTCGCGGCGTACTGGAACGGGTGGCCGACCAGTTGTGTGCCACGCTCCCGGGATATGCCGAAGCCGTGGCGTACCGCGCTCCGGTCACCATCATCGCGGTCAACCAGGAGTTCACGGGGCCCGTACGGAACTCCGCCGTCATCGGGATTAATCGGCTGGTCCTCCCCGACGCCGAGCCGTGTCAGCTGTTGGAAAGCCTGTTCCGACAGCCGCTGTCGGAACTCGGGACCCACGCCGTCGTCCTGCTCGACGCTGTGGACGAGACCGAAGAACGGATCGGTGGGCCGCAGACGTTGGCCTGGCTACTGTCCACGCTGCATACCGACCCCATACCCGGGCTACGTCTTGTGCTCACCACTCGCAGCGGCCCTACTGCTGAGCGCTTCTTCTCTCATGGCCGGCGATTGCAGCTCCGAGACGACGAACCCGCAGGGACGCACGATGTGCACACCTACCTCCAGGGCCGCCTCCACGACAGAGGAATCGCCAATCCCACGCGTGTCGCACAACTGATCGCTCACGCCGCCGACGGCAACTTCCTGTATGCCGCCCTCGCCGCGTCCGAGGATGCCAAATGGTTGGGTCTCCTTGCCTCGGGCGAGTGTGTTCTCCCGCACGGGCTCGCGGACCTCTACAGCAGTTTCCTCGACCGTCAAGTGACCGCCGATCCCTGCCGGTGGCGTGAGGTCATACGCCCGGTCCTCGGTCTCCTGGTGCAGAGCCGGGGCAATGGATTTACACAGCGTCAGCTGACCCAGCTGTCCGGTCTCCGCCAATCAGCTGTTGACGACGCACTGGAGTTGTGCGCTCCGTATCTACGAGGCTCGCGGCCTCACGGCCCCTTTCTCCCCTTCCACGGATCGTTGCGCGACCACCTCCGCTTGGAGTCCCGACACGGCGTCTACCCGCTAGAGTCGACAGAGCAGATCATCGCGACGTTCCGCACTGATGCCGCTGATCCCCATGGCGTGGAGCATCTCTTGGGCTACATGGCCGACCGTGTCCAGCTCATCGGCGACGAGCACACTGCCGAACACGACCGACAGCAACTCCGAGATTTGCGCGAGTTGGAGGAGATCGTCACCGACTTCGGCTACCTGGACGCGCGTATCACCGCGACGGGCGTGGACTCACTCCTGAACGAGATCACCGCTCTGCATGTCCTGCTCCCCGAGAACCCAATGCTCAGTTCGATGCGCGGGATACTCGGACGTCAGGCGCACAACCTGCGCGGCGGAGAACTCGGGCAGGTGACGTCGTTCACCGCCCAACAGCTCCTGTACGAGTGCTCGGTGAGCGGGCGTTCCGGTCTCCTCCGCCCCCGGAACCCCGAACACGAGCCGGTCATCTCGACGTTGTGGAGCGCCGCGAGCGAAAACTCCCGGCTGTTGTCCCACACTCTGGCCACCAGCGAATACAGCGTGGACGCCCTGGCCATGTCAGTGGACGGAACCAGGACTGCGCTCTGCGGGCACACGTGGCGCGGAAATGACATGCTCAAGACCGTCCAGGTCTTCGACACGGAAACCGGTTCGACGATTCGAGAGTTATCACTCACCGGAAACAAGACGAACGTGTTGAGTCTTCGCTTCAGCGACGACGGCCGGAGACTCGTAGCCTTGCGGATAGACCGAACGGGCGTGCTCTGGGACCTGTCCTCCGGAACGGAAAAACCGCTGGCGCCCGACGAGTTCACCGAGCCGCAGCCCTCCTCCCAGCCGACGGAACTCCCGCCCTATGCCATACCCGAGCAGGTCGGCCCGTACGATCTCGCGGACTTGATAGTGGCGGCCACGCCGGATCGCCGCTATGCGGCCGTCTGCAAGCACGGGGGCCAGTCAGCGATCGTATGGGACCTTTCCAACCGCACCTTGCTGGGGCACTTCGACACCAGCCTCATCCGATCCCTGGCCATCTCGCCTGACGGCCGGTGGGTGGTCGTGGGCTCGTCCAACGGTGGAGCCCACGTCCTCAGCCCGTTGGCTCCCGCGCCGCGGCTCTCACTGGACGGTCACCGGAGCATGGTGCGCACGGCATCGGTGCGCGCTGGCCATGCGGCGACACTGGGCAATGACGGCGACCTGAAGATCTGGGACGCAGCTACGGGTCGACTGCTGCGGACGGTGCGCAGACCACATGCTCCACACGGCGAAGACTCTCTCGCCTTGGACGGTGAGGCCAACCTGTGCGTCGTGGGGACCTACGGCGGCAACGCCACAGTCCTTGACCTGCGGCTTGGGGCCTGGATTCGCCCACTCATGGTCAATGGCACCCCCTGCGACGAGACCTGGCAGACACGCGACGGCGCCCGCGACGAGGCACTGCCTCCAGTGGGCGTCGGTGACTGCCCGCGCGCGCACTGGCCGACACACGTCAACGATCGCCATGGCTCCCCCGTGTCGGCCCTCGACATCTCACCTGACGGCCGCCGCATCGTGACCGGAACCCTCAACGGCGTGGTGCGTGTCTGGGATATGGATACCGGCGATCTCGTACGCGAGGTGACACGGGGCAAGTACCTCGTCCGAGCCGCTCGGTTCACGCCGGACGGAAACCACATCATCACCGTCGCCCAACTCGGTGGCCTATACCGCCCGCTGTGGCTGGGAGTGGAAAAGTGGAGCCTCGACACCGGCGAGCTGACCCAGGTCTTGTGGCCCGACGAGACGCACGCGCCCTTGCCCCTCCCCGATGACCACCAGGTCGCCGCTCTCACCAGAGACGGCCGCTACCTCGCGACGGGGCACACAAGCGGCACAGTCACGGTGCACGACCTCGCCGTCCGGGAACGGGTCGGTCGTCTGGTGCTGCACGGCGCCATTACGTGCCTGGCCTTCGATGGGCCGCGACTCTTGGCAGGCACGGCAAACGGTGACGTCACACTGCTTGATATACGGTCAGCGCTTGAGTCATCACACACTTGAGCATGCGATCGGCTGCTCCCACACGGACAGGTACTGATGCTCCGTTACCTACTTCGTGGCCATGATGTTGGGGCTCCCGTGCACCCGGTTTGCTGCATTGTCTACGGCGAGGGCGGCTGCGCCGCCTGTCTAGGACGGCCTCTTTTAGCCCCGGAGTGCCGGAGGCCTCGATGCAGGCACGAGCCGTGATCCGTCCCAGCCGCAGCCGAGCAGCCGTCTGACGACGGCTACTACGGGTAGTGGCCGAGTTCGACTACTGCGAGTCTGGCGCGTGGGACGAGATCCTGCGGGCCATCCAAGCCGACGCCGACGTGGCAGGCCGCATCGAGTGGTTCGTGGCGAGCGTGCATTCCACCTCTCGTCGCGCCCGCCAACACGCCGGCCGGAGCGCGCAAGAAGCCGCCGCGAGTGCCGAGATTCCCGGGGCGGACTGACCTGCAAGCAGCTGGGCGGCAAGCTCTCCGGCGACTTCACCTTCACGCTCAAACGCTGAGCCCTCCTCGGAACCAGGGGCCTGTCCGGCATGATCCGCCGGACAGGCCCTAAGTCGCGTCCTCCGGGCCCCTCGAACGCGGCCTGACTCACTGGCTGGCTTCGGCAGCCAGTCTCGGGGCGATCCGTGCACATCGCGCGGCGTAGTCCCGGAGATGACGGGCCTTGAACAGCTCGGCGTCCCAGTCTTCGGAGCGGACTTCGCCGTCGGGCCAGATGTAGGCGAGCCCGCGCCCTCCGGAGGTCAACGACACCTCACGGAGGTCGTATCGGTCATCTTCGAAGGCGTCGAGGATTGCCCACTCCCTCTGGCTGAGGTCAGTGAGCAGCACGCCGGGAGCCACGGAGTCAGGGGCCGCTACGAGTCCGGGGTAGACGCGCCCTTCCAGGGACGCTGCGCGCCAGCCGGGCGCGCTGGTCGTTTCGCGCTGCGGTATCCGGCCGATCAAGGCTTCGAGTACGGCATCGAACTGGAGCGTCCCGTACACGAACAAGGCCGCGGCGTCTTGCGGGAGTCGGCCCCGGCGACCAGAGGTCGCCAAAACCGGGCCGGGCTGGGTGGCTGCTTGGCACATAGTCGTTCCGGTCATCACGCGCTGGGCAGGTACATGGCGTCGTAGGTCGGCGATTCAGGGGCGTGCTTGATCTCCCCCATCACCGTGTACCCCCATCGTAGGTAGGCATCACGCGCCGGCTGGTTGTCGATGATGCACGTCAGGGTGGTGGCGCTCTCCGCGCGCCCCGTGATCACGGTGTCGTGGATCTTCCTGCCGAGCCCCTGGTTCTGGAACTCGGGGAGAACCATCAGCTCTCGAAGCCAGAAGACCTGTCCAGCGTCCGCGAGGGCCCGGAGCTGTCCCGGCCGCCGGCCGTCGAGCGAGGTCCACCACGGTTTGTCGGCGGCCAGCGTCGCGCCGTGCACATAACCGATGATCTGCCCGTCCCGGCGCGCGGTCACCGTCTCGAAGCCTTCGCTGGCGAAAGCGGCCTCCAACCGCTCGCGGAAGGAGGCAACGGAGAAGAAAGGGTCGCCGACGTACGGGGGTGTGTCGTACACCCTGGCGTACACCTCGACCAGTTCATCGGTGATGGCCTTGGCCGACGCCCCGTCGTACCGCTGGTACTCCGCATCCACTGGTTGCATCTCTCCTTTTGCTGAATCACGCGACGACTGCGCGGATCTCTTCAAGCAGGTCCCCCACCCCACGAGCACCGTGATGAGGGGCCAGTCCATCGTGGACGATCTTCAACTGCTGGACTGCCCGAGCGGAAGACATGCCCGCCGTCCGGATCAGCCCGATGGCCTTCTTCACGGCATCAACGCTGTGGTCGATGTCCCCTGCGCCGAGGGCCGCGGTCGCGAGCCGCCCGAGGCACATGCCTCTGTTCCGCGAGTGCGCCACGTCCTGTAACTGCTCGGAGTGCGCCAGGTGCTTCTGAGCGCGCGCCGTCTGACCGAGATCGAGGCGGCACATCCCCTCCAGGCAAACCAGTTCAGCTTGATTGAGGAACGTCGTCCAATCAGGGTCACGGTCGTCCGTCCCGCGCTCCCACTCCTTCCAGGCCCTCTTGATCGCGGCCTCGCAGTTGAAGCGGTCACCGACGCGGGCGTGCCCTTGCGCCTCGCGGATCGCCAGGAGCGCCCTGACCCGCGTGGGTGCGCTCCACATGTCGGCGTGCGTCTGCGCGAGCCGAGCGAAGCGGATCGCTTCCCGCCCCTTGTTCAAGTCCACCGCCTGCCGGGACATGTTGCTCAGTGTCCGGCTGGAGAGCACATCGTCGCCGGTCAGCATCGCGGCGTTCAGGGCCTCGGAGAAGTAGGACCGAGCCTGCGTGTGCAGGCCGGCGTCGTAGCTGAACCACCCGAGGCTAGTGGTGAACTTCCCCGCGAGTGCGTGAAGTTCCCGACCTAACTGTTCGTCGTAGATGCCGCGGTCAATCATGTGGTGCACCCAGAGCAAATGGGCGCGAGTCGGTCGCCAGAGGCGGTTGCCGCCGAACTGCTGGTCCTGCGCGTCCATATCGTCCGCAGCTTCACGCAGAAACTCGACCTCGTGCTCTTCGATTTTCCAGTCTGTAGAGCTGGCCACGCCGATCGTGGTTTGCGCCAACCACGGGGGCGGGTCCTGATTGCTCCCGGCAAGGAGCGGGACCGCCGCGGCTGACTGTTCGATGAGCGGGATCGGCGTTACAACGGGGACTGCGGGTGCGTCGGAGGCGCCCTCTCCGCGACCTGGGCGGAGCCCCAGCTCCTCGACCGGCCGCTGGAAGTACAGCTCCAGGACAACCCGCGCGTCCGGATGCGGGTACGGGCGAGCAGTCGTCTCGCTCTCCCACTTCGACATCTGACGGACGGTGAAGGTGGGGCGCTTTGAGACCCGCCCCTCGGCGGCAAGCCGTTCCGCCAGGGCATTGAGTTCGCCAACTGCCATCGTCTGAGTCCGGTTGCGGCTCTCGCGAAACGCTTTCAGCGGGCTGCGGCTCACCGGCTACCCCCTTGCCGACTGGTGTGAGTCCACCGTAGCGGTCCTCCGGCGGACCACGTGAGGTGTCGTCATCAAACGTGCTGGTGAGAGGGAGAGGGCGTTCGAAAGGACGGGGAAAGGGCGGGTAGGGGGCGGCCAAGGTTCCAGCGAAAAGACCTGTTCATCACCCCCGACCGCCCGATGCACTAGGTGACAGCGCACACACTGTGCGTGCCGAAGGCTTGGACAATGGCCTGGGAGGGCTCATGGAGACCTGCACCGTGACGGGCGATAACGAGAGCCTCTCCGCGTGGTTCGCCAAGGCGGCTTCCTCGCTGGCTGAGTCCATAGCCGCTTGGCAGCTCACGCCCGGCTTCCCCCGGCATCTTTCCACCGGCATCACCTTCGATGTCGTTCTGGCAGACCGTTCGCTTGTGGAGCTGTCGTACGAGATCCTGCGCCGGTACGAGCAGACTGTCGGGCCGGCTGTTCGCTTCACGAACCTGACCACGGCAGCGGTCCTCGTGCCAGCCGGTACCCAAGCCCGTTGGAACAGGCTGAGCACCGGCTCTTCCTGGCCCGGCTGGAAGGCGGTACCGACCTCCCTCGGTCGCGGCCACGCAATGCGTATCCCTGGGATCGCGCCGCTGGAGCCGGGTGTGCCGATGGAATGGCTGAAGGCGCCCAGCACCGAGTCGGCCATAGGCGACGCGCCCCTGCTCACCAGCCCGGTGCCCTTGGTTCGCTGCCTTGCCGAAGCACGTTCCATCCTCACCCCCGACGACGATGAACGGAGCCCGCTCAGCAGGGCGGTATCCGCAGTCCGGGCGATCCTCCGAACCCCCCAGAGGACGTGATGACGACGGCTGCCGCACGGCCTCGCCGCGCCGCCCACCGCGACGGCGCCCTCATGAGTTCGACGTTCCAAATCAAGAAGCTGCTGCCAGGTGAGCCTCCTCCGCCTGAGGACTGCGAGCAGGTCGGCGTCATGCGACAGCGGACCCGGGAGCGCCTGAGCGCAAGCGGCCTGGCCCACATGGCCGACGAGGCGGTCTTGGTCGTGTCCGAGATGGTCACCAACGCCATCGTCCACAGCGGAGGCCAAAGGATCACGGTGGCCCTCTCCCGGCGGGGCAACTTCCTACGCATCGAGGTGCGCGACGGTGTCCCCAGCAACCACGCCCTGCCTCAGGCGCCCGGCGACGCCGACGAGCACGGTCGCGGCCTGGTCCTCGTGAAGTTGATCGCCGAGGAGCAGCGAGGTACCTGGGGCGTCGATGACAGCGGTGCCACCACGTGGTGCGAGCTGAGTCTGGCGGCGCGCTGATGGCGAACATCGCCGTACGAGACGAGACCGCGGGCCCGGAGCTGATGGCGGTCCGCGCCAAGGACCCGACGGTCCCCACGAACCCCTGGACTCCGTCACACGACGAAGACGAGATCCGCCGGTACCTACGCGCGGTCCGCGAGTGGGTGCCGGTGGACTGGGACGAGGTGTACGACGAACTGGATACGGTCCTGCACGGCGAGCAGGAGATCAGCCACCACGCCGCTGGCCCGTCCGGCGGGGCACCCCTGCCCGAGCACGACGACGCCGAAGAACGCGCCCAGCGCTTCCGCGGGGCGCTCATGCAGCTCATGAACCGAGGTCTGCGCAGCAAGGCCGACACGAAGCACTCGGACATCGCCGACCTGATCGAACGGGCCCGTAACCTGCGTGCCGAGGAACTGCCCGGCGACCCGTGGCAGGATCTCGGGCTCCTACGGAAGCTGGCACGAGTCACCCTGGACCTCGCCGAGCGTCTGGACGAAGTCGGCATCGTCACGGGGCTGGTCGAATGCTGACCGCCGCCTCGACGTCGGCCGGCGCGCTCTCCCTCCGCCCGGTTGAGGAAGCGTACGACTTCGAATACTTCCGCGACCGGCTCGCCGATCCCGCAGTCCTCGCTGACGCTGTCGCTATCTGCGTCTTCCGGGCGCCCCTGCTTGCCGTGCCGGTTCGCGGCCTTCGCCGTGGCGGTTACATGTCCTTCGACCTACTGTCGACGGCGTTGGAGGCCCGCGGCCTCCTCGCGGACCGGCCCGGGTTCCCGAGCCTCCGCGTCCGCTGGTCGCCGTACCGCGATACCTGCCACACGGTCGAATGGGGCAGGCCCGCTCCCGCGTGGTGGGAGGACGACGTGGTCTTCGGCCGCTTCTACGGCTACAGCGAGGCCGCCATCGCCGCGTTCGTAGGACACCACTATCAGCCCCCTCGGGGGCTGCCTCCGAGCCGCTCTCCCACGGTCTCGTAGTCCGCTGAAGGGGGACCGGCTGTCCCGCCCGCACTTGAGAGGACGAGCACCATGTGCGCGCACACCCCGCCGTGCCCCACGGCTGAGGCTCCCGAGAGGGAGGCCGCACGGCTCACGGTGTACCACCCGGAACAGGGCTGGAGCCCACTGTGCAACGGCGTGCTGCCCTTCGAGGACACCGGCGAGCTGCTGCCGGACGGGCGGGTCATCGCCCCGCACCGGCCAGTCCTCGCGGGGGCACCCTCATCACCACTGCTGCTGAAACGACCGTTCGCCGGCCCCTGCCAGGGTCTGCACAACCCGACCAACCGAGAGAAAGCCGACTGCCCATGAACGTCCTCAAGAACCTTCGCCGCCTTCGCGCATATCGCTCACCGCACAAGGACTACGAGCCGCTCACCTCATCGACTTCCCCGGACAACGACTTCGCCTGTCCGCTGTCTGCCGGACACACCGAAGGCTGTCCCGTTCCAACGAGTGCGTAGCGACAAACCTGTGCCCACGTCCGCAGGACGAAACCAGCGAGAGCACCGCCCTCTTGTCCATCGGCCGACGCATGTTGCCGACAAACTGACCGGGAGAATTCCATGCTCACCGCACCGACCTTCCGCAGCGTGGAGGGCGCCTACCTCGCCCTGCTGCAACTGGCCTCGACCAACTTCGAACAGCACATCGAGGCCCGGGGGAACGCTGCCCGCGAGGTGATCGGCGTCAGCTTCCGGCTGCCCGACCCCCGCCAGCGGCTTCCCTATCTCGCGACCAGAAAGGCCAACCCGGTCTTCCAGTTCGCCGAAGCTCTCTGGTACCTCGCCGGCCGCCGCGACGTGGAGATGATCGGCTACTACGCGCCGTCGATGCGCTCCGGTTCCGGCGACGGGCTCACCCTGGGCGGGTCTGCCTACGGGCACACTTTGTTCAACCCCGCCGATGGCGACACGACATCCCCCTTCGACCGCGTGCTGGACCTGCTGCGCACGGAGCCGGACAGCAAGCGCGGGTACCTCCCCGTCTTCTCCGCCAACGAGTTGGCCATCACCGACAACCCCGACATGGCGTGTCTGGCGGGTCTCCATCTGCTCGTCCGCGACGGGCAGCTGCACATGGTGTGCAACATGCGGGCCAACGACCTCGACTGCGGCCTGCTCAGCGACGTGTTCTCCTTCACGATGATTCAGGAGTACGCCGCCGTCCAACTCGACCTGGAGTTAGGCCACTACACGCACACCGTTGGCTCCGCGCACGTCAACGACCGGAACGCCGAGCGGGTCCGGCGGGTGCTGACCGAGGCGGAGCTGCGCCGCGCTCCCCAGCAGTTCCCCTTCCCCGCCATGTCCGCGGGGACCGGCCCGGCCACGATCAGCCGGCTCATGGAGCACGAGCAGCTGCTCCGTACCAACACGGTGAAGTACAGCGCGGACGAGATCGCCCACCTGGACGTGGACGCCTACTGGCAGCAGGCCGTGCTGCTGTTCGAGGCGTACCGGCAGATCCAGCACGACGAGACCGACACGGTCAGCCATGACGTGCTCGACGCCCTGCACCCCGGCCTGCGGTGGCTCCTCGGGCACAAGTGGGCGGCGTGCGCGATCGCGGAGGACGCGCGATGAGCCGCAAGCCGCCCTCCGGGGCGGTGGTCGAGGGGATCGACTTCGGCCGCTGGGCCGTAGTCCTGTGCAAGCCGGACGCGGTGGAGCGCGGTCTGGTCAATGCCGTCCTGGAACGGATCGAACGGGCTGGAGTCTCGGTTCGCTCACGCACTGATCTGATCGCGGAGCCGTGGCAGGCCCACGTCGTCTACCGCGACATGCTGGCCGACCCCGGGCGCTTCCCCGCGAATCTGCCCACTCGCATGGACGACGCGTACTCGGGGCAACGCGTCACGGTCGCGCTGGCGCACGGCGGTCCCGACATCCATGCCCGCCTCCGCCGGTTGATCGGACACACCGACCCCACCAAGGCTGTGGTCGGCACGATCCGCGGCGACCTCGGCACCGACAGTGTCGCGGCTGCCACCAAGGGAGGACGACTCGTGCGGAACCTCGTGCACACCTCCGCCGATCCGGCGTCTGCTCGCCGAGACTTCGGCACGTGGTACGGCCCCGAACGGGCCTTGAACGTCTCCGACTTCGACCGCTGCTCGGTCATCCTGTGCAAGCCGGATGCGGTGGAGCGCGGCTTGGTCGACGCTGTCCTGGAGCGGATCGCCGCTGCGGGCGCCACTGTCGCGAACCGGCAAGAAGTCACCGTGCAGGCGTGGCAGGCCCACGTGCACTACTGGGACCTCCTGGTGGACCGGGACTGGTTCCACGATCGGGACATCCCAGCGTGCCTGGACGAGATGTACGCCGGGCGGAACGTGGCCGTCGCGCTGGCCTACGGGGAGCAGGGCCTGCACGCTCGGCTGCGCGATCTGCTGGGCCACTTCGACCCCACACAGGCCGCACCCGGCACGATCCGCGGGGATCTCGGTGACGACAGCCTCTCGACCGCTCTCGCGGAGAAGCGACTCGTGCGCAACCTCGTCCACACCAGCGACGACGCCGACGCGGCCCGCCGCGACTTCGGCACCTGGTACGGCGCCGGCCGCAGCGACCTCCTCTCCCCGGAACTCCCGGCACAGAGCACACCCGCCGAAGCGTGACTCACACCCTGGAGACCTGATGAGCACTCCCGCCATCGGAGCCCGGCGCACCCTGCCGATCCTCTCCCCCGACAAGATCGGCGCCCTGAAGCGGGAACTCGCCGATGTGATCGAGTACCGCAAGAGCGGGCTGTCGCTGAACTGGATCGTCGGCTGCCCGCTCGACTGCGGATACTGCGTGCGGCACCTCTTCCAGAACTTCGAGATGAAGGTTCCCCGCCGCCTGATGAGCGACGAGGAGGCTGTCCGCCAGCTGACCGGCCACCCATACTTCCGGGCACACAAGACACCGATCCAACTCCTGAACCGGGCAACCGACCCGATGCTGCCTGTCGTCAAGCCGCACCTGTTCCACGTGCTGAGGCAGCTCGACGGACAGGGGCTGACCAATCACGTCCTGATCATCACCCGGTGGCGCGTCGATCCCGAGGACTGCGCCGTCCTCAATTCCTTCGCCAAGCTGCGGCTCACCGTTCTGGTCACCCACTCGAACATCCAGAACGAGCGGATCGAGCCGGTGGACAGCAACATCGCAGCCCAGAGCCTGCGCACCCTCTACGAGCACGCCGAGCGATACCGCACGGTCTTGTACTGGCGTCCCATCGTCCCTGGCCTCAACGACTCCGAAGCTGCCATCGCCCGCGCACACGAACTGTCCCAGCACGCGCACGCCACCGTCTTCACAGGCCTGTTCTTCCGCAAGGAGATCGCCGCGTACTACGAGGCGCACGGTCTGGACATGCCGTACGAGGACACCGCCCGGCGCAAGATCATGCCCGAGGCCGCCGAGCAGCGGATACTCGACGCCTTCGATCAGAACGCCTCCTGGGGCGCGCTGTTCCGCAAGACCTCGTGCGGTGTCGCCTACGCGCACGGAGAGGCCGACTACAACGGGCACTTCGGCATCCGCGAACTGTGCGACATCTGCCCGCCCGCGCAGATCGCGAAGTGCCAGGCCGCCTGGGTCCAGCCGGATCTGAAGGCCGTCACGCAGGAGGCACGCGAACTCGGCGCGACCGGCCAGGTCGAAGTCAATGAGCGTGCCATCGTCGTTGAAGGACTGGACGAACCGCCGCGCTACTACCTTCAGCACGGCTTCGGCTACCAGTGCCACGACCGAGCCAAGCCCCACCACTACCGCCAGCACGGCCGAGCCGAGATCGGCTGGAAGGCGGAGGACGGAAAACCAGCTTCATGAACTTCTCCTCCTGGCCCGCGCTCCTCGTTGTCGATGTCGAGGGCAACGGCACCAACCCGCCCGACCTGGTCGAGGTCGCCGCGCTCCCCGTCCGCGACGGACAGCCCGACAAGAACACTGCGGGCGCCTGGCTGACCAAGCCGAACCGTCCCGTTACGCCCTTCGCGGCCCGGGTGCACGGCCTGACCAACCAAGTACTCGAAGACCAGCCGGGCTGGGAAGAGATCAAGGGCGCGGTCCACGCGTGCCTCGGCACGGCGTGGATCGCCGCCCACAACGCGCACGTGGACTACCGAGTCCTCTCCGCGCACCTTCCGCAGTGGCAGCCGGCCGGGGTCATCGACACCCTCCGGCTGGCCAAGGCCACCTATCCCGACCTGGCCAAGTACAGCCTCGACGCCCTGATTGAGCACGTCGAACCGGACCTGAGCCAGGCCCCAGCCCAGCGCCACCGCGCGACGTTCGACGCGTACGCGACCGCGCAACTCCTCATCGCCATGGCCAGCCGGTACGAGAACTGGGACCAGCTCGTGGCCGCCGCCGTCCCGCCCGGCCTGCCCGGCGCCCCCGAACCAGAACAGGAGCCCACCCTGTGGTGACAGCATCGAACCTCATCCGCATCGGCGTGATGGGAACCCACTCCACCGGCAAGAGCCTGCTGATGCGCCGCATCGAGATGGAGCTGCGCGGCCGGGACATCCCCGTCGCACGCACCGGTCAGCTCGGGCGGCGTGCGGCGCTCGTACCGCTGCCCAAGATGCAGGACCACACGGTGGACTCCACCAGGTGGGTCATCGCCACCGGAATCGCTGACGAAGTCGCCGCCGCCGCACGCCTGAACGGCGACGCCCCCGTGCGGGTCGTCCTCGCCGACCGAGCCTGCTGGGACGCGCTCAGCTACTTCCGCGCCGCTCAGGAGTGGAACGGCCGGGCCGTCCCTCGCACAGAACGCGAGGCCCTGCACAGGCTCGCCGCCGCGCACACCCCCTACGACCTCCTCTTCGCGACCGTCCTCGACCCGGACCTGCCCGTCAGGCCGAAGCACGACTACGACGCCCGGTACCGGACGCTGGTCGATCAGCACACCCACGCTCTTCTCCGCGAGGAGAGCCTTCCGTACGTACGGGTCACAGGCGACGATGCCAGCCAGGAGCGGGCCATCGAGAAGGCCCTTCAGCTCTGCTGCACGGAGGCGCCGGTATGAGCACCCCGGCGCCCGGCGGAACCATCGAGATCGCCGGAAAAACCATCTCCCGCCTCGGCTTGGGCACCATGCGGCTGACCGGCCCCGGCACCTGGGGCGACCCCGAGGACCGCGACCAGGCCCTCACCGTGCTGCGCAACGCCGTCCACACCTTCGGCATCACCCATATCGACACCGCCGACGCCTACGGCCCCCATACCGTCGAGCACCTGATCAAGGACGCCCTCTACCCCTACCCGGACAACCTCCTGATCGCAACCAAGGTGGGGTTCGCGCGGCCGGCTCCGAGCATGTGGGCACCGCACGGACACCCGGTGTACCTGCGCGCCTGCGTCGAGGCGAGCCTGCGCCGCCTGGGGATGGAGCGCTTGGACCTGTGCTACCTGCACCGCGTCGACCCCGAAGTGCCGCTCGCCGACCAGCTCGGCACGCTCGCGGCGCTACGCGACGAGGGGAAGATCGGGCACATCGGCCTCTCCAAGATCACCCCGGAAGACTTCGAGCTGGCCCGAAAGGAAGTCTCCGTCGCCGCGGTGCAGAACGTCCTCAACATCCACGACCGGTACGACCCGGTCATGGAGCTGTGCCGCGACGAAGCGATCCCCTACGTTCCGTACCGCCCCCTCGATGCCGGCGCCGCGGCACAGGGCGGGAATGTGACCACCCCGTTGCGCTGGTTGCTTGCCCGCGGATCACACGTCGCTCCGATCCCGGGGACGAGCAACCCTCAGCACCTGGCCGCCATCGTCCAGGCCGTGGACAGGAGCGGCTGGACATGATGCCGGTCGCGGCGCTGCCGGTCGCCAGGCCGCGAACACGAACACCATACGAGAACTGGCGCCCGCCGATCATCGGCGTCAGTGTCCTGGCCCTCGTCGGCGCGACCAGTCTCGTTCTGCCCTGCCTCCCTGGCGGTGCATGGGCGCTGCCAACGGGAACAGTTGAAAACGGTCAGAGCCCCGAAGAAGCAGCACAGACAGTACTCACCTGCCTGTCCGGTGAACTACCGGTACAACGCAGAGTCGTCGTGGACCAGGTACAGATGAGACGCCGCAAGATCATCACCCACCTCGTCATCACGGCACCGTTGACCACACGCGAGGCGTACGCCCTCGCCTACCGAGATCCGCGTGCACAAGTGCGGGTCGTGCGCACGGCACAGGGGCTGGCATCCCTCCCCGAAAAGGCGCGGCTTCGAGCGCTCCTCGGCCTCCAGACCTTCGCGATCGGAGCGACGGTCTACCTGCGGAACGGAGAAGTGCAGCGGCTCGAATCAGCACCGCGCCCATAGATCGGCACGTCCCGCCTGGTGGTCACAGTTCTGTCATGCCCGTGACCGCCGGACGGGGCGGCTGTGCTCAGAACTGATTTCGGCGTGCCACGCTGCGATGACGTTGCCGAGGACGATGGGCAGAGGTGATGCGCGCGGGCGGCTACAAGCCGAAGGTGCCCTGGAGAGTCGGTCGGGTCGTGAACATACCGCGTCTCACCTGCGCTTGTGTCGGAGACCATCGGACCGATCAGCGCTCACGACGCCACCTGGGGAGTTGCTGGGGGAGTCTTGGCCACGGTTCTCGTCTCCCGGATCGGTGAGCGGAGTGTCGCCTGATCAGTGAGCAGACTATCGACCGCCCGTCGCCCAGGTCCGCCCCGCCTCGGGCGTGAAGTGGCCGTTGCGATCGGAGTGATGGGCTGCGACGACTTCCAGGCCCCGTTATTCGGCGCCGACCTCCCGACGGGGCAGGCGCCCGCGCCTGGTCAGCCCTGCCAAGGTGCGGCGTAACCGTCGTAGGTGCCGTCGTTGGTTGCCAGGTGCACCCACTGGTCGACGTACTCCTTGAACTCCTCGTCCCCGCGCGGCAGAAGATACGCCTTCTCGACGAAGTTGAAGGGCTTGTCGGGGTTGATCGCGCAGAGTTCGGGGTGGAGCTTGGCCTGGTACTTCGTCTCGCTCCCGTCCGTGATCATCACGTCCGCGCGGCCCGCCACGATCTCGTCGAAGATCGTGGTGTTGTCGGAATGGGGGACGAGGGTGGCCTGGTGGATGTTGGCCTTGGCGAACGCCTCGTTCGTACCACCGGGGTTGACGATGACCCGCACCCCGGGCTGGTCGATCGCGTCCAGGGACTGGTACTTGGCCTTGTCCTCGCAACGGGCGATCGCGGCCTTGCCGTCGACGAGGTACGGCGTGCTGAAGTACGCCTTCCGCGCCCGGGCCAGGGTCACGGAGACGCCCCCCATGGCTACGTCGCACTTGCCCGCGGTGAAGTCGTCCATGAGCCCGGCCCAGGTGGTGGCCACGAAGTCGGGTTTCGCACCCAGGCTGGTCGCCAGGTTCTTGGCCATGTCGATGTCGATCCCGGTGTACGACTTGGTGGTGGGGTCGAGGTGGCTGAACGGCCGGTAGTCCCCGGTGGTGCACACGCGCAGCGTCCCGCGCTCGGGAACGGTGTCCAGCAACGTCTCGGTGCCGTAGGAAGCGACGGCCTCCCGGACGGTGTGTGTCTGGGTGGCGTACGCGGTACCGCCGACGGTGATGATCAGGGCGAGGGCGAGGGTACTCAAGGCAGTCCTGCGGTGCATGGCTTCCCTTTTCTGCTGTGGGGGAGTTGGGGAAGGTGCGTTCCGGCGCGTCCGGTCCGGCCGCTCGGACATCCTGCCATCCGATTGCGTACGTACGGTCCCCGCCGCACGTCGCCCGCCCGCTCGCCGCACGTCAGCCGATCGGCTGCCGCACCTCTTCGCGTACCTTCAGGACCGTCTTCGCCGTCGCGTCGAGGTCGACGGAATCGGGGTCCTGCTGGGCCTCCCCGGGGTTCACGAACGCCACGTAGGCAGCCGTGTTCTCGTCGCCCCAGGCGCACACGGGGAGAGTGGAGGTGGTGCCCTGGTCCTCGGAGAGGAGGACGGTGCATGTCAGATCGAGGTCGGAGCCTGGCGGTGTGATGGTCTTCGGAGGGTTCGGCTCGCTCATGCCGTCCGACTCCCTCATACCGTCGAGCAGACTCGTCTTTGTCCTTTCCGGGTCCTTGAACTGACCGTGCATACCGGCGAGGACGAACCCGCTGAAGGTGGCACCGCCACCACCGGTGCCGGTTCCGGTGTATGTGCCGGCGGACACCTTCACATTCCGCTCGTTCGGGCCGGAGGTCTGACCGCTCTTCTCCATCTCGTCGTTCGCCGCCGCGGAGTCGTCCTTGACCAGCTTGTACTCCGTGTCCAGCAGGGTCTTCGCGACGGTGAGCCGGTATTCGGCCGCGGGGAACGAGCCGGCGGAGTTCGCGGCCTCCTCGGCATCGCTTCCCCTGTTACCGAAGTAGGAGAGGAGAAGTACGAAGACGATCGAGCCGCCGACGATGCTGAGGGTACGGCCGGTCCGGTTCTTGCGTGGGGGCGGACCCATCGGCGGGCCCATCGGGGGCTGGCCCCAGGCGCCTTGGACGCCGTACGGCGGCTGGCCCCCGTACGGCGGATGTCCCCCCGGCTGTCCCCCGTACGGGGGATGCCCTCCGTACGGCGGCTGGCCCCCGTACGACTGCGGCGGATACGACTGCGGCGGATACGGCTGCTGGGGAGGTCCGTAGGGGCCCGGGGGCGGCTGAGGCGGCGTGGTCATGAACATGCACGCTACGTCACCCGGTGGCAGCCGCGTCCGGTGCGGTCCCGTCGTCGGCGACAAGGTGGCAGGAGACCTGCCGGGGCCCGTTCTCCCCACCCGGAAAGGTCCGTGACATCGGGATCTCGCTCCGGCAGCGGTCGACCGCGACCGGGCAGCGGGGGTGGAAACGGCAGCCGGACGGCGGGGCGAGCGGGCTGGGCAACTCGCCGGTGAGCACGATGCGTTCGCGGGAGCGCTGGGCGACCGGGTCGGGGACGGGTGCGGCGGAGAGCAGCGCCTGGGTGTACGGATGCCTGGGGTCGGCGAACAGCTGTGCCGTCGGGGCCTGTTCGACGATCTGGCGTATGTCGCATACAGACCCCACGACAAGAGTGTTGCCATTACGCCGACACCATTCCGATGAAGATCGGGTAACCCAGTGCGGCACATCAGCCACGGTCCCCTCAAGTGCCTCGCACCGGTGGCACGCACCGCCCATCGCTCACCCCGGTGTCGGCGCCTGGGCGGACTCCTCGTCCGAGGAACGGCGATCCCCCGGCCCCCGCGCCGGATTCTTTCCGCCCTTCTCCGTGGGCAGTTTCAGCAGGAACGTCAGCACGAACGCCACCAGGTACAGCGCGAGGAAGATGAGCGTGACGCCCCCGGCGCCGACGAGAGGGAAGAAGAGGCTGGCGATCGCCGGTCCGACGAATGCCGCGCCGCCCGCGCCCAGGTTCAGCAGGGCCATCGAGCCGCCCTTGTTCTCGGGCGCCATCGACGGAATGAGCGCCGAGATCGGTACGAACCCGGCGAGGGTCGCCCCGTAGAACATGCCGGCCAGCACCGCGACCCAGTAGTAGTCCGGGCCGAGCCAGACCGGCACGAAATACAGCGTCGTCACACTGATCGCGCAGCCCACCGCGCCGAAGCCGGCGATGGTCGTGCGCCAGCCGATGCGGTCGGAGAGGGCGCCGAAGATGAGATTGAAGAAGATGTTGGTGCCGTAGATGATCGCCAGCAGCTGAAGCCACTTGTCCGTACCGAACCCGACGTCGTCGGAGAAGATCCGCGGCAGGTACACGAGCATGCCGAACTCGGGTGCGGTGTTGATGATCCGCACCAGGCAGCCCACCAGGACGCGCGGATGGGTCCAGATGATGGAGACGGAGTTGAACAGGCTCTGGCCGGTGGTGACCTCGGGCGGTGCCATCCGGTCGCCGCCCGGCCGGCGGCGGGCGCCGACCAGCGCGAAGGCACCACCGATCAGGATCAGGGCGAGCGCCGACCACAGCGTCCCCAGTCGGCCGAGCGAGGGAATCGTCAGGCTCGACCACAGCGAACCGAGCGTGGGCAGGCCTCCGGTGAAGGCGAAGTAGAACCAGCCGACCGCCGTGCCCAGCCGGGCCGTCGGCGCCGTGTTGGTGATCCACACGAGGAAGCCGAACGCGAAGAGCGGATAGCCGAAGCCCCGGATGCCGTAGAGGACCAGCATCATCGGGTAGTTCTCCGTGCCGAGCGCGAGGACCAGATACGCGGCGTCGAAGACGGCCCAGATCGCGAGCCCCACCCACATCACCCGGCGCGGCCCCCACACCTGGCAGAGCGCGCCGGAGAACCAGGACGCCAGCATCACGGCCACGCCGTACACCGTGATCACGTATCCGGCACGGACGTCCGTACCGGCGCCGTGGTCGGCCATGTAGGGAGCGATGAAGCCGGACTCGACTCCGTCGCCGATCATGAACAGCAGCACGCCCACATAGCCCAGGACCAGGGGTTTCGGCAGCCCCAGCCGGTCCAGCAGACCGCTCCTTGCCTCTTTCGCTTCCGAACCGGTCGTCTGTCCCGGCATCGCGACCTCCACTCTGAGGTGAACACGGCGTACGACCGGAGATACTCAAACGAAGCGAGAGAAATATCAAGAGGGCTGGTAAAGATAACTAGTTTTCTTGTTAACTACTCACCCTCGTGCCGACCCGCGATTCCGGCCATCCGCCGCCCCGCGCCGCCTCCACCAGCCCCGTCGCCGCCCTCGCCGCCCCCGTGGCCGCCCCCGTGGCCGCCCCCGTCGCCGCCCTCACCGCTCCCCTCGTCCGCCTCCGCGGCCCGCGTGTCCGTCTCGACGACCCGTACATCCGTCAGCGCCCGCATCTCCTTCACCAGCTCCTCGTCCACCGGTCCGGTCAGCAGGACGTGGTCGAAGGAGTCCACACTCTCCAGCCGGTGCAGCGCGCGGTGGCCCACCTTGCTGTGGTCCATCAGCAGCACACTCTTCGCCGCCGCCCGCCGGACCGCCCGCTTGATACTGACGATCTCCTGCTCCTGGTGGAAGGTCATGGCCGCCGTCATCGCGGACGTGGACAGGACGGTGAGGTCCACGGAGATGCCGCTGATCATGTCCAGTGCCGGCAGCCCGATCCAGGAGTCGTGCGTGCGCGAGTACTCGCCACCCACCGAGATCAGACGTATGCCCTCGACGTTTCTCAACTCCTCCGTGATCAGGCGGTAATTGGTCACCACCGTCATCGGCCCCACCTCCGGCAGCAGCCGCGCCAGGGCCAGCGCCGTGGTCGAGTCGTCCAGCATCAGCGACATCCCGGGCGTCACGAACGGCAGGGTCGCGTGTGCCAGCGCCTGCTTCTCGGCCCAGTGGGCGTGCAGCCGGAAGTCGGAGCTGGACTCGAAGACGGTCGAGGGCTGCGCCGAGACGCCCCCGTGGTACTTGCGCAGAATGCCGCGGTCCGCCAGCTCGGAGATGTCCCGGTGGACCGTCATCACACTGACGCCGGTCAGCTCGGTCAGCTCGGCCACGGTGGCATCACCCCGGGCCAGGACATGGTCGATGATCAGCTGCTGTCGTCGCTGGCGCGGGGCGCGCGAGGGCTGGAATGTCATGTCTCCCATCCTGCCGTGATCCTGCCGTGCCGATTAATAACACAGCACCCGTGACAGCTAACACTCTAAGTGTTAATTTGCCGGGGCGGCGGTGTTAAGTTGGCGCCGCTGTTGGACCGCCATGCTCCGTGCGGTCAAATCCCGGCGATCAGTGATGAGAAGTAGGGGTATCCGTGGCCGACGCAGTGGTCTTCGACATGGACGGCGTACTGGTGGAGAGCGAGCACCTCTGGGAGGAGTTGTGGTCCGCCTACGCCGCCGAACGCGGCAGCCGATGGGGCCCGGAACAGACCCGTAGCGTCCAGGGGATGAGCTCCCCCGAGTGGGCCGCCTTCCTCACCGAGTTCTGTGGGAAGGGCGATCCCGCCGAGAGCGCCGAGCGGGACGTCGTCGACGGCATGGTCCGGGCGCTGGAGGACGACCGCATCGGGTTGCTGCCCGGAGCCCGTGACATGGTCGCCGCGACCGCCGCGCTCGGCCCCGTCGCTCTCGCCTCCTCCGCGCCCCGCCGTGTCATCGACGCCGTCCTCGTCCACCACGGCATCGACCACCACTTCAGCGCGACCGTCTCCAGCGCCGAGGTCCCCCGCGGCAAACCCAGTCCGGACGTCTACCTCGCCGCGGCCCGCGAACTGGGCGTTGCCCCGGAGCGCTGCCTCGCCGTGGAGGACTCCAGCAACGGACTGCGCGCCGCCGCGGCCGCCGGGATGATCGTCGCGGCCATCCCCAATCCGCAGTATCCGCCGGCCGAGGACGCTCTGGCGGGCGCTTCGTTCGCCGCCTCCGACCACGGCGCGGTACGCGACTTCCTGCTCGGCCGGCTCAAGGAGAAGGAAACCCGGAACAAGCAACCCAAGGACAAGGAACTCAAGGAGAAGGAGGGTGACCGGGTATGACCACGGTCCTGATTTCCGGGGACGACTTCATCGCCCCCGAACTCTTCTTCACCGCCCTGCGGGCCGAAGTACCCACCGCCGGGCTGGACTTCCGTACGCTGCGCACGCGGTGGCCCAACGAACCCTTCGGGCCGGTCGGGACCGGTGACGGCTCCGTCAAGGAGGCCAGCGGCACCGAGGACCAGGTGCTGGAGGCGCTCGGTGACGCGAGCGTCGCCCTGACCCAGATGGCGCCCTTCACCGCCCGCGTCATCCGTGAGGCGCCCCACCTGAGGTTCATCGGCGTCGCGCGCGGCGGTCCCGTCAACGTCGACCTGGCCGCCGCCACCGCCGCCGGCATCCCCGTCACCTTCACCCCGGGACGCAATGCCGCCGCGGCCGCCGAGTTCGCGGTGGGTCTCATCCTCGCCGCCATGCGCCGTATCGCCCTCTCCGACTCCGAACTCAAGAAGGGCATGTGGCGCGGCGATTACTACGCCTACGACAACGCGGGCCTGGAGATCGACGGTGCCACCATCGGTCTCGTCGGGTACGGAGCCATCGGCGCGATCGTCGCCCGCGTCCTGCGCGCCTTCGGTGCCCATGTGCTCGTCTCGGATCCGTACGCGGACCCGGTGAAGGCGGCGGGCGACGGTGTCGAACTGACCGGCCTGGACGACCTGTTGCGGCGCAGCACCGTGGTGAGCCTGCACGCACGTGTCACCCCCGAGACGCGTCACATCCTCAACGCGGACAATCTCAAGCTGCTGCCCGAGGGCGCCGTCCTCGTCAACTCCGCCCGGGGCGACCTGCTCGACTACGCCCCGCTGCCCGGCCTCCTGGAGTCCGGCCGGCTCGGCGCGCTGGCGCTCGACGTCTACGACATCGAACCCCCGCCGTCCGACTGGCCGTTGCACCGGGCCCCCAACGTCATCACCACCCCGCACCTCGCGGGCGCCACCCGGCAGACCGCCGACCGGGCGGCCGCGATCACCGCCGCCGAGGCGGGCCGCTTCCTGCGCGGCGAGCCCCTGCGGCACGTCGCCAACACCGAGGCGCTGGCCACGGGTGGTACAAGGGGCCCGCTGGCGACGGGTGATGGGGACGGCACGCCGACCACGGGTGGTGGAGGGGCCTCGTCATGATCGTCGGAGTGGACATCGGTACCTCGGTCACCAAGGCCCAGCTGATATCCGGCGACGGCCGCACCACCCCCGTGCACGAGGCCCGAAGCACCGTCTACACCCTGCCCGGACAGCGCGTCGAGCAGGATCTGGACGAGGTCGTCGGCACCGTCGAGACCGTCGTACGGGCAGCCGTCGCCGACGCCGGGGCCCTCGGCGACGGACCGGTCGAGGCCCTGGCACTCACCGGACAGGGCGACGGCCTGTGGCTGCGCGACGCGGCCGGCGCTCCCGTGGGCCGCGCGCTGTCCTGGATGGACGGCCGGGCCTCGGGACAGCTCGCCCGGTGGAACGCCGACGGCACCTTCCACGCGCTGCACCGGCTCACCGGCGTCGGCCTCTTCCCCGGATCGGCCGCCCCGCTGCTGGCCCATCTCGCCGAGCACGAGCCGGAACGCCTGGAAGCGGCCCATGTCGCCGGGTACTGCGTGGACGCCGTCGTACAGCGCTTCACCGGCGCGGTCACCGTCGATGCCTCCGACGCCTCCCAGCCCTTCCTCGACGTCGCCACCCGCGCCTACAACGACACGGCGCTGGAACTGTGCGGCCTGTCCGCCCACCGCGGACTGCTGCCCGAACCGGCGCCGCCCGGCACGCTGCACCGGCTGCTCCCCGAGGTCGCCCGGCGGCTCGGCCTGCCCGCCGGACTGCCGGTCTCCGCGGGCCCGTTCGACATACCGGCCTGCGGTTTCGGCTCCGGAATCAGCGAACCGGGCGAGGGCAACCTGATCATCGGCACCACCCTCGCCAGCCAGGTCCTCACCGACGTCCCGACGCCCGCCGCGCCGGGACCACACAGCTCGACCCGCACACCCGGCACGCCCAGACCTACCGCCGAACCCGCCGGAATGCTGCTGGCGACCCCGTACAAGGGGCTGTGGATGCGTGTCATGCCCGCCATGATCGGCACGGCGGGCCTCGACTGGCTGCTGAAAATGCTCGACGTGAAGGTCGAGGCGCTGGACGCGCTGCTCGTCCAGTCCCCGCCCGGCGCCTCCGGTGTCACCGCCCTGCCGTTCCTCTCCAGCAGCGGCGAACGCGCCCCCTTCGTCGACTCCCGGGCCCGCGGCCGGCTCGACGGGCTCTCCCCGCTGACCAGCCGCGCCGATCTCGTCCGGGCGCTGTGCGAGGCCGTCGCCTACTCGGCCCGGCACTGCATGGAGACCCTCGGCGTCTCCGGCACCGTCACCGCCTGCGGCGGCGGCGCGCGCTCCGGGGAGTGGGCCCGTGTCTTCGCCGGCGTACTGGGACGTGACCTGCACATCTGCGACGACGCCGTGGGGATACGCGGCGCCGCCCAGGTCGCCTGGGACGCCCTGGGCACGCCTGTCGACGCCGATGCCTGGCGCGCCCGGCGCCGTACCGTCACCGCCGAGCGCGGCATCACCGACCACTACGCCGAGGGCTACGCCGCCTACCGCCACGCCCTGGACACCGCACGCGAAGGCTGGAACACACCATGACCAGGCTCTTCAACGATCCGGCCCGTTTCACCGACGACATGATCACCGGCTTCGCCACCGCCCACCCCGACCATGTACGGGCCGTGCGCGGCGGGGTGGTACGGGCCCGTCCCACCCGCAAGGGCAAGGTCGCCGTCCTCACCGGCGGCGGCTCCGGCCACTACCCCGCCTTCTGCGGTGTCGTCGGCCCCGGCTTCGCCGACGGCTCCGTCATCGGCAACGTCTTCACCTCCCCCTCGGCCGCCCAGGCGCGTTGCGTCGCCGAAGAGGCCGAGGCGGGCGGCGGTGTGCTCTTCCTCTTCGGCAACTACGCCGGTGACGTCATCAACTTCGGCCTCGCGGCACAGCAGTTGGAGGGCGCCGGCATCCCCGCGCGCTGCTTCGCCGTCACCGACGACATCGCCTCCGCGCCCGCAGCCGACACCGGACGCAGGCGCGGCATCGCGGGCGGCTTCGTCGTCTTCAAGACCGCGTCGGCCGCCGCCGAGGAGGGAGCGTCCCTCGACGAGGTCGTCGGCGTCGCCGAACGCACCAACGCCCGCACCCGCACACTCGGCGTCGCGTTCGACGGCTGCACCCTGCCCGGGGCGGGCGACCCGCTCTTCACCGTGCCCGACGGCCGGCTCGGCCTCGGGCTCGGTATCCACGGTGAACCGGGGGTGAGCGAGGACGCCCTGGGCACGGCGGACGAACTGGCGCGCACCCTGGTGGACGGACTGCTCGCGGACCGCCCCGCCGACACGGCCGGCGACCGTCGGGTCGGAGTCGTCCTCAACGGCCTCGGCGCCACCAAGTACGAGGAGTTGTACGTCCTGTGGGGCGCCGTGGCCCGTCTGCTGGACGAGGCCGGCCTCACACCCGTACGGCCCGAGGTCGGCGAACTCGTCACCAGCCTCGACATGGCCGGCTGTTCCCTCACCCTGACCTGGCTGGACGAGGAGCTGGAGCGCCTCTGGCTCGCACCGGCCGACACTCCGGCCTTCCGCCGGGGCGCCGTGCCCGGGACCACGGAGAACACCGGCGACAACGTCGCGACCGTACGGCGTACGAGGACCTCGCCCGCCGGGACCCTCACGCCCACGGCCTCCGGCGAGGCCCTCCAGGTCGCGGAGTTGACCGTCGCCGCGCTGCGCGCCGCCCGCACCACCCTGCACCGGGACGCGGTGGCGCTGGGCCGTCTCGACGCGGTGGCGGGCGACGGCGACCACGGGCGCGGCATGTGCAAGGGCGTGGACGCCGCGCTGGCGGCGGCCGAGAAGGCACACGCCCAACAGGCCTCCCCCGGAGCCGTGTTGGCTGCGGCCGGTGATGCCTGGGCGGCGGAGGCGGGCGGCACCTCGGGCGCGCTCTGGGGTTCTGCCCTGCGGGCACTCGGCAGTACGCTCCCGGCCGACCGCTCCCCGCGGCGCGAGGAGTTGGCGTCCGCGGCGGCCGGCGCCCTGACCGCCGTCACCTCGCTCGGCAAGGCGGAAGTGGGCGACAAGACTCTCGTCGATGCCCTCGCTCCCTTCGTCACGACCCTCACCGAACAGCTGAGGACCGGTGTTCCGGTACGCGAGGCGTACGCGAACGCCGCCGACGAGGCCCGCGCGGCCGCCGAGCGGACCGCCGCGCTGCGCCCACGCCTGGGCCGCGCACGCCCGCTCGCCGAACGCAGCGTGGGCAGTCCCGACCCCGGCGCGACCTCGCTCGCCGCGGTGCTGACGGCGCTGACCGGCATTGCCATCCCAAGCTGACCGCTTTCCCCCCGACAGGAGGCAACTCGCGCATGACCACCACCGGCACCGGCACCGGCACCAGCCCGTTTCGCGTCGTCGTAGGCTGCGACGACGCCGGCTACGCCTACAAGGAAGCCATCAAGAACGACCTGCTCTCCGACCCACGGGTCGCCGAGGTCATCGACGTCGGAGTGGGGGACGACGAGCACACCGCCTACCCCCACGTCGCCGTCGAGGCGGCCCGCCGGATCGCCGACGGCGACGCCGACCGCGCCCTGCTCGTGTGCGGTACGGGTCTCGGCGTGGCCATCAGCGCCAACAAGGTCCCGGGCATCCGCGCCGTCACCGCGCACGACAGCTACTCCGTCCGCCGCTCGGTCCTGAGCAACAACGCCCAGGTGCTCTGCTTCGGCCAGCGCGTCATCGGCCTGGAGCTGGCCCGCGCCCTGGCCGACGACTGGCTGGACCAACGCTTCGACGAGGCCTCCCCGTCGGCGGAGAAGGTCGCCGTGATCGAGACGTACGAGGAGCGCTGAGGCCCAGCACACCACCGGGGCGGGAACGCACTGCCTCCACGCCTACGGCACCCGGCCGGCAGCGCCCGCCCGCCCGTTGGCCCGCATCAGTACGGTGTACAGCACCAGCGAGGCCGCGAGCCCCACCGCCCAGCCGTAGTTGGCGAGCGGCTTCAGGAAAGGGATCAGGCCGTCCTCGGGAAACGGCCCCTTCCCGGGCTCCGAGTGGGAGCCGCCCACCGCCAGCAGACCGCCGACGGCGAAGGCGAACACCGCCCGGAGATTCCAGCCGTTGGTGTACCAGTAGCGGCCCCCGGGGCGGTAGAGGTCGCCGAGGTCGAGGACGGTGCGCCGGATGATCCAGTAGTCCGCGATCAGGATGCCCGCGACCGTACCGAGCAGACCGCCCACCAGCCCCAGCCAGGTGAAGATGTACAGCTCAGGAGTCGCGGTGAGTTTCCACGGCATGATCACGACGCCGACCACCCCCGTGATCAGTGCGCCCGTACGGAAGTTGACGATTTTCGGGGCGAGATTCGCGAGGTCGTACGCGGGTGACACCACGTTGGCGGCGATGTTCACGGAGACCGTCGCGATGAGTACGGTCACGAGCGCGAAGAGCAGTCCGAAGACGTTGTCGGTCTTGGCTGCCAGCTCGACCGGGTCCCACACGGCCGCCCCGTACACCGCCTGCGATCCCGAGGTGACGAAGACCGACAGCAGCGCGAAGAGGGTCATGGTCGTCGGCAGCCCGAGCGACTGGCCCCGGATCTGGGCGCGTTGGCCCGCGCCGAAGCGGGTGAAGTCCGGGATGTTCAAGGACAGCGTGGACCAGAAGGCGATCATTCCCATGAGGGACGGGAAGAAGACCGGCCAGAAGTCGGCGCCCCAGCCCAGTGTGGACGGCTGGTCGAGCAACGGGCCGAATCCGCCCGCCTTTACGGTGATCCAGACGAGAAGTACCAGCGCGCCGACGATCACAAAGGGCGCCGCCCAGTTCTCGAAGCGCCGCAGGGTGTCCATCCCCCGGTAGATGATGGCGAGTTCGAGCGCCCAGAAGAGTACGAAGCAGAGCCAGAGCGTCCAGGGCTGACCACCGACCTTCGAGGCCTCGGCCCAGCCGCCGAAGATCTTGCCGAGCAGGATGAAGATGCCCTGCCCGCCGATCCACGTCTGGATCCCGAACCACGCACAGGCGACGGCCGCCCTGATCATCGCGGGCAGATTGGCGCCCCGCAGCCCGAACGAGGCACGGGCGAGCACGGGAAACGGGATGCCGTACTTCGGCCCCGCGTGCCCGGTCAGCAGCATCGGGAACAGCACGATCAGATTGGCCAGCGCGATCGTGAAGACCGCCTGTTTCCAGTCCATGCCCAGCGTGACCAGGCTGGAGGCCAGCAGCCAGGACGGGATGTTGTGCGCCATGCCGACCCAGAGCGCGGCGAAGTTGTACGTCGTCCAGTTACGGCGGGCGACCGGTACGGGCAGCAGATCGGCGTTGGCGAAACGGCTGTCGTCGGGGACCGCGCCGGGCGGGAGTTCGACGCGGCCCTGTGGATCGGCCATCGGTCCGTCCGACGGGGAGGTGGGCGGTACGGTCGCGGTCATGGCGGCGGGACCCTTCGTTCGAGAGAGAGGAAGCCGGGGACATCGAACGAGGCCGTGCGGGCGGGTCGGGCAGGCGGTCCGTGCGGGCGGGCAGTTCGGCAGAGCGCGGGGGTCAACTCCGCAGCGCGGGGATGATCTCCGCGCCGTACGCGTCGATCGTCGCCTCCTTCGCGTCATGCATGTTGTACACGGCGAACTGGTCGACGCCCAGGTCCCGCAGCGTCTTCAGCTTCTCGATGTGCGCCTCGACGGGCCCCAGCAGACAGAACCGGTCCACGATCTCGTCGGGTACGAAGTCCGTGGACGGGTTCCCGGCCCGGCCGTGGTGGCTGTAGTCGTACCCCTGGCGCCGCTTGATGTAGTCCGTCAGCGCCTCGGGCACCAGCCCGGAGTGCTCCCCGTACCGCGACACCAGGTCGGCCACATGGTTGCCGACCATCCCGCCGAACCACCGGCACTGCTCCCGCGCGTGCGCGATGTCGTCACTCACATAAGCGGGCGCGGCGACACAGATCGTGACGGAGTCGGGATCGCGCCCGGCGTCCGAGGCGGCGGTACGGACCGCCTTGACCATCCACTCGGTGAGGAACGGGTCCGCGAGCTGGAGGATGAAACCGTCGGCCTTCTCCCCCGCCATGGCCAGTGCCTTGGGCCCGTAGGCGCCCATCCACACCGGCAGCTTCCCGTCCCGTACCCACGGCAGCCGCACGGTCCGGCCGTCGACCTCCGCCTCGCGCCCCTCCCCCAGATCGCGGATGACATCGATCGCCTCGCCCAGCCGGGCCAGTGTGTTGGGTTTACGGCCCACCACACGCATCGCGGAGTCACCGCGGCCGATTCCGCACACCGTGCGGTTGCCGTACATCTCGTTGAGTGTGGCGAAGGTGGAGGCGGTCACCTCCCAGGTCCTGGTGCCCGGGTTGGTGACCATGGGGCCCACGATCAGTTCGGTGGTGTGTTCCAGGATGCGGCTGTAGATGACGAAAGGCTCCTGCCAGAGCACGGCGGAGTCGAAGGTCCAGCCGTAGCGGAAGCCGTTGCGCTCCGCGCGCCGTATGAGCCCGACGACCTCCGAGGCCGGCGGGTCGGTCTGGAGGACGAGTCCGAAATCCATGACCTGGTCACTCCTCAGTCTCATCAGTCTCAGGCGAGGTACTGGCAGGTGGAGCGGGGCGTGTACTGCCCGTGCCCGGCATGACCGGCGAACTCTCGCCGGTCGATGACGAGTTCACCGCGCGAGAGCACCGTCTCCACCTGCCCGGTGATCCGCTTGCCCTCGTACGCGGAGTAGTCCACGTCCATGTGGTGTGTCTCGGCGGAGACGGTCTGCTCGGTGTGCGGGTCGTAGACGACGACATCGGCGTCGGCGCCCGGCGCGATGGTGCCCTTGCGCGGATAGAGGCCGAACATCCTGGCAGGCGAGGCA
The DNA here is from genome assembly GCF_044753355.1 of Streptomyces sp. NPDC088400. Classification (NCBI taxonomy): domain Bacteria; kingdom Bacillati; phylum Actinomycetota; class Actinomycetes; order Kitasatosporales; family Streptomycetaceae; genus Streptomyces; species Streptomyces sp. NPDC088400. The sequence continues at coordinate 111,951 of NZ_JBIVMZ010000002.1, read as the reverse complement.
CACGCGATCTCGATCCAGCGGCGGCGGCTCAACTTCCCTTCCACCACGGCCTGATGGAGCAGATCCATTCGGTTCTCCACTCCGGGGAGCCCGTTGGGGATCTTGGAGAAGTCGCCGCGGCCCATCTCCTTCTGGCCCGTGAAACAGAACGGGCAGTGGTCCGTGGACACCACCTGGAGATCGTTGGTGCGCAGCCCGCGCCACAGCGCCGCCTGGTGCTCCTTCGGCCGCAGCGGCGTGGAACACACGTACTTGGCGCCTTCGAAGTCCGGCTCGGCCAGGTTGTCGGTGGACAGGAAGAGGTACTGCGGACAGGTCTCGCCGAAGACGGGCAGCCCCTTGTCGCGGGCGGCGGCCAGTTCGGCCAGGGCCTCCTCGGCCGAGACGTGCACGACGTACAACGGCGCGTCCGCGACCCGTGCGAGCTGGATCGCGCGGTGGGTGGCCTCCGCCTCCAGCAGGACCTTCCGTACCTCACCGTGGTAGCGCGGATCGGTGCGGCCGGTGGCCAGAGCCTGTTCGACGAGGACATCGATCGCGATGCCGTTCTCGGCGTGCATCATGATCAACCCGCCGTTGTGCGAGGCGCGTTGCATGGCGCGCAGGATGCGGCCGTCGTCGCTGTAGAAGACGCCTGGGTAGGCCATGAACAGCTTGAACGAGGTGATGCCCTCCTGGACGAGGAGGTCCATCTCCTTGAGGGAGTTCTCGTTGACGTCGGACATGATCATGTGAAAGCCGTAGTCGATCGCGCACTTGCCGTCGGCCTTGGCGTACCAGGCGTCCAGCCCTTCGCGCAGCGCCTGTCCGGGCGCCTGAATGGCGAAGTCCACGATGGTGGTGGTGCCGCCCCACGCTGCGGCCCGGGTGCCGGTCTCGAAGGTGTCGGCGGCGAATGTGCCGCCGAACGGCATCTCCATATGGGTGTGGGCATCGACTCCGCCCGGGATGACGTACTTGCCGGTGGCGTCGATCGTACGGGCGGCGGTCCAGCCCTCGGCCACCTCGGAGCCGTGGGCCGCGAGTGCGACGATCCGGCTGTCCTCGATCAGGACATCGGCGTGGGTCTCGTCGGCGGCGGTGATGACGAGTCCGCCACGGATCAGGGTGCGGGTGCTGCTCATGCTGGTGGCGCTCCCTTTCGTACGGTCGGCCGAGCCGGTCGGCCGGTTCGAGTAGCTGGGGTCGGCCTGATGGACCATCAGGCCGACCGGCCAACTTGCCCCCGACTACGCGCTGCGCAGGGCCAGTTCGATGATTGCCGCGCCCTCTTCCGCCTCGGCGACGGTCAGGGAGAGCGGTGGGGCGATCCGCAGCACGCTGGTGTTGTGGCCACCGCCCTTGCCGATCAGCAGCCCTCCCTCGCGCGCCGCTTCGAGGACGGCCGAGGCAGCCGCGGGATCCGCCTCCCCCGTCCCGGGGTTGATCAGCTCGATCCCGATCATCAGCCCCCGGCCGCGCACTTCGCGTACGGAGTCGATCCCGGCGCCGATGGCCCGCAACCGCTCGATCAGCAGTCCGCCGACACGGCGGGCGTTGCCCTGGAGGTCGTGTTCCAGCAGATACGAGAGGTTGGCGAGGCCGGCCGCCATCGTGACGGGGCTGCCGCCGAAGGTCGAAATGGAGTTGGCGTCAAGGCAGTTCATGACGTCGGCGCCGGCGACGACACCACCGATGGACATGCCGTTGCCGATGCCCTTGGCGAAGGTGAGGATGTCCGGCGGGCCGTTCTCCGCGTGCGCCTGCCAGCCCCAGAAGTGATCGCCCGTACGGCCCCAGCCGGTCTGCACCTCGTCGCTGATCCACAGGATGCCGTGCCGGTCGAGGACTTCACGGAACGCGGCGTACAGCCCGTCCGGCGGGGCGGTGAACCCGCCGACGCCCTGGATCGGTTCGGCGATCAGCGCTGCGGGCACCCGGGTGTGCCCGAGCAGGTCCTCCAGGTCCGCGACACAGGCCTCGATGAACCGCTCGTCCGTGAGCCCGGCGTACGGACCGCGGTTGCGGACACCGCCGTGCACGTACAGCGTCTGGAGCGGCGAGAGACCGGTCGGCGACCAGCCGCGGTTGCCGGTGATGGAGACGGTGGAGAAGGACCGGCCGTGGTAGCTGTTGCGCATCGCCAGGATCTGGTTCGACCGGCGGTACGTGGTCGCCAGAAGCAGCGCGGTGTCATTGGCCTCGGTCCCCGAGGTGGTGAAGAAGACCCGGGCGTCCGGGATGCCGGAGAGACCGGCGATCCGCTCGGCGAGGTCGACCATCGGACGGTCGAGGTAGAGCGTCGAGGAGTGGATGATCTTCTCGGCCTGCTCGCTCACCGCCTTGGTGACCTCGGGGAGGGCATGGGCGGTCATGGTGGTGAGGATGCCGCCGAAGAAGTCGAGATAGCGGTTGCCGTCGCCGTCCCACACATGGCGCCCCTCGCCGTGTGTGATCTCGATGGGCCGGTCGTAGTAGAGGGCCAGCCAGTCGGGGAGGACCGCGCGGTGGCGGCTGAGCAGATCCGTCGCCGCGAGCGGACCCGGCGCGGACTCCGTCGGGCGGCTTGCCGGGTGGGCCGTCGCCCCTGTCGCCGGCCCGTCCATCGGATCGGCCGCCGAATGTGTTCCGGTCGGCCGCGTCACGGCTTCACCAGTCCCTCGTACGCGTCGGGCCGGCGATCCCGGTAGAACGCCCACTGCTGCCGCACCTCGTCGATCACACCGAAGTCCAGGTCCCGTACGAGCAGTTCCTCCGCCTTGTCGCTGGCGGTCTCACCGACGAACTGACCGCGCGGGTCGACGAAGTAGCTCGTTCCGTAGAAGTCGTTGTCGCCGTACTCCTCCTGGCCGACGCGGTTGATCGCCGCGATGAAGTACTCGTTGGCGACGGCGGCGGCCGGCTGCTCCAGCTGCCAGAGATAACCCGACAGACCGCGGGAGGTGGCGGAGGGGTTGTAGACCAGCTGCGCGCCGTTCAGCCCGAGCTGACGCCAGCCCTCCGGGAAGTGGCGGTCGTAGCAGATGTAGACACCGACGCGGCCGACGGCGGTGTCGAAGACGGGCCAGCCGGCGTTGCCCGGCTTGAAGTAGTACTTCTCCCAGAAGCCTTTGACCTGTGGGAGGTGGTGTTTGCGGTACTTGCCGAGGTACGAGCCGTCGGCGTCGATCACCGCCGCGGTGTTGTAGTAGAAGCCGGACTGCTCGATCTCGAAGACGGGGACGACGATCACCATCCCGGTCTCCCGGGCGAGGTCCCGCATCCTGCTGACGGTCGGCCCGTCCGGGACAGGCTCGGCCCAGCGGTAGTGCTCCGGCTCCTGCACCTGGCAGAAGTAGGGCGCGTTGAACACTTCCTGGAAACCGATGACCTGCGCGCCCTGCCGGGCCGCCTCGCGGGCGTGCTCCTCATGCTTGGCGATCATGGATTCGGTGTCGCCGGTCCAGGTCGCCTGGACGAGTGCGGCGCGTACGACTGAGGCCACGAGCTGCTCCTTCGGCGGGGGCACGATGAGCTCTACGCACGTAGATGCGGTGCGTAGGAGGAGAACGTAAGCCCCGTCCCACACGGGGGCAAGACCATCGTCGTTAACCCGCAGAGTCGATCAAGTTTCACACCCGAGCGGTCGACATCGGGCGGATCGCGTCTGACCAGGCAGCCTTCCGGCGGGATCGTACGGGATCGGCGCCTGAGGGACAGTCGGGCGGGACGCTCGGGGAGCTACCCGTGTCCGACCACCCGAGCCGAACCTGTCAGGCGGTGGCGACCCCGGCCACACGCAGAGCGTGTACGACATCACGCTCGCGGGCCCCGGAAATGGCGCGCGCCGCGTCGATCAGCTGCGGGACGAGACGACGGGGATCGAGTACGGCGACGAGCGCCGCGTCCTCGGGCGTGCGGGCCTGGACGAAGGCGCTGAGCAGCGCTCGCGCCTCAGGCGCCCGGCCCGCCTCCCCGAGCGCGAGAACGGCGTCGGCTATCTCCTCGGCGGGACGGGACACTCCCTGGCGAAGCAGCTGTCCGCAGTCGCTGTCCCTGCCTGCCACGGCGAGTGCCCCGGCAGCGGCGGCGAGCCGCGCGGGTGGCAGGGAGGCAGCCTCCCACAGGAGTTCGGCCCAGTCGGCACCGAGTCCGGCGCGGTGCAGTTCGGCGGCGAGCAGGGGCAACTGCTCGGGCGGCCGTCCCGCGGCCTCGCAGAGCACGACGTGCGCCTCCCCGGTCCGGCCTTCGGCGCGCAGCCGGATCAGCGTGGCGACCATCGCGGCGGCGGCTTGCCGGTCTTCGGGCGAGTGGGCGGGCGCCGCCTCCTTGGCGGGCCCCGCCGACCCCCCGCCGAAGCGTGCGCCCCGGGGCGCGGCGACGGCGACCGGCGGCGGCGCGGGCAGTACGGACGCGGGTTCGGGTTCGGTCCCGGCCTGGTCGTCCTCCGCGAACTCGTCGATCTCCAGCCCGGCGAACCGGGCACCACGCGGCTTGCGCTTCGGCGCGGTGTCACGTTTCTTCTTCGGGGGCTTCTGCTTCTTCGACGGTTTCTGCGGCGCGGGGTCCGGTTCGGCCGCGACGGCGGCCGGTGCGACCTGTGCGAGTGCCTCGGCCTGTGCGTCAGTCGTGCGCTCGGGCGCGTACGCGGCGCCCCGGACGTCCGAGTTACCGAAAGCCGTCCCCTCCTCGGCGGCCCGCTCCACGGGGTGGAACCAGTCGTCGGGGGCCGGCCGCCGCGCGCCCGGGGCCGTGGAGGAGGCGATCAACGCCGCCCGTCTGGAGCTGAGTTCGGCGCAGCGCGCGGAGGCGCGGGCATGGTCGTCGCGGATCCAGGCCAGGTCATGGGCGAGCTGTTCCGCGTGGGGCGAGCCCTCCGGGGCCGTACGGAGCAGGCGGACCAACTCCTCGGCACGGCCCGCCGCGCTCGCCCGCTCACCGAGCATCAGCCGAAGCCGCTCCGCCAGCGCGTCGGCGCCGCCGTACCGCCGGTCATGCGCGGCGGCCGACGCCGCGTGCAACTGCGCCGCCCGGGCCCTCTCACGCGCCACCACCTGCTCGTCGCGGTCCGCCGCGAAGTCCTGGAGCAGTGACTCCACGACGTCCCAGGGCGGTACCTCGGCCCCGTCGCGGCAGGCGCGCATGCCGCCCGGATCGCGGCGCAGGAAGACTCCGTACCAACCGCCGCCCGGGTCGAGCCGCGAGGTCAGTTCCCTTAAATACCGAGCGAAAGTACCGATTTCCACCGGTAGTTGATGCACCGTCATCGCCCGCCTGCCCGCCCGTCCCGTCGCGCGACCGCCTGCCGGTCCTGCGTTGCCCGTCGGAGGGAGGAAACTCTCCGAGTCCGCAGGCATTCGACCTCAGTCGTGTTACGGCACGACTACGCGCGGTTTTCCGGAACGGTTCGGTGCCCTCACCGCCACGGGCCGGGGCCGGATCAGAACGAGAGGGCGATACCCGTGTGCGGACGCCTGCCGCGACGCACGAGCCGGGCCGGAGCATCGACCAACCAGAACTGCCAGCCGTACTTACGGGCGATCAGCTTCCGTACGCCATCGGTACCCGCCGCGTCGAGCAACCGCGCCGTGCCCTCGGCGGTCGGCGCTCCCTCCGCGATCCGCCCGCGCACATCGCACACCGTCACCACGGCACGGCCGTTGTTGCGGATCCGCTTGACCTTCCAGGAGTCGGTGTTGGTCCAGATGAACAGCTCTCCCCCGTCCACCGCGTGCCAGACGGGCGTGGACACGCCCGTACCGTCCTTGCGGTAGGTGGTGAGGCTGACATAGCGGCTGCGGCCGAGCTCGTCGAGGGTCGTCATGGTCCGGAGGCTACGCGCTTCCCTCGTTCCCGGCACGAATGCCTGCCTCACCCGGAGCGGGCCTCTTCCGTGCATCATGTGCCGAGGATGTCCATGAGGTGATCATCGAGGTCGGCCACGAAGTCCTCGCGCCGCCACGGGCGCAGCTCGTGCCGGGCCCGGCGGAGCCGGATCGACGGGACCCTGCCGCCGGTGGAGGTGGCGGCGGTGATGCATTCATGCAGCAGTTCGGCCGCAGCCTGCGGATCGTCCATCCGGATCCTGGCGAGAGCCTGGTCCGTGGTGACGATCGCCCGCTGTACCTGCTCGCGCGGGGCGGTGAGAGCGGCGGCCGACCGCGCGAACCGGTCGTGAGCTGTGGACGGATTGCCCACATACAGTTCGCACACCCCCTCGAAGCCGCGGAGATGGCCGGACGAGAACGACCTGCCGGCCGGATCGTCGGAGTGGTCACTTTCGATGTCGTACCAGCTCAGCCCGAGAGCGGCTTGAGACGCCCGCTCTTCCCCTGCTCGTGCTGCGATCTCGGCTTGAAGAGCGTGAGCGCGGGCCCGCACGAGAGCGCTGTCGCCGGTTCGCGCGGTCCGTACCGCCTGGTTGACCAGCAGCCTGGCGTTGTCGATCCCTTGAGCGGAGTACAGGGTGACGAGGGCGTGGCTCATGTACACGTTGGCCTGACGCCACGGCTGCCCCAGGAGCGCGGCCTCGCGGGTCGCTTCCGAGTACAGGGCCCGAGACGCGGCATCGTCCCGTATCTCGAAGGCGATGCGGGCGGCCAGTGCTGACGCGGCTACGGCGGCCTTCCGCAGTGCGGGAACGATCGGCTCGGGGAGCGGGCCCGCCAGGAGGCGCCGGCACGTTTCGACGGCGGGGGCGAGCATGAGTTGCAGTCGCACGAACGGCAACGAGCCCACCTGAGCGTTCACATCAGCTACGACCGACGACAGGGTGTCCGCCGTCGCGTCGTCGGCCCGGGATGGATCCACGAGGGCGTTGGCGAGACCAGCCTGCGCTCCAGGGGACATGAGCGCGAGCATGCCGCCTCCCGCGTCGGTGGCGGCCCGTAGGAGCGTGGTGCGCAGTTCGGTGATGTGCCCCTCACGCTCACCGAGTTGTCCGAGCGCGTCCAGGTATTCGGCAAAGTCGGTGCCGGATCCCAGCGCCAGGTCACCGGAGGGAGTGCGCGCGTAGAGGTGAGCCATGAGTAACTGGTATCGCTCATCCGGCATCGTGGGTGCCGCCGACTCCCAGCGCGCCACGGACCGTTGCACGCTCGCCACGGCGGGGAGGCGTGGATGACGCAGGTCTTCCGCGTACTGGGTAAGGGCTCGTGCCATGTCCGCGAGGGAGAGTCCGCGTCGTCGGCGTAGTCGTTTCAGCGCGGCGGCCCCCGCCCCCGTTGCTCTGCCGTCCATGTCCGCCATAGTGACGCAGGATGCGGTTACACGGGCACGATCAGCCGAGGTTTCCCTTGATCGGCTGCGTAGTTCAGAGTCTGCCAAGTTCCTGTCGGCGGGGCACCCTCCCTGGGAAATCCGATCGTCATATCGGAATGGTCGATCATCCACCGGTTGCGGGCGAAGTAGGCAGGGGTCCGCAGTTCGGCGGCGGCCAGCTCGACAACTTCGCTGATTCGTCCGCGTGCTCGCACGATCGCCTGGCGGGCCTCGCCCGGCTGCTGGTCGACGGTGCCGGGCACGACGATGGTGATCTGCGCGGGGGTTTTTCCGGCGAGCCACAACAGAGACAGGCTGTCGATTCCTTTCGCGCCACCGATGAAGAAATGCGAGGAGGCCGCGGCAAAGGGGCCGATGTAGTCGGCAAAGATTCGCGCGTACTCAGCGGGACTGCGGTGTCCCGTATCGCGCGTACCCGTGATCGCCACAGATCGCATGATCGACTTCGTGTCATAGGTTGTCATATCCCGCAGGAGCTCCCGTACTGAGACCGTCAATGTGTGAATACCAACGGCTTGCGAAAAATCGCCGGTCACCTGCGGGACCACGGGCTCACCGTCACTGAGACGGATGCCGAGCACCGCCTGCAAGCGACCAACCCCCTGTACGGCGCCGAAGAAATCCTCCCGCATCACGGCCGGTGCGTCACCTCGTATGACGATGAGGTCGGCGAGCGGGGCCACGAGGAAGACTGCGCGGCACGCATCGCCCATCTCCTCGCGATTCCCGTACGGTTCGCGCCCGCCCTCGTTCCCGACCTGGAGCCCACCCGGTGAGCCCGGCCAGCGGAACACAGGGCGAAGTGCGGCCGGAGAAGGCCATTGCCCGATGGCTGACATCCACCACCCGTCATCCCGACATCGCCGAGACGGACTGGATGGCCGGACGCCCGGCCATCCTCCGGACCGGCATCATCTACGACGCCGTCCGCATGCCCATGGAACTGGTGCACTCCGCAGTCCGGAGCACCACCCCTGACGCCGTGAGCGGCGCACTGGCCGAGGCCCTCGACGGCCCCGTGGTGTGCCACCCCGGCCAGTGGTACTACGCCCTGGTGCCGCCCGGGACGTGCGAGGTGTGGCGGTCCCCGGTGGCTGCGGTCCGTGGCCGGGGCGGGTGGCTCGGCATCCCGAGGGTGGACCGTACGCAGCCCGCCCCGGTCGATCCCTACTGGGCCGTGCCAGTGGAACGGATCGACCGGCTGTGCCTGCCCGCCGCGGTGGCGGAACTGCTGCGCGTCGGCCGGGAGCGGTGCGAAAGGCCAGAGCATTCGGCAGCGCACATCGCCTTCCTGGAGCACGCCGAGGAGTGCACCGCGTGCGCCACGGCCACCTCACCCTGCGCCGTCGGCACGCGGTTACGCGAAGCGGAACGGGCGGCCCGCCGGTGAACAGCGTCCGGCCCGCAGCCCCGGCCCCGGCGCCCCTGTGCGACTACTGCGACCACGCCCACGACACGCTCATCGTCGTCGGCGTCGTCCACTCGGCGAGCGGCCCCGGGCGGACCATACGAGCCTGCCCACCGTGCCGTACCGCGCGCCGCCTCCTCCCCCTGGCCGAGCACCCCGCCGACAGCCTCGGGCTCGTACTCGTAGAACCACGAACTCCCGCTCGCCACTGACCATGCGCGGCGAGCGGGCACCACCGCCCCGGCCGGTCGTCCACCCCCCGTCGCCGGCCGGGGCACCTCACCGCAACTCGATCGGGGCAGCCCCGATCGAGTTGCACGACGATCCGCAAGGACTGCACATGGCCGCTCGTCCGCGACTCGTGCGATCTCCCCACACAGGCGGGCGCGGAGCACACCTCGGACATCCGAACGCTCTCGATCCACCGTTCTATGGATACAGGCGGATCGGCCTCCGGCGGGATATGCACGACTCCGGAGCGCACGTCCAGCACTCCGCCGTACCGCGTCCACCAGCCCTCCGGGCTGCCTTCGTACGCCGTGCCCGCGTACGGGTCGTCTTTCGTCGGCGTCACCACCACGCCCAATGGGCATCGAGGGGCCCCGATACGGCCAAGCGTCCGTGTTGCGGATGCCTACGGAGCAGCCCCACGCAATCGGTGACGGTGGTGAGGTCCCCCGACTCTTCGGCCGCATCCTTCTTCGCCGCCAGTTCCGCACACTGCGCGCATTCCGGGTCGCTCATCGCCAACTCCCCCTGGACCAACGGTTTTCCTCCTCCAGCAAGGGGCGCAGGCGCTCTATGGTCGGACTGTGGGACCGGTCGTCCACACGTTGGTGCTCGGGCTCGCCGTCACCCGTGACATGGCCGACCCGCTCAGGGCAGTTCATCCCGAACGGGCAAGCACACGGCCCCAACTTGGTGGCCGACACCATCGGAAGGTCACCGCCCTCCGGTAAATCGTGGTTCACCACCACCGCTCACCCTCCCTCGGCACAGACTCCGTCAAGAGCCGCAGCGCAACTCTGTCGAGAAGCGACCGCGTTGGTGTTGCGTAACCCTCACGCGGCACCCAGTCGGGGGCGGGCCCCCAGAAGCCACCTGCCGCGAACAGCGCCTGTAGCGCGTCGACATCGGTCACTTGTCGGCCTGTCCAGGGCTTTCCGTCTGCCGTGATTGGCGTGTCAGCTGCCATAGGGTCACCATCGGCGCGTTGCTGAAGTAGCCCCAGTGGCAGGGGTAGTGGCAAGGGCGCTGGATCTTGGGCTGATGGTCAGGACTAGTGGCAGCTCTGGTGGCAGGCTGGAGCCATGACCATCGGGGCACTGATCAAGGACCTCCGGAAGACACGCGGTTGGAGCCAGGGAAGACTAGCGGCGGCGATCAATGATGCGTTCGGGACTGGACTCACGCGGGAGTACGTGAGCGGCTGGGAGCGTTGCAAAGTAACTCCCGGCCCGTTCTACCTTCGGTGCCTGTCCGCTGTGCTGGACGTGCCACTCGCAGTATTTGAGGGTGAAGTGAAACGACGTACATTCATCAGTGATGTCGCAGCCACTGCCATAGCTCCAGTGGTCGCATCCGACTTGCTCGCCGCCGGTTTCAGTGCGCGCCTCTCCGGCGGTCCTTCTTTAGATGAGTGGGAAGAGAAGCTGTCCACCTACGGGACCGAGTACATGTCCATGGGTGCATCTGATATTCAGAGGCGAGTTTCGGGGGAACTCGTCGCAGTTCAACAACAGTTGGACAGTCGACAACTGTGGTCTGTCGCTTCCCGACTGATGACGCTCTACGCAAAAACCTTCCCCGGGTCGGATGGCTCCAAGGCCGTAAATTGGTATCGAATGGCAGCCAAAGCCGCCGACGAGTCCGGGGACCAACGTTCCCGTGTATGGGTCAGGGGACGCGCCGCGATCGCCCTCGGCTATGAGGGAGCCTCGCTGGGCATGGCAGACGTGTTTGCCGATCAGGCTATGGCCATGAGCGACGAGCCGTCGTTGGGGCTGCTTAATGCCGTTATGGGAAAGGCGCATGCGGCAGCGATTCGCGGAGACGCCGAAACAGCCAGGAGGCTAATGGACGACGGGCGTCGAATTTTTGACTCGGCCGGCTCGTATGAGCAAACAAGCGACTATGCCGTACCTTGGTGGCGCATGAACGTCTTCATTTCATTGCTAGCAGCAAGGCTGGGCGACGAGAACACTGCGGTAACGGCTCAAGATGCAGCACGTCGAGAACTGCCGGACGAGCTGCCACGATTTGCCACGCACCTTGAAATGCATCGGGGGCTGATGCTGGCGCGTTCAGGAGATAAAACCAGCGGTGTTACATACGCGCAAAATGCGTTGAACTCACTCCCCACCGAAAAGCATTCCCTCACACTTAGGCTACTCATGCAAGAGGTCAATAATTCACAGACGGGTAAATAAAACCCGCACCCACCACCCTGGCCAAGGCGGACTGGCGCGGGGGCTATTCCAGCCATAGTCCGTCGCGCATGATGACTCTCCCGCGTAGTTCCGGCTCGCCGCGCCAAGCACGCACAGTCTTCGGAACTACGCGTACATACTGAAAGGAACCCTCTTCCACGCGTGGATCCCACCCGAACTTGTCGGCGAACGCCTCCGCCGCGCTTCCGGGCACCTCCTGGTCCGGGAAGCACTCCGCCTCACCCTGGAGGAGTACCACGTCGAGGGTGTCCGGTAGCGCCAGGCGCACGCGCGGCTCTTCGCGGACGTTCCGCGCAGTCACGGAAGTGGCGCCGGTGCACATCCACACGGCTCGCCCATCCCACAAGAACCACAGCGGCACCTGATGCGGCCCGTGATCAGGGTGAGCCGTCGACACCCATATATCCCGCTCGGTGACGAGCCGCTCCAGAGCGTCGCGCATACGCTCCGCCGTCTGACGACGAACGATTCCCGTGGTCTCCATGAGGACCGACCCTAGCCAGCAGACGCGAAGCGCGCCTGAGGCGAAGGACCTACTCCCAGCGACCGATGAACCCCTCACGCGATTCCAGGATTTCGCTCTCGACCTGGCGAAGAACAGCTCCGATGCGACTCGCGTCCAAACGCTCCCGAAGCGCTGGTTAGCCGCAGTACTCGCGCGGGCCGAGTCGCCCGAGATCGCGACCCAGGAAGCAGCTGCGGGCAGGCGGGCGCGGAGCGCACCTCAGACAGGCACGAGCACGCACGTCGCCGCGATCTCGTCCATCGACAACCCCAGCGCCCCGGCCAGCGCGGCCACCGTGAAGAAGGCCGGCGTCGGCGCCCGGCCCGTCTCGATCTTGCGCAGGGTCTCGGCGGAGACTCCGGCGACGGCCGCGATCTCCACCATGCTTCGCTGGCCGCGCGCCTCACGGAGCAGGCGGCCGAGCCGCTCGCCGCGTTCGCGCTCTTCCGGGGTCAGTGGGCTGCGTACCATTCCGTCATTGTAATACCGACACCGAACCCCAACCGGTATAGTTATTGGAATGGTGGAGATCAAGACCGATGCGTCATTGGATTCCATGCGAGCCGCGGGACGGGTCGTCGCGCAGGCGCTGACAGTGGTACGTGAAGCCGCGGCGGTGGGAGTCGCACTCCGCGCCCTCGACGAGACCGCCCGCGCCGTCCTGCGCGAGGCCGGGGCCGGCTCGCCCTTCCTCGACTATTCCCCCGACTGGGCGCCCACGCCCTTCCCCGCCGTCATCTGTACGTCGGTCAATGACGCGATCGTGCACGGCATCCCGGACTCCTACCGGCTGCACGACGGCGATCTCGTGAGCATCGACTGCGGAGCGGTGCTCGGCGGCTGGGTCGGCGACGCGGCGATCAGCTTCACGGTCGGCCGCGCCCGCCCCGACGACCTCCGGCTGATCGACACGGCGAACGAGGCACTGGAGGCCGGTATCGCCGCGGCCGTCGTCGGCAACCGCATCGGCGACATCGCCCACGCGATCGGCCGCGTCTGCCGCTCGGCGGGCTACGGCATCCCCAGCGGCTTCGGCGGCCACGGGGTGGGCCGCACGATGCACGAGGACCCGGGCGTCCCCAACGAAGGCCGCGCGGGACGCGGTCTGCCGCTGCGCCACGGCATGGTGCTGGCCATCGAACCGATGCTGATCGCGAGCGGTACGGACCGGAACTTCACCGACCGCGACGGCTGGACGGTCCGCACACTGGACGGGAGCCGCGCGTCCCACGCGGAACACACCGTCGCGATCACCGACGACGGCCCGCGCGTCCTGACCGCACTCTGACCCGGCCGTCCTCAAGCGCCGGACGGAGCAGACGCCGGACGAACCGGGTGCCGGACGGTCCAGGCGCCGGGCAGACCGAGATGGCCTGACCGGCGCCTGGACCAGCCGCCTTACGGGGGCCGAACGCCCCACCGCCTCCGCCTACTTGCCCGCCGGACGCACCACCATCGCCGAGCCGCCGCCCCTGCGGACCTTCTCCGCCGCGGCCAGCCACCGTCCGTCCGGCAGCCGCTGCACCCCGGTCGCCGCGCCGATCTCCGGGTTCTGGGTGAACACGTGCCCCAGCGCTTCCAGTTGGCCCCGCACCGGGCTGTTCCACAGTCCCGGCTCCAGCTCCGTCGCCGCCGCGTTGCGCTGGCTGGCCCGGGGCGCCGCGATCGCGTCGACCAGCGGCAGGCCGCGGTCGAGACGGCCCGTCAGCGTCTGGAGCACGGTGGTGATGATGGTCGCGCCGCCCGGTGAGCCGACCGCGAGGACCGGCCGGTCGTGCGAGTCGAGCACGATCGTCGGCGAGATGGACGACCGCGGCCGCTTGCCGGGACCCGGCAGATTCGGGTCGTGCACCGCGGGGTTCGCCGGGGCGAAGGAGAAGTCCGTCAGCTCGTTGTTGAGCAGGAAGCCCCGCCCCGGCACAGTGATCGCGCTGCCGCCCGTCGACTCTATGGTCAGGGTGTACGCGACGACATTGCCCCACTTGTCGGCGGCCGTGAGGTGGGTGGTGTTCTCGCCCTCGAAGGTGGTCGGCGCGGCGGTCCCGCCGGGCGCGCACGGTGTGGGATCGCTCGGATCCCCGGGCGCGAGCGGGCTCTTGAGGACCGCGTCGTCCTTGATCAGGCAGCCGCGCGAGTCAGCGAAGCGCTGCGAGAGCAGCCCCTTCGTCGGCACGTCCTCGAAGGCCGGGTCACCGACCCAGCGGCCCCGGTCCGCGAACGCGATCCGGCTCGCCTCGATGAAGCGGTGCAGGTACTTCGCCTGGCTCGCCTTCGAAAGGTCCGTGCGCTCCAGGATGTTGAGCGCCTCACCGACGCTCGTGCCGCCCGACGACGACGGCGCCATGCCGTACACGTCGAGGCCCCGGTAGGAGACCTTCGTCGGCGCCTGCCGCTTCGTCCGGTACGCGGCCAGGTCCCGCGTGGTCAGGTCGCCGGAGCGGACGTTCCGGCCGCTGTCCGGGTCGACGGGCGGCTTGCGTACCGTACGGACGATGTCGCGGGCCAGCTCGCCCTCGTACAGCGCGCCGGTTCCCTCGCGCCCCAGCTCCTTGTACGTACGCGCCAGATCGGGGTTCTTGAAGACCGAGCCGACGACCGGCAGGCGGCCGCCGGGCAGGAAGAGCTTCGCGGTGTCGGGGAAGTCCGCGAACCGCTCCTGGTTGGACTCGGTCTGGGAACGGAAGGTGTCATCGACGGTGAAGCCGTCCTTCGCCAACCGCTCTGCGGGCTTGAGCAGTTGGCGAAGGGACCGGCTGCCCCACGCGTCGAGCGCGGTGTCCCAGGTGGCGGGGGTGCCGGGGGTGCCGACGCTCCGCCCGCTGGTCACCGCGTCCGCGAACGGGATCGGCTTGCCGTTCTCCAGGAAGAGCGAGCTGTCCGCCGACCTCGGCGCGGTCTCGCGGCCGTCGACGGTGTGCACCGTACGGGACTTGGCGTTGTAGTAGACGAAGTAGCCGCCCCCGCCTATGCCCGCGGAGTACGGCTCGGTGACCCCGAGCGCGGCGGCGGTGGCCACGGCCGCGTCCACGGCGTTGCCGCCGTTCTTGAGGACCTCGATGCCGGCGGCCGAGGCGTCCGGGTCGACGCTCGCGACCGCGCCCCCGTATCCCGCCGCCACCGGTATCTTCTCCGGAGGCCCCGGGGTCTTCGCGGCGGACGAGGAGGGCGGAGCGGCCGCACCGACCGAGAGCATGGCCGCGGTGGCCACCACAACCGAAACATTCCGCGCGGCGGAGCGACGCATCCGTACCTCCAGTCGAGAACTGTCCGCGCAGCGTAACCCCAGCTCCCGGCCCGCGTCAGGATCACTTCGTACATTGGTCACGCCGTCCCGCTACGATGCGCGCCCATGAATGACGACATACGCAACATCGTGCTCGGCGTGGTCGCCGCCGGTGTCAGCGCCGCACTGGGCTGGCTCACCCGTACCCACCTCTGGCGGCGCAGGCTCCGTCGCAAGCAGGCGTTCTTCGGGCTGCCGAGCAACTCGGGGTGTCTGCTGGTCGTCAACCGTGACGCGGACACCGAAGCCGCGGTCCACCGTTACGACGTCGCCGCCCTGCTGGAACTGGCCGCCCTCATCAAGGACTGCGGCGCGCACTCCGAGATCGTCCAGCACGACATCGCACGGCAGGGCTTCGGCGAGCGTACGGAATTCTGTCTCGGGGGTCCTTACTCCAATCGGCGTATGGCGGCGCACCTCCACTCGATGCTGCCCGGCGTGAAGGTCAACACCAGTGCCGAACCCGTCTCCGAGCGGGGCGCCTTCCAGATCGGCTCCGAGCGCTACGGCGTGGAGCCCGGTGTCACCGAGTACGTCCTGCTGGCGCGGCTGACCGTCGGGGACGGGGCGCGCCCGGTCTTCCTCTTCTGCGGCCAGCGCGCCATCACCAATCAGGCGGCCTCCCGCTACCTGGCCCGTCACCACGAGAAGCTGGCGCGCAAGCACGGCGGCAACTCGTTCTGTCTGCTGCTGAAGGTGGTCAACTCGCAGGTGTACGGCCCCGATGTGGTGGAACTGGTCGCCGATGTGACCAGGGCGGCCCGTGAGCCCGTTCCCGCCGCCGCACCGACGTCCCACCGCGCCACGGACTGACGCGCCCGGAACGGATCGGCGGCCCCTGAGACACCCGGGACGCCCCCGGCCCTGAGGCGCTCGAAGCGGGCCGGCGCTGCGCCACACGACTCGACGCGGAGCACAACCCGACCGGCGCGCAGCTGACCTTCTCCCCGTCCACGGCCGACCGTCGTATCCGTCGGTACCGCCGCACGCGAAGTGATCTCCGGCTGCTGCCGGCGGGCCGCTGCCCCTGAGCTACTGCCCGCCCGGCAGCAGCGTCCCTGGGGAGGCCGGGGTGACACCCACGGCCTCAGTTCTCGGGTTGCGCCGCTGCCGCCTGGCCATCCAGTGGGCGAACCAGGAGAGCAGCATGCACATCCCGATGTAGATCGGCGAAATCACCATCACCACAGGGATGAACGGCAAATCGTAGTCGAGATTCGACGCGACGAGCTTTCCGGCATGGAGGAACTCCTCATAGGTGATCAGATAGCCCAGTGATGTGTCCTTGAGAGCGACCACCAGCTGGCTGATGATCGTGGGCAGCATGGCGCGGACCGCCTGCGGCACCAGCACGTACGTCATGACCTGCGTCTTGCGCATGCCGAGGGCGTACGCGGCCTCCCGCTGACCGCGCTCCACCGAGTTGACTCCGGTACGGAACACCTCGGCGAGCACGGAGCCGTTGTAGAGCGTCAGACCGGCCACCAGGGCGGGCAGGGCCTGCACCTTGAGCGCCACGAAGATGAAGAAGATCATCACCAGTACGGGCATGGCGCGGAAGAACTCGACCAGCACGGTCGCGAGCCAGCGCACCGGACGGTGGTCCGAGAGCCGCCCCGAGGCGAGGATCGCGCCGAGCGCGAGCGAGAGCACCGCCGCGTACGCGAAGGCCTTGAGGGTGTTGCCGAGTCCGCGCAGCAGCAGGTCCTGGATGCCCTGGTATTCGAAGGGCGTCCACTTGGTGGCGGTGAACTGGTTGGTGTCGAAGAGCAGATAGAGCAGCCAGCCGAACAGCGCGGCGATCGCGGCCGTGGCCACCAGGCCGTAAGTGCGGTGCCGCCGCCGGGTCCTGGGCCCCGGAATGTCGTAGAGGGCGGTCGATTCGCTCGCCCGAGTCGTGCGGGCCTTGCGCCCCGGGGTCGTCTGGGTCATCGGGCGACTCCGTAACGCTTCTCCAGGAAGCTGAACAGCGCGGCGATGGTCAGCGTGATGATCAAGTAGCCGACGGCGATCCAGACGAAGGTCCAGATGATGCTGTAGCCCATCTCGCTGAGGGGCTTGTACGTGCCGAGCAGCTCGGTGACGCTGAACGCCCCTGCGATGGCCGAGTTCTTGGCGAGGGCGATCAAGGTGGAGCCGATGGGCGGGATGACCGTACGGAACGCCTGGGGCAGGACGATGTCGCTCAGTGTCTGGCCGAAGCTCATCCCGAGACTGCGGGCCGCCTCGCCCTGTCCCGTGGGCACGGTGTTGATGCCCGAGCGCAGCACCTCGCAGATGAACGCGGAGGTGTAGCAGCCGAGGGCGAGGACCGCGAAGAGCTGGAAGGGGAGGACCAGTCCGAAGCGCGGCAGGCCGAGGACGACCGCGAAGAAGAGCAGCGTCAGCGGGGTGTTGCGGAGCACGGTGACCCATACGGTGCCCAGTGCCCGCAGGGAGCGGACCGGCGCCACCCGGCACGAGGCCATGAGGAACCCCAGCGCGAGCGCGAGCAGTGAGGCGTAGACCGTCAGCTCGACCGTGCCGAGGAAGCCCTTGCCGTAGAGGGAGAAGTTGTCGGTGAGTACGTTCATGGCGCGGGCCTCAGCTCGCCGGGTAGCGGTCGATGGGCGGCGGCGGGGTCGCCGGGCGGCCGGAGAGGCCGAGGGTCGCGTCGTACGCCTTCTGCCAGTTGCCGTTCTTCTCGTTGACCGCGAGGGCGTCGTCGAGCGCGATCCGCAGGGCGTTGTCGTTACGGGGGACGCCGATGCCGTACGGCTCCTTCGAGAAGGGCCTGCCGACGACCTTGAGTTCGTCGGGCACCTTGGCCGCGTAGCCCTGGAGGATGGTGTCGTCGGTGGTGACGGCGTCTACCTGGAAGGTCAGCAGATTGTCCACGCAGACGGAGTAGGTGTCGTAGCCGACGAGTTGGACGCGCGGATAGTCGTGCTGGATCCGCTGGTACGGAGTCGACCCGGCGGCCGAGCAGACGCGTTTGCCGTCGAGGTCCTGGGGCCCGTGGATGTCGTTCTCGTCGGTCCGTACGAGGAGGGACTGGCCGGCCATGTAGTAGGGACCGGCGAAACCGACGAGCTTCTTGCGGTTGTCGTTGATGGTGTAGGTGCCGACGTAGTAGTCGATCTGCCCGTTCTGGAGGGCCGTTTCGCGGTTCGCGGAGGCGATCGTACGGAAGCGGATCGTCTTCGGATCGAAGCCCAGGGACGCCGACATCATCCTGGCGATCTCGATGTCGAAGCCGGAGTAGACGCCGGAGGCGGGGTCCTTCTCGCCCATGTACGGCTGGTCCTCCTTGACGCCGACGACCAGGTACCCGCGCCGCTTGGCCTTGGACCAGGTCGGCGAGTCGGGCAACCGGAAGCCGTGATCCACCCGGTAGTGGGGCAGGGCGTCGGGCTGCGGGCCCTTCACGGGCGGGCTGCCCGGCTTGCCGCAGCCGGCGGCGAGCAGAGCGATCAGCAGGAGCGCGAGTGCCGTAAGGGTTCTTCCCGCCCGTGGCACGCGGTTCGTGCGTGGCGTGCGTGGCACGCGGTTCGTGCGTGGCGTACGCGGTGTGCGTGGCACGCGGTTCGTGCGCGGCGTGCGTGGCGTACAGCGCTTCCGTGGCATGCAGCCGGTCATCATCAACCGCACCCCCGTCAGTGCTTGAGGATCTTGGAGAGGAAGTCCTTGGCCCGGTCGCTCTCCGGGGCGTTGAAGAAGTCCTCCGGGGTGCGGTCCTCGACGATGCGGCCCTCGTCCATGAAGACCACGCGGTTGGCGGCGGAACGGGCGAAGCCCATCTCATGCGTGACGACGACCATGGTCATGCCCTCGCGGGCCAACTGCCGCATCACTTCCAGCACCTCGTTGATCATCTCCGGGTCGAGCGCCGAGGTGGGCTCGTCGAAGAGAAGGACCTTGGGGTCCATGGCGAGCGCGCGGGCGATGGCGACGCGCTGCTGCTGGCCGCCGGAGAGCAGGGCGGGAAGCTTGTCGGCCTGCGAGGCGAGCCCCACCCGGTCGAGCAGTTCCCGGGAACGCCGGTCGGCGTCCTCCCGCTTGCGCTTACGGACCTTGATCTGCGCGAGGGAGACGTTCTCCAGCACGGTCTTGTGCGCGAAGAGGTTGAACGACTGGAAGACCATGCCCACTTCGGCACGGAGCCGGGCGAGGCCCCGGCCCTCCTCGGGCAGCGACCGCCCCTCGATGGTGATACGGCCCGACTCGATGGTCTCCAGCCGGTTCATGGCCCGGCAGAGCGTGGACTTGCCCGAGCCGGACGGGCCGATGACCACGACCACTTCGCCTCGGCCGACCGTGAGATCGATGTTCTGAAGGACGTGCAACTGCCCGTAGTACTTATTGACGTCATGCAGTTCGATCAACGAATCGACGGCCATACGCTGCCCCACCCACTCTCGGCTGTGTCGAGGTCAGCGCAAACTATCCAGCCGGACAAGGGACTTCACACACGACACGCATGAACAGGGCATAAGCCGTATTTACTGCCAAGGGGTGCGCGCGGTGATGGGCCAGGACGGCCCGGATCGGGGTGGCGGGACCGGAAGACAGACGGGACCGGAAGAAAAAGGGGGCGGCGGCGCCGGACAGCCGGGCCGGTGTCAGGACTCGGCCGCCTCCGCGTACACCTGGGACAGTTCGGGCGCTCCGGTGGCCGCCCAGTCGAGGCCGGCCTCGACCACCTCGATCTCCCGGCCGGAGGCGAGAGTGACCACGGGATGCCCGCCCGGCCAGATGTTCCAGACCGCGCCGGGGACCGTACGGACGATCACCGTCCCCAGGTAGAGACCCGCGTCGTTGCCCAGCCAGGGCAGCTCCTCCGGATCGTCGCGCCAGCGCGGCGGAAGCTGGTCGAGGGCCTCCAACGAGGCCGGGGAGTCGTCCAGTTCAAGCCCCTGCTCCCCTGCCCGGGCACGCAGCAGCTCGCATTCGGAGAGCAGCTCGGCGACACCCTCCGGCTCACCGCCGACGGCCGAGGCGAGCGACGTCCCCTCCTCGTCGCCGTGCCTCTTGCGCCAGTTGTCCAGGAAAGGAAATTTGTTCATACCGGTCAGCCTCCCATTCCCCCTGGCGGGGCACCATAGGACGCGCGGACGGGCCACGCGGGGCCGCCACCGGGCCCTGGGGCCCCGCCGGTCGCAGCACTAGAATTCGAGATCCACCACGACAGGCGCATGGTCCGAGGCGCCCTTTCCCTTGCGCTCCTCGCGGTCGACATAGCTGTCCTTGACGGCGCTCGCGAACGGTCCGTTGCCGTACACCAGGTCGATGCGCATGCCCTTGTTCTTGGGGAAGCCCAGCTCACGGTAGTCCCAGTAGGTGTACGGACGGTCGTACTTGAGCGGACGGGGCACCACATCGGAGAGACCCCGCTCACGCAGCGCGGCGAGCGCGTCACGCTCGGCCGGGGTGACATGGGTGGCCCCCTCGAACCGGGACAGGTCCCAGACGTCCTCGTCGGTCGGGGCGACATTGAAGTCACCGAGGACGGCGAACGGCCGCACGCCCGCCGCGTCGTCGGCCACCGCCGTCCGCAGCGCCTCGAACCAGCGCAGCTTGTACGCGTAGTGATCATGGCCGACCTCGCGGCCGTTGGGCACGTAGACCGACCAGAGGCGGACCGGGCCACAGGTCGCGGAGATCGCCCGGGGCTCCTCCACCCCGTCGTACTCCGGCCCGCCGGGGAGGCCCTTGACGATGTCCTCCAGGCCTACCCGGGAGATCAGCGCCACTCCGTTCCACCTGCCGGTGGCGTTGACCGCGGACTCGTAGCCCAGCTCACGCAGCTGGTCGGCGGGGAACTGCTCCTCGCCGCACTTGGTCTCCTGGACGCACAGCACGTCCGTGCCGCTGCTCTCCAGCCAGGCCAGCAGCCGGGGCAGCCGGGCGGTGATCGAATTGACGTTCCAGGTGGCGATGCGCATGCGTGACAGCCTATCGGCGGGGTCTGACAGTGGGCATCCGACAGCCGGAGGACCGGGGATCACCGGCGTCGGGGATCACCGGGGTCGGGGATCACAGGTCGGTGGAGTCGCCCGGGGCCAGCCGGCCGTGCTCGGCGCCGCCGAGGCCGCCGATCTGGGCGTCGTAGATGGGCCGGGCCAGATCGGTGAGCAGGGCGTCGTGGATGTCGAAGGCACGCCGCGGGCTGACCTCGCGTACGTACTCGATCACCTCGGAGATCTTGTTCCAGGGCGCATGGACGGGCAGCATCAGCGTCTCGACGGGGTGGTCGGGGACGGTCAGCGCGTCGCCCGGGTGGAAGACCGAGCCATCGACGAGATAGCCGACGTTGGTGATGCGCGGGATGTCCGGGTGGATCACGGCGTGCAGCTCGCCGTAGACGCGGACATCGAAACCGGCCGCGGTGAAGGCGTCACCGTGGCCGACCGTGTGCACCCGGCCGGGGAAGGCCGCGGAGAGCTGCCCGGCGACGCTGCGCAGCGTCCAGAGCTCGGCCGCCGGATTGGCCTCCAGGCCGGCGCGCAGCCGGTCCTCGCTGAAGTGGTCGGGGTGTTCGTGCGTGACGAGGATGACGTCGGCGCCGTCCGTGGCGTCTTCCTCGGTGAAGGAGCCGGGGTCGATGACGAGCGTGTGCCCGTCCTTCTCCAGCCGGACGCAGGCGTGCGTCTTCTTGGTGAACCTCACGGCTGACCGCCTTTCCTGGATTTCCCGGGTGCTCGCGATTGCCTCCCGCGCTCTTCCGTACGGAGGCACGTTCCGTGGCGCTTCCTTACGGAGGACATGCCTCTACGCCATCCTGCTACGCCTCGGGCGTCGTCTCTTCCTGGATCACGGCACCGACCACCCGGAACGCCGTGTTCGCCGCCGGAACGCCGCAGTAGATGGCCGCCTGGATCAGCACTTCCCTGATCTCGGCCGGGGTGAGGCCGTTGCGCAGCGCGGCCCGGGTGTGGAAGGCCAGCTCCTCCAGGTGTCCGCCCGCGACCAGTGCGGTCAGCGTCACGGCGCTGCGGGTGCGGCGGTCCAGGCCCTCCCTGGTCCACACCTCGCCCCAGACGTAGCGGGTGATCAGATCCTGGAAGTCACCGCCGAAGCCGTCGGCGGCTGCCATGGCGCGGTCCACATGTGCGTCTCCGAGGATCTCTCTGCGCACTCTCATACCCGTTTCGTACGGGTCCGCGCGCCCGTTCGCCACGGCCTGGGGCTGCTCGGCGGGCGCTATCTCGGCGACCGGGCCGACCGTCGCGGAGAGCGGCGGCGCGGCCATCCGGTCGGGCATCACCGTCAGACCGGTGGAGGTGTCGGACGGGTTGTACCACGCTGTGGAGAAGTGGTGGACGAGCAGGTCCGTGACGGCGGCGGGCTGTTCCACGGGCGCCAGGTTGGATGCCGCGGGCACCAGCGCCAGCCGGGCGTCGGGTATCCCCGCGACCAGCGTGCGTGCCTCTGCCGGCCCGCTGACCTGGTCCTCGGCGCCGACCAGGACCAGCGTCGGCACGCCGATACGGCCGAGCTCCGCCCGTATGTCGAAGGCGGCGAGAGCCTCGCAGGCGGCGATGTAGCAGCCGGGATCGGTGGTGCGGACCATCTGGACGGCCCACTCGACGATGGCGGGCTGGGCGGCGGCGAAGCCCGCGGTGAACCACCGCTCGGGCGCGGTGCGGGCCATCGGGTCCAGTCCGTTGGCGCGGACGATCACCCCGCGCTGGCGGAACTCGTCGGCCGTACCGAACCGGGGCGAAGCCGCCACCAGCGCGAGCGAGGCGATCCGGTCGGGGCGGCGCAGCGCCAGTTCGGCGCCGATCGCTCCGGCGATGGAGCAGCCCGCGTATCCGAAGCGCTGCACTCCGATTCCGTCGAGCGTGGCGAGCAGCCGCTCCGCCAGTTCGGGAACGCTGGTGGCGGGGTGCGCGGGGGCACCGCCGTGGCCGGGCAGGTCGAAGCGGAGCACCCGCCACTGACGGGCCAGCTCGGGTATCTGGCGATCCCACATGTGCCAGGTGGTGCCGAGAGAAGGCCCGAGAATCAGGACGGGAGCGTCCTCCGGACCGTCCATGCGGTACTGCAGGGTCTTGGGGGGCGTCATCGTCTCACTCACTCGCGCCACGTTAGTAAGGGCGTGGCGTCTCGGCGGTCACGGGGTGCCCGTCACCACGAGGTGAAGGCTGGTGTGGAGATCATGGAGTTGTGGTGGAGACGACGTACACCCGGGGGAAGCCGGGATCCGACAGGTCGACGACGACGTCCTGGCTGGGGCGCGGCCTCTCCTGCCGGTGGCGGGTGCCCGCCCAGTCGTGGCCGGGGATGGCGAAGTTCCAGCCGACGGTGGCCCGGTCGCGGGGCGTGATGGTGATGGCGCCGTCCTTGAGCTCGGAGCGGCTGGTCCCCATCTCGGTCAGAAAGGTGTCGAGCCGCCCGGAGGTGACGTCGAACTGGACGTACAGCCGGCTGGTCTTCCAGTTGCTCGTCTCGAAGTAGCGCACGCCGGTGGCCCCGCCGGGAATCGGCACCTCGAAGATGGCGCGCTTCATCTTGGAGGGGCGCAGATGCTGGAGTCCGGTGGCCGAGGACTCGGCCTCCTTGCTCCGGCCGCTCTCCCGGCTCTGTCCGGCCGAGATCACCAGATATCCGGCCGGGATGCCGATGAGGAGCACGATGACGATGGCTGTCAGCCAGCGGCGGCGGTTGCGGTGGCGGCGGTCCTCCGGCGGCTTGCCGCCCTCGCCCGGGGTCGATGGCTGTCGGGACACGGTCATGAGGGCGGTTCCTGGGTCGAGCGGGCGGTACGGATGGCCTGGGCGTAACGCTCGTACCGTTCGTAGCGCTCCACCCTGCGCCGCTTGGCGCGGCGGAAGCGCCGGGCCACCAGCCGGGAGAGATCGGCGGCGCCGACCATGCCCGCCTCCGGGCCGAGCTGCGCCTTCACGATCCGGGCCTCGGGGCGGTAGCCGCGGCCGGTGAGATGGCGGCGGAACGCGTCACGGGCGGGGCCGATCAGCAGGTCGTCGGCGGCGCTGACGCCACCGCCGATGACGAAGCAGGACGGGTCGAGGGCGGCGGCCAGATTGGCGATGCCGACGCCGAGCCACTGTCCGATGTCCTGGAACAGCTCGATGCACATGGCGTCGCCCTCGCGGGCGAGTTCGGTGATCAGCGGTCCGGTGATCTCGTGGACGTTGCCCTTGACGCGGTCGATGATGTTGTACGCGAC
Source organism: Streptomyces sp. NPDC088400 (assembly GCF_044753355.1). NCBI lineage: Bacteria > Bacillati > Actinomycetota > Actinomycetes > Kitasatosporales > Streptomycetaceae > Streptomyces > Streptomyces sp. NPDC088400. The sequence goes on along the minus strand of NZ_JBIVMZ010000002.1, from coordinate 87,891 downwards.
CGGGGAATCGGCCGCCGCCAGTTCCCTGGCCTCCCGTACGAGGGCGTTGCCGGAGCTGTACTGCTCCCAGCAGCCTCGGTTGCCGCACGGGCAGCGGTGGCCGCCGGGTACGACCTGCATATGGCCGAATTCGCCGGCGACACCGAACTTGCCGCGCTTGACCTGGCCGTCCTCCAGGATGGCGCCGCCGATGCCGGTGCCGAGCGTGATCATGACGAGGTGGTCCTCGCCCCGTCCGGCGCCGAAGCGCCATTCGGCCCAGGCGGCGGTGTTGGCGTCGTTGTCGACCATCACGGGGACGGCCAGCCGTGAGGAGATGGCGTCCCTGAGGGGTTCGTCACGCCAGGCGAGGTGCGGCGCGAACAGCACCTTGGAGCGGTCGGCGTCCACCCAGCCGGCCGCGCCGATGCCGACGGCGTGCACATCGTGCCGGTCGGAGAGATCGAGCACCAGCTCGACGATGGTGTCCTCGACGACCCGGGGGCTCTTGGACTTGTCCGGCGTCTCGGTGCGGAGCTTCTCCAGGATGTTGCCGTCCGGGTCGACGACCCCGGCCATCACCTTCGTACCGCCGATGTCGATACCGACGGTCGGGACGCGCGGCGGGGCGAGCAGGGAGCGGCGCTCACGGGCGCCGACGGTCCGCAGGACGGTGGCGCGGGCGGCGCCCCGGTGGGTCGCGAAGTCGCGGTAGGTACTCATCGGCCCCGCCCCCTCGTGCCCGTCGGCTCCGGCTTGCCCCACTTGTGTGCGCGGCCTCTAAGTACTCGCACGAGTCGTGTCGTCCCTGCGGGTCGGCGGCCGCTCGCCCGGGTGGGCGGCGGCGGCGGACGGCGTCCACCCGTGCCAGATTGTGCCATCCGAGGCGGGTGCGGGCGCTGTGCGGCCCGGCGGAGACGCCCGACGCGGCCGCCGGCCCCACGGGTCGGGTCCCGTCCGGTCAGTTGCGGTCGCGACCGGACGTGTCAGTCCTTGTCCCCACTCCTGTCCGACGGATGACCGCTCCCGTCCGACGGATGACCGCTCGCATCCGTCGGATGACCGCTCTTGTCTGTCGGGTGACCACCGAGGTGGGCCGGGGCGGGAGCCCGCTCCAGTTCGTGACTCAGCTCCTCCAGTTCGGAACCGCCTGCCATCTGGCGGGTCAGCTCGTCCAGGGTGATCGAGTCCTTGGTGTGGCTGCCCGCCATGACACCGCGCTTGAGCAGCACGAAACGGTTGCCGACCAGGTACGCGTGGTGCGGGTTGTGGGTGATGAGCACCACTCCGAGCCCCGCGTCACGCGCGGCGGCCACGTACTTGAGCACCACGCCGGACTGCTTGACTCCTAGCGCCGCGGTCGGCTCGTCCAGGACGAGCACCTTCGCGCCGAAGTAGACGGCGCGGGCGATGGCCACACACTGGCGCTCGCCGCCGGACAGGGTGCCGATCGGCTGGTCGACATCGCGCAGGTCGATGCCCATCCGCAGCAGCTCCGCGCGGGTGGTCTCGCGCATCAGCCCGACGTCCAGCCGCTTGAAGGGCCCGCGGCCCAGGGTCGGTTCGGAGCCGAGGAAGAAGTTCCGCCAGACCGGCATCAGCGGTACGACGGCGAGGTCCTGGTAGACCGTGGCGATACCCCGGTCCAGGGCGTCGCGCGGGGAGGCGAGGGTGGTCTTCTCCCCCTCGATCAGGAAGTCACCCGCGTCATGCTGGTGCAGCCCCGCGATGATCTTGATCAGGGTGGACTTGCCGGCGCCGTTGTCACCGAGCACACAGCTGATCTCGCCCGCGCGGACCTCCAGCGAGACGCCCTCCAGGGCGCGGATATTGCCGTAGTACTTACTGACGTCGTCGAGTTCGACCAGTGCCGTCGTCGGTTCCGCCGGTGTCGTCATGTCGACCGGTGCCGTCATCGGGAAGCCTCCGCACGCTTGCGTACCCACGCGTTGAGCAGGGTGGCCAGAAGGAGCATCGCGCCGAGGAAGAACTTGAACCAGTCGGCGTTCCACTCCGCGTACACGATGCCCTTGTTGGTCATGCCGAAGATGAACGCGCCGACCGCCGAGCCGATCGCGGAGCCGTAGCCGCCGGTGATCAGACAGCCGCCGATGACGGCCGCGATGATGTAGATCAGCTCCTGGCCGACGCCCTCACCGGACTGGACGGCGTCGAACGAGAACAGCCGGTGCTGGCCGGAGATCCAGGCGCAGAAGGCCACGCCCATGTACAGCGCGATCTTGGTCTTCATGACCGGGACGCCGACCGCCCGGGCGGCATCGGCGTTGCCGCCCACCGCGAAGATCCAGTTGCCGAAGCGGGTCCGCAGCAGGATCCAGGTGGCCACCGCGACCAGCACGGCCCACCACAGGATGGTGCCCTTCAGGCTGACGTCGCCGATGGTCAGCTGCGAGGCGAAGACCTTCCTGGCGGACGGGAAGCCCTCCATGTCGCCGATGCTCTTGGTCGAGACCGTGCCGCTGATCAGCTTCGTCAGCCCGAGGTTGAGACCGGTGAGCATCAGGAAGGTGCCGAGCGTGATGATGAAGCTCGGCAGTTTCGTACGGGTCAGCAGGACGCCGTTGAAGACCCCGATGGCCAGCGTGACCAGCAGCGACACCAGGACGCCGACCCAGACGTTCGCCGTCATCTGGAAGCTGAACATCGAAGAGATCAGCGCGGAGCTGATCACCATCACACCGGCCGAGAGGTCGAACTCCCCGCCGATCATCAGCAGCGCCACCGGGACCGCCATGATCCCGATCGTGGATGCCGCGTAGAGCACGGTGCCGAAGCTGGAGGCCCGCAGGAAAGAGTCCGCCACGACCGAGAAAAAGAGGAAGACCGCCACCGCGCCGACGACCGAGCCCAGTTCGGGCCGGCCGAGCAGCTTGCGCAGCCGCGACGTACGGATCAGGCGCTCGTCGTCGCCCGCGGTCTTCTCCGGCCGGTCGTCCGCCGGGGGTGCGGTCGCACTCATCGCGTCCCCCTCTTCGTGTACTCCTCCAGCGCCCCGGCGTCCTTCTGCGTGACGACCTGCGGGCCGGTGAGGACCGGGCGTCCGCCGCCGAGCACATCGGCGTTGTACCGGTAGAGCCAGAGCAGGTCCACGGCCTCGTACCCCTGGAGGTAGGGCTGCTGGTCGACAGCGAAGCCGAGCGTGCCGGACTTGAGGTCCGAGGCGACCTTGGCGTTGAGGTCGAAGGTGTCGACCTCGGCCTTGCTGCCCGCGGTCTCCTTGGCCTTGACGGCGGCGTCGGCGAAGGGGGCGCCCAGCGTGACGACGGAGTCGATGCTGTGGTCGGCCTGGAGCTTGGCCTCGATGGACGCCTGTACGTCCGGCAGGCTCGTGCCGTCCACGTACAGGTTCTGGAGCTGCCCGTCGAAGGCCTTCTTGGCTCCGGCGCAGCGCTGCTCGTGGCCGACGTTGCCCTGCTCGTGGACGACGCAGAGCGCCTTCTTCTTGCCGCGCTCGGCCAGCTCCTCGCCGACGGCCTCACCGGCGATGGTCTCGTCCTGGCCGATATGGCTGAGCGCGCCGAAACTCTTCGACTGGTCGACGCCGGAGTTCACGGTGATCACCGGGATTCCGGCCTTGACGGCCTTGGTGACGACGGCCTTCATGGCGTCGGGCTTGGCGAGCGTGACGATCAGTCCGTCGACGTTCTTGTCGATGTAGGACTGAACGAGCTGGGCCTGCTCCTGCCCCTCGTCGCTGTTCGCGTAGAGGAAATTGATGTTGTCCTTGACGGCCGCCTGCTTGGCGCCGTTCTGGACGATGTCCCAGAAGGTGTCGCCGTCGCCCGAGTGGGTGACCATGGCCACGGTCCACTTGGGGGTGTTCACGGCGGACCGTCCCTCGGCGGTGGCCTGCTGGGCCCGTTCCTCGGCGCGCTTTCCGCCCGTGCTGCTGCATCCGGCGAGGGCCGAGACCCCCACCGCTGCCGCCAGCACCGCGCCGATCGCGCGTACCCCTGTCCGAACCGTTGCCACGACGCCGTGCCCTTCTTGCTGTACTCCTCATGCGGCCGGGTCTCGTTCAGTCCCGGCCCGGCCGCCCAAGTATCGGTCATGCCTGTTCGGAGGGTGGACGGCGGGTGAACTTCGCCGGCGCCGGCGAAGTTCACGTGCCGTGGGCGGGGCGGAACTCTCGCGACACGCCCCGGCCCGGCAGAAACCGGCCGGACAAGGGCCGGACAAGGGCCGGACTGGGGCCAGACGGGGGCCAGACGGGGGCCGGGCAGGGCCTAAGACCGTAGGACCGGGGACAAGGACAGGGCCTATGACCGTACGAGCAGCTGGAACTCGAAGGAGTACCGCGAGGCGCGGTAGGTGTGCGAGCCGAACTCGACCGCCCGTCCCGTGTCGTCGAAGGTGGTCCGCTCCATCGTGAGCAGCGGGGCCCCGGCCGGCTCCGCCAGCCGCTCGGCCTCCTCGTCCGTCGCCGTCCGCGCCCCGACCGTCTGCCGGGCGCTGTGCAGCGTGATCCCGGCCGACCGCATCAGCCGGTACAGGCCGGTGGCCTCCAGGCGCGCGGTGTCGCATTCGAACAGCCCGGTCGGCAGGTGGTTGCGCAGGAACGCCATCGGTTCGTCGTGCGCGTACCGCAGCCGCTCGATGAGCACGACCTCCGCGCCCTCCGTCACCGCGAGCGCCGCCGCCACCTCGGCCGTTGCCGGGATGACCGTGTTGCGCAGCACGTGTGTGGCCGGGCGCTGGCCCGCCGCCTCCAGATCGTCGAAGAGGCTGCTCAGCTCCAGCGGGCGCTTGACCTGGCTGTGGACGACCTGGGTGCCGACGCCCCGGCGGCGGACCAGCAGGCCCTTGTCGACCAGGGACTGGATGGCCTGCCGGACGGTGGGACGGGACAGTCCGAGGCGGCCGGCCAGTTCGATCTCGTTGCCGAGCAGGCTGCCCGGTGCCAGCCTCCCTCGCTCGATGGCGGCCTCCAGCTGCTGCGACAGCTGGAAGTAGAGCGGGACCGGGCTCGTGCGGTCGACGCTGAGCTGGAGCGGCGCGGCGGGATCCGTCTCCTGTCCGGGTTGGGCTGAACTCGGCTGATGGGGCACGGGGCGAGCGTAGTCGCAGTGCATGATGACGGGAAGTCGTGAGGTTCGATTGTCAGGACAAACGCTTGACACCGTGAGTGGCGGACGGTCACCTTATGGCCATGCGCATCGGACTCATCGGCACGGGCCGTATCGGCACTTTCCACGCTGACGTGCTCAGCCGTCATCGCGAGGTCGGCTCCTTGGTGGTCGCGGACACGGACGCCGTACGGGCGTCGAAGGTCGCCGACCGGACAGGATCGACCGCGGCCCCCTCCGTGGACGAGGTCTTCTCCTGGGGGGTGGACGCCGTGGTGATCGCCTCGGCCACCTCGGCCCACGCCGATCTGATCAGCCGCGCGGCGCGGGCCGGTCTGCCCGCCTTCTGCGAGAAGCCGATCGCCCTGGACCTGGCGGGCACCCTGGGCGCGCTGCGCGAGGTCGAGTCGGCGGGCACGGTGCTCCAGCTGGGCTTCATGCGCCGCTTCGACGCGGGGTACAGCACGGCGCGCGAGCTCGTACGGTCGGGCCGGCTCGGCCGGCTGCACACCGTACGGGCGATCACCTCCGACCCGGCGCCGCCGCCCGCCGCGTATCTGCCGCTGTCCGGCGGGCTGTACCGCGACTGTCTGGTCCACGACTTCGACATGATGCGCTGGGTCACCGGACGGGAGGTGGTGGAGGTGTACGCGACGGGGTCGGACGCGGGGCCCGCGATGTTCGGCGAGGCGGGCGACATCGATACCGCCGCCGCGGTGCTCACCCTGGACGACGGGACGCTCGCGACCGCCACGGCCACCCGCTGCAACGGCGCGGGCTACGACGTACGGATGGAACTGGCGGGCGAGCTGGACCAGTTCGCGGTGGGTCTGGACGACCGTACGCCGATCACCTCGACCGAGCCGAAGGGCCCGCCGCCCTGCGACAACCCGTGGCCGGGCTTCCTCGAACGGTTCGCCCCGGCGTACGAGGCCGAGCTGGACGCCTTCCTCAAGGTCGTCACCGGAGAGCTGGACAACCCGTGCGACGGCGGGGAGGCGCTGCACGCGCTGCGGATCGCGGAGGCGTGCGAGCTGTCCCGGCGTGAGCGGCGCCCGGTGTCGCTGACGGAGATCCCGGGCAGCTGAGCCCACTTACGGGCATGCCTTCCCGCCTCCCTGAGACGACCGGGAGGCGGGAAGTGCGGTGCCCCGAGCGACCGCGCGCAGGACGCCGTACCGCTGCTACCAGCGCACCGGCAGTCGGCGCACCCCGCGAATCAGCAGGCCGGGCAGCCATTCGTACGGTCCCGCGTCCAGGTCGAGCGCCAGGTCCGGGCAGCGCTCCAGCAGCGTGCGGAGGGCGATCCGGGCTTCCAGACGGGCGAGCGGGGCGCCCAGGCAGAAGTGGACGCCGTGGCCGAAGGCAAGGTGGCTCTGGCTCCGGCCCGGTGTCGCGGAACGCCGTATGTCGAAGGTGTCCGGGTCCGGGAAGCGGGCCGGGTCACGGTCCGCCGAGGCCAGCCCGACCAGGACCGTCTCGCCGACCGGGATCTCCGTGTCACCGAACGAGACCGGCTCCCTGGTGAACCGCAAGGTGCTGGTCTCCACCGGCCCCTCGTAGCGCAGTGTCTCCTCGATCGCCCCGTCGAGAAGCCCGAAGTCGGCGCGCAGCGCCGCCAGTTGGACAGGGTTGACGAGCAGTGTCCGTACCGCGTTGGAGATCAGATTGACGGTCGTCTCATGGCCGGCGATCAGCAGTACGTAGGCCCAGCCGCGCAGTTCGTCCGCGGACAGCCGGTCGCCGTCCTCCGCGCGGGCACGCAGCAGAGTGGAGAGCAGATCGTCGGCGGGTTCGCCGGCCCGCTTGGCCTCGATCAGTTCGTCGAGGTACGCGCAGAGCGCGACGGTGGACTCACGCACACCGGCCGGGCTGGTCGGCGAGACGATCTCGTTGGTCCAGGCACGGAAGACATCACGGTCCGCGTGAGGTACGCCGAGCAGTTCGCAGATGACGATGATGGGGAGCGGAAAGGCCAGTCCGTCGACCAGATCGCCCTGCCCGGCCGGGAGCATGGCGTCGAGCAGTTCGTCGGTGATCCGCTGGATGCGCGGGCGCAGGCTCTCCACCCGGCGCGCGGTGAATTCGGGTGCGACCAGCTTCCGCAGCCGGGTGTGGTCGGGCGGGTCGAGGGCCAGGACATGCGGCCCGGAGACCAAGTCCGGCTCGTGCTCCTGGCCCACGGCGGCCGGCGACTTGGTCAGCCGGGTGTCGGTGAGCGCCCCGCGCCCCTCCTCGAAACCGACCACCAGCCAGAAGCGGCCGCCGTCCGGGCCCCGCACCTGGTGAACGGGGCCTGTCTCCCGCAACTTCGCGTAGTACGGGTAGGGGTTGGCGATGAAGTCCGGTCCGTAGTCCGCTAATTCAATGAGCGTCATCCCGTCAGCGTACGTCGCCCTCCCGACCGTCGGCGTCCGGCGAGATCAGTTCCGCGTCGTGCACCAACAGGGCTATCTGCACACGGTTGTTGAGGTCGAGCTTGGCCAGGATCCGGGAGACATGGGCCTTGACGGTGGGGACGCTCATATAGAGGGAGGCGGCGATCTCCGCGTTGGACCGGCCCTGTCCGACGGCGAGCGCGACCTCCCGTTCCCGTTCGGCGAGGGTCGCGAGCCGGTCCGCCGCCTCCGCCGCGACGGCCCCCCTGGCGCCCGTGGACACTCCCGCCACCTGGGTCATCAGCTGGCGGGTCACCACCGGCGAGAGCACCGGATCGCCCGCCGCCACGCGCCGTACCGCACTGACGATCTCGGCGGGCGGGGTGTCCTTGAGCACGAACCCGGCGGCTCCGGCGCGCAGCGCCCGTACCACCTGTTCGTCGGCGTGGAAGGTGGTCAGGACGAGGACTTCGGGCGCGTCCGGGGTACGGCGCAGTGTCTCCGTGGCGGTCAGACCGTCCATGACCGGCATCCGGATGTCCATCAGCACCACCTCGGGCGCGCACCGTTCGACCAGGGCGGCGACCTCGGTGCCGTCGGACGCCTCCCCCACGATCTCGATGTCGTCGGCGCCGCCGAGCATGAAGGTCAGTCCCGCACGGACCAGAGGGTCGTCGTCCACGATGATCAGCCGGATGGTCATGAGGTCCACGGTAGCCAAGCGCGGACGGCGAACCCGCCGTCGCCGGTGGGGCCGTGCTCGAACCGGCCGCCGGCCAGCGCGGCGCGCTCGGCCAGACCGATCAGGCCCTGTCCGGACCCCGGCACCTTCGGGACCTCGCCCACGGGCGCGGCGTTGCGCACCTCGACGGTGAGCCCGTCCCCCGGTCCGCCGCCCACCTCGACGGTGGAGCCGGTGCCGGGCGCGTGTTTACGGGCGTTGGTCAGGCCCTCCTGGGCGATGCGGTACGCGGTACGGCCGATACTCGCGGGCACGGCCGACGGATCGTCGACGCTGCTGTCGAGCGTGACCTTCATGCCTGCCTGGCGGGACTCGGCGACCAGGGCGTCGAGGGTCGCGAGGGTGGGCTGCGGCCGGTCGCCCTCGTCGCCCGGCGTACGCAGCACACCGATGATCATGCGCAGATCCTGGAGGGCTTCGTGCGCGCTGTCCCTGATCACCCCGGCGGCCCTGGCGACCTCGGGCGCCGGTGCGTCCGGCCGGAATTCGAGGGCGCCCGCGTGGACGCTGAGCAGCGTCAGCCGGTGGGCGAGCACATCGTGCATCTCCCGGGCGATCGCCTCGCGGGCGAGCCGCTGCGCCTGCTCGGCCCGGAGATCCGCCTCGGCCTCCGCGCGCGACGCCCGCTCACGGAGCGCGACGACCAGCTGGCGGCTGGCCCGTACGAGCATGCCCCAGCCGGTCACCAGCAGGACCAGGACCACGGCGGCGATGATCCCGGTCACCAGAGGGGTGGCCGGATCCGGGCGGACCACGGGCTGGACGGCCCCGCCCACCATGGACAGCACGCCGACGATCGCGACGAGCCGGAACGGCCGGTGCACGGCCACCACGAACAGCGCCACCAGAGCCGCCCCGCCGGTGGCCGGCGCCACCGCGTTGAGCAACGCCAGTACCAGGGCGATCTCCATCGGCCAGCGCCGCCGTACCCACAGCGAACAGCAGGCCAACACGCCCGCGACCAGATCGAGGAAGACGACAGCGTCCGAATTGCCGGCCCGTTCGCTCACCGCGAGGCCGACCAGGCCGATACCCACGGCGATGAGGAACATCAGGGCGTCGACGCCCCAGTCGCGCACGGTACGGCGTGGCCTGGCGGTGCCCCGGTCACCGGGCAGTTGGGGCCCCCTCGTCGGACCGATCATCTCCGAGGGGAGCAGCCAGGAGTAGTCCGTGCGTGTCATGTCCCTGAATTTACGCAGGTGGAGGGCGGATGGGGACGCCGTGACCGAAGGAAGGCACCAAAGTCACGTAAGGGTCGACTTTCGGCGGTGCGCCTGCCCGCGTAGGGACAGGCAGGGGGCAGGCCCTGGCCTGTCCCGTGGCCTGGCGGGGAGGCGCACCGCACCCGTACTCCCGCCGGGCGCCGGGAGGCGCACCGCTACCGTTCAGCCACCCAACTCCCGGTGACGGGCCGCCAGTCGGGACGCGCCCTGCTCCGTGAGCGAGCCGAAGAGGCGCAACCGCGAGATGCCGCCGTCGGGGAAGATGTCGATCCGTACGTCGGTCGCGACCGCGCCGGCCGGCAGTACGAAGCGGTGGTTCGTATCGGGCTGGAGCCGGGTCCGGGGAAGGATCTCGGTCCAGTCGCCCGTGCCGCCGTCACGGACGGACAGCGTGGCCCAGCCTGCCGCGTTCCCCTTCAGGTAGGCCGTGTCGATCTCGACGGCACGGATCTCCGCCTGCTCCACCAGCCGGTAGCTGATCCAGTCGTTGCCCTTGTCCCGGCGCCGCCGGGTCTCCCAGCCGTCGTCCATCTTGCGGGAGCGGCCCGGCTGGATGGTGTTGGTCGCGGGCGAGTAGAAGCGGTCGGACGCGTCCTCGACCCGGCCGCCGTTCTCCAGCGCGACGAGGTCGAACGTACCGAGCGCACCGAGCCACGCGGGATCGGGCGCGACCTCCCCGTACACCCGCAGCCGGGCGATCCCGCCGTCGGGATGCTGGTTGACCCGCAGGTGGGTGAAGCGCTGCTCGGTGTCGACCGTGAAGCCGTTGGCGGCATGGCCGCCGATGGCCGTACGGGGCACGAGCGTCGTCCACTTGACCTCCTCGCCGAGGAGATCGTCGGGCGACGGGGAGCCGGGCAGCGAGGTGCCCTCCACCGAGACCGCCTGCGGATAATTGCCCCGGAAATGGGCGGTGTCGACGACGATTCCGTGAATCACGCCGGGTGCGCCGAGCCTGACCAGCGCCCAGTCGTGGTCCTCGTCCGTGGGATGCGGACGCTCGGCGCCGGTACCGCGCCTGCGCCGGGTCTCCCAGCCGTCCATGATCTTGCCCTTGTGGCCGAAGCGCTCCGGGTCGAACTCCGCGGCCTCCGGCCTCAGCATGTTCTCGCGCTCGGCGAAGAACTCGTCGTTGGCGGCGATCACCCCGGCCCCGAGCCGCCGGTCGGCGAGATCGGTGAAGTGGGCGAACGGGAAGTCGGCGGTGCGGTAGTCGGCGTACGGATGACCGCCGCCGTACGGACGGGCATCACCGGTGAACGAGGGTACGGGCACGGGGACTTCGGACGGGCGGGCCTCGGACGGGCGGGCCTCGGGCGACGGAGCTTCGGGCACGGTCAGTTGTTCCTTTCGAGGAGGAGGCCGGTGGGCTCGGTGAGGGCGCCGTTCCGGACGATCCGGGTGCCACGCAGCCAGGTCGACCTGACGACGCCGTACAGGCTCTTGCCCGCGTACGCCGTGACCTGATTGCGGTGGTACAGCTCGGCCGGGTCGACGGTGAAGAGCTCATCGGGGGCGAGCACGGCGAAGTCGGCGTCGCGGCCCGCCTCGATGGCGCCCTTACGGGTCAGTCCCGCGAGCGCGGCGGGGGCCGTCGACATCCAGCGGACGACGTCCTCCAGCGACCGGCCGCGCCTGCGCGCCTCGGTCCAGATCGCCGGAAGCCCCAGCTGGAGCGAGGAGATGCCGCCCCACGCGGACGCGAAGTCGGGGGTCTTGAGATCGGGTGTGCAGGGCGAGTGGTCGGAGACGACGCAGTCGATGGTGCCGTCGATGAGCCCCTGCCACAGCGCGTCCTGGTTCGCGGCCTCACGGATCGGCGGGCAGCACTTGAACTCCGTGGCGCCGTCGGGGACTTCCTCGGCGGTGAGGGTCAGGAAGTGCGGACAGGACTCGACGGTGATCCGTACGCCGTCCCGCTTGGCGGCGGCGATCATCGGCAGGGCGTCCGACGACGACAGGTGCAGCACATGCACCCGGGCGTCGTACCGCGCGGCCTGGGCGATGAGGCTTTCGATCGCCGCGTTCTCGGCGCCGCGCGGCCGGGACGCCAGGAAGTCGGCGTAGGCGGGCCCGCCGCGCAGCGGTGCGGAGGCCAGTTCGTGCGGGTCCTCGGCATGCACGATCAGCAGCCCGCCGAAGCCGGCGATCTCGGCGAGCGAGCGGCTGAGTCCGTCCTGGTCCAGCTCGGGGAACTCGTCCACGCCGGAGGGCGACAGGAAGCATTTGAAGCCGAAGACCCCGGCGTCGTACAGCGGCCGGAGTTCCTTGACGTTGTCCGGGACCGCGCCGCCCCAGAAGCCCACGTCGACATGGGCCTTCGTCCGGGCCACCGCGCGCTTGGTGCCCAGATGGGCGGCCGTCGTGGTGGGCGGAAGGGAGTTGAGCGGCATGTCGAGCAGCGTGGTGATCCCGCCGGCCGCGGCGGCCCGGGTGGCGGTCCAGAAGCCCTCCCACTCCGAGCGGCCCGGATCGTTCACATGGACGTGCGTGTCGACCAGACCGGGCAGTACGACATCGTCCCCGACGTCCTCCAGACGGGCGCCGGGCGGCAGCTCGGCACCGTACGGCAGGACGGCCGCGATCTTTCCGTCCGCGACGGCGACCGAGGCGGCGCGCGTCCCTTCCGGAGTGATGACACGTGTCGAACGCAGTACCAGGTTCACTTCGGACACCCGTGCTCCTCCACCCATGGTTCTCGCTCGTGGTTCTCGCTCACGCAAAGCTTTCCGGAGAGCAAATTTCAACGAACTGTTGAAGAAGTCTTCACTCCGGACCTGACCTCGTCAAGACCATGCCCCATGCGAGCGTTTCCGTAAAGTGAAATTTAAATTTCGTAACGTAGAATTGGGTGAGGGCCACCAGGAGCTGCGAGCGGCGGGCGAACGAGTCCTGACCGGCGAGGACCGCATCTGATCCGCCGGATACCTCGTCCGGGGCCCGGTAGGCTGCTTGCCTGCCCCGCCCGTCCCGAAAGGACCCATGACGTGCCGTCGTCCCCCGCCAGCGCCAGCGCAACCGACGCCACCAAGTCCGCCCCGGCCGGTGGCGGGGGCGTCCAGTCCCTGGAGCGCGCCTTCGACCTGCTCGAACGGATGGCGGACGCGGGCGGCGAGGTCGGGCTGAGCGAGCTGTCCGCCAGCAGCGGCCTGCCGCTGCCGACCATCCACCGCCTGATGCGCACGCTGGTGGACTGCGGCTATGTGCGCCAGCAGGCCAACCGGCGGTACGCACTCGGGCCGCGCCTGATCCGCCTCGGCGAGTCGGCGTCCCGGCTGCTCGGCACCTGGGCCCGGCCGTATCTGGCCCGGCTCGTCGAGGAGACCGGCGAGACGGCGAACATGGCGCTGCTCGACGGTGACGAGGTCGTGTACGTCGCGCAGGTCCCGTCGAAGCACTCGATGCGGATGTTCACCGAGGTGGGCCGCCGGGTCCTGCCGCACTCCACGGGCGTGGGCAAGGCACTGCTCGCGCATGCCACCCCGCAGGAGGTACGCGCCCTGCTCGCCCGTACGGGCATGCCGGCCGCCACCGAGAAGACGATCACGACTCCCGACGGTTTTCTGGACGCCCTGGAACTGGTGCGCGTGTCGGGGTACGCCATCGACGACAACGAGCAGGAGATCGGGGTCCGCTGCCTGGCGGTTCCGGTCCCCGACTCCCCCACCGCGGCGGCCATTTCGATCTCGGGTCCGGCGGGCCGGGTGACGGAGGAGGCCACACAGAGAATCGTCCCGGTGCTCCAGGAGGTCGCCCGGGATCTGTCGGAGGCACTGGCGAACACGACGCCCCAGGCCTGAGGGCGCCGCGCGCCCGACGGACGGCCGACGGACCGGCCGAATGCTGCTTTTACCGAGACTGGCGGGGCACGTCTCCGAAGAGGTCGACCGCGCTCCGTACGCCCATCAGCGCCGGTCCGAGCGCGCTGACCGAACCGATCGAGCCCACGATCAGCAGCAGCGAACGTCGCATGCGGGCGATCTCGGGGGTACCGCTCTTCACCATCGCGGCCAGGGCCGCCAGTTCATCCTCGGCTATGGCCCGGTCCCTGAACTCGGCCGGATGCCCGGCCAGTTCACGCCGGAGCCGGGACACCGCGGCGTGCAGCTCCGCCACCCTCGGGTCCTGGCCCTTCTCTGTCACCGGCGCCTGCCCCACGCTCCGCAACAAAGCTCTTCCCCCTGCTCCTCGCCCGTGCACGTCGTTGTGCCGGGCACATCTGCGCATTTATATGCCTACCTCGCCCGGACGGTGGTCAAGCGCCCAGGTTCGCGGGCAAGTTAACGCCATTACGCGCGGTAATTCCAACACCACGCCCTGACCTGCGCCGATGGCCACAGGAGCGGCTGTGACCTGCTAGGACAGGGTTCGGAGCCGACCAGAGACAGACCGAAGCAATCACTCCAACTCCGCTCCGGGAACGACACCAGAGCGGGGGTAATTTTTATCTGACTAAATATCCGCATTGTTCAGCGTTTGTTTGTTCACCTCAGCCGGGGCGATCATGAACAACGCCCGGGTGCTCTCCTGATGCCAAGGAGCCGGTTCACCGACCGGCGACCGTCAACAGGGAGGGTTTCATGGCTTCGCTGCTCAAGAAATCGACGACCGGCATCTCCGCGATTCTGGTCGTGGGCGCACTCGCGCTCGGGGGGACCACCGCTCAGGCCGCTTCCCCAGGACAGGCACCGCACCGGGCCGCGAACAGCGGAACGGCGGCCGGGCCGCAGGCATACACCTGCGTCATCGGTGACAGGGTCCACTTCCGTTCGGGTCCGGGGACGAACTTTCCGTCCCTCGGGCAGGTCAACCGCGGTCAGGGATTCAACATCACCGGCTCCAGCGGGAACTGGCGCCAGGGCAACCTCTGGGGCGGCCCGACAGGCGTGTGGATCTCCAACACCTACCTGGGCACGTGTGCCTGATCCAGCGGCACTCAGCTGACTGAACGCCGGTGGGCGCCGCTCCGAACCGGAGCCGGGAGCCCACCGGCTTCTTCTTTGTGACCTGCGGACCGACTGCGGACCACCCGCGGATCGGGTAGGCAGTGCCCATGGCGGGCACACACGACGACACACACAACGGCACACACGAGCGCACGCACCCGGCCGTCGCCGGACTGCTGCTCGCCGCGGGCGGCGGCCGCAGGCTGGGGGGCCGACCGAAGGCACTGCTGGAGCACCGGGGCCGCCCCCTGGTCGAACACGCCGCACGCACACTGCGCGAGGGGGGCTGCGGCCCGGTGCACGTCGTGCTGGGGGCAGCGGCGGAGGAGGTACGGAACCGGGCCGAGCTGCCCGGCTGCGTCCTGGTCGACAACCCCCGGTGGGCCGACGGAATGGGGTCCTCGCTGCGCGCGGGGCTCGCCTCCCTGGCCGGTACGGACGCACGGGCGGCCCTGGTGTTCCTGGTGGACCAGCCGGGCATCGGAGCGGCGGCGGTGGCCCGGGTGGTGGCCGCGTACCGCACCTCGGACGCGGCCACCGCGTCGGCCTCGGACGCACCCGTATCGGCTTCGGACGCGCTCGTATCTGCCTCGTACGACGGGAAGCGCGGCCACCCCGTCCTGTTCGGTGCCCGCCACTGGGCGGGAATCGCGGCGGATGCGACGGGCGATCGCGGGGCACGCGACTACCTGAAGGCCCGGGAGAGCGACATCGTCCTGGTCGAGTGCGGAGATGTCGCGCAGCCGTACGACATCGACACCGAGGAGGATCTGTCCTATCTGTCCCCTCTGGAGTGAGGCCGTGGCACTCTCTGCCAAGGTCGGCCGACCGAGAGAGAACCGACATCGGCAAACCATTTGAACTTCCACCATGAGAAAACTATTATCCACAGGTCAGAAGCGTCCGACACGTCGGTCGGTACCCGTGACCACGCCACGGCTGCCCGGCACCCTGTGCCATCCGGGCCCGCCCGTGCCGTCCGAGGCGGCCCGGCGACCAGCCGGGCGGCCCCGCCCGCGAAGGAGTGACAGCTCATGTCCGCACCAGCGCCGTCCCCGCTGGCCATCGTCGATGCCGAGCCCCTGCCGCGGCAGGACGAGGTGCTCACGGAGGCGGCCCTCGTCTTCGTGGCGGAGCTGCACCGGCGGTTCACCCCCCGCCGTGACGAGCTCCTCGCCCGCCGCACCGAGCGCCGCGCCGAGATCGCCCGTACCTCCAGCCTGGACTTCCTGCCGGAGACCGCGTCCGTCCGCGAGGACGAGAGCTGGCGAGTGGCCCCCTCACCGGCCGCGCTGAACGACCGGCGCGTGGAGATCACCGGCCCGACCGACCGCAAGATGACCATCAACGCCCTCAACTCGGGCGCGAAGATCTGGCTCGCGGACTTCGAGGACGCCTCGGCGCCCACCTGGGAGAACGTCGTCCTGGGCCAGCTCAATCTGATGGACGCCTACGCGCGCCGTATCGACTTCACCGACCCGCGCTCCGGCAAGTCGTACGCCCTCAAGGACGCGGACCAGCTGGCGACCGTCGTGACCCGCCCGCGCGGCTGGCATCTGACGGAGCGTCATCTCCAGCTGGACGGCGAGCCGGTGCCCGGTGCGCTGGTCGACTTCGGGCTGTACTTCTTCCACAACGCCAAGCGCCTCATCGAGCTGGGCAAGGGCCCGTACTTCTACCTCCCGAAGACGGAATCGCACCTGGAGGCCCGCCTCTGGAACGACATCTTCGTCTTCGCCCAGGACTACGTCGGCATTCCGCGGGGCACCGTCCGCGCGACCGTGCTGATCGAGACGATCACCGCGGCGTACGAGATGGAGGAGATCCTCTACGAGCTGCGCGACCACGCGTCCGGGCTGAACGCGGGCCGCTGGGACTATCTGTTCTCGATCGTGAAGAACTTCCGTGACGGCGGCGCCAAGTTCGTCCTGCCGGACCGCAACGCCGTCACGATGACGGCGCCGTTCATGCGCGCCTACACCGAACTCCTCGTCCGCACCTGCCACAAGCGCGGTGCCCACGCCATCGGTGGCATGGCGGCCTTCATCCCGTCCCGGCGCGACGCCGAGGTGAACAAGGTCGCCTTCGAGAAGGTCAAGACCGACAAGGACCGTGAGGCGGCCGACGGCTTCGACGGCTCCTGGGTCGCCCACCCGGACCTGGTCCCCATCGCCATGGCCTCCTTCGACGCGGTCCTCGGCGACAGGCCCAACCAGAAGGAGCGCCTCCGCGAGGACGTCTCCGTCGCCGCGGGCGACCTGATCGCCGTCGACTCCCTCGACGCCAAGCCCACGTACGAGGGCCTGCGCAACGCCGTCCAGGTCGGCATCCGCTACATCGAGGCCTGGCTGCGCGGCATGGGCGCGGTCGCGATCTTCAACCTGATGGAGGACGCGGCCACCGCCGAGATCTCGCGCTCGCAGATCTGGCAGTGGATCAACGCGGGTGTCGAGTTCGACCACGACGGCCGGACCGTCAAGGTCACCCCGGACCTGGCCCGTACGCTCGCCGCCGACGAACTCACCGCGATCCGCGCCGACATCGGCGAGGAGGCCTTCACCGCCGGCCGCTGGCAGCAGGCCCACGACCTGCTGCTGACGGTCGCGCTGGACGACGACTACGCGGACTTCCTCACGCTCCCGGCGTACGAGCAGCTGCGGGGCTGACTCCCGCACGGAAACCGCACGGAAACGCGCGGAAACGCGCGGAAACGCGGCCCCCGGCCCCGCAGGACGGCGCCGGGGGCCGCGTCGAGCGCGCCCCCGAGTATCGAACGCGGCCCCCACTACCGAGCTCGGCCCCCGAATGTCCAGCTCAGCTCCCGAACTGCTGACCTCACCACGCAGATCAGCTAGATTCGCGGCAGCAATCGATCCGTTTGGCGTGAGTTTCACGGATTTCAGGGGGAAGCAAGCACATGGCACTCAACCAGAAATGGTCGGAGCTGTTCGGTCACGACAGCTCCGGTACGGGGATGCGGCTGGCCTCGGCCGACGCACCTGGGAACGGCGGGGGCGGTGAGCCCGATCTCAAGGCGGCTCAGGGCCCTTGGACTTCGGCCTCAGGGGTGGCGAACGGCCTGCACACGTCCTCGGCATCGGCTCTGACAGAGCTGGATGCCGCACTGGAGGGCGTTGCCGGTGGTACGGAAGGTTTCAGCAGTTCGGCGGGGCTGACCGAGATCCGTACCTCTTGGAAAGAACGTCTCACTTCGGTCCGTGACGAATGCACCCGGCTCGAAGGCGCGCTGAAGAGCGCCGGCAAGGAGTTCGGCGAGCAGGAGGTCAAGACCAAGCAGCGGTTCGAGGGTCAGGTGCCGAAGTGACCACCTGGCAACAACTGCGCGACGCGAAGCTCTCGGAGTACGAGGACGCGGCGGACGGCTGGGGCAAGGTCTCAGGCCGCGCCAACGCCGCGAAGGACCGCGTCGACAACGAGATGCTCGGCACGCTCCGCGAGACCCAGAAGGGCGAGACCGCCACCGGAGCCATCGATGATCTCACCCAGCTCAGCCGCAACTACCAGTACATCCACACCGAATGCGGCCTCATCCGTACCGCACTGAACGGACTGGCCGCTGAACTCGCCGCGCCACAGAAGAAACTCAAGCAGGCGCTGGAGGACGCCGAGAACCTCAAGTTCACGGTCAAGGCCGACGGTTCCGTCGAGTACCCGCGCTCGCCCGTCGCTCCCCTCGCGCCCGGCAACGGCACCGCCACACCCGGCGCCCCGATACCGCTTCTGCCCGGGAAGGCGGAGGGCGGCGCCGACGCCAACAAGGGCAAGGCCGAGGACATCGCGGAACGCATATCCGCCGCGGTCCGCGACGCCGCCGAGATCGACGGACGGTACGCGGGAGCCCTGCGCCGCCTGAACACCACCGGCGGACTCAAGGTCACGGACGCGATGCTCGCCGACGCCGCCGCCGACACCACGGCCTTGCAGCAGGCCGCGGGGAAATACGCCGACGACGCGAAGATTCCCCAGGGCAAGTCCGCGACCGAGAACGCGGCGTGGTGGAAGGGGCTCACCCAGGAGCAGCGCGACGAATACGCCACCCTCTACCCGGCCTCTGTCGGGGCCCTCGACGGGATCCCCAGCGATGTCCGCGACGACTCCAACCGCATGGTGCTCGCCGAAACCCGCGCCAAGGCCCAACTGGACTTCGACAAGCTGGGCCCCGAGCCCCCCAAGATGATCCAGAATCCGAACGGCACCTATCCCGTCGCCATCAAGAACCCGGCGTGGGAAAAGTGGGACGAGGGCGGGGGTAACCGTCTCAGGGCCGAGATCAAAGGTATGGACGCGATCCAGAAGCGGTTCGACGCCCCACCATCCCATGGTTTGCCACCGGCGTACCTCCTCGGCTTCGACGAGAAGGGAACCGGCCGGGCGATCATCGCCAACGGCAATCCGGACACAGCTGACCACACGGCGGTGTACGTACCAGGCACAAAATCGAAGCTGGAAAGCATTGGTGGCGATATCAACCGGATGACCAGCCTCTGGAGCGATGCCGAATCAGAGGCCGAAGGGAAGTCCGTCTCCACTATCACCTGGCTTGGCTACGATGCCCCGCAGAGCATCGTCCCCGAGGCCATGGAGAAGCAGTGGGCGTACGACGGCTCGCCCAAGCTGAACACCTTCATGGATGGTCTGGAGACCGCCCAGGGAGGCCCTGACAACAGTCACACCACGGTCATCGGCCACAGCTACGGCTCCACCGTCGTCGGTGACGCCTCGAACAAGGGCGATCTCTCGGCCGACGACATCGTGGTCGCGGGAAGTCCGGGCATGTTGACCGGCGACGCGGACGACCTCGACGTCGGCAAGGATCATGTATGGTCCGAGGCCGCGTCCGACGACTTTGTCCCGGCCGGCGGAAAGCTCGCGGGGCTGGGCGGTTACAAGTGGGATGTCGAGACCTGGAACGGCATCCCGTTCAACGCCGGATACGTCCAGACCGTGCCGTCCGACGAAGCGTTCGGCGCGCACCGGATGGACGTCAACACCAGCGGACACAGCGACTACTGGACTCCCGGCTCCCAGAGTCTGAAGAACCAGGCAATGGTCGTCGTGGGGAGATACGACGACGTGGAAGAGGACGATTGATGCCCCCTCGCACTATTGGCGGACTCCGACACCACAGCCTCGGCGTGCTCATCTCAGCCTTTGTCCTGGCAGCCCTCACGACTGGATGCTCGAAAGACATGGACGACCTCGGCTACACACCCACCACTCTCGGCGTCGAAGAGGCCCGAACCAAGACGAAGACCGTCTCCAGTCAGATCTTCGACTTGATCGGCCTCAAACAGGCCAAGACGACCGAGACAGGGCCTGGCATCTCGCCCTGTGAAGAGGACCCTGAACGGCTCTTCCTCTCCCGCCATCCCTGGGCACTCTACGGAGTATCGGCGGAGGAGTTGAAACAGGGTTTCCAGCGGCTCAAGGAGAACCTGCCCAAGCACGGCTGGAAGATCGTCGAGTACGGACCGAACAAGAGCGCCAACAAGAATCTTGAACTCACCGCAGACTCCGACAAGGAGCGCTACTCGGTCAACGCCGAACTCCGCGTCACCGGAGAACGGGGCAAGGCTCGCCCCTCGATCCAGATCCGCATCGTCTCCGGCTGCTTCCGCGCCCCCGAAGGCACCGACCTCAATGGCGTCCTGTGAGGTACGGACCATCGAGACCTTCCGAGACGGCCACCATGTGAGACGGGATGGCCGACGCCGGAGCGATGAGTTTCGGCGGCCGGGCCGGTCCACCTCTGTATGGACACACATGCGAAGGCAGACATGTTCGATCTCGGACCCGCCTGCCGGGAGGTGGCCGGGCTGCTCGGAGGTATCTCCGACGACCAGCTCACGGGGCCGACGCCGTGTCCCGACTACGCGGTACGGGAGGTGCTCGGGCATCTGGTCGGGCTGACGGGGGCGTTCCGGGACGCCGCGCGCAAGGAGCTGGGGCCGACGACGGACACCGCGCCGAACACCGCGCTGCCCGTGCTGGACACCGACTGGCGTGAGGTCCTGCCCCGGCAGCTCGACGAACTCGCCGCCGCTTGGCGCTCCCCCGCCGCCTGGGAAGGCTTCACCCGGATCGGCGGTGTCGACCTGCCGGGCGCGGTGGCCGGGATCGTGGCCCTCAACGAGGTTCAGCTCCACGGCTGGGACCTGGCTCGGAGCACGGGTCAGGCGTACGACCCGGACGAGACGAGTCTGCGGGCGTCGTACGCGATGCTGGCTCCGATGGCCGACCCCGACGACCCGGGTCCCGCCCAGGAGGGCCTGTTCGGACCGCCCGTCCGGACGCCCCAGGATGCCCCGCTCCTGGACCAGGTGGTCGGCCTGAGCGGCCGTCGCCCGGACTGGAGTCCGGGGGAATGATCCGGGCCTGCCGACCGAGGGTCGGGGGGCCCAGCGGCCGGTAGCCCGAGGCATCCCGCTCACCCTCGACCCCGTGAGTGACTCCTCGGCCGCTTCTCGCGGTTGAGTGTCCAGTTGTCGCCACCTGGTTGATGAGCGGCCGGGCTCCACCGGCTGTCCGGTGTGAGCGGGGTGCCGGACAACGCCCCGACATTTTTGGGCAGCCGCCGACAGTCGGCGGCCCCGGCAGTACGGATCGCCACACATTCAGGACGCTCCGGAAGCCCTCACGTAATCTCAGGATCTGTCCCGGTGCACAGAGACCGGTGCACCCACAGGGAAAGAGCCGTTACGTGATCCACACGCTCCGCCGACTGCTGCTGCTCATCCTGGCGCTGTCGGTCCTCGCCCTCTGCGCCGCGTGTACCTCGGCGTCGGGCGCCTCGACCCCGGATGCCTCAACCTCCGGCGCCCTGGCGGGTCTTGACGCGCCGGCGAAGAAAGAGCTCGCGATGCGGCTGGTCTCCAGCGCGGAGAACTCCTCGCTGGACTGGAAGGCGCAGTACGGCTACATCGAGGACATCGGCGACGGGCGCGGCTACACGGCCGGCATCGTCGGGTTCTGCACAGGCTGCGGCGATCTCCTCATGGTCGTCGAGCGGTTCACCACCGCCCGGCCGGACAACGCGCTGGCCCCCTTCCGTGCCGCGCTGCGCGCCGCCAAAGGCAGTGCGTCCCACGAAGGACTCGGTCGCGCCTTCACCGAGGCGTGGAAGAAGTCCGCCGAGGATCCCGCCATGCGCAAGGCCCAGAACACGGAGCGCGACCGGCTGTACTTCGGCCCGGCCGTCACGCGCGCGAAGGCCGACGGGCTGGGCACGCTGGGGCAGTTCATCTACTACGACGCCTACGTGATGCACGGCTACGGCGACGGAAAGGGCTCGGTCGGCTTCCGTACGATCCGTGAACAGGCCCTGCGCAAGGCCGAATCGCCCGGCCGCGGGGGCGACGAGTCCGCGTATCTTCACGCCTTTCTGGACGCGCGAGTCGCCGCGATGCGGCGCGAACCGTCCCACTCCGACACCAGCCGCATCGACACGGAACAGCGCGTTTTCCTCGACGAGGGGAACCTGAACCTCGACGCCCCGCTCGCGTGGAAGGTGTACGGCGACCGCTACCGGATCGGCGCCGAGCCTGCCGAGTAGCACGCCCACAGCATCACCCCGACCGGCCACCCTTCACCCCTCCTTCACATACGAACGGGTGTACGCCGCCCTCCTTCTTTGGTAGGAAAGCTTCCTAACAGAAGAAGGAAGCGTCAACATCCTCACGGAGGCATGGTGCTCACCCCCCACATACGCACCGCTCTGCTCGCACTGACACTGCTCGCCGTCCCCGCCACCAGCGTGGCGAACGCGGCGCAACAGCCCCCGGACACGGCCACAAGCACTGCCTCAACCACAGCCGTGGCCACCGGACTTGACGATGCCGCGAAGAAGGACATCGCCATGCAGCTCGTCTCCAGCGCGGAGAACTCCTCGCTGGACTGGAAAGCGCAGTACGGCTACATCGAGGACATCGGCGACGGGCGCGGCTACACCGCGGGCATCATCGGGTTCTGTTCCGGTACGGGCGACATGCTGGATCTCGTCGAGCTGTACACCGAGCGCAAGCCGGACAATCCGCTCGCCTCGTATCTGCCCGCCCTGCGGCAGGTCGACGGTACGGACTCGCACGAGGGGCTCGACCCCGGCTTCACCGGTGCCTGGGAACAGGCCGCCCGGGACTCGGTGTTCAAGAGCGCGCAGGACGACGAGCGCGACCGGGTCTACTTCAACCCGGCCGTGGCGCGCGCCAAGCAGGACGGTCTGGGCACGCTCGGCCAGTTCATCTACTACGACGCCATCGTCATGCACGGCAACGGCGGCGACAGCACCAGCTTCGGCAGCATCCGTAACCGGGCCCTGGCCGAGGCGAGGACACCTGCCCAGGGCGGCGACGAGAAGGAATATCTGCACGCCTATCTCGACGCCCGGGTCTGGGCGATGCGCCAGGAGGAGGCGCACGAGGACACCAGCCGGGTGGACACCGCGCAGCGGGTGTTCCTCAACAAGGGCAATCTGAACCTGGATCCGCCGCTCGACTGGAAGGTGTACGGCGACGACTTCCACATCGGCTGAGCACCGGCCGACACAGCGCGGGACACGGCACAGGCCCCAGTAGCGGGTACAGCGGCGGGTACGGCATCTCATCGGTGCCGTACCCGCCGTACCTCTCAGTGCGATCCTGCCGCGGCCGGTGCCGGGACCGTTTCCCGCCGGTCCGGCTCCGTACCATCGCCCGTACCGGCCCCGTCGTCCCTCCGGCCCTTCCCGCCCAGGTGGTTGAAGGCCAGGTTGAGGACGATGGCCACCACGCATCCCGTGCTGATACCCGAGTCGAGCACCACCATCAGATCCTTCGGGAAGGCGTCGTAGAAGCCCGGTGCGGCGATCGGGATCAGGCCTATGCCCACGGCCGCCGCGACGATGAGCGCGTTCTCGCCCTTCTCCAGCGCGGCCGTGGCCAGGGTCTGGATGCCGCTCGCGGCGACCGAGCCGAACAGGACTATCCCCGCTCCGCCCAGGACGGGCAGCGGTACGAGCGCGATGACCGACGCCAGCACCGGGCTGAGCCCGAGCAGGACCAGGATGACGCCGCCGGCCGCGACGACGAAGCGGCTACGGACCTTGGTCATCGCGACGAGCCCGATGTTCTGCGCGAAGGCGCTGCACATGAAGCCGTTGAACAGCGGGCTGAGCGCGCTGCCCAGAGTGTCGGCGCGGAGCCCGCCCTTGATGGTCCGCTCGTCCGCCGGGCGCCCCACGATCCTGCCGAGCGCGAGCATGTCGGCGGTGGACTCGGTCATACAGACGAGCATGACGATGCACATCGATATGACGGCCGCGGTCTCGAACTGCGGGGCACCGAAGTGGAACGGCGTCGGGAAACCGATCGGGTCGGCGTCCGCGATGGCATCGAAGCTGGTCATTCCCATCGGGACGGCGACGACCGTACCGACGACAAGACCGAGGAGGATGGAGATCTGCTGGAGGAATCCACGCAGCAGTTTCCGTAGCGCCAGCACGATCACCAGGGTGAGGGCGGCCATTCCGATGTTCCGCGTGGAGCCGTAGCCGTCGGCCGTGGCGTCGCCGCCCTGGGACCAGTTGAAGGCTACCGGGAGCAGCGACACACCTATCAGGGTGATGACGGTGCCGGTGACCACGGGCGGGAAGAAGCGGACGAGCTTCGAGAAGTACGGGGTGAGGGCGAAGCCCAGCAGACTCGCGACGATGATCGCGCCGAAGATGACGGGGAGGGCGTCGGCGCCCCGGTCCTTGCCGATGGCGATCATCGGGGTCACGCCCGCGAAGGAGACGCCGTTGACGAAGGGGAGCCGGGCGCCGATCTTCCAGACTCCGACGGTCTGGAGCAGGGTGGCCAGGCCGGCGGTGAAGAGGCTCGCGCCCATCAGGAACGCCGTGTCCTTGGCGCCGAGGCCCAGCGCGGGCCCCACGATCATGGGCGGGGCCACTACACCCGCGTACATCGCGGCCACATGCTGGAGGCCGCTGGTGAGCGTCTTCACGGGCGGGAGGGTCTGGTCGACCGGATGAGCCCGGCCGGACTCCGTGCCCGGTTCCGTGCCGGACACGGAGTCCGCGCCCGCTATCTCTCCTATGTCTTCCGCGTCTTCTGTGCCTTCTGATGCTGCTTTGTGAAACCTGGGCTGAGCGGCCACGGGGGTTCCTCCGGTCGGTTACACGTCGGGGCAACGTGGGTGTCAGGGAGGGCGGTGCGGGTGGGTGTCGGAAGGGAATGCGTGTGTGTGGGGCGGATGTGTGGGTGTGAGTCCGGCAGGTCGTACGCGGAAACACACGTGTCACCGTCCCGGGAGGTGAGGCACCGACGACGGTACGACACCTCCCGGGCGCGGCTGCCAGGAGCCCTGCCGGGCCCCGGCCTCCGGTCGAGGGCCGTCCCCCTCGGCCGGACGTTCTCGACGGACGTTCTCGACGGACGTTCAAGCGCGAACGTCCACACCCGGCCGGACAGGACCTGGCGCGGGATCAGCTCTGTGCGGCGATCCGCGCCAGACGCCGTGCCTCACTGCGCGTGGCGCGGGCGACCGCGTCCTCGTCCACCGTGGTCAGGTGGTTGTCCTCGACGACGGTCCGGCCGTTGACCAGCGAGAGTGTGACCGGGGCGGCCGCGCCGTGGACCAGCGCGACGACCGGGTCCTCGATGGACGCGTGCGCCAGTGTGTCCAGCTTCCAGAGCACGAGGTCGGCGAGCTTGCCGGGCTCGATCGAGCCGATCTGCCCCGCGCGGCCGAGCACTTGGGCACCACCGTACGTACCGAGACGCAGCGCCTGGCGGGCGGTGAGCGCGGACTCGCCGTGCGTGCCGAGGCGGTTGATGAGCAGCGCGTTGCGCAGTTCGGTGTGGAGTTCGCCCGACTCGTTCGAGGCGGTGCCGTCGACGCCGAGCCCCACCGGGACTCCGGCCTTGAGCATGTCGGGGACCCTGGCGATACCGGCGGCCAGCCGGGCGTTGGAGGACGGGCAGTGGGCAACTCCCGTACTAGTACGGCCGAAAGCGGCGATGTCGGCGTCGTTCATATGGACGCAGTGGGCCATCCATACGTCGGAGCCGAGCCAGCCGGTCGATTCGAAGTAGTCGGTCGGCCCCATGCCGAACAGTTCCTTGCAGAACTGCTCCTCCTCCACGGTCTCACTGCCGTGAGTGTGCAGCCGTACGCCCTTGCGACGCGCCAACTCCGCGCCCTGCTTGAGCAGTTCGGTGGAGACGGAGAACGGGGAGCACGGCGCGACCGCGATCTGGGTCATCGCGTCGAACGAGGAGTCGTGGTGCCGGTCGATGGTCTCCTCGGTCGCGGCGAGCGCGCCGTCGAGGGACTCCACGGCGAAGTCCGGGGGCAGTCCTCCCGCCGACTCGCCCCGGTCCATCGAGCCGCGGGCGAGGGTGAACCGTACGCCCATCTCGGCGGCGGCCCCGATGATCACGCCGGACAGGTCGTCCGAGCCGCGCGGGTAGACGTAGTGGTGGTCCATCGCGGTGGTGACACCGCCGCGGGCCATCATCGCGAGGGAGCCGCGCGCCGCCGCACCGACCATGGCGTCGTCGATGCGCGCCCAGGTCGGATAGAGCGCGACCAGCCAGTTGAAGAGGTTGTGGTCGGTGGCGAGTCCGCGGGTGATCCACTGGTAGAAGTGGTGGTGCGTGTTGACCAGGCCGGGTGTGACGAGGTGGCCGGTGCCGTCGATACGGCGGACCACGTTCTCCAGGCCGGCGGGGGCCCGGCCGGGGCCGACCGATTCGATCCGGTTGTCCAGGACGACGACGTGGCCGGAGGCGTACTCGGTGTCCCGTGCGTCCACGGTCGCGATGGCGCAGTTCTCGATGACGATGCGCGAAGCCGCCATTGCGGTTCCTCTCCCTGCTGCTTCCGGGGTACGAAGGGCTGTTTCCGGGGTGCGGAGGTCCGAGCGCGGTCAGAGCGTGGTCAGGTCCAGCGGGATCCGCGGCTCGATTCCGTCGCGCAGGACGGTGGCCTCGATCAGGCCGTACGGACGGTCGGCCGCGAAGTACACCGCGCCGTCCTCGGTGTCGTTCTTCAGCCCGAACGGCTTCAGGTCGACCAGGAAATGGTGCTTGTTCGGCAGTGCGAACCGGACCTCGTCGATCTCGCTCCGGTTGTCGATGATCCGCGTACCCATGTGGTAGAGCGTCTGCTGGAGCGAGAGGGAGTACGTCTCGGCGAAGGCCCGGAGCAGGTGCTTCTTCGTCTGCTCGTAGGACTCGTCCCAGTTCGGCATGGGCTCGTCATCGCTCGACCAGCTGTAACGCCACCTGGCGGACACCTCGGTCGCGAGGATCCGGTCGTACGCCTCCTGGAGCGTCGTGTACTTGTCCTTGGCGTATCCCCAGAATTCGGAGTCCGTCGAATTCAGTACGGTCAGGTCCTTGAGGCCAGAGATGACCTGCCACGTCTCGCCGTCGAAGGTTGTCTGGGTGACGCGGGTCTCCTGGCCCTTGCGGACGAACGAGTGCTCTTTCCCGTCGCCCCCGTCGCCCCCTCCGCCCTGGTCGCTCCCTTCGCCGTCCGGTGTTCCGGCGGACTCGATGCGGTCCCAGGCGTACTCCTCTATCCGGATGCGCGCCCGGTGGATCGGTTCCTGGCTGGTCACGAAGTGCCGGGCCAGCAGGATGCCGAACTGCTCGGCCGACTCGATGCCGTGCTCCTTGGCGAACGCGTACACCGTGTTCTTGGTGGTGTCGGTCGGCAGCACACGGGCGTTGGAGCCGGAGTAGTGGACGTCCTCCATGTCGCCCGAGAGGGAGACTGAGACGTTCAGATCCTTGATGTGGTGGGTACCGCCGTCCCGGGTGATCTTGACGACGCGGTTCTCCGCTTTGCCGTACTGGTTCTGGCCGAGAATCGTGGGCATGGCTGCTAGCTCCCTCGGTATACGGAATAGCCGAACGGGTTGAGCAGCAGCGGTACGTGAAAGTGCTCGCCGGGGGTGACGGTGAACGTGATCGCCACCTCCGGGAAGAACGGTGCACCGCTGTCCCCTGAGCGGGGGGCGTCCTGCCGCCCGCTGTCCCTTGCGCGGGGGGCGTCCTGCCGCGCCTCGGCTTCCTGCTCGGCGGACGTGGCGGACGCCGCCGGCTCGGTGAACGTGACGAAGTACGCCTCGGTCTCGAAGTCGAGGCGTACGTGGGTCGTACCCTCCGGCAGCGCCGGCAGGTCCTTGCAGCGCCCGTCCGCGTCGGTCCTCGAACCACCGAGCGCCACCCACGGTGCGCGGAGACCGCTCCGGGCCGCGAGGGAGACGGCGACGCCCTCGGCGGGGCGTCCGGTGCTGGTGTCCAGGATGTGCGTGGAGACCGAGGCCGTGATGCCGGTGCCGGGTTCGGGGTCAGTGTCGGGGTCGGTGTCGGTGCTCAAGGCCGTCACTCTCCTTCTTCTGCGGGCGCGTTCACCGGTTCCGCCGGGGGTTCCGTCACGAGGCGGGCCAGTCTGATGCGGTTGATCTTGCCAAGCTCGGCGCGCGCGGTCGCGCGCTCCTGCTCGGGCGTGTGTGCCAGCCGCTCCTTCAGCGCGTCACGCATCCGCTCGCCGGTCGCACCGGTGGCGCAGATCAGAAAGACATGGCCGAACGTCTCCTGGTACGCCAGGTTCAGTTCGAGCATCTCGGCCTTGAGCTCCTCGGAGGCATCGGCCATCCCCCGCTGTTCGCGGGAGGAGGCCGGGTCCCCGGGCTTCGGCCGGCCGATCGGCGGGTGCCCCGCCATCGCTTCGGCCAGATCTCCGGAGTCCAGTTCCCCCATTGCGGTGTCACTGGCGTCGAAGAGGGCGTCCACAGTGGCGTACGGGCGCCGGGCGAGCAGTTTCCTCCCCCACGCCGAACTGGCGCACACCTCGTGCAGTGCGGCCAGAGCCGCACGGTCGGTCGAGGCGTTGAACCGGGCCAGGCCCGGTGTCGGTGTCGAAGTCACGGGAGCCTCCGTGGCTGTGCTGGGCGGGCTGCGCATAGCTAACGCCCCTCGACAACACGTCGTCAACACTTTGTTGAAATCTCGTATACGGAACCCACGCGGGCAGGGAGCGTGCATACGAAAAAGCCGCCGCCCACGGGGATGGTGGGGCGGCGGCCTGTTTCATGGCTGTCACACCGCGCGTACCGGAGGCGTCCCCTCAGTCGCGCGCACAACGGTGCTGGTCACTGCACCGGGTCCGCCTTCGCGGCGGCCTCCCGGTTGAGGTAGTTGTAGACGGTGAAGCGACTGACCCCCAGGGCCGTCGCCACCGTCTCGACGCCGTGCCGTACGGAGAACGCACCGCGTGCCTCCAGCGTCCGTACGACCGACTGCTTCGACTTGCGGTCGAGTTCGGCGAGCGGCATGCCGTACCGGCGCTCCAGCGCGGCCAGGATGTGATCCAGGGACTCCGACAGCTGCGGCAGCCGTACGGCCAGCAGGTTCTCGCCCTCCCAGGCGAGTACGACATCGTCGGGCTCGGCCTCGTGGGGGGCCACCAACTCGCCGCCCATGGCGTCGACCAGCGGCTTGACGGCGGCGATGAAGGGATGATCACGCGGCTCGGTCACCGGCCGCCCTCCCCATCCGCCGCATCCGGGCTTGCGTCCGCAGGCGTAGGCGAATCCGTAGCCGCATCCGGACCCGCGTCCGCGATCACATTGACCTGGAGCGACACCCGGGTCGCGCCGGCGGCCAGCGACTCCCGCAGCAGCGTGTCCACCGAGGCCAGCACCGCGTCGGCGCGGCCCTCCACCGTATTGCCGAAGGGGCCGACATCGACGGTGTCCAGCTCGGCCCTCTGGACGACCTCGCGGGCGACCACCGCATGGGCGGGCGCCTCGTCGAGATCGAAGGGTTCGGTCGTGAACTCGACTCTCAATCGCACGGTGCCCCCATGGCGTCGGCTCTGACCTGCACGTTCTCTCAGCCCTCCGGCCGAGAGGGCGTATCCGGGGCGCACTCCCACTCAGGGCGCCGAACGCCCAATCCATCGCCGCCCTGGTCTGTTGCTCCGGCTCAGGAAAGAGATGGCCGCGGACGTTCAGGTCATCGCGGCGTTGGTGTGCCCCAGTCGCTCCGACACGACCTTAACGGACCCCTCTGCGTCGATCAGCAGAGATGCGGCGTTGGCGTTGCTAGACCTTGCGCCAGCGGGCGTTGGCCCAGGAGAAGACACCGAAGGCCATCAGGCCGAGCGCTATCAGTACCAGTAGCCAGGGCCCTGCCGGAGTGTCGGTGAAGGAGCGCAGAGTGTCGTCCATACCCTTTGCCCTGCCCGGCTTGTGCTGGACGGCCGCCGCAAGGGCGAAAGCACCCGCGACAGCGAAGACAGCACCACGGGCCGTACCGCCGAAGACTCCGACGAAGCCGACAGCCTTACGCGCCTTCTTCGGGATCTCGGACATTTTCAGGTGTTTGTGGAACTTGCGCATGAGCGCCCTGCAGGCGATCCACACACCGGCCGCGGCCACCGTCACGCCGGCGATTCCGACGATCCACTGTCCGCCGGGCCACTCCAGCGCCTTCGCCGTAACGTCCCGGGAACTCTTGTCGGAGCTCCCGCTGCCGCTGTCCCCGGCGGCGTAGGACAGCACGGAATAGGAGACGAATCCGTAGAAGACGAAACGGCCTGCGGCCATCGCCCTCTTGCTCGCCTTCCGGCCGTCGGGACCTGCCTGCCCGAAGGCCGCTTCGGACAGCCGCCACAGGGCCATCCCGGCGAGTGCTGTCCCGAGCAGGTACAGCAGGACGGTCCCGAAGGGCTTCTGGGCGATCTCGGCGATCGCTCCGCCGCGATCCGCCTGTCCACCTCCGCTGCCACCGGAGAAGGCGATCCGGAGGGAGAGGACGCCGATCAGCATGTAGATGACCCCGCGGGCGACGAAGCCCGCACGGGCTCCTGCCGCGACCGCGGTGCTGTTCGCCGCGCGTTCGGCCTGCCCTTGTCCACGTGCCGTTGCCGATCGAGTAGTCATGCTCTACCTGCTGCCCCCGAAGCGGGAAGGAATCCCCGGGGTGCCTCTCCGCTTCGTCTTCCCGGCCGCCCTGGCGGGTGCGGCCTGACACACGAAGAACGCGCCCGGCACACCAGACGCCGGCCGGAAAAACTCATAGGCCCTGCTCCACATTGCATGCCTGGGCGGCAGCCCGGGGCCTCACCACATTGAAGTGGGGGACTGATGACCTGTCCGTGTGTGAATGGTCGAGAGCCGGGCACACGAAGTACGCAAGACAAGGAGCCGACAACCGCCGATCGCGCGGCCCGGCCGGATTTTCACCCGGCCCGGTTTCCGCAGTGGGCGGAAAAAGGGTGCTGCGGGTCTGAAAAGACGAATCGCACGCACCGAACAGACTTGAAGATCGGAACCGAAATGATTGTCCTTGGCGCCATTCTGTTCATAATCGGCCTGCTGGCCGGTGTCTCGCTGCTGACAACGGTCGGTGGTGTGCTCGTCGTGGTCGGCGCGGTCCTGTGGATCCTCGGCGCGAGCGGACGCATGGTCGGCGGGCGGAAGCACTACTTCTAAAACAAGTAGTCCGCGCGAGTACGCAGCGATGCCGACACACTGCTGAGGAGAGACACAGGGCAGCCACCCCGCACGCCGATCCGCCTACCTGCCCTGCCCACTGACATCTCCCTCTGCACAGCCGACGGAGCCCTTCGGAGAAACACCTTCCGTCGGGCCCCGTCGCCACGCGCGCCCGTCAAATGGGCGGTGGTGGCGCGGAGGTTCCCGCCAGGCTCGATGCGCTCCGGGACGTTGGCGTGCACCGGGAGCGTGGGACACAGAACGGCAATCAGGCAGCGGTCATGACGGCGCCTTCCCCGGAGTCCGGGGAAGGCGCCATCACCCGCTTGGCAGAGCCTCCCGGCTCAGATCGTCGCTGTGTCGATCACGAAGCGGTAGCGCACATCGGAGGCGAGCACACGCTCGTACGCCTCATTGATCCCGCTCGCCTCGATCAGCTCGATCTCGGCACCGAGGTCGTGCTCGGCACAGAAGTCGAGCATCTCCTGGGTCTCGGCTATGCCGCCGATCGCCGAACCGGCGAGGGTCTTGTTGCCGCCGATCAAGGAAAACAGGTTGAGGGCGACGGGCTCTTCAGGGGCGCCGACATTCACCAGGGCGCCGCCCGTCTTCAGCAGGCTCAGGTACGCGCCGAAGTCCAGGGGCGCCGACACTGTCGAGAGAATGATGTCGAAGGTGCCGGCCAGGTTCTCGAAGGTGGCCAGGTCGCTGGTGGCGTAGTAGTGCTCGGCGCCCAGCTTCAGACCGTCGTCCTTCTTCCTCAGCGACTGGGAGAGGACCGTGACCTCGGCGCCGAGGGCGTGCGCGATCTTGACGGCCATATGACCGAGACCGCCCAGGCCGACCACGGCGACCTTCTTGCCGGGGGCCGCGCCCCAGTGCTTGAGCGGGGAGTACGTGGTGATGCCGGCGCAGAGCAGCGGCGCGGCCACGTCCAGAGACAGCCCGTCCGGGATGCGGACGGTGTAGTTCTCGTCGACGACGACCTTCTGTGAGTAGCCGCCGTAGGTGGGCTCGCCGTCACGGCCGATGGCGTTGTACGTGCCGACGTTCCCGCCCACGCAGTGCTGCTCCCGTCCGGCCTTGCAGTTCTCGCACTCGCGGCAGGAGTCGACCATGCAGCCGACGCCGACCCGGTCGCCGGCCTTGAACTTCGTCACACCGGAGCCGACCTCCGCGACGACGCCGGCGATCTCGTGACCGGGCACCATCGGGAAGATGGCCTCGCCCCAGCCCTCGCGGGCCTGGTGGATGTCGGAGTGGCAGATGCCGGCGAACTTGATGTCGATAAGAACATCGAACTCACCGACCGTACGGCGCTCGATCGTGGTGCGCTCCAGAGGGGCCTTGGCGCTGGGAACGGCATATGCGGCAACAGTCGTGGTCATGTCTCCAGGCTGCCTCCTCACATCCCGATCACCCAGGTCACCGCTTTGCGTACGTTCAGTGGTCCTACTACCAACGAGGTCAGGCTCCCGGTCGTACGACCGGGAATACTTGGGGGTATGGACGACATCCCCGCCACGGACGACGGACAGGCGGCCCTCCCCGAGGGCCTGGACCGCCGGGCCGAGCTCAGCGAATTCCTGCGCACCCGGCGGGCTCGGCTCAAACCGGAAGACGTGGGTATCCCCTCGCATGGGCGGCACAGGCGGGTGCCGGGACTGCGGCGCGAGGAGCTGTCCCAGCTGGCCGGGGTCTCTGTGGCGTACTACACACGCCTGGAGCAGGGCAACGGGCGCAATGTGTCGGCGGAGGTGCTCGACTCGATCGCGCGCGCCCTGCACCTGACCGACACCGAGCACGCACACCTCACCCAGCTCGCCAAGCCGAAGCGGCAGCGGAGGAAGTACCGGTCGTCCAAGCGGCAACAAGTGCGGGTGACGCTCCAGCAGATGCTCGAGTCGATGGAGGGCGTACCCGCGTACATCGGCGGGGCGCGCTCGGACATCCTCGCCTGGAACCGAATGGCGGCGGCGCTGTTCGGCGACTGGGGCAAACTGCCGCCCGCGGAACGCAACTGGGCGCGGCTGACCTTCCTCTCCCCCGACTACCGTGAGCTGTTCCTGGACTGGGACTCCAAGGCGTCCGACATGGTCAGCTATCTGCGGCTGTACGCGGGCCAGCACCCACAGGACCCGGACCTGTCCGCACTCGTGGGTGAACTCTCCGTCAAGAGCGAGAAGTTCAGGCTGCTGTGGGCCACGCACGACGTGAAGGAGAAGGGCCACGGGGTGAAGCGGATGCGGCATCCGCTGGTCGGCGACCTCACTCTGGCGTACGAGACGATGCATCTCGCGGACAACCACGAACAGTTCCTGTGCGTGTACCACGCGGAGCCGGGCTCCGCGTCGGCGGAGGCTCTGCGTCTCCTCGCGAGCTGGGGCACGGACGCGGTCCGGGCCGACAGTCGGACACCACGCCCCTGACCGTCGCCGCATTACCGCAAGGCGCCACGGCCCCAAGGCGCCACGGCCTCAAGACACCTCTGTCCCAAGACACCTCTGTCCCAAGAGGCCTCTGCCCCAAGAGGCCTCTGCCCCGCCCGCATTCTCGCCCCCCTCCCCCCGAATCCTGGGAGGGAAGGGCGAAGGTTGACAGCCGGTGGCCGGAGGCTGACAGCCGGTGGGTGAGGGTTGACAGGAGGCTTGGAGCAGCATGCAATATATTGCATGCCGGTGCCTACTACACCCCTCGCTGCCCGAGTTCTTCTCCGGGATCGCGCCTTCATCGTTCTCCGGGACGCCATCGTCGACGGAACGCTCAAACCCGAGGAGCAGCTGCGCGAGGCCGAGCTCCAGCGGTGGATCGGCGTGAGCCGCACTCCCATCCGCGAGGCGCTGATGCGGCTGGAGCGCTGCGGGCTGGTGGTGACCAGGCCCGGCCAGTCCACCACTGTGAGCGCGCTGGAGGCCGCGGTCGTCCAGGACGCCCAGCCGGTGGTCGCGACGATGCACGAACTCGCCGTACGGCTCGCTACTCCGCTGCTCGGCGCGGACCATGTCGCGGCCATGCGGAAGGAGAACGAGGCGTTCGCCGCCGCCCTGCGGCGCGGTGATGTCAGCGCCGCGCTGGCGGCCGACGACGCCCTGCACCAGGTGTGCGTGACGGCCGCGTCGAACACCATCGTCTCGGAAGTCCTGGACCAGTACTCGCCCCTGCTGCGACGCGTCGAGCGCGTCCGCTTCTCCTCCGAGGCCGGCCTGGAGTCCGTCGCGCTGCACGACCGGATGATCGACGCCTGCGCGGCGGGTGACGCCGACACCGCGGCGACCGTCGCTCACACGACCTGGATGACCCTCGCCGACGAACACCCCACGGGCCACCCGGCGGAGCACCCCACGCCGGTCGTCTCCGGCGGCCACGGCCTGATGCGCTCCCGCTGAGCCACCCTCTTCCCAACTCCCGCACGGCCGGACAACACCAGAAGAGAACACAGAGAAGCAGAGACCGAGAACCGAGGAAAGGACTCCACCATGGCCATCGAGGATTTCGAACGCTACCCGTTGCTCTTCGGCCCCAGCCCGGTACACCAGTTGAAGCGCCTGACCGAGCACCTCGGCGGCGCTCAGATCTGGGCGAAGCGCGAGGACTGCAACTCCGGGCTCGCGTACGGCGGCAACAAGACGCGCAAGCTCGAATACATCGTCCCCGACGTGCTGGCCCAGGGCGCGGACACCCTGGTATCGATCGGCGGCTACCAGTCGAATCACACCCGCCAGGTGGCCGCCGTCGCCGCTCACCTCGGCCTCAAGGCCCGCCTCGTACAGGAGAAGTGGGTCGACTGGCCCGACTCGGTGAACGACAAGGTGGGCAACATCCTCCTGTCCCGCATCATGGGCGCCGACGTCCGGCTCGACTCGGCCGGGTTCGGCATCGAGATCAAGGACTCGTGGCAGCAGGCGATCGACGACGTACGCGCCGAGGGCGGCACGCCCTACGCGATCCCGGCCGGCGCCTCGGAACACCGGCTGGGCGGCCTGGGGTTCGCGAACTGGGCGTACGAAGTGGAGCGCCAGGAAGCCGAACTCGGCGTCTTCTTCGACACGATCGTCGTCTGCAGCGTCACGGGCTCCACGCACGCCGGAATGATCGCCGGGTTCGCCGGACAGGACCGGCCGCGACGGGTGATCGGCATCGACGCGTCGGCCAAGCTCCAGGAGACCCGCGACCAGGTCGAACGTATCGCCCGGCACACCGCCGACCTGATCGGCCTCGGGCGTGAGCTGCGCGACGACGAGATCAGCGTGCTGGAGGGGTGGGCCGGCGACTACTACGGCATCCCCGTGCAGTCGACGCTGGACGCGATGCGGCTCACCGGCCGGTTGGAGGGCATGATCATCGACCCGGTGTACGAGGGCAAGTCCATGGCCGGGCTCATCGACCTCGTGCGTACGGGCGAGATAGGCAAGGACTCGAACGTGCTCTACGCACACCTGGGCGGCCAGCCGGCTCTGAACGCCTACAGCGGCGTCTTCAGCTAGAAGGCCCCGCACAGGAGGCCCCGCCGCTGGTTCGGAGACGTGCGAGCGGTAGCGGCAGATCCGGCCGAGGGGCTGGTCAGCGGTCTGTTCCGCCAGGTCCGTTCCCTCGCGGAACAGCCGCTGCCACTCGGCGTCGCACGTGCCGTCCTCACGAGGGCCGGGGCCGCCCTCCACCCGGACCGTTTGTCCGCGTCCTGCCCCGCGCGGCGGCGAGACATTCCGGGAACCGCTACTTGACAGGCCAGGAGCCTCGCGGCAGTCTTCCATCAAGCAGAAAGTCACTTCCGCAATACGAAATACAATGGTGTACGCAGAGGGCCGTAGCCCCATGCCTCGTACGGAAGGAGTGCCTGGCCCCATGCTCATCGGTCACTCGCGCTTCGATGTGAACCTGTCCATCCTCTTCACCGAACTCCCGCTGCTGGAGCGCCCCGCGGCCGCCGCCGCGGCGGGCTTCACCGCTGTGGAGCTGTGGTGGCCCTGGCCCGACAACCCCACCCCGCCACAGGCCGAACTCGACGCCCTCAAGAAGGCGCTCGACGGCGCGGGCACCCGGCTGGTGGGGCTGAACTTCTACGCCGGGCAGCTGCCGGGGCCCGACCGTGGCGCACTCTCCGTACCCGGCGAGGAGTCCGAGCGGTTCCGCGCCAACGTCGAGGTCGCGGCGGATTTCGCCGCCTCCGTGGGATGTACGGCGCTCAACGCGCTCTACGGCAACCGCGTCGAGGGGGTCGAGGCGCAGGCCCAGGACGCCCTCGCCCTGGAGAACCTGGTCACGGCGGCCCGCGCGGCCGACCGCGTCGGGGCGACCCTGCTGATCGAGGCGCTCAACAAGCCCGAGTCCCCGCGCTACCCGCTGGTGAGCGCCGAGTCTGCGATCGAGGTCGTGGACCGGGTCAACGCGGCCACGGGGCTGGGCAATACGGCGTTCCTGCTCGACCTCTACCACCTGTCGATGAACGACGGCGAGGACCTGAACGAGGTCATCGACCGGTACGCCGACAGGACCGGCCACGTGCAGATCGCGGACAACCCGGGCCGTGGCGCGCCGGGCACCGGATCGCTGCCGCTGGAGGACCTGCTGGGCCGACTGCGCGAAACCGGTTACGACGGCTGGGTCGGCCTGGAGTACAAGCCGGGCGACCGCCCGAGCGCCGAGTCCTTCGGCTGGCTTCCCAACTGACCACTGCACGGCACACGCCCCGGTCCGTCTGGACCCGGGCCCCTTGAACCCCGGGCGGTGGCAGCGCCGACACCTGTCAGGTCGCGCCCCGGCACTGCCGCCGCCCGGATCCCCTCACTCGGATCCCGACGAGCCGTTCTCCATCTCACCCGACCGCCGGCGTGCACCGGGCCGTTGACGAGCGCCGGGCCGTTGAGCCCCGGACCGTTGACGGGCGCCGGGCCGTTGACGTGTGTGCGGGTCCCACCCGGCCTCAGGCCGTCGAATCCACCCCCATCGTGAGGGTGGCGGTATAGCCGGCCGACGGCGTGGAGCCGAGCGGGGTCAGCGTCAGCAGCCCCGAGGTCGCTCCCGCGCCGTCGTAGATGGAGTCGTCGTCGAGGTGTGTCTCCCTGGTGGTGTTGGCCTTGTACGGGGACGACGCCTGGATCGTGGCGTTGATCGCGGGGTCGTAGAAGAGCTGCCCGGTGTGCACGATCTCGCCGCCGGTGTACGTGTCCCCGGTGAGTGTGACATCGGTGTGGACGCGCAGATGCGTGTGGACGGCACGCCCCCGGTAGTGACCGGGCCAGATGGAGACGAGATTCACCACGCCGTTGCTGCCGGTGAGCTGACCGCCGCGCAGGAAGGTGCCGTTGTCCGCGCCCGGGTGGCCGTTGTTGCCGACGAACCCGGAGTACTCGCCGAGCGAGTCACAGTGCCAGATCTCCACCAGCGCGCCCGCGAGCGGTGCGCAGCCCTTGGCGGTGTCGACCACGGTGAGCTTGTAGCGGACCTCGACGCCCGCCTTGTCCTCGCGGTTGTCGACACGCACCAGTGCGCCTTCGAGCGAGTACGGGCCCTCGGTCACCCGGGCGTTGAGCGAGCACACGGCGGCGGCTGCCACGCCGACGGTGTCGGCCGTTTCGACCGGACCGTCACCCGCCGTCCCGTGGGCGGACGATGAGAGTCCGGCGGCGGCGAAGGCTCCGGTCGCGGCGAGGGCTGCCCCACCGACGACGACAGCGCGCCGGGTGGTGGGAGCACGGAAGGGAGTGGGGGGTGTGGGCGTTGCGTTCTCTTCTGTCATGACGGGCGAGGCTGGCCTCAAAGCCTGTGATGGACATGACAGTAGACTGTGTGCGCGATAAGGAAACAGTAAAGCCTCACACCCCAACTCCCCTATTTTGTAGGGGAGTTGGAGTGTGAGCATGTCCCCGTCCCGCACCGGTCCCGGGGCGGGACGCCCCGAGCCTCAGGAGACGTCGAGCGGGAGGATCGAGGTCGGAGCGTGGCCCGGCTCGGTCGCCAGGTCCTCGAACTCGTTGATGGCGGCGATGTCGACGCCCATCGAGATGTTCGTGACCCGTTCGAGGATCGCCTCCACGATCACCGGGACGCGGTGCTCGGCGGCGAGTTTCTTCGCCTCCTCGAAGGCGGGGAGCAGATCCTCCGGGCGGGTGACCCGGACCGCCTTGCAGCCGAGCCCCTCGGCGACCTTGACATGGTCCACGCCGTAGACGCCGATCTCGGGGGTGTTGATGTTCTCGAATTCGAGATTGACCTGGAAGTTGATGTCGAGGTTGCGCTGCGCCTGGCGGATCAGGCCCAAGTACGCGTTGTTCACCAGGACATGGACGTACGGAATCCTGTGCTGTGCGCCGACCGCCAGCTCCTCCAGCATGAACTGGAAGTCGTAGTCGCCGGAGAGGGCGACGACCGTGGCGCCGGGGTCGGCGGTGGCGACACCGAGCGCGGCGGGGATGGTCCAGCCGAGCGGTCCCGCCTGGCCGCAGTTGATCCAGTGGCGCGGCCGGTAGACGTGCAGCAGCTGCGCGCCGGCGATCTGGGAGAGGCCGATGGTGGTGACGTACCGGGTCTCGGGACCGAAGGCGCGGTTCATCTCCTCGTACACGCGCTGCGGCTTGATCGGCACGTCGTCGAAGTGTGTACGGCGCTGGAGCCTGGACTTGCGGTCCCGGGCCGAGGAGGCCCACGCGCCGCGGTCCGGGAGCCCGCCCGCCGCCTTCAGTTCACCCGCGATCTCGACGAACAGCTCCAGTGCCGCCTTGGCGTCGGAGGCGATCCCGTAGTCAGGGGGGAAGATCTTGCCGAGCTGCGTCGGCTCGATGTCGACGTGGACGAACTTCCGGCCCTTGGTGTACGTCTCCAGGTTCCCCGTGTGGCGGTTCGCCCAGCGGTTCCCGATGCCGAGGACGAAGTCCGACTCCAGGAAAGTCGCGTTGCCGTAGCGGTGCGAGGTCTGGAGGCCGACCATGCCGGCGTTCAGCTCGTGGTCGTCGGCGATGGCGCCCCAGCCCATCAGGGTCGGGATGACCGGAATCCCGGTCAACTCGGCGAATTCCACGAGCAGTTCGGAGGCGTCGGCGTTGATGACGCCGCCACCGGCGACGATCAGGGGGCGCTCGGAGGCGTTGAGGAGCGTGATCGCCTTCTCGATCTGCGCGCGGCTCGCGACCGGCTTGTGGACGGGCAGCGGCTCGTACGTCTCCGGGTCGAACTCGATCTCGGTCAGCTGGACGTCGACGGGCAGGTCGACGAGGACCGGTCCCGGCCTGCCCGAGCGCATCAGGTGGAAGGCCTGCTGGACGACGCCGGGGACCTGCGCGGCCTCCAGCACGGTCGTCGCGGCCTTGGTGACGGGCCGCGCGATCGAGGCGATGTCGACGGCCTGGAAGTCCTCCTTGTGGAGCACCGCGGTCGGCGCCTGGCCGGTGATGCACAGGATCGGGATCGAGTCACCGATCGCGGAGTACAGGCCGGTGATCATGTCGGTGCCCGCGGGCCCCGACGTACCGACACAGACCCCGATGTTGCCGGGGTGGGTACGGGTATATCCCTCGGCCATGTGCGAGGCGCCCTCGACATGGCGGGCCAGCGTGTGCTCAATCCCGCCGGACGCCTTGAGGGCCGCATAGAAGGGGTTGATCGCGGCGCCCGGCACGCCGAACGCGTGCGACACGCCCTCACGCTTGAGGATCTCAACAGCCGCGCGGGCGGCGGTCATTCGAGGCATGAGTGCTCCTGCTTCAGTTCAGCCGGCGAATGCGGAGGATACGGACGCTGTGGTGCCGGACTCTGTCGCGCCACCTGAGAGTCGGTTCCCAGCAGCCCCCCTGCCGATATTCCGACATACGGAATATCGTTTCTGTAATACGGAATCAATCTAGGCGTGGGTCGAGCGAGCGTCAAGGGATGAACCCAGGCCCCTCCCCATGGCCTCGCCCTTGGTGGACGATGGGGCACGGAGCGCAACGGAGCGCGGTCGAAGAGATCAGCGAGGCCGAAAAGGCCCGAAGGAACGAAGGGGGTCGTGATGGGAGAGAGCGTCTCCGTGCACTGCCCGTCCTGCGGTAGCCGTCACGCCTTCATGGCGTCGGTCTATCCCTGCGTGTGCGGGGCGCCGGTCGCACCGCCACTGCTCACGGACGTACCGGTGGAACCGGTCACGCACCGCACCTGGGACGACGACTGGGTACGGATCCGCTGTACGGCGTGCGGCCGGCAGGACCAGTGGCCGCAGCCGGAGCTGGGCTGCGCGTGCGGCTCGTTGCTGCGGATTCCGGTACGGCCGGTGAGCCCGGCGGTTGAGCCCCCGGCCCCGGAGACGCGCGTCGGCCTCGACGCGGACATGGACCTGGAACTGGATGTCGGCGTGGACTCCGAAGCGGACGCGGGAGCGGGCCCCGACATGACATCGGGCAGGACCTCGGGCCCGGACACCGGGCCGCCTGCGGCCGGACCGCCCACGCACATCCCGTTGCCCCGGACGGCGGCGTCACCGCGCCCGTCGTTCCGCCCGCTGACCATCCGTACACCGCATGACGCGGTGACGGCCGCCGCGCTGTATCTGCGCTGGCTGGGCTTCGAGAGCGTCGTCCGGGCCGAGGACCAGCCGGCCTCCGGCATCGATCTGCGCGGCCCCGGTGTGGTCGCCCAGGTCGACCCGGCCGCCGCCCCGGCCTCCGTACGCTCCGTCGAGTGTCTCTGGCTCAACGGGCTGACCGCGTCGGTGGTGAGCGTCTACTTCTCGCTGGCGGGGTACGCCGACGACGCGCGCGCCCGCGCCGACGACCTCGGCCTCCCGCTCTTCGTCATGGATCTCACGGGTGCGCCCCGGCCCGTCAACGGCCCGGCGGACGAACTGGTCTCGGCCGGCGCGTAGGACACGGGGCGGGACGGGGAGGGGGACGGGACCGGGGACAGGATCTGGCACCGACCCCGAACTCACCTACCCGGAGAACCGTTCCCTCAGCTCGATCTTCCTGACCTTCCCGCTCACCGTCATCGGGAACGCGTCCACGAGCTCCACCCTGCGCGGGATCTTGTAGTGCGCGAGCCGCTCCCGGCAGTACGCCACGATGTCGTCCTGCGACGGCGGATCCGCCGGGTCGCGCGGGACCACACAGGCCAGGATCTCCTCGCCGTACTTCTCGTCCGGTACGCCGACCACCTGCACGTCCGCGATCTTCGGGTGGCCGTACAGGAACTCCTCGATCTCCCGTGGATAGACGTTCTCGCCGCCTCTGATGATCATGTC
The DNA here is from genome assembly GCF_044753355.1 of Streptomyces sp. NPDC088400. NCBI lineage: Bacteria > Bacillati > Actinomycetota > Actinomycetes > Kitasatosporales > Streptomycetaceae > Streptomyces > Streptomyces sp. NPDC088400. The sequence goes on along the minus strand of NZ_JBIVMZ010000002.1, from coordinate 46,816 downwards.
CTTGATACGGCCGACGATCTGGGCGTAGCCGTCCTCCCGTATCACCGCGAGGTCGCCGGTGTGCATCCAGCGGCCCGCGTCGATGACCTCGGCGGTGCGCTCCGGCGCGTTCCAGTAGCCGAGCATCACGCTGTAGCCGCGTGTGCACAGTTCGCCCGCCTCGCCGCGCGGCAGTGTCACCCCGCTCACCGGGTCGATCACCTTGACCTCGACATGCGGCAGCGCCCGGCCGACCGTGCCCGTACGGCGTTCGAGATCGTCGTCGCGCCGCGTCTGGAGGGAGACCGGCGAGGTCTCGGTCATGCCGTAACAGATGGACACCTCGGCCATGTTCATCTCGGTGACGACACGCTTCATCACCTCCACCGGGCAGGGCGAGCCCGCCATGATCCCGGTGCGCAACGAGGAGAGGTCGTAGGAGGCGAAGCCCGGGAGGTTCAGCTCCGCGATGAACATCGTCGGGACGCCGTAGAGCGAGGTGCAGCGCTCCCGCTGGACCGCTTCCAGTGTTTTCCCTGGCTCGAACGACGGCCCCGGGACGACCACACAGGCGCCGTGCGACAGGGCTCCGAGGTTGCCCATCACCATGCCGAAGCAGTGGTAGAAGGGAACGGGCAGGCACACCCGGTCCCGCTCCGTGTAACCAACGGTCTCTCCCACGAAATAGCCGTTGTTGAGAATGTTGTGGTGGGAGAGGGTGGCGCCCTTGGGGAAGCCGGTGGTGCCCGACGTGTACTGGATGTTGATCGGGTCGTCGCAGGACAACTCGGCCTCACGCGACAGGAGTTGATCGACCGTCACTCTGCTTGCGAAGCTGAGCAGTTCGTCCCAGGTCTGATCACCGATGTAGTGGACGGAACGCAGTTCGGGACAGGACCCGCGCACCTGCTCGACCAGGGTGCGGTAGTCGCTGGTCCGATGGGCGACGGAGGCTATCAGTACGGAGATCCCGGACTGGTTGAGCACGAACTCCAACTCATGGGCGCGGTAAGCCGGGTTGATGTTCACCAAGATGGCGCCGATGCGGGCCGTGGCGTACTGCGTCAGTACCCACTCGGGGCAGTTGACGGCCCAGATCCCGACCCGGTCGCCCTTCGCCACCCCGCGCCCGAGCAGTGCCCGCGCCAGTTCGCCGACCGCCGTGCCGAACTCTCCGTACGTCCAGCGCCGCCCGGACGGTACGTCGACCAGCGCCTCCCGGTCGGAGAACCGGCCGATCACCCGGTCGAGGTTGGCGCCGATGGTGTCACCGAGCAGCGGGGTCGTACCGGTGCCGTGCGTATACGAGTTGGCCACTGGCCGGCTGTCGGTCGTCATCGCAGATCCCCTTCGTCGTACTCGGCGTCCGATCCCCCGGCCGTCCGCTCACGCAGCTCGATCCTGCGGATCTTCCCGGACACGGTCTTGGGCAGTTCGGCGAACTCCAGGCGGCGGACGCGCTTGTACGGCGCGAGGACCGCGCGCGAGTGGGCGAAGAGCACCTTCGCCGTGTCCGGGCCCGGCTCCCAGCCCTCGGCGAGGACGATGTACGCCTTGGGCACGGCCAGCCGCAGCGGGTCGGGCGCGGGGACGACGGCGGCCTCGGCGACCGCTTCGTGTTCCAGGAGCGCGCTCTCCAGCTCGAACGGGGAAATCTTGTAGTCGGACGCCTTGAAGACATCGTCGGACCGGCCGACATAGGTGATGTAGCCGTCGGCATCGCGCGTGCCGATGTCACCGGTCCGGTAGTAGCCGCCCGCCATCGCCTCGGCGGTCCGGTCCGGGTCGCCGTGGTAGCCGGTCATCAGGCCGACCGGACGCGCGGCGAGGTCGAGCGCGATCTCGCCCTCGTCGGCACCGGGGGCACCCGTGACCGGGTCGAGCAGTTCGACCTTGAAGCCGGGGGTCGGCCGGCCCATCGATCCGGTCTTGACCAGCTGGCCGGGCGAGTTGGCGACCTGGACGGCGGTCTCGGTCTGGCCGAAGCCGTCCCTGATCGTCACGCCCCAGGCGCGGCGGACCGTCTCGATCACCTCGGGGTTGAGCGGTTCGCCCGCCGCGACGGCCTCGCGCGGCGGGGTGCGCAGCTGGGACAGATCGGCCTGGATGAGCATCCGCCACACGGTGGGCGGGGCGCAGAAGCTGGTGACCTCGGAACGGTCCATCTCGGCCATCAGGCGTACCGGGTCGAAGCGGGTGTAGTTGTGGATGAAGACGGTCGCCTCGGCGTTCCACGGAGCGAAGAGATTCGACCAGGCGTGCTTGGCCCAACCGGGTGAGGCGATGTTCAGATGGACATCGCCCGGCCTGAGCCCGATCCAGTACATCGTCGCGAGATGGCCGATCGGATACGAACCGTGGGTGTGCTCGACCAGCTTGGGCCGGGCGGTCGTGCCGGAGGTGAAGTACAGCATCAGCGGATCGTCCGCGTGGGTGACGCCGTCGGGCTCGAAGGTCGCGGGCCGCTCGTAGGCGCTCTGGTACGGCCGCCAGCCGGGAGCGGCGCGGCCGGAAGCAGCGTCGGTGCTGTCGGAAGCACCGCCGGTGCCGCTCGCGCCGGATTCCCCGCCCACCACGATCCGGGTGAAGCCGCCCTGGATGTCGGCGAACTTGACGGTGTCCTCGGAGCGGACGATCACATGTCCGGCGCGGCCTCGTTCGATACGGTCCCGCAGATCGGCCTGGCCGAGAAGCGGCGTCGCGGGGATGACGACGGCCCGCAGCTTCATCGCGGCGAGCGCGGTCTCCCACAGCTCGACCTGGTTGCCGAGCATGACGACGATCCGGTCCTCCGCCCGGACCCCCTGCTCACGCAGCCAGTTCGCGGCCTGGTTGGAGCGGGCGGACATCTCGGCGAAGGTCCGGAGCGTACGGCTGCCGTCCTCCTCGACGATGTGCAGCGCGACGCGGTCGTTGCCGTCCGCGATCCGGTCGAACCAGTCCAGGGCCCAGTTGAAACGCTCGGGACGCGGCCAGGCGAAGCCCTCGTACGCCGTCTCGTAGTCCTCCCGGTGCGCCAGGAGGAAGTCCCGGGCCGCCCGGAACTGCTCGGTCGGTCGGGTCGCATCGCTCGGGCCGCCCGCATCGCCCGCACCACGCGTCGCTCCCCGCATTCCCGTCACTCCTGTCGCTCCCGTCGGTCGTGCCGCGCTTGACGTCATATGTCCTCCTCATTGCGGGACCGTTCACTAACATCGTGTAATCAGTGACGTGCGTCTCACCACCCCCGGACGGGGGTGGCTGCCGGACGCCACCGGAACCGGACATCGGGACATCGGGACATCGGACGTCGGGACATGGCGAGAGGCGGAGAACGTGGGCGAAGCGGTCGAGGCGGTGGAAATGCGGTCGGCGCTGCTGCGGCTGCGCCGTACGACCGGGCTGCCCGTGGCGTTCGGCGGGCTGCTGCGTGACGACGTGGGACAGGTACGTGACGATGTGGGACAGCTGCGTATCGCCGAGCTGAACGGCACGTCCACGGGGGCACTGCGCGAACTCGCGGTCATCTCCGGCAACGGCCTGGGCGGCAAGTCCATCGCCCTGGCCCGGCCATGCGCGGTGACCGACTACCGGGAGGCGCGGCACATCAGCCATGAGTACGACGCGGCGGTGGCGGCGGAAGGCCTGCGCTCGGTGCTCGCGGTGCCCGTGGTCGTCCGGCGCAAGGTGCGCGGGGTGCTGTACGGGGCGCTGCGCAGTGCGCTGCCGGTCGGCGAGCGGACCTTCGACGCGGCGGTCGCCGCCGCACGGGACGTGGAACAGGCCCTGCTCGTTCGGGACGAGGTGCGGCGCCTGCTCACGGTGACCCGCGAGTCGATGCCCCGCGATCCGGCGGCGGGCCCCGGTGCCTGGGAGGAGGTCCGCGCGGCCCACGGTGAGCTGCGGGCACTGGCGCCGAAGCTCGTGGACGCGGAACTGCGCGGCGAACTGCTGGCCGTCTGCGGCCGCTTGGCGGGCGCGGTGGGGGCGGTCGACGCGGCGGGCGCGGTCGGTGCCCCGTCGCGCCGGGTGCCGGTGGCGCTCGCGCCACGCGAGGTGGATGTCCTGGCGTGTGTCGCGTCGGGCTCGACCAACGCGACGGCGGCCGAACTGCTGGGCTTGCGGCCGGAGACGGTGAAGGGCTATCTGCGCTCGGCGATGCGCAAACTGGGCACACACACCCGCCTGGAGGCGGTGGTGGCGGCCCGGCGGGCGGGGGTGCTTCCGTAACCCGGGCGGGTCCGGTCTCCCGGACGGGCCGGTCTCCCGGACGGGCCGGTCTCCCGGACGGGCCGGTCTCCCGGACGGCGGCGGCCCGGGTTGTCCCGGGCCGCCGCCGCCCGCTCGCGCACGCCGTTGTTGCCTACGTCATCAGCGGGATCTCACCGGCGGGCGGGACGCGCCAGGGTGTAGCCGGCGATGCCCGCGAGCGCGCCGAGCACTCCGCCGGCCACGGTCCAGAGCCAGCGGTCCGTCCACCGGCCGGAGGACCAGCCGTCCTCCGGTTCGACACCGGACGCGGCCAGTCGCGCTCCGTCGCTCGATCCGGCGCCGCTGCTGTCGCCGCTGTCGTTGTCGCTGTCGCTCTGCGAGACGGTGGTACGGCCCGGAGTCAACGGGACGGCCAGCCGCCCGTCGACCGCGGCGGCCCCGCCCTCATCGGCGACGGACGCCTCGATCTCCGTACGCACCGGCAGACCGAGGTCCTCCTCCTGCGCGTTCACGACGGTGAGGCGAACGTAGTAGCTGCCCGGCAGCGGATCGTCGGACCACGGCTCGGCCCAGGCCCGTACCGTACGCAGCGTGCACCGCAGTTCCACCTCGCGGGCGTCGGCCGCGAGCGCCCGGGTCTGGGCGCCGTGCACGCACGGCTGGCGGCGGCGCAGACCGTCGTAGACGTCGACCTGCCAGGTCGCCGCGCCCTTCCTTGCGGCGGCGGACTCGGGGAGCGAGACCTTGGCGGTCACGGTGGCGCGCTGTCCCGCGTCCACCGGGAGCACCCAGTACAGGTAGTCGCCCGTGGAGGCGTCGGCCGTGGCCCGCTGGTCCGGCCGGAACGCGGTGGCGGTACGGAAGGACGTGCCCGCCTCGGTCGGTGCCTCGGCGCCGTCGGAATCGTCCGAGGCGCCGGCGGAGGGCGTCGGGGACTCGTCGGCCAGGGCGCTGCCCGCTGTGCCGAGGAGCAGCACACCGGCCAGCAGGGAACCCGTGAACAGACCTGCGGCGCGGGAGACTTGGGAACGACGGAAGCCACGGGTCGTACGGGAGCCACGGGTCATGCGGGTGGTACGAGTCATGCGGGTGGTACGCATCAGTTGGTCCTCCATACGACACGCAGACGCGATATCCAGCCCCACAGCAGCCCGGCCACCAGCCCCGTGAGGACCATCGCGCCGAGCAGCCACCAGCCACGGCCGAGACCGAACGCGGCGATGTCGGAGGGCTCGTCGGGCGAGTCGACCAGGTCGACGGAGAGCTCGACGGGCAGGCCCGGCGTGGTCTTCACGGAGTCGGGCGCCGAGAAGGCGTTGCTGACCTGGAGGCAGACCGTCTCCGCGGGCGGAGTCTCGTCGTCGTCGAGGTCGTCGGCCTCCGGCTTCGGATAACGCAGACCGGACGAGATCACATCGGTGCGTCCGTCGCCCGCTTCCGAGCCCCGGACGATCTCTCTGCCGTGTACGGTCACGGCGCGCAGCAGCACACCGTAGTCCCGGTCGACCGCGCGGTCGGCGGCGACGCTGACCGAGGCGCGCAGTTCCTGGCCCGGCCGTACGTCCACGCGGTACCAGCGGTGTTCGGAGAACTTCTCGCGGTCGCTGTAGAGGCCGGGCCTGATGCGAGGAGCGTCGGCGCAGCGCGCGGCACCCGCGGTCGCCACGGGTGTGACGACCGGGTCGGCGGCGCGGTCCACCAACTGCTTGACGCGGCCGGAGAGTTCATCGGTGTGCTGCACCGAGGTGTAGGTGCCGCCGGTCGCCTCGGCGATACAGGTCAGCTGCCGCCGGGTCTTGTCGTCGGGCACCAGGCCCAGGGTGTCGATGGTGAGGTGGATGCCCTTGGCCGCGATCTCGCGCGCGACCTCGCAGGGGTCGAGCGGGGCACAGGTGTCCTCGCCGTCCGTGATGAGGACGATGCGGCGGGTGGCGTCGCCGTCGCCTTCGAGGTCGTCGGCCGCGCCGAGGAGGGCCGGGCCGATGGGTGTCCAGCCGGTGGGGGCGAGGGTGGCGACGGCGGTCTTCGCCTCGGTACGGTCGAGCGGGCCCACCGGGTACAGCTGCTTGGTGTCCTTGCAGCCGACCTTCGTGTCCTTCCCGGGATAGTTCGCCCCGAGGGTGCGGATGCCCAGTTCCACTTCCTGCGGTACGGCGTCCAGCACCTCGTTGAACGCCTGTTTCGCAGCCGCCATCCGGGATGCGCCGTCGATGTCGCGGGTCCGCATCGATCCACTGACGTCGAGGACGAGATCGACCTTCGGAGCCGGATTTTCGGTAGGTTCGTCGGCGGCGATGGCGGCGGGAGGGAAGAGCCCTACGGCCAGGGTGGTCAACAGGCCGCACAGGGCGGCTGCCGACCGTCTTCTTATGATCATCGCCGGATGATAGTGAGGATCGTTTGACGGAGCCAAACAGAAACTGACGCAGCGTCAAGATGCGAATGGGCACACATGAATCGACGAACGAGGTGACCTGCATGAGCGGCAACGCGGAACCGACGGGACCGGACGAATCGGCGGGATCGGCGGGATCAGTTGGATCGCCGTCGGTGGGGTCTCCGAGATCGGCGGGATCAGCGGGATCGACGGTCGGGCTCAGCCGCCGTCGCTTCATGGGAGTGGGCATAAGCGTGGGCGCGCTCGCGGCGACCACGGCCGTCGTGGCGGCGACCGCGCCCGACAGCATCACCCCCGGCGGCACCACGCCCGACGGCAACACGCCCAGCGCGGCCACCGGCGGAGCCGCGCCCGCGCCCTCCCGTGGACGCGCCGCCGACCGGCCGCTGTTCCTCGGTACGTACACCTCCGTCGAAGGCGGCGGCACCGGCGTCGGCCTGGCGACGTACGCTCCCGAAACGGGCACCGTCTCGGGCACCGGCACGCTCTCGGGCGTCGACAACCCCTCGTATCTCGCCGCGCATCCGAACGGTCGCACGCTCTACGCCGTCAACGAGCAGGAGGACGGCGGTGTCACGGCGATCGCTCTCGCCGACGACGGCGACCACCGGATCCTCGGCACGCGCGCTACGGGCGGAGCCGGGCCCACCCACCTGTCGGTGCATCCGGGCGGAAAGTGGCTGCTGAGCGCCAACTACACCTCCGGCAGTGTGGCCGTGCACCCCATCGAGGCCTCGGGCGCGCTCGGCGAACGTACGGATCTGAGCACGCACTCCAGCCCGCCGCCGGGCCCCGGCCAGACCGGCCCGCACGCCCACCAGATCATCACCGCGCCGGACGGCGGCCATGTGCTGGCCGTCGATCTCGGCAACGACACCGTCTACACGTACCGCCTCGACACCTCGGCCGGCACGCTCACGCGGGTCTCGTACGCGAGCCTGCGCCCCGGCGCGGGCCCCCGGCATCTCACGTTCCATCCGTCGGGTGCTTTCGCCTATCTGGCCAACGAGTTGGACAACACGGTCGTCGTCTGCGCGTACGACGCCGGGTCGGGCCAACTCACGCCCGGTGAACCGCAGTCGACGGGCGCGGGCAGTGCGGGGAGCAACTTTCCGGCGCAGTTGGTGGTGACCGGCAACGGCGCCTTCGCCTATCTCGCCAACCGTGGTCACAACAGCCTCACGCGGTACGCCGTCGAGGCGGACGGCGCCGAACTCCGTCTGCTGGACACCGTGCCCGTGGGCGGCGACTTCCCGCGCCAGCTCGCCCTCTCCCCCGCCGGAGCCGCCGGCAGCGGCGGAGGTCTGCTCTTCGCCGCCAACCAGCGGTCGAACTCGGTCACCGTCTTCCATATCGATGAGGAAACCGGTGAACTGCGTTCGGCGGGTGCCCCGTTCACCTCGCCGGTCGCGGTGTGTGCCCTGCCGCTGTAGGGCGTGTCCCTTTCGGCTGAGCCTGAGCCGGGCCGGGCCGGGCCGGGCCGAGTCGGCCCGGGCTCGGGCTCCGGCTCCGGCTCAGCCGCTGCGGTCGATCGTGGCCGCCGTAGCTGTCATGGTGTTCGAGGAACTGGCCGTGCCCCAAGTGGCGCGTACGGCGAGGGACTGGGGCGAGCCGCTGTCCTTGGTGACCGTGGTGTTGATGAGACCGAGGTCCTGCACGACGGCTCCCGACGCCCCGTTGGTGAGTCGGCTGACGAGCGTGGCCTTCCCCGTCCAGGTGGCCGAGGCGCCCGTGCTCACACAGGTGAGCAGGACTTCGACGTCCCAGCCCGCCGAGGACAGCGCGGGGGCGGTGGCGAGCGCGCCCCGTAAAGGCATGAGCTGGGTGCCGCCCAGGGAAACGTCCAGGGCGAGGGTCGGTGTGCCGGTGGTGGAGGCGGTACCCCGTGCCGTGAAGCGGTAACCGGCGCCCGCTGTCGCGTCGTTGGCGGGAATGCTCACCGAAGCGATGGGGGCCTGGGCGGTGGAGTCCGCCACGGTCGCCAGGGCAGGGGGCCGCAGGGCGTTGACCACGTTCGAGCCCGGGAGGGCGGTGGTGCCCGTCGTGCCGGTGACGGGCAGGGCGGTGGAGGTGAGAAGGGCCGCCGAGGTGGTCCATCCGTTGCCGGACAGGTCGTTGTCGGTGATGACACAGCCCGTGGCGGTGCTGGTGAGGCTGACCCCGTTGGCGGTGGTGCCGGAGCCCTTCACCACCTTGTTGCCGGAGATGTGGCAGCCGGTCTGCGACACCCGGATACCGGCGACGGCGGCCGCTTCGATCCGGTTGCCGACGACCAGCGCCCCCGGGCCCGTACGGCCGTCGGTGCCCGCGCCGACGACGATTCCGTGGTTGTCGGCGGTGGCGTCGATCAGGTTGGACGTCACCGAGGCCGAGGCGCAGCCCGCGACGTTGACCGCGTTGGAGGACGTGCCCGTGAGGGTGTTGCCGGTCACGTTCACACCGTCCGAGTACTGCGGATAGATGCCGGTCGACGGTACGGAGTCGACCGTGTTCCCGGCGACGATCGCTCGGGGCGTGCACTGGACCTGGATGCCGTTGGCTGTGCTACCGCTGCTACCGCTCCTCCCGCTCCTGCCGATGACGGTGTTGTCACTGATCCGTACGTCGGCGATGGGCGCGGTGTCGTATCCCAGGACGCGAATACCGGAACCGCTCCGCGCCCCCTCGATCAGGTTGCCGCTGATCGTGACGCCGTAGGAGGTGTAGACCGTACCGGCGGCGGGGTCGGGTACGGAGACGTGGATGCCGCTTCCCGCCGCGTCCCGGACGGTGTTGCCGCTGATGACCGCGCGGCGCCAGCACCAGCCCCGGATCCCCGATTCGAGGGCGCCTTCGACGACGTTCCCGGTGATCGAGATGTCCTCGAAGTACTGGCCCGCGACCTGTGCGTGACTGCCGACGGCCCGGCCGAAGGAGCCCAGCCGGGCGGACGGCCCGAACCAGCAGCCGTCGATGGTGATCGCCTTGCACGGGGTGCCGTCGTAGGCGGGGATGGAGGACGATCCGGACTTGGCCAGATCGATCTGGATCGCCTCCGACGACAGCCGGCTGCCGTCGCCGGAGTTGTCGCGGAAGCCCTCGAACCGGCAGTTCAGCGCCCGCCCGCCGGCCACGGCGTTGAACTCCAGGCCGTGAGCGCCGGAGGTGTCCAGGAAGACGGCGTCCCGCACGGTGATGTCCCGGCAGTGGATGAAACACGCGATGTTCGTCGTGCCGGTCACCAGCCCGCTGCCGGCTCCGTCGCTCGCGTTGCCGTCCCACACTCCGCCCAGGACCGAGATCCGGGAGTGGCCGCCGTAACCGGTGAAGGAGTCGTCCGGCATGAAGTTGCGCAGGCACCCCCGGTTGGCGTGGATGCTGCGGATCGTCGCCCCGTACGCCCACACGGTCGTACGGGCCTTGACGACGAGGAACGTGCCGACGCCGTACGTCCTTCCGCCGGGGATCAGGACGATCCCGCCTCCCGCCGCGTACGCCTCGTCCAGTGCCGCCTGGATGGCCGGGGCGTCGTCGGTGACACCGTCGCCGGCCGCGCCCTTCACGACGTGGAGACCGGCCACCGGGGTATCCGCCAGGGACGTCACGACCGGGACCGCCGGGCGGCCCGTCTCGTACCGGCGGACCGGCTGTCCGTCCGCGCCCGTGTACTCGTAGCAGACCGCCTGTACATCGACGGCCTGGAAGGTACGGATCGCGCCCGGGGTGTCGCTGCCCACGGGGTCGGACCGCAGGGAGGCGATCGGGGTGACGCCGTCCTCCTCGTAGAGGTCCGTGACAGGGTCGCCGGTGCCGACGCCCCTGACCAGGACGGGACAGTCCGGCACGACTGTGCCCGTCGCGTCGGTGAGCACGGCCGAGGGGCTGCCGCCGAAGGTGTAGAGCACGTCCTGTCTCCCGCCGGTCGAGCCAGTGGCCAAGGCCCCCGACTACCGCTGATGTCCATCCGGGTGGGTTCACGGCCCCGTCGCCGTCCCGCGCTTGGAGGACGAGCGGGACGGCGGCGGCGTTGCACCGGAAATCCGTTCGAGGACCGGGCGCTCCAGGTCAGGACGGTCGCACCAGGGGCAAGGTGCGGGGCGGATCCGTCGGCGCGTGTGACACCGCCGTCGAAGCCCATGAGCTTCACCGCGATCGGGCCTTCGTCGTGATACATCGTCAGAATGCCGCTGACGAACGACCCGCGTGCCTTCGCCGACGAGGCCCTGGCCGGCTTCGCCGCCGCCCATCCCGACGAGATCCGCACCGTGCACGGCGGAGTCGTCCGCGCCTCGGCCACTCCACCGGGACAGGTCGCCGTCGTCATCGGCGGGGGCACCGGCCACTACCCCGCGTTCACGGGCTGGGTCGGCCCCGGCTTCGCGCACGGCGCGGCCTGCGGCAATGTCTTCGCCTCACCGTCCGCCTCGCAGATCTGCTCGGTGGCGCGCGCCGCCCACAACGGCGGCGGCGTGATCTTCGGCTTCGGCAACTACGCAGGAGACCTCCTGCACTTCGGTCACGCGGCCGAGCAGCTGCGCGCCGAAGGCATGGACGTCCGGATCCTCGTGGTCACGGACGACATCGCGTCGGGACCGAGCGACGACACGGCCCGGCGCCGGGGCATCGGCGGCAACCTCCCCGTACTGAAGATGCTCTGCGCGGCGGCCGAGGCCGGCCACGGCATGGACGAGGTCGAACGCGCGGGCCGCAAGGCCAACGCCGCCACCCGCTCCCTCGGCATCGCCTTCGGCGGCTGCACCCTGCCGGGCGCCGACCGGCCGCCGTTCACGATCCGGGCCGGGCAGATGAGTCTCGGCCTCGGCATCCACGGCGAACCCGGTATCGAGACGCGGCCCCTGCCCACCGCCGACGAGGTGGCCGACCTGCTCGTGGACGGCCTCCTCGCCGAACGCGCGGCGGCGGCCGGAGCGGTGTCCGGAGCCGGAGCGGTGTCCGGAGACAGAGCGGTGTCCGGAGACAGAGCGGTGTCCGGAGACAGAGCAGTGTCCGGAGCCGGAGACGGGCGCAGAGCCGGGACGGGCAAGGGAAGGGGCAGGGGCGGCAAGGGAAGAGCCAGGAACGGGATGGGGAAGAACGGGAAGGGGGACGGGCTCGGTTCCGACCGGGTGGCGCTGCTCCTCAACAGCCTCGGCGCCACCACCTACGAGGAGCTGTACGTCGTCCACCACCGCGTCGCCCAGCGGCTGGCCGCCGAGGGACTCACCGTCGTCGCCCCCGTGGTCGGTGAGCAGATCACCAGCCTCGGCATGGCCGGTCTCTCCCTCACCCTGACCTTCCTCGACGCCGAACTCGAAGCGCTGTGGACGGCTCCGGCCGCCACCCCGGCCTTCCGGCGCGGTGCCGTCGGCCCCCGGCCGCCCCGTACGGACAACCTCGCCGTCACCCACCGGCTGCCGCCGGTCGTACCGGGCAGCGCCGATTCGCGCGCTCTGGGGGCGCGGCTCGCCGAAGGGCTACGGACCGTACGCGACACCGTGGTGGCACACGAACGGCGCCTCGGCGACATCGACGCCGTGGCGGGCGACGGCGACCACGGCATCGGCATGCGGCGCGGGGCCGAGGCCGCCGTGGAGGCGGCGGACGAGGCGGTCGCCCTCGGGGGCGGCGCCCGTACGGTCCTGTTCCGGGCCGGTGCGGCCTGGTCGGAGCGGGCGGGCGGCACGTCCGGCGCACTGTGGGGCGCGGCCCTGATCGCGTTCGGCTCGGTACTGGGGGACGGTGACGCAGCCGGCGGTGATACGGCCGCCGCCGCACGACCGCCGCATGGCCCCCACTTCCGGCTCACCGGCGGCGTACACCTCACTCCTGGCGTCACTCCTGGCGCACACCTCACCCGTGGCGTACGGGCGGCGGTGGACGCGGTACTGCGGATCGGCGGGGCCAGGCCCGGTGACAAGACGCTGGTGGACGCGGCGGTGCCGTTCGTCGACCGGCTGGAGGCCGCGCTCCCGACGGCCGGATTCGCCGCCGCGTGGGCGGAGGCCGCGCGGGTGGCGGGCGAGGCGGCGGACGCGACCGCCTCGATCGCCGCGCGCCTGGGCCGGGCCCGTACCCACGGGGACCACAGCCTCGGCACGCCCGACGCGGGAGCCGTCTCGTTCGCCCTGATCGTCGCCGCCCTCACCCCGGCCCCCGTGCAGGAATCCCTCAACTCCCTTGAGGGGAAAGGCTGATGCCACGCAGTGCCGTCGGTTGCCCGCCGACGGTGCGGCGGAAGAGAGCGTGGCCGGAGGTGCGACCGGCGGAGATCACGGCCCTGCGGTCCATGCCTCGAACTCGTACAGCGGCTCCCCCAGTGATTGGATGACCACCAGCCCGTTCCCTGCTCGCACCGCACCCCGCACTCCGCACTCCACTTGCCGTCGGCAGCCCGGGCCCAGACTGGAGGTCGCACGATGGTGACGAGGGGACGTACGGGCCAGCCCACCCTGGAGGAGGTCGCCGCACTCGCCGGCGTCGGCCGGGGCACGGTGTCCCGCGTCATCAACAATTCGCCACGAGTGAAGGACACCACCCGGCACCAGGTCGAGCAGGCCATCGCCCAGCTCGGCTACATACCGAACCGCGCCGCCCGCGCCCTCGCGGGGAGCCGCAGCGACGCCGTGGCGCTGGTGATACCGGAGACCGAGAAGCGGTTCTTCGCCGAACCGTACTTCTCCGAGATCGTCCACGGCGTGGGGGGCGCTCTCGCCGACACCGACCTGCAACTCCTCCTCACCCTCGTCCGTACGGAGAAGGAGCGGCAGCGCTTCCTCCAGTACGCGCGCGCCCGCCGGATCGACGGCGTCCTGCTGGTCTCCGTCCACGGAAGCGACCCGCTGCCCGACCTGCTGGCCGGGATGGAGATGCCGACGGTCCTGAGCGGCCGCAGGTCCGGGGACGAATCCGTGTCGTACGTCGACTCCGACAACACGGGCGGCGCCCGCGCCGCCGTACGCCATCTGGCGGACTCGGGACGGCGCGGGATCGCCACCATCACCGGCCCGCTGGACATGTATGTGGCGCAGTGCCGACTGCGTGGGTACGAGGAGGCGGTACGGGACACGTCCGGCGCCCCGGAAATCTCCCGTACCCCGGGCACCTCATGGATCGCCCACGGCGACTTCACGGAGGAGAGCGGACGCCGCGCGATGGGCGAGCTGCTGGAGCGGCATCCCGGTCTCGACGCGGTGTTCGCCGCCTCGGACCTGATGGCGGTGGGCGCCCTGCACACGTTGCGGGCGGCGGGGCGCAGGGTCCCGGAGGATGTGGCCGTGGTGGGGTTCGACGACTCCCCCGTCGCACAGCACACGGATCCTCAACTGACCTCGGTGCGCCAGCCCGTGGAGGAGATGGGGCGCACCATGGCACGGGTGCTGCTGGAGATGATCAATGATTCCTCGGCGGCCTGGCAGCATGTGGTGCTGCGAACGGAACTGGTTCAGCGGGCATCGGGGTGAACCACCGTGCCGGGGCGCCGCGTTGGCGCTCCGGCGCACCGCGCTCCTCTGCGGATCCCGCCTGTTGATGGGCCGTCGCATCCAGATGGACGACGGTGACGGTGCATAAGGTGACGTGCATAAGGTGACGGAGGGCGACAATCCGCCGCGCGAGGACGGCAACCGAAGCCGCACCTCGAATTGCCCGTGACATACCCGCTCTTGACAAGCGAGCGCTCCTGGACAAGGCTCATGGGAGCGCTCCCACACCGGAGGTGGCGGCTCCTGTCACGCCGCCCCGCACAGCTGCCCTGCCCGGTGCGGGAGCGCACCCTGCCGCGAGGCAGGTGAGAGCGCTGTTCCGTGCCGCATCCGTGGGGGACGCGGCACGGAGCAGTGCGCAGCGCCAAGGGTGCCGTGCGGCAGGTGCTCAGACGGTCAGGCGGTCAGGCGGTCAGGCGGTCAGGCGACGGACTCGATCCGCCCCACTCCGGCCGACCCGGGCATGGTGGCCGACGCCCGCGCCGATACCGGCGGCCCGTCGTGATGAATCGGAATGCGCGCCCCTTTCAGCGAGACCCCGCTGCCGCCCCGCCGCGCCGCGACGATCTCCGCGGCGATCGAGAGCGCGGTCTCCTCGGGCGTACGGGCCCCGAGATCCAGGCCGATCGGCGAGTGCAGCCGGGCCAACTCCCGCTCGGTGAGCCCGATGTCGCGCAGCCGTCTGTTCCGGTCCTCGTGGGTGCGCCGGGAGCCCATCGCGCCGACGAAGGCGACCGGGAGCCGCAGGGCCAGCTCCAGCAGGGGCACATCGAACTTGGCGTCATGGGTGAGGACGCAGAGCACCGTACGGCCGTCGACCACCCCGTCCGCGACGGCCGACTCCAGATAGCGGTGCGGCCATGCGACGACGATCTCGTCGGCGTCGGGGAAACGGTCCCGCGTGGCGAAGACGGGACGCGCGTCGCAGACGGTCACGTGGTAGCCGAGGAACGCACCTGCTCTCGCCAGCGCCGAGGCGAAGTCGACCGCACCGAAGACGATCAAGCGCGGGGGCGGGACGCTCGACTCGACCAGGAGCGTCAGCGGTTGTCCGCAGCGCGACCCCCGTTCGCCGACGACCACGGTGCCGGTGCGGCCGGCGTCGAGCATGCCGTGGGCCTCCCCCGCCGCCGTACGGTCCAGCTCCGGGTGTCCGCCCAGGCCGCCTTCGTACGAGCCGTCGGGGCGGACCAGGAGGGCACGGCCGCGCAGTTCGTCCGGCCCTTCGGTGATCCGCGCGAGCGCCGCCGCCTCGCCCCGGGCCGCGGCGGCCAGCGCCGCCGCGAACACGGGCCGGCCCGGCGAGTCGGCCCGTACCGGCGTCACCAGGATGTCGATGACTCCGCCGCAGGTCAGTCCTACGGCGAAGGCGTCCTCGTCGTCGTATCCGAACCGTTCCAGGACGGTACGCCCGTCCGTCAGGGCCTGCCGACACAGCTCGTACACGGCCGCTTCCACGCATCCGCCCGAGACCGAACCGATCGCCGCGCCCTCGCTGTCGACGGCGAGGGCGGCTCCTGGCCGGCGGGGAGCGCTGCCACCCACCGCCACGACGGTGGCCACGGCGACGTCCCGCCCCTGCTCGACCCACCGGTTGAGCTCTTCGGCTATGTCAAGCATGTCGGTCTCCTCGGGGTCTGATGGGCGCTGACGGTTGGCAGTTGACGTTGGGGTGCGTTCGCCCCGGGGTCAGGGGCGGGTGGGCTCAGGAGACGCCCAGCCAGGACTCGATCGGATGGAGCGCGTAGAAGACCAGGAAGATCACCGTGAGGACCCACATCAGGGCCCCGATCTCGCGGGCCCTGCCCTGAGCGGACTTGATGGCCACATAGGAGATGACGCCGGCGGCCACGCCCGCGGTGATGGAGTACGTGAACGGCATCAGGACCACGGTCAGGAACACCGGTACGGCGACGGCGCGGTCGCCCCAGTCCACATGGCGGGCGTTCTGCGTCATCATCGCGCCGATGACGACCAGGGCCGCCGCGGCGACCTCGCCCGGGACGAGCCGTGTGATCGGGGTGAAGAAGAGGCAGGCGGCGAAGAAGAGGCCGGTGACGACGGAGGCGAGTCCGGTACGGGCGCCCTCGCCGACGCCCGTCGCCGACTCGACGAAGACGGTCTGGCCCGATCCGCCCGCCACACCGCCGACGACACCGCCCGCACCGTCGATGAACAGCGCCTTGGACAGGCCCGGCATCCGGCCCTTGCCGTCGGCGAGCCCGGCTTCCGTACCGACTCCGATGATGGTGGCCATCGCGTCGAAGAACCCGGCCAGGACCAGCGTGAAAACGATCATGCCGACGGTCATCGCGCCGACCTGGCCCCAGCCGCCGAACTCGACCTTCCCGAAGAGCGAGAAGTCCGGCATGGAGACGGCGCCGCCGCTCAGCTCCGGCGGGCCGCTGCCCCACGCCTTGGGGCTGACCACGCCCGCGGCGTTGAGGATCACGGCGATGACCGTGCCGATGACGATGCCGATCAGAATCGCGCCGGGCGCCTTGCGGGCCTGGAGCATGAAGATCAGCAGCAGGGTGACGCAGAAGAGGAGAACGGGCCAGCCGGCGAGTTCACCGGCGGGGCCGAGGGTGACCGGCCCACCGCCCTGCGAGGCGTGTACGAACCCGGCCTTCACCAGGCCGATCAGGGCGATGAACATGCCGATGCCCATGGTGATCGCGTGCTTCAGCGCGAGCGGGATCGCGTTCATGATCATCTCGCGGAGGCCGGTGATCACCAGGAGGCAGATCACGGCTCCGTACATCACGCACATCCCCATGGCCTGCGGCCACGTCATCACGGGCACGACCTGACCGGCCACCACACCGGACACGGAGAGTCCGGCGGCCAGCGCGAGGGGCACCTTGCCGAGGAAGCCCATCAGCAGGGTGGTGAGGGCGGCCGCGAGTGCCGTCGCGGTGATCAGGGCCTGCCGGCTGAGGGTGTCGCCCGCGATGTCCTTGCCGGACAGGATCAGCGGGTTGAGGAGCAGGATGTACGCCATGGCCATAAAGGTCGTGACGCCGCCGCGCACCTCACGGCCGACGGTCGAGCCGTGCCGGGATATGTGAAAGTAACGGTCGAGCCAGGACTTTCCGGCCGGGGGACGCGAGCCTGGGCCGGCGTCCTCGGCGGTGCTCCTGGGCTCGGCTGACTGCTGGGTCATGGGTCCTGCTCCCAAGGTTCAAAGGGGCACCCGCGGAAAAGCCTGTGACTGCGGGATTCGGGCTGGGTGTGGGGCTGCACGACCCGGGGGACGGCCCGAGGCGAACCAAAGGTGCTGCGCTACGGAAAGAGGATATTCCGTACTAATTTTCTATCGACGGCCAGGCCTGGGTGGCCGGCCCGGTGGGGCCGGAGACTGGGCGGAGTGGGGCCAGGGAAGGGCGGAGTGGGTCTGGGACAGGGCTGGGTCACGTCCCGGTCAGGTGCTCGGGACGCACCGGCGTCCTGTTCAGCTCAAGCCCCGTCGCGTCCCTGATGGCCGCGAGGACCGCCGGGGTCGACGACAGGGTCGGCGCCTCGCCGATGCCACGCAGACCGTACGGCGCGTGGTCGTCGGCCAGTTCGAGTACGTCGACGGGCATGGTCGGCGTATCGAGGATCGTGGGGATCAGATAGTCCGTGAAGGACGGGTTGCGCACCTTCGCGGTCCTGGGGTCCACGATGATCTCCTCCATCACCGCCACACCGAGCCCCTGCGTCGAGCCGCCGTGGATCTGGCCCACGACGGACAGCGGGTTGAGCGCCTTCCCGACGTCCTGGGCGACGGCCAGTTCGATGACCTTGACCAGGCCCAGTTCCGTATCCACCTCCACGACCGCACGGTGCGCGGCGAACGAGTACTGGACATGGCCGTTGCCCTGTCCCGTACGGAGATCGAAGGGCTGGGTCGGACGGTGGCGCCACTCCAGCTCCAGGTCCACCGCCTCGTCCTCCAGTACGTCCACCAGGTCGGCGAGGACCTCGCCCCCGTCGGTGACGATCTTGCCGCCCTCCAGCAGCAGTTCGGCGGTGGCCCACGCGGGGTGGTACGTGCCGAGCTTGCGCCGGCCCATCTCCAGGACCTGCTCCCGGACGTGCTCGCAGGCGTTCTTCACCGCGCCGCCCGTGACATAGGTCTGGCGGGAGGCGGAAGTCGAGCCCGCCGAGCCGACCTTGGTGTCCGCCGGGACGATGGTGACCTGGGCGACGCCGAGTTCGGTCCGGGCGATCTGGGCCTGGACGGTGACCCCGCCCTGGCCGACCTCGGCCGCCGCCGTGTGCACGACGGCGACCGGCGCTCCGTTGATGACTTCGAGCCGTACCCGCGCGGTGGAGTAGTCGTCGAAGCCCTCGGAGAAACCGACGTTCTTGATGCCGACCGCGTAGCCGACGCCTCGTACCACCCCCTCGCCGTGGGTGGTGTTGGAGAGACCGCCGGGCAGGGCCCGGACATCCGCCGACTCGCCGGCCGCGAGCCACTGCTGACCGGGCGGGAGCGGCCGGGACTTGACGCGGCGCAGCAGTTCGGCGACGGGCGCCGGGGAGTCCACCCGCTGCCCCGTCGGCATGACCGTGCCCTGCTCCATGGCGTTGAGCTGCCTGAACTCCACAGGGTCCAGGCCCAGTTGAGCCGCCAGTCGGTCCATCTGCGCCTCGTAGGCGAAGCACGCCTGGACCGCGCCGAAGCCGCGCATCGCCCCGCAGGGCGGGTTGTTGGAGTAGAGCCCGATCGCCTCGATGTCGACGTTGTCGATGACGTACGGTCCGGCCGAGAGGGACGCGGCGTTGCCGACGACGGCCGGGGTGGTGGAGGCGTACGCGCCGCCGTCCAGCACGATCCGGCACTTCATGTGCGTGATCTTGCCGTCGCGCGTCGCGCCGTGCTCGTAGTGGAGCTTCGCCGGGTGGCGGTGGACATGACCGAAGAAGGACTCGAAGCGGTTGTAGACGATCTTGACCGGTTTGCCGGTACGCAGCGCCAGCAGGCACGCGTGGATCTGCATCGACAGGTCTTCCCGGCCACCGAACGCACCACCGACGCCGGACAGCGTCATCCGGACCTTGTCCTCCGGGAGCCCGAGGACGGGCGCTATCTGACGCAGGTCGGAGTGGAGCCACTGGGTGGCGATGTAGAGATCCACACCGCCGTCCTCGGCGGGCACGGCGAGGCCGGATTCCGGTCCGAGGAACGCCTGGTCCTGCATGCCGAAGACGTAGTCGCCGGAGACGATCACATCGGCGCGCCGGGCGGCCTCGTCGGCGTCGCCGCGCACGATGGGCTGGCGGTGGACGATGTTCGGGTGCGGGACATGGGGGGCGTGCCGGTCCTCGCGGTTCGCGTGGACCAGTGGCGCGCCGGGAGCGGTCGCCGTGAACTCATCGGTGACGAGGGGCAGTTCGGCGTAGTCGACGCGGATCTTGGCGGCGGCGCGGCGCGCGGTCTCCGGGTGGTCGGCGGCGACGAGGGCGACCGGCTCGCCGTGGTGGCGGACCTTGCCGGTGGCGAGGACCGGGGTGTCCTGGATCTCCAGGCCGTAGTTCTTGACGTCGGTGGGGAGATCCTCGTAGGTCATGACGGCGTAGACACCGGGGGTCGCGAGGGCCTCGGCGGTGTCGATGGACCTGATGGTGGCGTGGGCCACGGTGGAGCGCAGTGTGTGGCCCCACAACATGTCTTCGTGCCACATGTCCGAGGCGTACGCGAACTCGCCGGTGACCTTGAGGGTGCCGTCGGGGCGGAGTGTCGACTCCCCTATGCCGCCCTTGGTCTTCGATCCCTGGCTGATGTCGGTGGGGGTACCGGTGGTGGCCATGGTCAGACCCCGCCTTCCTGACGGGCGGCCGCCAGGCGGACCGCGTCGAGGATCTTCTCGTAACCGGTGCAGCGGCAGAGGTTGCCCGAGAGGGCCTCGCGGATGTCCGCGTCGGTCGGGGACGGATTGCGCTCCAGCATCTCGTCGGCCGCGACCAGCAGGCCGGGGGTGCAGAAACCACACTGGACGGCACCGGCATCGATGAACGCCTGTTGTACGGGGGACAGTTCGCTGCCCTCCCCCGCCTGCGCGTCGGAAGAGCCCTTGGCCTGCCGGCTCTTGGCCTCGTCGAGCGTGATGCCGCAGGAGCCGGGGGCCCCGGAAGCTCGGGTGGTGCAGCCGCCTCCGGGATGGGTCTCCTCGCGGTGTCTGGCGTAGTCCGCGAGGCCCTCGACCGTAAGGACCTCACGGCCCTCCGCCTGACCGGCGGCGACCAGGCAGGAGCAGACCGGCACGCCGTCGAGCCGTACCGTACAAGAACCGCATTCGCCCTGCTCACACGCGTTCTTGGAGCCGGGAAGGCCCATGCGCTCGCGCAGTACGTACAGCAGGCTCTCGCCCTCCCAGACGTCGTCGGCTTCCTGTTCGCGTCCGTTGACCGTGAAATTCAGGCGCATGTTCAGGCAGCTCCTTCCAGGGCGCGGCCGGTGGTGCCGCGGTACTGCTCCCAGGTCCAGCCGAGTTGGCGGCGTGCCATGACACCGACCGCGTGGCGGCGGTACGTGGCGGTGCCGCGCACGTCGTCGATGGGGTTGCAGGCCGCCGAGGCGAGAGACGCGAACTGCCTGGCGATCGACGGGGTGATGATCTTCCCGCTCTCCCAGAAGCCGCCCTCGTCCAGCGCCGCGTTCAGAAACGCTTCCGCGTCGCGGGCGCGCACGGGGGTCGGGGCGGCGGATCCGATGCCGGTCCGTACGGTACGGGTCCCGGGGTGCAGGGCGAGCCCGAAGGCGCAGACCGCGATGACCATCGCGTTGCGGGTACCCACCTTCGAGAACTGCTGGGGGCCGTCCGCCTTCTTGATGTGCACGGTCTTGATCAGCTCGTCGGGGGCGAGTGCGTTGCGCTTCACCCCGGTGTAGAACGCGTCGATCGGGATGCGGCGGGCGCCCCGTACCGACTCGACCTCGACCTCGGCGCCCGCGGCCAGCAGGGCCGGATGCGCGTCGCCGGCCGGAGACGCGGTGCCGAGGTTGCCCCCGACGCCGCCGCGGTTGCGGATCTGCGGCGAGGCGACGGTGTGCGAGGCGAGCGCGAGGCCCGGCAGCGGCCCTCTGAGGTGCTCCATGATGTCGGTGTACGGGACGGAGGCGCCCAGCTGGACGCTCTCCTCACCGACGCTCCACTCGCGCAGAACGGCGATGCGGTTCAGGTCCAGCAGGTACTCGGGCCGCCGGTGGTCGAAGTTGATCTCGACCATGATGTCCGTGCCGCCCGCGATGGGCGCGGCCGTGGGGTGCTCGGCCTTGGCCGCGAGCGCGTCCTCCCAGCTGGCAGGGCGAAGGAAGTCCATGAGTGGCTCTCTTCTTGATCATTCTCTGGGTCCGGGGGACGGCCGGCCCGGCTTCTCTCACAAGTACACAAGGCGCACTCCGGCTGGTGCAGTAACCGAAACCATGAAGGAATTGGCTGGTCGCCCCCTGAG
Source organism: Streptomyces sp. NPDC088400 (assembly GCF_044753355.1). Taxonomy (NCBI): domain Bacteria; kingdom Bacillati; phylum Actinomycetota; class Actinomycetes; order Kitasatosporales; family Streptomycetaceae; genus Streptomyces; species Streptomyces sp. NPDC088400. Next base: position 25,345 of record NZ_JBIVMZ010000002.1, on the reverse strand, counting down.
TCTTGTAGATTCGAACGAATGACGGGGTGCGGTAACCGTAAGGTTTTCCTCCTGAAACATAAGTACCCACAGGAGACGCTCGCCGATCAGAATCGAGTGCCTTCCGGGCAGGATCGGGCACTCCTCTGACAGGGTCGATCAAGGCTGGGCGGTACCGGTCTCGGCCGAGCGGTACCGGTGCCCGGCAGGGAGGGGCCTGACGGGACCCAGCGACGACCCGGTGACGACCCGGCGGGACCGGCGGGACCGACCAACAACGAGAAAGATCGGCGGCGACGAGATGCGGCTGCGCGCACTGCTGGACACCGATGCGCTGGGCCTGCGGCTGCTCGGCGGCGAGGACGAGCTGAACCGGACCGTCCGCGGGGTGATGACCACCGATCTGCGGGACCCGAGCCGCTATCTGTCGGGCGGTGAGCTGGTCCTCACCGGACTCGCTTGGCGGCGCTCCGGAGAGGATTCCGAACCGTTCGTCCGCATCCTCGCGAACGCCGGAGTCGCCGGGATCGCCGCGGGCGAGGCGGAGCTGGGGCCTGTCCCGGAGGATCTGATCGTGGCCTGTGAGTACCACCGGCTGCCGCTCTTCGCGGTCACCGAGGATGTGGCGTTCGCGACGATCACCGAGCACGTGGTCCGCAAGGTCTCCGGGGAGCGGGCCGGAGACCTTGCGGCGGTCGTCGACCGGCACCGCAGGCTGATGACCTCGGGCCCGGCGGGCGGCGGCCCCGACGCCGTACTGGATCTCCTCGGCTCCGACCTCGACCTGCGGGCCTGGGTGCTCTCCCCCGTCGGCCGGCAGATCGCGGGGGCCGGCGAGCCACTGCCCGCCGCGAGGGCCGCCGCGCTGGCCGGTGAGCATCTGGCGGCGACCCGCGCCGGCCGCCGGAGTCCGTACCAGGTGACCGTCGAGGGGACGGCGTACTCCCTCTTTCCCGTCCCCGGGCGCGAGTTGCCCGGTCCCGGGCGCGACGCGGCGCCCCACGCATCCCGGGATGTGCGCGAGACCGTGCTGTCCGACTGGCTGCTCGCGGTCGAGGCGGACGCGGGCGACTGGCCGACGGCCCGGCTCGACCTGCTCCACGGGGTGACGCAGCTGATCGCGGTGGAACGCGACCGCCGCGACGCGGCCCGTACGGTACGGCGCCGGCTCGCCCAGGAAGTCCTGGAACTGGTCCAGGCCGGCGCGGTCCCCGCCGAGATCGCCGGACGCCTCCGGGTGGCGGCCCCGGTGCTGCTGCCCGGACTGAGCACGGCACCGTACTGGCAGGTCGTGGTGGCCCAGGTGGACTGGGCGGACGGCGGAACGGGCGGGGCGGCGGTCGAGGGCGGCCCGGTGGCCCAGTCGCTGCTGGAGGAGATCCTGGTCGACCCGGCGACAGGGGGGACGGACACCTCGGACCGGATCGCGGTGGCGCACATGGGCGACGAGGCGATCGCGCTGGTGCCACTGCCCATGACAGCGTCGGCCTCGGGGGCGGCGTCGCACGAGAGCGGGGGCGAAGGTGTTGGGGGCGGCATCGGTGTGGGAGCCGGGAAACCGGGGGACATCTCCGCGACGGACTCGGGCCTGCACGCGGACGCGCTCCTGGCCGCCGTACGCGAACCTCTGTCGTCGGGCCTCGCGGACGACGGACGGCTGACGTTGGGTGTGAGCGCTGCGGTCGCGTCGGCCGAGGGATTGCGCGGCGCCCTGGAGGAGGCCCGCCACGCCCGCCGTGTGGCGGCGGCCCGTCCGGGCCGTGTCTGCGCGGCGGGCCACCACGAACTGGCCTCGCACGTACTGCTGCTGCCGTTCGTCCCCGACGACGTACGCCGGGCCTTCACCGCACGTCTGCTGGACCCCCTGCGGGACTACGACCGCCGTCACCGTGCCGAGCTGATCCCGACTCTGGAGTCCTTCCTCGAATGCGACGGCTCATGGACGCGGTGCGCGGCCCGGCTGCATCTGCATGTCAACACGCTGCGGTACCGGGTGGGCAGGATCGAGCAGTTGACAGGCCGTGACCTGTCCCGCCTGGAAGACAAGCTGGACTTCTTCCTGGCGCTACGGATGCGCTGAGGCCGCGGCCCAAGCCGTCGTCAAACCGCACTCAGCCGAAGGCCAACTCAACCGGCCTCAAGTGTCTTCAACCGGCCTCAACCGGCCTGAGCTGTCCTCCACCGCCGCCGATGTCCGCCGCCTTCACAAAGCGGGCGCCTTCGCCGGTGACTCCCCCGGGCGAGCCACGGAGGATCCAATAACCGTTCTCGCCACCGGACTTGTCGTAGTCCAGGTGTCCGACGACGAGGTCGTCGAAGCCATCTCGGTCGAGGTCGACGAGCTGGGTGTCCCGGCCGAAGTTGTCGTGACCAACGGTGTCATGGCCCGAAGCGTGTGGCGGCCGTAGCGACGCGCGGCTGAACGGGCCGGATCCCTGCGCCTCCGGCCCTTCCGGGCCGCCGAGGTAGACGGTGACGGCGCCGCCGGGACGTGGCCCGCCCCGGTCGGCGGCGACGAGGTCCTCGCGGCCGTCGCCGTTCACATCGCCGACCGGCCGGACGCCGAGGTCGTCGGGGAGCTTCGAGGGCTTGCGGCGGGCGTCGGCCAAGCCCTCGCGCCCGCCGAAGTAGACATACGCACCGGCCACCAGGTCGTCGCGCCCGTCGCCGTCGAAGTCCCCGCTCGTACCGATCCGGGTCGGGAAGCCTTTCAGCTCACCGACCCGGGTGAGGCCTTCGTCCGTGCCCCGGTAGAACTCCGTATGGTCGGCCGCCGGCTTCTCGTCCGCCTCGCCGTCCGGGTCGGGGTCGCCCTTCACTCCGGTGACCACCAGGTCGTCCTTGCCGTCACCGTCGAAGTCGCCCGTCCTGATCTCGCGCTTCTGGACCAGGCCGCCGACGGACAGATCGACACGTGAGGTGTCACGCGGCCTGCCGTCGTGGGTGAACGGGCCGCGCAGCAGCGTCGCGCACTGGTTCTGCGCGGAGTCGTCGGCGACGGCACGTACGGTGGGCTCGGCCAGCAGGTCGGGACTGCCGTCGCCGTCGAAGTCGGCGGTCAGTTCCAACGGCGGTGTACTGGCGGCAAGTTCGGCCGTACCGTCCGTACCCTTGGGGCCGCCCCAGACGATCCGGGCCCGGTCGGCGGGGAGCTTGGGGTCGGCGGGGATCAGAATGTCGGCGAAGCCGTCGGCGTTCAAGTCGGCCCGCAGTTGTCCGCCCGCGTCGCGCCCGACCGGATCGTCGGTGCTCGACGGCGGACCAAGGTCGGGGTAACGCCGGGTGAGGGAGAGGCCCTTGGCCGGGTCGACCCCATTGGCGGAGCCGAAGGCGATCGCCCGGTTGTGCTGCCAGCCCCCGCCGGAGGCCGGCCGGTACCAGCCGTCGGCGGACAGATCCGGATAGCCGTCACCGTTGATGTCGTCGGTGTTCTGCGCCTCGTACATCGATGCCGTGCCGGCGGGATCGGTGCCGGTCGAGTCCGTACCGGTGGGATCCGTACCGGCGGGATCGGTGCCGGTCGGACCTGCGGCCGTCGGGGCCGTGGTCCCCAGGTCGGTGTCCGTCGGCTCCGTAGCCGACGGATCCGTGGCCGTCGGATCCGTGGCCGTCGGCACCTTGCGCGCCGGCGTCCCGGGCCCCGTGGATTCCGGCGCGTCGGGAAGCGATCGGCAGTCACTCGGCGGCGTGGCCGCGTCGTGCTCGTCCCGGCCCGAACAGCCTGTAGCGAGCACGGCCACCGAGGTGAGACCAGCGAGGACGACGAGGTGGTGACGGCGTTTCATCAGCCCATCGGATCATACCGACCGGAGCCCGCCCCAACCCTGGCGAAAACCCCGCACTCCCTCAACGCACCCCGACACTCTCCCGACCTACCCCGTGGCGAGACCCTGACCTGACTCCGGCCCACGCCCCCGGCCGGGATCACGAGCCGTCCGCCCGTTACAGCCCGCCGGACGGACGGCGCTCCGTGTCACCGCGTGCCATGCCGACCGAAGTTGACCGCCGTTGACCGGCGTCACTCGATACGGTCATAGGGAGATCCAACTCCCGACGGAGATCGGGCCCCGCATCGCCGCCACCGACCGCCCCACTCCGGTCACCGCAGGTGACAGCCCTCCCGTCGGTCCCGGCTGCCCCTCTCGGCAGTCCCGAACCCCGCTACCACCGGCATCGCAGGGCCACCCCCGCCGCCAAGTGATTGTGAAAACTTTCACCTAGCCTATTGGCCCGGCGTGCCCATCCGTGCTGAGATGCGTCCACACTCACAGCACAATGGGGCGCTCGGGAGGGCAATGTGGCGCATACCGCCATGTCTGGTACCGGAACCAATGTCGGTGACGACCCTCTCCAGACCGCGGTATGGCGGCTGCGCTCGCGCGGCTGTTGGACCGACGCGGCAGCCCTGCTCGCACCTCACGCCATGAGTCCCCCGAACACCGTGAGCGCCTCGAACACCGCGAGTGCCCCGAACACCGTGAGTACCTCGAACACCTCTACCGCCACCGGAACGACCCCGGCCCTGGCCCTGCAACGCGCCGCGCTGCTCGTCGAGCGCTGCCTGTTCACCGGCGACGGCTGGCCCGAAGCGGAGGATGCCCTGCGGGCGGCGGAGGCCGCCGCCCGCGAAGACCACGAACGTGGTGCCGCCGCCTGCGAGCGCGGCCATCTCGCCTACGCCTCGACGGTCCTCGGCGTACGCGACCGGGCGGACGAGGCACGTGCCGCCCTGGGCCGGGCGGCGGCCCTGCTCGATCCGACAGCCCCCGGCCGCGCGCTCCTCGACTTCCGTCGCGGACTCATCGCGGAACATCTCTCCGACTCCCCACAGTCGGCCCGCGCGGCATACCGCCGGGCCCACGCCGCCGCCACGGCGGCCGGCGAGACGCTGCTGCTCTCCTTCACCTGGCGCCATCTGGCCGGATTAGCCCTGCGCGAGGGAGAGTTGGCGGAGGCACGACACGGCTTCGGCGAATCTCTGCGTATCCGTGAGGAGCTGGGCTACCTCGTCGGTACGGCCCCGGCCCTCGCCGCCCTCGCGGACGCCGAACCGGAGCCGGAGGCGGGACGGCTGCGCGCCGAAGCCGGGCGGCTGTTCCGGCTGCTGGGCGGCGTACCGACCTGGCTGGCCGACCAGCTCACCCCACCGGCGCCCGTCGCCTGATCGCGAGGGGCCGGCCCCTCGCACGTCCGTCGCGCGGGTTTACCCCCGCGACGGACGCGGAAAATCCCCACCAGCCCCCTCGGCGGTACGCCTTGTGCTACGAGGCGTCGCGAAAGCCCCGCCGGGCCCACGACGCCCACCCGCGCCACAAGTCCGCACGGGCTCCCCACAACCCCGACACGAACCCGTCACGACTTCGCCTCTGGCATGTGACGGACGATGGAACAAAAGGTGCATACCTCCGAACCGACGGCAAGTCACCCGACCCGGAGCCCCCTCAGGCGGGCCGGAAACAGTCGCCAACAACCCCAAAAGGGAAGTGGCGCTGAATTGCCGTCAGATGCCAGAAAAGAACCGTAACCTCACGGATGGCACACCACCGCCTGATGATAAGATCGCCAGGCTTGCCAAGCGGTGCCGAACCCGCTATGGCATAAAGGGAAACCAGCGCATCGGCCCAGAATTCCGCCAGCCCCGGGGGAGAACTTTGCCATTAGCCGAGCCTTTCAAGGCAGCCCGGCGGGCGAGCATGCGCGACCATCCCGTATGTCTGTGAATGAATGCCCGTGAACGAGTGGCATTTGTGACGGCGAGCACGCTCGAACGTACTCTCCAGACATTCAGCACCCGGTGGCCCAGTCGCCCGAAGAGAGCCTTATGACGCAATACTTCCAGGATCCAGCACTTTGGGGTCTCATCGCCGCTGGTACTCCTGTCGCCGCTACCGCGATCATTCGCGGCAGAAAGTCGATTGCCGAGCTACGTAGGGAGAAACAGGAGCTCAGGGCTCACTACACCAACCTGGAAGAGCATTACGCCGAGGCCGTGGAAGAGGCCAAGGAAAGAGCGGAAGAGGACACCAAAACCGCTCTGAAGTCGGCGATGCGTACGCTCCAGGGGCTCGCCAGTGAGCAGCAGCTCGCCATTTCCAAGCTCCAGGACAAGTACGGAGAACTCCAGGTTCTCCAGGACCTCCTCGACATCGACCACATGAATTCGCAGTTCGCGCGTCGCGCCCAGTCCATCGCGGTGCTCTGCGACGGCTGGCTCGGCCGGCAGCGAACTGCCGCTTCGCTGTATGACGTGGTGCGCAGCGCGAAGGGCCGCATCCGGCACTTCACGCGTGTCGAGATCCGGGCCCAGAGTAATTTCGCCATCGTCAGCCGGGCCGTCGAGCCGGTCGCGCTCACGCTCGCCGAACTGCTGGACAATGCAACCAGTTATTCGGCGCCGGAGACGGTGATCGAGATCAATATCCGGCCCGTGCCCAAGGGTGTCTGCATCATCGTCGATGATGCCGGTGTCGGCATGAACGAGGAAGAAAAGGCCAGGGCCGCGAAGCTGCTGTCGAGCGAACGCTCGCCCGGTGTCTCGGGGCTCGGCAATCCGCCACAGTTCGGGTTCACCGTGATCGGTGTGCTCGCCGCCCGCTACGGCTTCAACGTCTCCGTGGATTCCACTTCCCCCTACGGTGGCGTGCGCGCGGTCGTGCTTCTGCCCGAGGAGCTCCTGACGTCCATGCCTACGCCCGAGCCCACGCCCGAACCCAGGCCCGAGCCCGAGGAGATCCCCACCGCGGCGGCGTCCTCCCCGATGCCGCCCGAAGAGGCTCCGACGACTCCCTCGACCACCTTCGGCGGTCTGCCGAAACGCCGTCGACGCGGCGCGATCTCGATCGTGCCGACAGCGGACAGCACGGAGGCACCGGCTCGCTCCAGCGAGCAGGCCGCGTCCGTCATGGGCGCGTTCCAGCGAGGAACGCAATCGGGCCGCCGTTCCACCAACAGCGAAGGGCATGAGACTCAGTGAACTACGACCTGTCCTGGATGCTTGACAGCGCCCTTGAAGTGCCGGAAGCGCGACATGCGATCCTCGTTTCCGCCGATGGTCTTCTCATGGCCCGCTCGAAGGATGTCGGCAAGGACCACGCCGATACCGTGGCCGCCGCGATGAGTGGCATGCAGTCGTTGAGTCGTACGGTGGCCGAATTCTGCGGCGTGCCGCCGAACAACCGGCCGCAGTGGCGCCAGACGTTGGTGGAGTTCGACCACGGCTGGGCCTTCCTCATATCCGCCGGCGAAGGTGCCTATCTCGCGGTTTCGGCGACACCCGATGTCGACATGGCCGAGATCACCTTCCGTATGCAGCAGCTCGTCGGACAGCTTGGCAAGGCCCTGACCAGTCCTCCTCGCGAGATTGCGGACACCAAGGCATGACATCACCAGATGAGTCCGATCCGGAGCGGCGACTGATTGACGGGACAGAGCCTGAAGCAGCTCCGTTAGTGCGTCCGTACGTCATCACCAACGGCAGAATCCTGCTGGATGACAACGAGTTCTCACTGATCACGCTGGTCACGGTGTCCGACAGCGCCCCCAGGGCGGGACAACTCGATCCCGAGAAGCAGAGCGTTCTGGAGCTGTGTTCGGGAGGCTATCTCGCGGTCGCCGAGATTGCCGGACACACCGAATTGCCCGTCGGCGTCGTCAAAATCTTGTTGTCCGATCTCACGGCGGAGGGGTATCTCCACACGCGCGCCCCCATACCTCCCGCGAAGCTTGTCGACAGACAAATACTCGAGGAGGTGCTGAGTGGCCTTCAAGCCCGCTTTGGATGACGGTGTCTACCTGCGCGATTCCGTGCAGACCGCCGCGAAGATCCTGGTGGTCGGGCATTTCGCCGTGGGGAAGACGACGTTCATCGGAACCATGTCCGAGATCCCGCCGCTGCGTACCGAAGAGGTGATGACGCGGGCCGGAGAAGGCATCGACGACCTCAAGGGCACCACCGGCAAGACCACGACGACGGTCGCCATGGACTTCGGCCGTCTCACCCTGAGCGAGAAGCTGGTCCTGTATCTGTTCGGAACACCCGGACAGCAGCGCTTCGTTCAGGTTTGGGAGGACATGACCCGGGGCGCGCTCGGAGCCTTGGTGCTCGTCGATCCGAACCGCCTCCAGGAGTCTTTCCCGGTGATGGACCTCGTCGAACACTACGGAATCCCGTACGCGATTGCCGTCAACAGGTTCGACACCACATCGGGGCACTCGGACGAGGAGATCAGGGAAGCTCTCGACCTGCTCCCCGAGACACCTCTGGTCACCTGCGACGCCCGCGACCAGCGATCCTCGGCGAACGCGCTGATCGATCTCGTCCGCTACCTCCAGTCACGCCTCAACTAGGAGTTCGACACATGCAATCCCCTGCGGAATTCCCGTCACCGCCACCGGGTTGCCCGGCGCACAACAGCGGCAAGGGAATCCCCGTGTACACGCCGGAGTTCGCCAAGAACCCGGACGCCTACTACGAGTACATGCGGCACTTCGGTCCCGCCGCGCCCGTCGAACTGGCCCCCGGCGTGGACGCGTCTCTCGTCACGGACTACGCGGCGGCGCTCCATGTGCTCCAGAACCCTGACACCTTCGTCCGGGACGCTCGGCGCTGGCGTGGGCTCAACGAAGGCCGGGTGCCGCTGGACAGCCCGATCGTTCCCATGATGGCGTACCGCCCGAACTGCCTCTTCGCGGACGGCGCGGAACACCTGAGGGTGCGTCGGGCGGTGACGGAGTCCCTGGCCAAGATCGACACGCACCGGGTGACCCGGCATGTCGACCGCGTCTCGCGTTATCTCATCAGCCAGTTCACCAGCCGTGGCCAGGTCGATCTGGTCGCGGACTACGCGCAGCTGGTGCCGCTGCTGGTCTTCAACGAACTCTTCGGCTGCCCGGCGGAGATCGGTGACCGGCTGGTCTTCGGTATCTCCAGCCTCATGGACGGCGTCGACGCGGCGAAGGCCAACCAGCTGGTGACGGAGACTCTGCTGGATCTGGTGCAGCGCAAGCGCGCCCAGCCCGGGGACGACATCACGTCCTGGCTGATGCAGCATCCGGCGGGGTTGACCGACGAGGAGATGATCCATCAGCTGATCACTCTGATCGGCGCCGGCACCGAGCCCACCCAGAACGTGATCGCCAGCTCTCTGCTGTTGCTGCTGTCGGACGAGAAGTACGCGGGCGACCAGCACGGCGGCGCGGGTCTGCTGGTCGAGGACGCCATCAACGACGTGCTCTGGAACAGCCCGCCGATAGCCAACTACGCCGTTCACTACCCGGTGTACGACGTGGACCTGTCGGGAAGCAAGCTGGATGCCGGAGACCCCGTGCTCATCAGCTTCGCCGCGGCCAACACCGATCCGAGTCTGTCCACGAGCCGTCAGACACTCAGCAAGCGTGCCCATCTGGCCTGGGGTGCGGGTCCGCACGCGTGCCCGGCCAAGGACCCCGCGATGCTCATCTCCGTACTGGCCATCGAAAAGCTCCTCAACAAGCTTCCGGACATTGAACTCGGCGTGCCCGCGGAGAGTTTGACCTGGCGCCCCGGACCCATTCACCGGGCGCTCAACGCTCTCCCTGCCCGATTCACTCCGGTACGCAGCGAAACCGGTAAATCTCCCAGTTATGGCGGGCTGTCGCGTCCGACCCCGGCCGCACCGGCGCCGGAGGAGCGGTCGAAGTCGCAGAAGAATAGCTTCTGGAGTGGCTTCCTCACCTGGTTCAAGGGGTGACCTTCACTACAGCGGCGGGTGACTGACCGTTGCATGGGCGTTACTCTAAAGGGGTAGAAAGGCTGAGCGAATCGTACACGCTCTCCTTTTGAAGGACTCCCTGTGAATCCCTCCCCGACCGCCTCTCCCGTCGACCGACGCACCGTGATCTCTCTCTTTTCCCGACTGCGCACGAGGGAGGGGCAGTCGCGCCACCTGCCGCTCTACGCAGAGCTGAGAAATCTGGGCGATGTCATCGCGGCGCCCTGGGGCGGACACCTCGTGACCTCGTACAACCTGTGCGATCAGATACTCCGGAGCAGACAGTGGAAAGCCCTCGACAGCCAGTGGCGGGAAAAGCAGGGCAATCACGACCGCTGGAACACACCGGCCTCACAACAGGCCGCGAAAACGCTCCCCATGCTGAATCCGCCGCACCACACGAAGATGCGGCAGTCACTCGGGAATCCCTTCGACCGGAAATCTCTGGGTAGCATCAAGCGATCCATCGGCGAGTCCGTCGACCAGCTGCTCGACGGACTCGCCGAAGAATTGCGGCAAGGGGAAGCCGACTTCAGTTCGCTGATATCCGAGCAGCTGCCCGTGATATCGATAGGGCGATGGCTCGGGCTCCCCTCCTCCGATTACCGGTTGCTGAACTCACTCGTCAACGATCAGGTACTCACACAGGAATTGTTCCCCTCCCCCAGCCAACTCGCTCTCGCGGACGCCGCGACCCGGCAACTACAGGATTACTTCACCGAGTTGGTACGAGAGCGCCGCAAGGCACCGGGGAGCGACCCGGTCTCCACCTGGATCAGGACGTGGGACACGCTGGAGCCGGACCGGGAACTGGCCGACGCGGCGGTCCACTCCCTGGCGTTCTTCGTCCTTGAGGCCGCGCTGGAAACCACGACACACATGCTGAACAGCGCGACGTACCTGCTGTTGAAGCACCCCAGGCAGCTGGAGCTCCTGCGCGCCCGACCCGAGCACATACCCGACGCGGTCGACGAGGCCCTGCGCTACGATCCGCCGATCCACCTGTTCAGCCGGACGGCGCCGGAAGACGTCACGCTGGCCGGCACTCGGATCCGCGAGGGCGACATGGTGCAACTCATGGTCGGCGCGGCCCATCACGACCCCCGGAAGTACACCGACCCCGAAGTCTTCGACGTCCGCCGCAAGGCACCGAACCTCGGCTTCGGCAGCGGGATTCACTACTGCCTCGGAGCCCCGCTGGCACGACTGGAAGCGACGTCACTCCTGACGGCGTTGCTGGCACGTATGCCGGGACTGCGCCTCGGCTCCTCCCCCTCATGGGCGCCACAGGTGACATTCCGGCGCCTCACCAGATTGATGGTGACGGTGAGCTGACAGCGAGCCAACACACCGTGTCGATTCGTTCCCGCATGCCCTCTCGCGCCCCTTGGGGCTCACACGAAACAAGGACAGCATGTTTGATGACCTCAAGGCTCTTCATGTCGTACACGAAGGCCCCGTACTGAAGGTGCGGCTCAACAGTCCGGAGACCGGTAACGCAATATCCGGACTTCTTCTTGATGAACTCTTGGCCGTTCTTGGCGCATTGGACGAGCATCCCGACATTCGTGTACTGATCCTCTCCGCGGCGGGCGACGACTTCTGCCTCGGCGCGGACCGCAGAGAGTTTCCCTCCCTCCTGGCCGAGTACCCCAACGGCGCCGGCCTGCGCGCGGCCGGCAACAAGGCGCGCCGGATGTGCGATCTGATGGCGACCACCGGAGTGGTCACCATCGCGCGGCTGCACGGCAGCGTGGTGGGGGCCGGGCTGGGGCTCGCGGTGCTCTGCGATCTGCGGGTGGGTGCGGACAACTGCCGCTTCCGGCTGCCGGAACTGGGCCTCGGGATCCCGCCGGCCTGGGGCGGGATCATGCCGCGGATGTTCCACGAGACCGGGGCCGCCCGGATCCGGGAACTGATCCTGACCGCCGACAACTTCGATGCCGAGAAGGCCGCGGAGCTGACCATCCTGCACAAGGCCGTCCCCGAGGACGAGCTGGACAAGACGGTCGCACGCTGGACGAAGCCGCTGCTCCGCCGGTCTCCGTCGGCCCTGCGTACGGCGAAGGCCATGCTGAACGCCTATGCGGGCGCCCACCGGCTGGCCGACGGCACGCTGTTCGACACGGAAATCCTGACCAGCGCCGTCGCCACCGCCGAGGCGGCCGCCGCGGCCCGCTGAGCCGACGCCCCGCAGCACACGTCCCGCACCACGCACCCGTACCGAACGCTCGGCGCCCGCACCACGCGCTCAGCGCCCTCGGCACACCGGGACGGCCATCCCGTTCAGTCGGCAGCGCCCGTGAAGTGCTCCCGTATCAAGGACTGCACCACCGGCAGATCCCGTGCCATCAGTGCGTCCAGCAGCGCCGAGTGTTCCGCCGCGTCGGCGACCAGGTCGGCGCGGCGGGTGGCCGGAGCGCTGACCAGCGGCCACTGGGAACGGCGGTGCAAGTCGTCGGCCACCATGACCAGTTGCTGGTTTCCGGAGAGGGAGAGCAGCGCGCGGTGGAAGGCGCGGTCGCTCTCGACGTACGCGGCACGGTCCCCGACGGCCGCCGCCCTGGCCGTCGCCTCCGCCAACGGGGACAGCTCCGCCCACCGGTCGGCCGGTACGGTACGGGCCAGCCGCAGCATCACGGGCACCTCGATCAGCGCCCGCACCTCGGCCAGTTCGGCGAGTTCGCGCGCACTGCGCTCGGTGACGCGGAATCCCCGGTTGGGGACGACCTCGACCGCACCTTCCAGGGTCAGCTGGTGCATGGCCTCGCGTACCGGGGTGGCGGAGACGCCGAAGCGCTCCCCCAGCATGGGGGCCGAGTAGACCTCGCCGGGGACAAGGTCACCGCTGATGAGCGCCTCGCGCAGGGCGTCGAGGATCTGACCGCGTACGGAGTGACGCCGTACCGGCCGGGGCGGGGACGGGGGCGTCGTGGGGGGCGGGGTCGTCGGGGGCGGCGGCGCGGTCGGGGACGGGACGCCGTCGATGCCCCTGCCAGCGGAGTAACCGCCGCTGACGTACTCACCGCCGGTGTACTCACCGCCGCTGTCCTCACTGTGCGTGTGCTCACCACGTGCCCGCTCCGGCGTCCGCTCCGAGCCGACGTCACCGGGCCGGGCCGTCGTCGTCGGCTGTTCCGGCACCCAGCCCGCCCCCGGCCGCACAGAACCGGCCTGCACAGAACCAGGCGGCACGGAACCGAGCGCCGGTACGGACGAGGCCGCCATGGCCGCCCCGGATACGTTCGGCCGCGGCGCCGCGGTTCCCCGCACTCTGCGCTGCTCCACTCGGGTCCACCCCGCCCATCAGGTCCTGTCCGTCGGCTCGCGGAAGCCGGGATTCACAGGTGCACGATAGGCCGACCGGGCCGCAGTTCAAACATCGTTCAGATCGGGTAAGGTAAGGCTTACCTGCAAACGATCCCGATTCGGTGGTCCCCTGCATGACCGTCCCCGCCCTGCTGCCCGGCCTTCTCGCCTCTCCCGTGACGGATGCGTACGCGCGTCTGACCGAGGTGTTTCCCGCGCTGCGCGTCGACCAGCTCACCGACAGTGAGCGGCCCCCGCACGGCGGCGGCTGGGTGAGCGCGGCGGAGCTCGCCGCCGGCGGCCCCGCCCTCGACGCGTTCCTCGCCTGGGACGAGGCGCAGGTGCTGCGGGACTACGGACAGCGGGCCCGTCCCGACGTTATCGCCAGCTTCGCGCTCCACCGTTACGCCTGGCCGGCCTGCCTGCTGGTCACCGTGCCCTGGTTCCTGCACCGCCGGGTCCCGCGCATCCCCGTCGAGGATGTCTCCTTCCAGCGCGCACTGGGCCGCATGACCGTCCGGATACGTGAATTCGCCTGCCTGCCGGACGACCCCGCGGCGTCACTGCCCGGCGCCCGGGTCGTCGCGGACGAGGAGGCCCTGCGCGGCGAGGTGCGGACGGCCGTCGCCGAACACCTCGGGCCGGTCCTCGAAGGCTTCGCCCCGCGCATGCGACGCGGCCGACGGGCGCTGTGGGGCATGGCGACCGACGAGATCGTCGAGGGGCTCTGGTACCTCGGCCACCTGCTGGGCGAGGAGCGGACCGCGATGGCGGAGCTGGAGCGGCTGCTGCCCGGCACGACCAAGCCATACGTCGGCGGGGCGGGTTTCCGCGAACTGACGGGGCCGAACGGCGAATCGCTGCCCACCCGTGACCGGGCCAGCTGCTGTCTCTTCTACACACTGCGCCCCGAGGACACCTGCGTCACCTGCCCCCGTACGGAAGACGCCGACCGCGTCCGGAAGCTGAGCGCGAGCGTCTGACTGGTCGAGTGCGAGCATCTGACTGCCCGTCACCCGTGTCATCCACGCCCCCCGCAGGGGTGATATTAATCGAACATGACAGCAGCTTGCCGCACGGCAGTGCTAACAAAACACGCTAATCTACGGGCCTCACCGCCTCGTTGGTGTTCTCTTGTCCCGAAACCCCCTGAGGGGTACCGCGCTTCCGCCAAACTGGCGCCCGAAACGCCCTACTGCGATGCAAGGAACACCGCATGCTACTGACCGACATATCGCTGAACTGGCTGCTCCCCCTCGGCGTGCTGATCGTCGGAATCCTGGTGGCCGCTGCGGTGATCGCCCGCGGCAAGCGCGCCGGTGACAAGGCCGCGACCGAGGACTCCTGGGAACGCAGTGAGGAGCGCCGCCGGCGCAAGGAGGCCATCTACGGCTCCGCCTCCTACGCGCTCCTCTTCTGCTGTGCGGCGGTCGCCGCCGCACTCTCCTTCCACGGCCTCGTGGGCTTCGGCCAGGAGAACCTCAACCTGAGCGGCGGCTGGGAGTACCTCGTCCCGTTCGGGCTCGACGGCGCGGCGATGTTCTGCTCGGTGCTCGCGGTGCGCGAGGCCAGCCACGGTGACGCGGCCCTCGGCTCGCGCCTGCTGGTGTGGACGTTCGCCGGTGCTGCCGCCTGGTTCAACTGGGTGCACGCGCCCCGGGGGTTGGGCCACGACGGCGCTCCGCAGTTCTTCGCGGGCATGTCGCTCTCGGCCGCGGTGCTGTTCGACCGCGCGCTGAAGCAGACCCGCCGGGCGGCGCTGCGTGAGCAGGGGCTCGTCCCCCGTCCGCTGCCGCAGATCCGGATCGTACGGTGGCTCCGCGCGCCCCGCGAGACCTTCGCCGCCTGGTCGCTGATGCTCCTCGAGAACGTGCGGACGCTGGACGAGGCGGTCGACGAGGTGCGCGAGGACCGGCGTCAGAAGGAGCAGACCCGGCACCGCAGGCGGGAGCAGGAGAAGCTGGACCGCGCGCAGATCAAGGCGCTCAACCGACAGCACCGGGTCGCGTGGGGCCGGGGGCGTGGCGGCGGCCGACAGGTGCCGCTGCCCGCGGTGGCGGGCGGTTCTCCGGCCGCCGTCGAGGCCGCCGCGGAGCCTGCCATAGCTGAAAAGCCGCAGCTGCCTCACCGGTCGCGGCTTTCGCTTCAGCCCGCGGGCGCTCCCGAGGCACGCATGGTGGACCTGACGGCGGAGGACGACACCCAGGCGCTTCCCAGGCTCGACTCCCTGGAGCGCAAGCTCTCGGATCTTGAGCGGCAGTACGGCTGACCTTCAGTACGGCTGCCTCTTCCAATAGCGGAGAGCACCAGCGGAAAGCACCAAGGGCGTGATGCCCAGGACCGGCGTGACGGACGACCGTCGCGCCGGTCCGCCGTTGTGTCCCGTCCCTGGCCGCTTCGTCCCCGTTCCGTAAAACCCTCTTACTCCGCAAGCCCCTTACGCCGCCTCGCCGTTCAGCTCGAACCACACCACTTTGCCCAGCGGCCGGGTCCGTATCCCCCAGTCGTCCGCGAGGCTCCGCACCAACGCCAGCCCCCTGCCATGCGTGGAGTCGTCGGCAACCGGCCTGACAGGGCCGGTTCGCGCGGACAGCGCGGTCAGCACGGCCACTTCGGGCAGTCCGGCGACGAAGTCCCGTACCTCCACCCGCAGTCGTGAGTCCGCGACCGTCGCCGTGACCACGGCGCCGCTCTTCGTGTGAACCAGCGCATTGGTGACCAGCTCACTCACCAACAGCTCGGCCACGTCGGCGGAATCGCGCTCCTTCCAGTGCCGCAGCATCTCCCGCAAGGCATGCCGCACTTCCGGAACGGCCGCGAGATCGGCGCCGCCCACTCTGCGCCGTAACCCGGTCCCCATCGTCACGTCTGTCCCCCCGCTTGTGCCGGTGACTGCCCCTGCCCTCGAACACCTACACCGGATGCATTCCCCTCCCCCGGAAACGCCACTCATGGCGTTCGTCACCCCGTCGTCACCTCATCGCCACGGGAGGCGGATGCGCGGGGCCCGCCCGGGGAAGTGAGGGAGGGCGAACGCCTATCGCCCGACGACCGACCGACCCACCGAGTCGGCCGAACCGAGGAGCCTCGATGCATGACGACCGCACTCAGGTGGAAGGGCGCCTGGAGCGCGCGCTGCGCCAGTTCATCCGCCCGGCGCAGTACGCGGACCGGGAGCCGCTCACCCTCGCCGTGTGGCACACGCCGGGCGAACCGGTGCCGGTGGAGCAGGCGCTCCAGGGCGCGTACGAGCCGTTCACGACCGGTACGGAATGGGGCGCGCCCTGGTCCACCAGCTGGTTCCGGCTGGAGGGTGTGGTCCCCGACGGGTGGGCCGGACGCCGGGTCGAGGCCGTCATCGACCCCGGATTCACCGGTACGGGCCCCGGCTTCCAGGCCGAGGGACTGGTATACGACTCCGTGGGCGTCCCTCTCAAGGGCATCCATCCGCGCAACCGGTACATCCCCGTCGCCGCACCCGCGGCCGGCGGCGAGTCCGTCCGTCTGCTGCTGGAGGCCGCCGCCAACCCCGCCGTACCGCAGGGCGGGACGCCGACGCTGCTCGGCGACGTACTGACCGCGCCGGACCGCCCGATCTACCGCTTCGCGTCCGCCGAACTGGCCGTCCTGGACAAGGAGGTCTGGCATCTGGTCCTGGACATCGAGGTCCTGTCGCAGCTGATGTACGAGCTGCCCACGGACCGCTCGCGGCGCCACGAGATCCTGCGCGCCCTGGAGAACATGCTGGACGCGCTCGATCTGCACGATGTGGCGGGCACGGCGACCGCCGCCCGCAGCGAGCTCGCCGACGCGCTGTCCCGTCCCGCGTCCCCGAGCGCGCACCGGATCTCGGCGACGGGGCACGCCCATATCGACTCGGCCTGGCTGTGGCCGCTGCGCGAGACCGTACGGAAGGCGTCCCGGACCTTCGCCAATGTGACGGCGCTCGCGGCCGACTACCCGGAGCTGGTCTTCGCCTGCTCGCAGGCACAGCAGTACGCGTGGGTGCGCGACAACCAGCCGCACATCTGGGAACGCATCAAGAAGGCGGTGGCGGACGGCACGTGGGCCCCGGTGGGTTCGATGTGGGTGGAGTCGGACGCCAACATGCCCGGCGGCGAGGCGCTGGCCAGGCAGATCACGCACGGCAAGCGCTTCTTCCAGGAGGAGCTGGGCGTGGACACCGAGGAGATCTGGCTGCCGGACTCCTTCGGATACACGGCGGCCTTCCCGCAGTTGGCGAAGCTCGCCGGAGTGAAATGGTTCCTCACCCAGAAGCTCTCCTGGAACCAGTCCAACAAGATGCCGCACCACACGTTCTGGTGGGAGGGCATCGACGGCTCCCGGGTCTTCACCCACTTCCCGCCGGTCGACACGTACAACTCCGAGCTGCACGCCACCGAACTCGCCCACGCGGAACGGAACTTCGCCGAGAAGGGGCGGGCGTCCCGGTCGCTGGTGCCGTTCGGCTGGGGCGACGGCGGCGGGGGTCCCACCCGGGAGATGCTGGAGCGGGCACGGCGCCTGAAGTCGCTCGAAGGCTCTCCCCGGGTCGAAGTCGAGCGGCCCTCGGCCTTCTTCGCGGCGGCCCAGGAGGAGTACGGGGCACAGGCCCCGGTCTGGTCGGGCGAGATGTATCTGGAGCTGCACCGGGCGACGTACACCACGCAGGCGAAGACCAAGCAGGGCAACCGGCGCAGCGAACACCTCCTGCGGGAGGCCGAGTTGTGGGCGACGGCGGCGGCGCTGCACTCGTCCTCGTACAGCTATCCGTACGAGGACCTGGACCGGATCTGGAAGACGGTGCTGCTGCACCAGTTCCACGACATCCTGCCCGGCTCGTCGATCGCCTGGGTGCACCGCGAGGCCCGTGCGACGTACGAGGTGGTACGGGAGGAACTGGAGGCCGTCGTCGCGGACGCGCTGGCGGTGCTGGGCCCTGTCGGGGGCGGTAACGCGGTGGGGAGCGGTAACGCCGTGGGAGTGTGGAACGCGGCCCCCTACCCGCGCCGCGATGTCGTCACCGCTCGTGCCTCGGACGTGGCGGAGACCGTCGGGACACAGCCGCTGGCCGACGGCCGGGTGCTGGCTCCCGCGCTGGTACGGGCGTTGGCGCCGGGTACGTTCACTTCGCTCGCGCCGTCCCCCGTGTCGGCCGCGTCGTCTGCCTCGGAGGGCGGAGCCTTCACGCTGCGCAACCAGTTGCTGGAGGTCGTCGTCGACGCGGACGGGCTGCTGTCCTCCGTACGCGACCTCGGCGCCGGTGGCCGTGAGGTGCTGGCGCCCGGCAGCCGGGGCAATCTGCTGCAACTGCATCCCGATCACCCCAATCAGTGGGACGCCTGGGACATCGACCGGCACTACCGGCGTCGGCACACCGATCTCACCGCCGCCGACTCCGTCGAGCTGATCGAGACGGGGCCGCTGCGGGCGGCGGTGCGGGTGGTGCGTACGTTCGGGGCGTCGCGGATCACGCAGGAGATCCGGCTCACCGCCGACAGCCGCCGTATCGATGTGGTGAACGAGGTCGACTGGCAGGAGTCGGAGAAGGTCCTCAAGGCCGCGTTCCCGCTCGACGTACACGCCGAACGGTCCACCGCCGAGATCCAGTTCGGGCATGTGCACCGGGCCACGCACGACAACACCGGCTGGGACGCGGCCCGGTTCGAGATCTGCGCGCACCGCTGGCTGCGGGTCGCCGAGCCCGGCTACGGGGTCGCGGTGCTCAACGACTCGACGTACGGGCACGATGTGACCCGGCTGCCACACTCGGAGGGGCTCGGCACGACCGTACGGCTGACGCTGCTGCGCGCCCCGCACAGCCCGGACCCGGAGACCGACCTGGGCACGCACCGGTTCAGCTACGCGCTGCTGCCCGGCGCCACGGCGGAGGAGGCGGTACAGGAGGGCCTGGCGCTCAACATGCCGCTGCGTGTGGCGCCCGCGCCCGAACAGCTGCCGCTGGTCACCGTCGACTGTCCGGCCGTCACCGTGGAGTCGGTCAAGCTCGCGGACGACCGCAGTGGGGATGTCGTCGTACGGCTCTACGAGTCGGGCGGCGGCCGGGCCGATGCCACGCTGCGGGTCGGGTTCCCGGTGACCGGCGCTCAGGTGACGGACCTGCTGGAACGGCCGCTGCACGACGCGGAGACGGGCGAGGAGGGACTGCGGTTGCGGCTGCGGCCGTTCCAGATCCTGACGCTGCGGCTCACGCCGGCGTAGGGGGGCGCCGTCCGGCGGGGCGGCGCGGTGCGGTTTGTGGTGGGTGCGTGGGCCGGCGCCTCCGGAGGCGCATGTCCGGACTGCATGATTTACGGCGCGTGCGGGCTTGTTTTCGAGTGCGGGCCGGTGTGCGCCACAAATCACGCTTTACGTCCGGACACGTCACCTCCTGCGACCCCGTCCCCCTCCCGCCGGTCCCTCGTCTGCGGGCCGTCGGGAGCCGAGTTGGTCTTCGCCCCGGGCTGGTGGGGGTGAAGTGGTACGCCCGTCCTGCCCGAGGGCCGTGCACCCTCCGGCGACCAACAGACCGGGGCAGGGGTCCGCGCGCCCAGGGTCAACGGGGTGGCGCACGGAGTCTTTTACGGATGGACCGGCCGGCCGCTTCGCGGGTGAGCAAGATTCGTCCCGCGGTGCTGAGGACAACTGCACGTGGGCCAGGCGGCCCTGAAGCGCCGAATAGGTCCTCAGAACACGACCCTCGACCATTCTGGCCCCGGGCCAGTACGGGTCCTGTAAGAGCCAGTTACACCCTTACCAGATCACGATTAAGCTGTCCCATGTCGGTGCTCCTTCGAAGCGCTTCGGTCAGGTCCCGGGCCATTCGCGCGGCGCTGTGACGCTTGCATCACCTATGGAAACAACCGGCGACCGACCGCAACAGTCGACCGCTGTTGACTACGCCGGACGGAGAACAGTCAACTCCTGACGGGGGGAGAAAATATGGACAGCTTCGGAAGCCGTGTGCGATCGGCGCTGTCCGAGCGCGGACTTAGCTTGCGTGCCGCCTCACGTGCCATGCATTACGACGTCTCGTATCTCTCCCGTGTGGTGAAAGGTCAGCAGTCGCCCTCGTTGAAGATGGCTCACGCGCTCGACGAACTCTTGTGCACCGGTGGGGAATTCGCCGCGCTTCCGGGCCCTCCATCGTCGTCCAGCGACATCATCGAAACGGCTCGGGCGCTGGCTGCCCCACTGCTGGCGCACGACAACCGATTCGGCGGAGATCACGTCGCGTCCGCAGCCGTCCAGCTCTGGAAAGCCGAAGCACGGACGATGAACGGTGAGCACAAGGAGCAGCTGTCTGCCGTGTCAGAGCTGGCGGAGGTTGCCGGCTGGATCCTCTTCGACGCCAATCGTCAGACCGAGGCACGACAGGCACTCACAGAGGCTCACCTGTTCGCTCGGCTGGCGGGGGACAACCCGCTGGAGTGGTTCATTCTCGATTTGATGGCCATGCACGGCATTCAGACGGGAAGGGTGGGCGAGTCGCTCCACATCTCTGACGAGCTTCTGACGGTCTCACGGATCCCCGGCCGGGTCGCACTCATGTCCCACGTACGCAGAGCGCTAGGACTGGCTCAAGCGGGCGACAGGACTCGCGCACTGGAGGCTGTAGAGCGTGCGTCGGGCGGACTTCAGGACTCGGTGGGAGATCGTGACCCGCAATGGACATGGTGGATCGACGAGGGGGAAGTGTCCCGGCATCATGGAGAGGTCTACATGTCTCTGGGTGATCCGCAGTCCGCCCTTCCCCATCTTCACCGTGCTACCGAACTTGAAAGGACTGGCGGTCGACGAGAGCTCGGGCATGCTTGCGCTGAATTGGAAGCGCTGGCGACCATCGGCGCCTGGCGTGATTGCGAAGTCGTGATCACAGAGCGGCTTCCGCGACTTCAGCACGTTACATCGTCCCGGATTCGGGCGCGTCTGAAGGCTGTTGTCCGGACCCTTGACCGTAACGCTCCGACGTGGCTGTCAGATGTCGCTCACGACGTCGCCTGACACGTCCGCGATACCTGACCCGTCCGCGATACCTGACCCGTCCGCGATTCTCGACCTTCCTCCGCCGCGGAACGAAAATTCAGGGCGCCGGAACGCCGTGGTGCGGCACCGAGGTTCACAGTGCCTGAACGCTCCGGCTTCTGTCGTCCGGCGGCGAGTGAGCCGAAGGGGCGCGCCGCTGTCGTAAGGGAGAGCGCGCGCAGGTTTGTGAGGTACGAGCAAACCGAGCACGGTCGACCGTCGACAGTGGCTTGCAGCGCCCCGGAGGCGAACCGAGCCCCACAAAGTCACGGCCGGGGTACGTTCCGCAGGTTGGAGCGGGCCAGTTGGACCATGCGGCCCACCCCGCCGTCCAGGACGATCTTGCTGGCCGAGAGGGCGAAGCCCGTCACCATGTCCGCGCTGATCTTCGGCGGGATGGAGAGCGCGTTCGGGTCGGTGACGACGTCCACCAGGGCGGGGCCCTTGTGCTTGAAGGCGTCCTTGAGCGCGCCCGTGAGCTGCCTGGGCTTCTCCACCCGTACTCCGTAGGCACCCGCGGCGCGGGCGATCGCCGCGAAGTCGGGGTTGTGGTTGGCCGTGCCGTACGACGGCAGTCCGGCCACCATCATCTCCAACTCGACCATGTCCAGGGAGGAGTTGTTGAAGAGGACGATCTTCACCGGCAGGTCGTGCTGGACGAGGGTGAGGAAGTCGCCCATCAGCATGGAGAATCCGCCGTCCCCGGACATCGAGATGACCTGACGGTTCCGGTCGACGAACTGCGCGCCGATGGCCTGGGGAAGTGCGTTGGCCATCGAGCCGTGGCTGAACGATCCGATGACACGCCGGCGCCCGTTCGGGGTGAGATAGCGGGCCGCCCAGACGTTGCACATGCCGGTGTCGACGGTGAACACGGCGTCGTCGTCGGCGAGTTCGTCCATGACGGAGGCGACGTACTCGGGGTGGATCGGTGTGTGTTTCTCGACCTTGCGGGTGTACGCCTTGACCACGCCCTCCAGCGCGTCGGCGTGTTTCTTGAGCATCTTGTCGAGGAAGCGGCGGTCCGTCTTGGCACGCACCCTCGGGGTCAGGGAGGATGCCCCCACGACGCCCTGTACGGGCGCCTGACGGCCTGCCAGGAGTGCCGACTCCGCAGCCTCATTTCAAAGCCCCAGACCCGTACAGACCGCGACGCCCAGCACCTGTACGGTCTTCTGATCGTCCCGGAGGGGATCACCCCCCTGGGTAGGGCGCTAGTTGATCTTCGCGGTGAAGCCGACGCGAGGCTCCCGACGATCATCGTCGGCGTGCTCGCCCTTGATCACCAAGCGGCTGGGGATGAGCGTGATCGTCACCGTAGTGATCTTGTCGTTGCCTCGCGTTCCGATGTCGATCTTCGGCGTCTTCGCGAGCCGATAACATCAACTCCGTTGATCGTCACGCGAGTCACAACGACTCCGTTCTCTCCGGTGTCGTTGCTCTCCTCCAGCACTACGTCAGCACCGCTCATGCCTCGCCCTCCATGGCCACCAGTAGGTGCCCGTACGTGCGGGCATGTACGTCACATTGCCTCATGCGTGCGTCGACAAGGCAGGCACACCACAACACCTCACCACGCAGTCAGACCCCAGCGTGCCTGTGCCCTACCCATCAGTCCTCCAGTGCGGGGCGTGTAGGACGAGGGCGGTGCACACTGACCCGCGTGAGGGTCGCTGCTGCGCCTCCCTCGCTGCTGCTCTTGTGTGTGGTGCCAGCCGCACAGAAGCTGTAGGTTCTCGTCCCTGCGGTCGTCTCCGGGCCGTATGTGGTCCACGTCAGTACCAGGCTCGCACCTGTGGCCGTCGCTGTAGCGGGCCGTACAGACGCCTCCGTCACGCCGGATGATGCGCCGTCGGATACGTGGCCAGTCCTTCGGCAGGCGTTGCCGGCGCGTGCTTCCTTCCCACGCCATTCCGCCACCTCCTACGGGGCCCGTGTCGTACGCTGAAGCGCTCGTGGCCAGGGGAGGCCACTGGATTCCAGGGGGGATCATGAAGACGTCGTTCGTGCGAAGAGCTGCCTTGCTCGTGGCGCCGGCAATCGCCGTCAGCGCGCTCGTCACGGGGTGCATGTCCAGCGGCACCAGGGACAAGCCGGAGGCTGCTGAAGCGGCCGTGGAGTCACCTGCGGACCCGGTCGCCGAGGAGTCAGCAGAACCGTCTGAGTCCGCCTCCGACGGTCCGTCGCTGACGGTCGGTGAGAGCGGCTCGTACGACGTCGTGGAAACGGACGAGTACGGCGAGAACCCTGCCGTGACGACGAAGATGCAAGTCACGGTCAAGAGCGCGAAGTACGTCTCTCCGTCGGAGATCGATACGACCAACGAGCCGACGCTGGGCCAATACGTCGTCCTCACGCTGACGATCAAGAACGTCGGGCCGAAGCCCGGTGAGTTCGCCGGCTACGGCGTGATCACGTGGGAGGACGGCGACACGGCCGCACAGGACGCGACCACGCTGGAAGGCGTCGGGGACAGCCCGGAGCTGGATACGACGTACAAGCCTGGGCAGTCCGTCACGGGCTCGCTGGTGCTGGACGTCGGCGCCAAGGGCGGGACGCTCAGCTACGAAGAGGGCACGTTCACCGTGGAGCTTCCGACGTCGTGACGTTGCTCAGCCCCGCTCACGGGATCGCTCCTCCGTGGCGGGTCTGTCTGTGGTCTGAGTAGCAGGATTCGAACCTGCGGCCCTCCGCTCCCAAAGCGGATGCGCTACCAAGCTGCGCCATACTCCGGGGAACTGGAATCCCTTGCGCATCGAGGTCGTCAACACCTAAGCTGCCATGGCGAGTTCCACGTCCGATAGGAGCCCAAGTGCCGCGTCTGTGGCAACGGTAGGGGCAACAGCCCCCGCCGTCATCTCTAAGCGGATACCTCGATGAGGTATGCCCGCTTTGAGATTCTGACGCGACGACACTTTTCGGAGGCTCCACCAGTGACGACCACTTCGGCCCAGCCCACTGCTACGCGCAGGGGGCTGGAGGTCACCACCGTCTTTTTCTCTTCCACGACTGCGGCTCTCACCGCGGGCATCGTGGCGTCCCTCTGCCATGCACCGGCGCTTGCAGCCGTCGGCGCAGGAGGCGTGACGTTCGGCGTCGCGTTCGGCATCGGCATCAAGGTCTTCGAGTACCTCAACAACGACAACTAGCTTGATGGGGCAGTCTGTAGCGGGCTGCCCCATCACCCTGCCCTCCACCCGGCATCGAACCGGTCTTCCTGGCGTGCCAGGCTGCGGACTCCCTTCCACGTGGAGGTGCTGTCCGGGTCCCGCCGTCGGACAGCCTGCGGCCCGATCATGCGTCGGTACCGCTACTTCGGCCGCGCGCTAGCTAGTCGCAGCACGGGATGGCCCTCTGCACAGACGGGAGGAATCGAACCTCCGTGGGCGGTTTTGGAGACCGCTGCTCTACCACTGAGCTACGTCCGTCCGGCCCCGGGGACGTGGTATCGACGTCAAGCCGACCATAACCAGCGGTCCACCGGGACTCTCCCGCGCATCTCCGTGCCGACCCTCGATGAGATCCGGCGCACGGTTCATAGTGCGGGGTTGGGCGCCACGCGTCGCAGTGGGTGTCACCCCGCTGCGCCCTCTGCCGCGGGACAAGGGTCGATGACGAATCGTCCGTCCGCGCACAGCAAGCGATCCCAGGAGGACTCGAACCTCCGACATCCGCATCCGTAGTACGGCGCTCTATCCGGACTGAGCTACGGGATCATCCCCGCTTCCGCCCCTGGACGTCCACGGAGTCTGCCGTGCGGAGCGAGTGAGGAGCCGCGCCATTCGCCGGCGTCCGTCGCACTCGCTCCGCAAGTTTCAAAGTCGGTACTTCTCCAGGTACCGGATCGCGGCCATCAGACGGGCCACGTCGTCGTTGAACATCCCCACTCCGCTGTTGCACCGACCGCAGAGCAGACCGCGGACACACCGTCCGCAACTCGTCTTTCCGGGGCAGCACTCGTGGTCGTGGTCGACGGCCAGCGAGCGTTCACCGGACGGGAGCTGAGCGCATACCGCGCAGACTCCGTGCTGACTCGTCAGCAGATCCTCGAACGTCGCCGCGCTGATCCGGAATTTCGACCATCTGTGCCCCTTGCCCCCTCGTGGCGACTCGGGGGGCTCCGGACGCCGGCCAGCCGCACGCCAGGACGTCAGGTACGCCGCAGCAGCGCCGAGCCTGGCTCGGCCCCCCCCGTTATGTTTTTCGCGGTCCTGCAATGGGGCCGCTGGCCTCCGGGCCCGGTATGACTGTGTCCCCTCTGTCGAAGGCATGACCTGGGGGGT